>DATGER010000068.1:0-4659 GCA_035309865.1 Chloroflexota bacterium
CTTTTTGGAACCTCCCTCTCGGAAGATCCTCAAAAGGAATCAAGTGCTTGTTGCTAAGCACTCACGGAGGTTTTTCTGACACACCTCGCGCTTCCTCTTACTCTCTGGCACGTATCTTCCACAGATTCATCTCGTCGGACCTCACCTTGCCTTCCCCGGCTCGCACCCCTCCCTCGCGGAAGCGGTGCTTCGCTGTATCCGGTCGGCTGCGTCCGACAGAAGTGTCTCTGCTCCACTCTGCTCTTGTTCAGGTGCGCCTCATCCGGCCTGTCGTCGCGAACTCGCCGATCGCCGAGACAATAAAAAACCCGAGAGCCTCAAAGCGGCTGTCTCGGGATCCCTCCACAAACTTGGGCCTTCTAGCGGCCTGGGTCTGCTGTCCCTTCGTCGGCTCCTCTCTCTGACTCAACGTGTGAGGTTGTCTGGTGTGTGGCCGCCCGGAACATCTCTGCGTCCGTTGCACGGACCATCCCGATTGGCATCGTCCACTATACCGAAGCCCGAACCGGCGTGTCAACCGCACCACAACCAAACGGCCAGCCACGAGGTCTCGTGGCTGGCCCTGGCCAGGTGGTTCTGGGGTACCGCGCCGAGCGGGCGGCTCAGGCCCGATGGATGTGCGTGGGTTGTTCTTCGGCGGCGGTGCTGCCATTGACCGCGGGCGCCGTCTCGGACGCACTCGCCGCCGCGAGATGAGGCTCCAGCCGCTTCATCAACTGCGGCTTGGGCATGAAGCCCACGATGCGCTCGACCATCTCGCCGTCCTTGAACAGGATCATGGTCGGGATGCCGCTGACGTTGAAGTGCATCGGCGTGTGCTGGTTCTCGTCGACGTTCAGCTTGACGATCTTGATCCGGCCGGCTTGCTCGACGGCGATCTGCTCGAGCACCGGGGCGACCATGCGGCACGGGCCGCACCACTCTGCCCAGAAATCGACCAGGACTGGCGTCTCGCCTTTGGTCTCTGCCTCAAAAACTGCGTCGGTAATGTGTGTGAGCTGTCCCACGTTGGACAATCCTCCTCGGATGGCTGGCGCCGGTGCCACCACACGTTGCTGGGTGACGCGAGGCCTGTTAGTTCTTCAAACACCTATAGTACGCCGCCTATTCCACGCGGCGACCCGTGCGGGCCGCCCCCGGTTGTCCCGTGCCGACCCACGTCCGTATACTCTGCACCGCCGGCCGGAGTGGCGGAATTGGCAGACGCGCTACGTTCAGGGCGTAGTGGGAGTATTCCCGTCAGGGTTCGAGTCCCTGCTTCGGCACGAATGGTCCCATGGACCGTCAGAAACCCGCGATTCTGAGATCGGAATCGCGGGTCTTTTGCTGTCTGGGGCTTGCCTCAATGCAGGGGGTAATCGCGCCGAGAAACTGCTGCGCGCGATTCTGCGGGACCACGTGGGCGTAACCAGTGAGTTGCCGCCCGATACCCATCCAAGGGTGCGAGAAACAGTCATTCATGGATGTCTGACAGATCGGGCCAACGCGAGCACATCGGACGCCAATCCCAAGGCGGGGACTAGAGATTAGACGGCTGAAAGAGGACCTCGAGCGAATGAGCGGCGTCGCGCAGCACATCGGGCACCGAGCTCGCGTAGATCTCAAGCGTCATGTCAGACCGGCTGTGCCCCATCAACTCTTGGACCGCACGGACATGAGCGTTGTTGGCGAATAGCCGGGTGGCATACGTGTGTCGCAGGTCATGAAGGCGATGCCGGGGCAATCCTGCTTGCTCGAGGACTTTGTGAAATGCGGCCAGAACCGGCGCCTCCCTTAACGGCTTGCCTAGCGAATTGGGGAACACGAGGTCGAGCGGCTCCCAGCTCGATGCCTGTGCGCGCTGCACAAGCTCCTGGTGATCTTGGTGAGTGCGTAGCGTCTCGGCTGCCGCCGCCGGCAGCGGGATGATCCGACGACCGCGTGCGGTCTTGGGCGGGGTAAACGCCTACCCGCCGGGAACGCGGGTCAAGGACCGTCGAACTGCGACGGTTCGTTCGTTCAGGTCCACGTCCTCCCAGCGCAGCGCAGCCGCCTCGCCAAAGCGCAGGCCTGTCGCGAGCAGAATCCGCCATAGCGGTTCGTACCTGTGCCCCCGCATGGCGACCAGCAGGCGCCCGATTTGCGGCGCCGTGAGGGCCTTGTCTGTGCCGTCGAGGCGCGTTCGAGCTGGCGGGTCGACGTCCTCGGCGACATTCCGACCGACAACACCCGACCGCTGCGCTTGTTTCAGCGAACGATGCAGCACGACGTGGATCAGATTCACCGTCGCGGGTGCCAGGCCGGCCTCGAGCTTCTTCGCGTACAGCTGCTGCAGGTGCTGGGGGGCGAGATTGGCAAGGGGCACGTTACCGAGGTCGGGCACGATGTGCAGGCGAGCTTTTTCGCTGTACGTCTCGTACGTCCTCGGTCGGTTGGTCGGCTTCACCGAATCCTGAAGCCAGCGATCCAGAAACTGTCCGAGCGTTTGCCTGGGGCCAATTACCAGGGCGCCCTGTTTGTGCTTCTGCATCGCGGCGTGGAGCTTCTGGGCTGCCTCCTCGCGCGTTCGGGCGTACAGCATCTTGCGCTTGCCACCTGGAAGCGACAGTGAGGCAGCCCAGCGCTCCTTCGATTTCTGGAAGTAGATCGAGCCCTCGCCGTTGCCTCGTTTCGCTGTGCGCCTTCGAACCGTCGTTTCATCGCTGGCCATCAGTGGTCCCGTCCGAAACGTCCTCGCCCGCGAAAAGAGCCATGAGGCTTGCCTTCATGGCGCACCTTCCGCGAAGCCAGCGGGGTGCAGCAGGCAGTTCGAAGCCAATAGCTTATCTTGCAATACCGCCGCGGGCGGTCGCACCGTCGGCGCAGCTCCCCTATCGACGCGGCGGACCCGGCTCGGAGCCTGCCTCAGGCAGCGACTTGGACGGGTATCCGCATAATCCGTCGGCGACCGGTGGGCGGCGGTTCGACGGGAATCTCCATGCCGTCTTCGCGAAGGCCCTCTAGATGCAGGGCGATCGCCTCGCGAGCCATTGCCAGAGCTTCCTCGGCCGTGCCACCAGAGGTCACCACGCCAGGGAGAGCAGGCACGTGCACCGAGTAGCCGTCGGGCTCGGTGGGGATGAGCTCGACCGTGTACGTGTAGACCTGTTCTCCTGACACGTTTCTTGACATCTCTGCTTGACCGAAACATCGTCACACGCTTAGAGCAGATCGCGCAATTGGTCGGGCGTGAGTCCGGCCTGCCGGAGTGCCGACGCTAAGGTTTTGGCATCGATGACTCGGTTCGCGTGCGTCGCCACAGTGACGCGGCCAGGCTTTGTGGAATGCTTCAACTGGGCGTGGCTTCCCGTTCGACGGACAATTTCCCATCCATCGCGGCGCAATGCCGCCAAGAGTTCGGACGAGGTGATCCTGGGCTGCCGCGGGCTCATGAACCCCGCTCATCGTCGCGGGATTCCGCGTGCTGGGTAGCAGCTGGGGTAGCAACCGGGAGCCAAACCATGAGCTACAAGGCGACTCAGCATAGATCAAGTGTACTGATTTTGAACTCGAAGTGCACTACAAGCGTCGTTCTTGAGACTCAGGTCAAACGAGTCCCTGCTTCGGCACTAAGCGATACCCACCGGCCGCGACGCGCGGTTGGGGCTGGGCCGGCTACCTGCGGTACGGCGCGGGCGTGGGGGTGGGTCCGGCGGCGGACTGCTTGGCGGTGCCTGGGGCGGGCGTGGCGGGCGGCACGCCACGGCGCAGTGGGGGTGCGGGTGCGGGGCCGTTCGGGACGGGCGTCGCCGTGTCAGCAGAGGGCGCCGTGTCGGCAGTGTCCGCGGCGTCAGCGGGTGGCGCCTCGGGCACCGGCACCGGCGCGGCCGCGGTCAGCACGCTGGCGGGCAGGGTGCCATCGACCTCGGCGCCGAGCGTCAAGGTGCCAAGTTCGGCGTCGTCGATCTCATCGGGAACCAGCGGCCACGCGTTGGCGCCACGCACCACGTACAGGCTGCCGTCGCTGGTCTGGACCACGCGCGGCAACGCCGGCTGGGCGACCGCCGTCACGCTCAGCGCCGCGGCCAGGGCGCCCGACCCGAGCAGCGTCAAACAACCGACCAGGACGAAACGAGTGCGCATGCTGAGGTCCCCCTCTCGACCCGGGGAGGGTACTACTGCGGCGGCGCCAGGATGACGTCGACGACGGCCGCTCGGCCGCCGCGGACGGCCTCGACCGCGGCCCGCCGGCCGGACGCGACTTCGCCGGGTTCACGCAGCGTGCTGCCCAGGGCGCCGCGCGCTTCGGCGAGCATCGCGTAGTCCGGCGGGGGCTGCATGTCGGTGGCCATGAGTTGCCGGTCCGCACGGCTGCCCCGTTCGGATACCGACCCCGCGGCGGCACCCGCGAGGCGGCGTTGCACGCGATGTTGAACACCACCGTCAGCGACGGCGCCTTCGCCTTGCGCCGGCCCCACAGCGCCGCCACGGGCGAGCTGAAGTTGACGACGCCGTCACCACACAGCGCCACCACGAAGTGATCCGGCCCACGCATTCTCTCGATCAAGCTGGACGATAGCCGAGATACGGCCGGGTGGCGAACGGCGTCACAATGGACGGCGATGGCCGTGGTGACGTTCCTGCTCCTCGGCGCAGGCATCGGCTTCGTCGCGGGCGTCAGCCCCGGGCCAGTGCTCACCC
>DATGER010000069.1:0-2125 GCA_035309865.1 Chloroflexota bacterium
GTCGTCGCGACGCTGCCGATCCTCCTGGTGTATCCATTCCTGCAGCGGCGGTGTGCTCACCGGCGCGATCAAGGGTTGACCGGTCGCTCCTCCTGGAGCATCAAGACGTAGTCGAGGTCGGGCGTTGGGGTGCCCTTCGCCGACAGCCACGAGAGCACCTGCGAGCGGTGTTGGGCAGAGTGGGTCAGGACCTGGCGCAACCCTTCGCGCGCGCTCACGGGGAATTTGAACCACGGGATGTCGAGCTCGAAGTCCAGCGCCTCGGCGGAGCGCTTTTCGAGCAGCTCTACATAGGCGGCGCCCACCTCGCGGATTCGGATGCTGAATGCCTCGAGTTCCTGGGCCATGTACGCGTCGGGCGATCCCAACGACTGGCGATCGCGCCGTTCGGTCATGGCGAAATAGGCGTCCTCCACCCGCACCAGGTGCGCCAGGGTGCCGCGAACGGTGTCGCGCGTGCCGGGCGCCGCGCCCTCGACCAGCGACCTGTCGAGCTCCAGCACCAGGTCGAACACTCTGGCGTTGGCCCAGGCGTTGTGGCGAAACAATTCGATCAAGTCCTGCATCCCCGAGAGCCTACCGCCCAACCGCCGCCGGTGAGCGAAGTGCTAACACCCCGGCCCTGACGCGTTAACACGCGGCGTGGCTCCATCGGTACGTGAGGAGTTTTTTCCAGTATGCACACCGCATCCCTCGTCCGTAGCTTGGTCTCGATCCTGGTCGGCCTCGGCGTGACGCTCAGCCCGGCGGCGGCGTTTGCCCAGGATGTGACCATTGGCGGTCCCTTCGAAGGCGAAGCCGGAGCACTCAACGGCGCGGGCGGGACCTTCCCGGCGCCGCTCTACCAGAAATGGTTCGCCGAGTATTCAAAGCTCACCCACGTCAACATCAACTATCAAGCGATCGGTTCCGGTGGCGGGATCAAAGGCATCCAGGACCAGACGGTCGACTTCGGCGCGTCTGATGCGCCAATGACCGACGCGCAGCTCCAGGGCGCAAAGGGTGGCCAGATCTTCCACATCCCGACCGCGCTCGGGGCCATCGTCCCGACCTACAACGTGCCCGAGGCGACGCAGCCGCTCAACTTCACGGGCGGCACGCTGTCCGGAATCTACCTCGGGACGATTCAGAACTGGAACGATCCGCTGCTGGTCGCGGACAACCCTGTGCTGGCCAACGTAAACCAGCCTATCGTGGTGGTGCACCGCTCCGACGGCTCGGGCACGACGTTCGGCTTCACGGACTACCTGAGCTCGGTCAGCGCCGACTGGAAGTCCCAGGTCGGCAGGGACACCTCGGTGAACTGGCCGGTCGGCCTGGGCGCCTCGGGCAACGCGGGCGTCGCGGGTGAGGTCCAGGGAGACCCGTACTCGATCGGCTACGTCGAGTTGATCTATGCGCTCTCGAACAACCTGGGGTATGGCACCGTCCAGAATTCGTCGGGCACGTTCGTCAACGCCAGCCTGGATTCCGTGACGGCGGCCGCCGCCAGCGCGGCCAGCACGATGCCCGCTGACATGCGCTTCAGCATTGTCAACTCCCCCGGCGCCGACGCTTACCCCATCAGCACGGGCACGTGGCTGCTCGTCTACCGTGACATGCCCGATCGCGCCAAGGGCCTCGCGCTGACGCGCATGCTGTGGTGGGCCACGCACGACGGCCAGAAGTTCAACAACGACCTCGCCTACGCCACAGTGCCACCCGAACTCACGACGCGCAGCGAGGAATTCATCAGGCAGATTACGGTGCAGGGGCAGCCTATCTTCCCCAACCGCTAGGACTTTGAACTAGTCCGGGTCGGGGAAGCCCTGCCGGCCAGCCGGAGGCACGCGGTTGTTAGATCCGCTACAGCCAGTTGGCCAGGCTGAGCAACGCAACGCCGGCGCGCGATTACCGGCGCTACGGGCGCGAAGCCGAGCTCACACTCGGGCCCAACGACCCGGTAGGAGCGGCAACAAGTCGCGAAGCGCCCCTCGCGGGGGGGCGCCGCGGGAAAGAGCGCGCAACGAGCGCAGCAGCGACTGGCAGCGGGGGGCCGCAGGCTCCCCTGACCCGGACTAGTTGTAGTCTTTACGGGTTATGAAGGCTGCCGCTGCTGTTGCTGAGATCCTCAAGCGCGAAGGTG
>DATGER010000070.1:0-34048 GCA_035309865.1 Chloroflexota bacterium
CTTTTTGGAACCTCCCTCTCGGAAGATCCTCAAAAGGAATCAAGTGCTTGTTGCTAAGCACTCACGGAGGTTTTTCTGACACACCTCGCGCTTCCTCTTACTCTCTGGCACGTATCTTCCACAGATTCATCTCGTCGGACCCCACCTTCCTTCCCCGGCTCGCACCCTCCCTCGCGGAAGCGGCGCTTCGCTGTATCCGGTCGGCTGCGTCCGACAGAAGTGACTCTGCTCCACTCTGCTCTTGTTCAGGTGCATGACCACTCGAGGGCAATAAAAAACCCGACGGCCCAAGCGGCACATCGGGACGGTGAGACTGCGTCTAGGGAACTCGCGTTCTCTTCCGGCGCTGCCCTGGCTCCTCGATGTGGCCCCTTTCCCGTTGATCGAACGGTCGCGGCTTGTTAAACACGCCGTTTACACGACGCAAAAAACACTATACGGCACCCTCGCCCGGCACAACAACCGCCCTAATGAGGTTCCCAGCCCGCCGGCGTCGGCAGGTTGAAGGTCAGGCTCGCCTGCGTCGAGCGCGCCACGACCATCCGCACCGGCGCCGTCGTGCTGGTGTTCATTTCGACGTGCACCATGTGGGGCGGCACCCAGACAAAATCCCCGGCGTGCGCCTCGTGGGCCTCATCCAGCTGGTCGCCACTGTAAAAGCGCGCGTCGCCTGAGATGATGTAGATGCCGCTCTCGGCTTCGCCATGGTGGTGGACCGCCGAGATCAAGCCCGGCCCCAGCTCGACGTGGCCCAGCCAGATCTTCTGCGCGCCGACGGTGTTTTCGGCGATCGCCGCCTCGCGAAGCATCGCCCCGCTGGCCTGGTCTGGGCAGCGATCCGCTGCCTTGATGACCCGCAGCTTACCCGTCGTGGGACTGGTCGTCACGGCTGCAAGCCTAACACGCCACGAGCCGTCCAGCGTGCTTCAATACGTCCTCAAAGGTTGCAGCCGGTCGGCGGGCTGGCTGAGGATTGAAGCAAAGCTAGAGGAGCGTCCAATGAAGCTGTTGCGTGTCCGGTTGGCACGGCTGCTCGTGCCCCTCGTTCTGGTGAGCGCCGCGTGCGCGCCCACGGCCGCGCCAACCGCCGCACCGGCGGCGCCGACGGCCGCCCCGGCTCCGCCGGCCGCGGCGAACACCGTGGCGCCGACGAGCGTGGCGGCGCCGAAGCCCGCGGCCACGACCGCGCCGGCCCCGGCGGCGGCCACGACCGCGCCGGCTGTCGGCGCCGCGATCACGCCGGGCCCGGTGGCCACCAAGCCGGCCACCAACCCGACCGACAAAATCCACATCGTCTTCGGCGGCGCCGTCACCCCGCCCAACATGGTCCATCTGGCGCCGTACCTCGCCAAAGACATGGGGTTCTTCGACGAAGTTGGCCTGGACGTCGAGATCAAGAGTTTCGAAGGTGGCGTCGCCGCGTTGCGAGGGGGCATGTCCGGCGGCCTCGACGTGGTCGCCACCAGCTCGGATCCGCTGTTCGCCGCGGTGCAGCAGGGCGCACCGGTCAAGGCCATCGGCACGTACGCGCCCAAGCTGAGCGTGGTGTTGATGGCCGTGCCCGACGTCAAGGCCGCGGCCGACCTGAAGGGCAAGAAGCTCGGCATCCAGGGCGTCGGTGGCTTCGCCGACGTCATGTCCCGGCTGGTGCTGGCCGGGGCCGGCATTTCGCCCAACGACGTCCAGTTCATCGACGTCGCGACCGCCAATCGGGTGACGTCGATGGCCAACGGCCAGACCGACGCAGCGGTGCTGCACGTCGATCAGTACTACACGGCACAGGCGGTCAATCCGAACTTCAACGTCCTGGCGCGCATGTGGGAAGTCGTACCGGATTGGTGGTATTCGGCCTTTGTCGCGACCGACGACGTCCGGACCCAGAAAAGAGAAGCGATGGTGCGCTTCATGACCGCGGTCATCAAGGCCCAGCGGTTCATGTACACCAACCCTGTCGAGACCAAGAAGGTCGCCGTCGACAACACCAAGGAGAAACCCGAGGTCATCGACAAGGCGTACGACGATCTCGCGAAGGGCGGCGTGTGGAGCGTCAACGACGGGATGCCGCAAAAATTGATCGACTACACGATCACCAAAGAAGTGGAGGTCGGCACGATCAAGGCCGACAACAAGCCAACCTACGAGTCAATCGTCGACAAGACCATCGTCAACGAAGCCATCATGCGCAACGGCGGCCCGTGGACGGGCGACCCGCGGTGGTACTGACCGGGCTGCAGTCCGCCCCAAAAATGCGCCTCGAGCACGCCACGCGGGCGTTTCTGGACGGCGCGGTGATCGCCTTTCAGGACCTGACGCTGGACGTGCTGCCGAACGAGGCGCTGTGCGTCGTCGGCCCGTCGGGCTGCGGTAAGACGACCCTGTTGCGCTGCCTGGCCGGGCTCATCCCGCCCTCCGAGGGTCAGGTGTATCTCGACGAGCAACTCGTCGCCGAGCCAAATCCGAGCGTCGTGATGGTCTTTCAGCACTTCGGCCTGTTTCCCTGGAAGACCGCCTTCGACAACGTCGCCTACGGACTCAAGCTGCGCGGCGTGCCGCGCAGTCGATGGAAGGAGCTCATCCAGCCGTGCGTCGACCTGGTCGGCTTGGCGGGCTTCGAGAACCTGTACCCGTACCAGCTCTCGGGCGGCATGCAGCAGCGCGCCGGCCTGGCCCGCGCGCTGGTCCTGAATCCGCAAGTCCTGCTGATGGACGAGCCGTTCGGCGCCCTCGACGCGCAGACGCGCGAATTGCTGCAGGAAGAGCTCGTGCGCATCCTGGAGCAGGATCAGCGCACGATGGTCTTCATCACCCACAGCATCGACGAAGCCATCGTGCTGGGCGACCGCATCGTGGTGATGTCGACCCGACCGGGCCGCATCCGCGAGATCCTCGACGTCGGCCTGCCCCGCCCGCGCAACGTCGCGGCCGCGCGCACCAGCCCGCGGTACGCCGAGCTCCGCCAGCACATCTGGGAGGAATTGCGCCCGCAAGTTGAGGTGGTATGACCAGCACACTCTCTGAGCCAGGCCTCTTTGAGGCCTCGGCCATCGGCGACCGGAGCCGCGCGGCCGCGGCCGTCCGCAAACGCCGCGAGCAACTCTTCGAATGGACCGTGCGGCTGGTGTCGCTGGTGCTGATCCTGGCGCTCTGGGAGGTGTACGGACGGCGCATGAACAAGGCGCTGTTCGCGCCGCCGAGCGCCGTCGTGAGCGCCGCGGTCGAGATGATCGGCAGCGGTGAGCTGTGGTCCTATTTGCGCGCCAGCCTGCAGGTGCTGGCGATCGGCTTTGTGCTCGCGCTGGTGATCGGCATCCCGCTGGGCATCGCCATCGCCCGCAGTCGGATCGTGCATTTTGCGCTCGACTGGTACGTCGATGCCTTCAACTCGACGCCGTTCGTCGCGCTCGTGCCACTGATCACGCTGATCTTCGGCTTCGACGTCACGGCCAAAGTGATCGTCGTGGTGTTCTCGGCGGTGTTTGCCATCATCGTCAACACCGAGCAGGGCGTGCGGGACGTCGACCACCGGCTCCTGGAAGTGGCGCATTCGTTCCGCTCCAGCGAGCGCCAGTTGTGGAGCGACGTGGTGATTCCGTCGGCGCTGCCGTATATCGCCGCGGGGTTGCGTCTGGCGGTTGGGCGCGCGCTGGTGGGCATGGTCGTCGCCGAGTTCTTCACGTCGATAACCGGCATCGGCTACCTCATCGTGCGTTACAACAGCTCGTTCCAGCCGGACCATTTGCTGGTCCCGGTAGTCGTCATCATGGCCCTCGGGATTGTGCTGACCGGCATCACCCGGAGTATCGAAAAACGCATCGCGCCGTGGAACAGATCAAGGACGGAGGACTGATCGCGACGTGCGAATTGTCGATCTGACTCAGCCGTGGGGCGATCGCATGCCGACGTGGCCGCAGTTCGCCTCGATCGAGGTGACCGACATCACGACGCACCACCGCGATCGCAAGAGCACCGTACTGGTCAAGACGAATATGCACACGGGCACGCACATCGACGCCCCCATCCACTACAGCGAGACCGGCAGACACCTGGGCGAGATCCCGCTGGCCGACCTGGTCGGCACCGGCCTGGTCATCGATCTGCGGTCGATCACCGGACCCTGGTCGTACTATTCGCTCGAGGATGTGCTGGGCTGCCTGCCAGCTGGCGAGGAGATCCGCGAAGGCGACGTCGTCGTGCTCTATACCGGCTGGGACCAGTACAACTGGACCAAGCCTGGCCGCGACGACGTGATGTACTTCGATCGACATCCCGGCCCGCGGCCCGAGGTGATCGACTATCTGATCGACGACAGGAAGATCAAGTGGCTGGGCGCCGATCTGGCGTCGATGGACCACTCGTTGTACGTGCGCGTCCGCTGGATGCGGCCCGATCTGGTGCGCGAGTACGAGCAGCTGACCGGCCAACCGATCGAGGCGACGCTCCCCGAACGGGACTTCGAATACGTGCACTATCGGACCGCGCGCAGCAATGTGTGCATGCTCGAAAATCTGGGTGGCGAGCTGGCCGAAGTGGCGGGTACCCGGGTGACGCTGGGTGCTTTTCCGTGGCGCTGGATCGGTGGCGAGGGCTGTGTGTGCCGCGTCGCGGCGTTTGTCGACATGGACGTGCCGGGCATCGCGGGCGCGACCCCGCCGGGCACCCAGCCGCAGCGCTCAGACGCGAAGCACCCGCCCGCGCGGGTCATGGCCGGCGGCGCGCCCATCCAGTACTGAACTCCCGGGCCGAACGATGACTGCGCCGCACGCACCACTGCCATACTGAGAGGACGCACGATGGCGCCTGTGGGCCAAAGGTTCCTCCCCAGCGAAACGGTGGCGCCGGACATCGTGGGCGCGACCGACGGGCAGCTCGTGCTGCCGGCGACGATGCGCGCGGTCGTGCTCACGGGGCCGAACCAGCACGAGATTCGCGAGGACGTGCCCGTGCCCCACCCCGGGCCGCTGGAGGTCCTCAGCAAGGTTGACTCGGTCGCCATCTGCGGCACGGACCTGCACATCTATGAGGGCCGGTTCCCGGGCCGCTGGCCCAAAAGCTATCCGTTTATCGCCGGGCACGAGTGGTCAGGCACCGTCGTCGAGGTCGGCGCCGGTGCGGCCGAGCTCGGCTGGCGCGTCGGCGAACGTGTGGCCGGCACCTCGCATGCGGGTTGCGGCGCATGCCGCATGTGTCGAACGGGGCGGTACAACCTGTGCGAAAACTACGGCCGCGAACCGCTGCACCACCAGTACGGCCACTACAGCCAGGGCGCCAACGCCGAATACGTGGTGCACTCGATCAAGTCGGTCTTTCCGCTACCGGATGCGCTCGAGCTCCACTACGGCGCGATGCTCGACACCGCCAGCATCGCGCTGCACTCCGTCAAACGGCCGGGCATCGAGCCAGGCGACTTCGTCGTCGTCGTCGGCGCCGGGCCGATGGGCTTTCTCATCGCCGACTGCGCGCTGGCGCTGGGCGCGGGTCAAGCGATCCTGACTGGCTCGGGCGAGCGTCTCGACCGCGCCAGCCAGCTCGGCTTCGTCACCATCGACTACCGCACCCAGGACCCCGTCGCGGAAGTGCGGCGGCTGACCGAAGGCAAAGGCGCGCACGTGGCCATCGACGCCGCCGGCACGCAGGCGAGTATTCGACAGGCCGTCGACGTCCTGCGCAAAGGCGGCCGGGTGGCGTTCACCGGGGTGCCGACCGAGGGTGACACCGCCCTGCCGATGCAAAAGATCGTCCTGGAAGAGATCGACCTGTTCGGCGTCCGGGCCAATCGCAACACGATGGAAGAAGTCATGCCCCTGGTCGTCTCGGGCCGCGTCCGCATCAAGCCGCTGGTCACGCACACCTTCCCCCTGGCCGACTACGGCACGGCCCTCCACACGTTCGGCGACCGCATCGACGGCGCGCTCAAAGTACTGGTCAAACCCGGCGTTTGAGTGTCGGGGTGCGCCCGGCAAAGTTGAGATCTCGACAGATGCCCTCTCTCGTGGTCTGATGGGCCGCGCACGGCCGACTTATGGCCGCGCAGCGGGTGGATGGCCCAGGGGGTTTGGGCATGACGCAAGACGAGTTCGAACAGGCGGTCGCGGCCGACCCGGCACTCGCCGGTCCGATGACGCGCGCGGCTGCGCAGGTGCCGGCCGATCGGCTCACCGGCGTTGAGGACGCAGCGATCGTCGCCCTGATGTACCCGATCGCGCGCTATGTGGTCGTCCAGATCGGTCTGCCCTGGCTGTACGAGGCAGGCCGTTACACGGAGTTGTTCCGCCTGCGGTTCCACGATTGGGTGGATGGAGAATACCGCCGCAGCGGGCGCGACCCCGAGGCAGCCCGCCTGGCGGGCGAAGCGCTGCGGCACGAGTTGGAGAAGGTCACTGATAGTGGGCAGCGCTCGGCCTGGGAGCGCTTCAAGGACGCACTCGCAAAGTGACGCGTGACGGTCGTCCCACGGTGCACCGATGACCAGCACTGGTCCATTGCTGCTGGAGGTAGCCCCGTTTACGGATGCGGACCACTGGCGGTGGGTGCTGAAGGACGCGGCTGGTGCGTTCCTGGCCGACCACGCGGTCGCGCTCGACCCGTCGGCAGCAGAGTACGAGGCAATGCGAGACCTGCGAGCTTACCTCCGCAGGCGTGCCGCGCCAGATCGCCGTCTTCAAGACGAGACCAGGCTGATGGACGATGTGGGCAGGTGGCTTGGCCGGGAGCTGCTCGGTCCGATCGCCGACCGGTTGGTCGAGCATGCGCCGACTACCGTACGGGTCACCGTACCGAAGACTGCCGAACGCCTGCTGTTCCTACCCCTTGAAGCCGCCTGGGGTGGCGGCCAGTCCCTTACCCGCCAGGAGGTCAGCTACGTCTTCGACGTGCACGAAGGCGCCGGATCCCCTACCGCGCGTGCCGTGCGCGAGCGGTTGCGTGTGTTGGCCCTGTTCAGCCTGCCCGTGGACCAGCCGGCGCTGGCGCTCCGCCGCGAGCGGCACGCGCTCAAACGCTTGCTGCACCGCCTGGCCCGCACCCACCAGCTCGGTATCGAGCTGCGCGTGTTGCAGTACGGCGTCACCCGACAGGCGCTGGAGCAGATCGTCGACGAGGGCTGGGACATCCTCCACTTTTCCGGGCATGGGCTGCCGGCCAACCTGGTCCTGGAGAAGGCCGACGCGACCGCTGACCTGGTTTCCATGGCCGACCTGGTCAAGCTGCTGCGACCCACCCGCGACCGAATCAAGCTGGTGATCCTCTCGGCGTGTCTATCCGCCGCCCCGGTGGAGGAGACGCTCCAGCGGCTCGGCTTACGCCCGGCGGGCCAGACGCCCGGGCAGAATGAGACGTCGGGGCCGCGTGAGGACGCGCCCGCGTCGGTCGCAGTGGCGCTTGTACGTGCACTGGACAGCGCGGTGCTGGCGATGCGCTACCCGGTCATCGACGACTTCGCCATTGCGCTCGGGTCCGAGCTCTACGAGCGGCTTCTCGGCAGGCATCAACCACTGACCCGGGCTCTGCAACAAGCACTCCCCCGGGCACTCGGCGATGTGCCGCGGCCCCAGGTCCCGCCGCTCTCTGTGGCGACGCCGGCGCTGTTCGGCCGTCGGGCGCTCGACCTGACCCTGGAAGCGCCCGCTCGGACCAGCGACTTCGTGGTTAGCGAGGCCGGCTTCGCGTACTTTCCCGACGAGCCGGAGCGGTTCGTCGGACGGGTGCGGGAGCTCTCCGAGGCACGTCGGGTGCTGTCGCCTGAGAGTGCGCAGCGTGGTGTGGTGTTCCACGGCATGGCCGGCGCCGGCAAAACCACGTGTGCCCTGGAATTGGCCTACGGCTATGAGGCGGGTCGCTTCGAAGCCTTCGTCTGGCACAAAGCCCCCGATCAAGGCACTGATATCGACGGTGCACTCGTCGCCTTTGCCCTCGACTTGGAGAAGCAACTCCCGGGCTTCGCCATGACCCAGGTTGTGGATCACGCGGAGCTGCTCCGCACCTGGCTGCCCAGGCTCACGCAGCTGCTCGAAGACCGCAGCATCCTGCTGGTGCTCGATAATCTGGAGTCGCTGCTGACCCCCGACGGGCGGTGGCGCGACGACCGCTGGGGCGACGTGGTCGGTGCGCTGCTTGGGCATGCGGGCCTCTCGCGTACGGTAGTCACGAGCCGCATCCGCCCAGCCGGGCTGGACGAGCAGCGGGTTCTGATCCGGGCTATCCACGCTCTCTCCCTGTCCGAACAGGTCCTGCAGGCGCGCGAACTACCTCACCTGGGCACCTTGTTGCGGGGAGAGACTGCCTACGGGGAACGTGGCGCCGATCTGGTTGTGCGCGTGCTCAAAGAGACGCAAGGCCACCCTGCGCTGCTGGTCCTTGCGGACGGCCAGGCCGCCGACCCAGAACGGCTGGCTAGCCAGCTTGAAACAGTCGAAGCCGTACCAGCTACGAACCAGGGCGCAGGCGACATCTATCTCCGCGAGGGTCACTCACCGCTGAGCGATCATGGCTTCCTGCGGAAGCTTGAGGAGTGGACCCGCATGGTGGCAGGGCCCCTGCCTGCGCCTAGTGCCACGCTCTTCCACGCGCTGTGCGCACTCGAGGAGGACGATCGTCTGAGCTGGGTGGTGGAGGCGAACTGGTCCGACATCTGGCAACGCCTCGGGCGTGAGGGCGAGCCACCAGCGATTGGACCCGCGCTGATGCGCCTGGCCGAGGTAGCACTGATCGAGGTCCAGGCGCTCGGGGACAAGCACGACCGCTACCGGTTGCATCCCGGGGTGGCCGAGGCGGGCCGAGCCGAGGCGGGGCCTGAGCTGCAGGCGGCGGTGGATAATCAACTGGCCGCATTCTGGCAAGCAGTGCTTCGCGCCGCTGAGGAGCATGAGCAACGGGGCGGAGGTGGGCTCCTCGTGCAGGCCGCCAGAAACGCCGTGCCCTATCTGCTGCGCCGCCACGAGTGGGGACCTGCTAGCTTGCTGCTCGAGCAGGTTATGGGGCGCGACGAGTCCCTCGCCACGCTCGCGTGGATGCTGCCGCTGTTGCGCCGGGTTGCGGAGGCCACGCGCGGAACCGAACGCGAGCTGGTGGATCGGGGTCTGCTCGCTAGGGCGCTCAACCGTTCTGGTCGCACGCAGGCGGCAGAGTCGCTGCTGCGCGAGCTGGTTGATCGCAGCGCCGCCAGCGGGCAGGCCGGCCTGGAGAGCTCCCTTCTGGGCGAGCTCAGCAACCTCCTGCTGGGAACGGGCCGGCTGCGGGAGGCGCTGGCGCTCGTGGATCGAAAGAAGGATGCGGCGCAGCGGGCGGGGCTCGGTCCGTGGACGCAGCTGGGCGACGAAGGCAGACGGCTGAACATCCTTGGGATGCTCGGCGATGACGAGTCAGTGCTCGTGGCCGTCGAGGATCTGCGTGCGCAGATGAGTGCGCTGCCGGAGTACAGCGAGCAGCCGGAGCGCATCAATCCCTGGAACGTGCGGGAGGTCATTCTGGACACAGGACGCGGCGCGGCCGTGCGTCTGCAGCGGTGGGAACAGGCACTGGCACTCAACACCGAAACTGTTGCTCTCACCGAGGCACGCGGTGCGCCCGCCCGCGAGGTGGCGCGCACGCGGTTCAACAACTATAGCCCGCTCCTCAGGTTAGGCCGTTTCGGCGAGGTCCGCGCGTTGCTGGAGTGGTGCCGGGCAGTCTTCGAAAACGAGCAGGATCTCGAGGGACTCCGTGCCGTTTTCAGCGCCCTGGCCGACCTGGAGGACGAGCTGGGCCGCCACGTACAGGCGGTGGAATTCGAGAAGATGGGCCTACGCTACGCGTACGCCCTGTGGGATCCCCGCGGCTGCTCTGTCAGCCACCACAACCTCAGCAACTACCTCGAACGTGGAGGCGGGGAGCGGTGGGTGGCGCTGGCCCACCGGTTGGCAGGGGGGGTGATCCGGTGGCAGTCGGCCGATGGACTGCTGCGCACGACAGTAGGGATGCTTGCGACAAACGTGGCGGAGTTCACTCCCAGTCGGCCCCCGTTTCCCGAGACGTTCGACAGATTGTGCGCGGTTGTCGAGCAGGTGGAGGGGGTGCGCCTCCGCGAGTTGTTTGAGCGCCTGCCGCACCGTGCTCCAGATGGCGACGAAGCGCTGCGGGCAGTCCTGCGGATGGCCCAGGAGTTGGCAGATACGACGTAGCCCGATGTCGATGACTGCAGTCCTGCTAACCGCGCCGAATCGCTTCGAGTTGCGGACGGACGTCGAGGTGCCGCGGCCCGGGCCGAACCAGGCGCTCTTGCGCGTGAAGTCGACGACAATCTGCGGCACGGACCAGAAGATCTTTGCCGGGCTATTTCCGGGGACGAAATACCCGCACATTCCGGGGCACGAGTTTGCCGGGGAGATTGTCGAGGTCGGGCCCGGGGTGGACGAGCTGGCGCCGGGTGACCGCGTTGGCGTGGAGGTGCACGTCGGTTGCGGGCGGTGCGCGCGCTGCCTCGAGGGGCTGTACCAGCTCTGCTTGAACTATGGACGCACCGACAAGGGCCACGCGCACGTCGGCTTCACCGTGCCGGGTGGGCTCGCGGAGTACGTCGCCATCGACACGAAAGCGGTGCACACGCTGCCAGAGCAGCTGAGCTGGGACGCGGGCGCGTTCTGCGACAACATCGGGATCGCGCTGTATGCGGTTGAACGCGGGCAGCTCAAGGCCGGCGAGCGCGTCGTCGTCATCGGGCCGGGCGCGTTCGGCGGACTGGCGGTCCAGGTCGCGAAAGCGACAGGCGCCGCACGGGTGATTCTCGTCGGCACGCGCGCCGAACGGGTCGCGCGGCTGCAGGGCCTGGCTGACGCGGTCGTCGTTGGGCGAGACGAAGCGGCCGTGCAACAAACGCGCCTGGCGCTCGGCGGCGATGGCGGCGCCGACCTGGTCATCGAGTTCGCGGGCACCCCCGAGGCCGCCCGACAGGCCATTCAGCTCGCCCGTCGGGGTGGGCGAGTCGTGCTCGCCGGCGCCACCGGGCCCGGCCGTGAGTTGAGCGGCGTGGACCTGAGCACCATCGTCCGCGGCCACCTCGACATCTATGGCTCGCTAGCCAACCCGCGCGGCATCTCGCGGCGCGGTCTCGAGCTGCTGGCCCGCGGCGGCGTGGATGTCGCCCCACTCATCACCCACCACTTTCCGCTGCACGCCTTCGCCGAGGCCTGGGCGACGTTCGTCGAGCGCCGCGACGGCGCGATCCGAGTTATGCTCCACGCCTGAGTGCGCCTGATTGTGCACAGGAGGTTGGCATGCCGCTGGATCCGCAAGCCCAGGCCCTGATCGCGAGCCTGGTCGGCGCCAAGCCGGTCGAGCAGATGACCGTCCAGGAAATGCGCGATGGCCTCGAGCAGCGCACCCTGGTCACCGGCGGAACGCCCGAGCGAGTCGATCAGGTGATCGCCGGCGAAGTGCCAGGGGCGGGCGGCGTCATTCCGGTGCGCATCTACGTTCCCCAGGGCAGCCGCCCGATGCCCGGGCTGGTCTATTTCCATGGCGGTGGCTGGGCCCGCGGCAGTCTCAATACGCATGACCCGCTGTGCCGTTCGCTGGCCAATGCGGGCGGCTGCATCGTCGTGTCGGTCGACTACCGCATGGCCCCGGAGCACACGTTTCCGGCGGCGATCGACGACGCCGCGGCCGCCACGCGCTGGGTGGCCCAGAATGCCCCGCGGCTCGGGATCGATCCGCGGCGAGTGGCGGTGGGTGGCGATAGCGCGGGTGGCAACCTCGCCGCGGCGGTCACGCTCCTGCTGCGCGACGCCGGCGGCCCGCCGCTCGTGCACCAGCTCCTCCTCTATCCGGTGACCGACTACAACTTCGGCACGGCCTCCTACGTGGCCAACGCCGAGGGGTACATGCTCACCCGCGCGGCCATGCGCTTCTACTGGCGCATCTACCTGCGCAGCGAAGCCGATGCCAACGATCAGCGCGCCTCGCCGCTGCGCGCGCGCGATTTTTCCAATCTGCCGCCGGCGCTGGTGATCACCGCGGAGTTCGATCCGCTGCGCGACGAGGGGCGCGCGTACGCTGACAGGTTGCGCCGCGCGGGCACACCGGTCGTCTATCGGGACTACGCCGGCATGGTGCACGGCTTCGCAACGATGGCTGGCGTGCTGGACCAGGGTAAACAGGCGGTACAGGACGCGGCGGCGGCACTGCGGGAGGCGTTCCGCGTTGCCGACCCGACCACCGCGCGCTGAATGAGAGGCGATGATGACCACCGAACTTGAAACGCGCGACGCGCGACCCGAAACGTTGGCCCGGGGACAGCTCCCTGACGCCCTGCGGCTGATGCTCACCATCCGTCTGTTCGACGAGCGCGCGCTCGCGCTCTATCGCGCCGGTGAAATGCGCGGGACCACCCACCCGTACATCGGCATGGAGGCCGTCGGGGTCGGCGTCACGCTGGCGCTGCGGCCGAACGACTGGGTGACCAGCACGCACCGCGGCCACGGGCACACGATCGCCAAGGGTGGCGATCCCAAAAAGATGATGGCCGAGCTGCTCGGGCGAGCGACGGGCTACTCGGGCGGCAAAGGCGGCAGCATGCACATCGCCGACATGGACAAGCACATGCTCGGCGCCAACGGGATTGTCGGCGGCGGCATGGGCCTGGCCACCGGCGCGGCGCTCACCGCCAAGATCCAGAAGACGGGCGCGGTCGCCATCTGCTTCTTTGGCGATGGCGCGCTCGAACAGGGCATCCTGCACGAGACGACCAATCTGGCGGCGATCTGGAAGTTGCCGGTGGTCTTTGTGTGTGAGAACAACCAGTACGCCATGTCGGCCAGGTCCGACTGGAGCGTGGCCGGTGGCGATCCGGCCAAACGGGCGGCGGGTTACGGCATTCCGGGTGTGACCGTCGATGGCATGAACCTGTTCGAGGTCAACGCCGCGGCGAGCGAGTTCGTCGAGCGGGCGCGACAGGGCGACGGGCCGGCCTACCTGGTGTGCACCACCTACCGCTATCACGGCCACCACGCTGGCGACCCGCTCAACTATCGCGAGAAAGAGGAGGTGGAGCGCTGGCGGCTCCGCGACCCGATCGAGCGCGTCAAGCGGGCCGCGGTCGCGAGCGGGGCGATGCGGCCGGACGAGATCGAGTCGCTCGAGCGACAGATCGAACAGCAGATCGAGGACGCCGTGGAATTCGCCAAGAACAGCCCGGATCCGACACCGGATCAGTTGATGACAGACATTTATGCATAGACGGCCCAGCTGCCCGCATCGCTGCGCTCGCTCCCTTGCGATTTTTCTGGAGGACCAGGGCGGAGGTTCCCGCCGGGAGTTACCTAGCGCCGGTTCCAACACTCGGTTGTGCAGGGCAGCCGGAGCATGGGAGGAGACAGCATGGCTGTAGCTGACACGGCACGCATCGCCACGGACGCGGCGACCGATGGCGCCGAGCGCCAGATTACGTACGCCGAAGCCCTCAACGAGGCGATTCGGGAAGAGATGCGCCGCGACAGCACGGTGTTCGTCATGGGCGAGGACGTCGCTGGCTGGGGCGCTGGCGGTGTGTTTGGCGTGACCAGGGGGCTCGTGGAAGAGTTCGGCGCCGAGCGCGTACGCGACACGCCCATCTCAGAAGAGGCGATCGCCGCGGTCGCAGTCGGCGCGGCAGCGACGGGCAGTCGGCCGGTGGCCGAGATCATGTACGTCGATTTCATTGGTCTGGCGATGGAGCCGATCGTCAACCAGGCGGCCAAACTGCGCTACATGTTCGGCGGCAAGGCGAAAGTCCCGATGGTCATCCGCGCTCAGGAAGGCGCAGGCCGCGGTAATGCCGCGCAGCACAGCCAGAGTCTCGAAGCCTGGTTCTGCCATATCCCGGGCCTCAAAGTCGTCACCCCGAGTACGCCCGCGGACGCCAAGGGTCTGCTCAAGACGGCGATCCGCGACGACAACCCGGTCATTTTCCTCGAGCACAAGGTGCTGTACTTTTCCAAAGGCGCCGTGCCGGCGGGGGAGTACACCGTGCCCTTCGGCGTGGCGGACATCAAGCGCGCGGGGACGGATGTCACCGTCGTCGGCATCCACACCATGGTCGGCAAGGCCCTCCAGGCCGCCGAGCTTCTGGCTCAGGAAGGCATCGAGCTCGAGGTCGTCGATCCGCGCACCCTGGTTCCGCTCGACGAACAGACCATCATCGACTCGGTGAAGAAGACGGGCCGGTTGATCGTCTCGCACGAGGCGTATACGCGTGGCGGGTACGGTGCCGAGATCATCAGCCGCGTGGTCGAGGCGGCGTTCGACTATCTCGATGCGCCGCCGCTGCGCGTCTGCGCTCGGGACGTGCCCGTGCCGTACAACGCGACGCTCGAGACGGCGGCCCTGCCGCAGGTCGACGATCTGGTCGCGGCGGCGCGCGCGCTCATGCACAAGGAGCGCTGAGCCCGTGGCCACGCCGGTCACCATGCCGATGCTCGGCCTGACCATGGAGGAGGGCACGGTCGCCGAGTGGCTCAAACACGAGGGCGACGCCGTCAAGAAGGACGAACCGCTGCTGACCGTCGAGATGGACAAGGGCACCCAGGAGGTGCCGTCGCCAGCCGCGGGCGTCTTGCGGCGGATCGTCGTGCAGGCGGGCACGACGGTGCCGGTGAAGACCCTGATCGCCGAGATCGGCGATGCGAACGAAGTCCTGGCACCTCTCGCAGCGGCGTCCGCCTCGCCGCACGCGACGGTTGCGGCGGTGACGCACGCACCGGCAGCCGCCGCGGCGGGCGAGCAAGGCATTGAACCAGCCTCAGGATCTTCGTCGCGAAACGCCGTGGCCGAATCGGCTGTCAGCGCGGCGCCTTCGTCCCGTCTGTTTGCCAGCCCGCGCGCCCGGATGCGGGCTCGGGCACTCAGGGTCGACCTCAACAGCCTGGCGGGTACGGGCC
This sequence comes from Chloroflexota bacterium, assembly GCA_035309865.1. Taxonomy (GTDB): domain Bacteria; phylum Chloroflexota; class UBA6077; order UBA6077; family CF-72; genus CF-72. The sequence continues at coordinate 14,886 of DATGER010000070.1, forward strand.
CGAGTGGGCGGATCGTCGAAGCCGATGTGCTCGCTGCGCTCGCCGCGGGTGCACCCGAGAGTCGCGTCGTGGCCACGCCGCTAGCGCGTCGCCTGGCGCACGAGCACGGCGTGAGCATCGGCGAGGTCGTTGGCACCGGCCCCGGCGGCCGTATCACCCAGGAAGATGTCCTGCTCGCGGCCGCGGCGGTGGATTCATCTGCGGCGGGTAGGGACATGGCGGAAGCCGGCGAAGTCCGCCCGCTGACGCGCGTTCGACGCATCACCGCCGAACGCATGGCTGCCTCGGCCCAGGCAACGGCCAGCGTCACGCTGTTCCTGGACGCCGATTTCTCTGAAGCCACGCGCTTCCGGTCGCAGCTGCAGCCCGAGTTTGCACGTCTGGGCGTGCCGAAATTGCCCTGGGACGCCCTGATCGCCAAGGCGTCGGCGCTGGCGCTACTCGAACACCCGGCGGTGCTCGCGCAGTGGGCCGACGGCCAGGGCTTGCGGCAACCGCGGGCAGTGCACGTCGGCGTAGCGGTCGCGCTCGAGCCTGAGGGGCTGGTCGTGCCCGTTCTCCAGGATGCTGGCACCCGCTCGCTGCGCGAGCTCGCCGCCGACCTCCTCGCGCTCGCCGACAGGGCCCGCGCCGGGCGGCTGAGCCCGACTGAGATGCGCGGCGGCACGTTCACGATCACCAATCTCGGCGCGTACCGAATCGACGGCTTCACGCCTATTTTGAACCCACCCGAGACGGCCATCCTCGGAGTCGGCCGCATCGCGGAAAAACCGGTCGTCGTTGACGGCAAAGTGGAAGTGCGCACGCTGTGCACCTTGTCGCTGAGCTTCGATCACCGGGTGGTCGACGGCGTCCCGGCCGCCGCCTTCCTGGCGCGACTGGCGGAGCTGCTGGAGCGGCCGTACACGCTGCTTGGAATCTAGTTCTCGACTACGGACCGGGAAACTCCCGCCCGGGCTGCTCAGCAGCCTCGTGCTGGGGCGCCTGGGTGCCCGCCGGTCCGAGACACTGATCCACGCGGCGCTCGGCGTCGACGCCGCGGCCATCGCGCTCGATGCGGATTGGGCGTGCGTGCTCACTACCGATCCGATCACAACGGCCTCATCGGGTGCCGGCCGGCTGGCGGTGCACGTGGTGTGCAACGACCTGGCAGCGATGGGCGCCGAGCCGGTCGGCGTCCTGGCAACACTGCTGTTGCCCGACGGGGTGTATGCCTCGGCGATCGCCGAACTTGCCGCGGAAATCGACGCGACGGCGCGCGAGCTCAATGTCGAGGTGCTTGGCGGACACACCGAAGTCGCCCCGGCGGTCAGCGCGCCGCTCGTGGTGATGACCGGGGTCGGCAAGGCCCGCCGCGATCGGCTCTTGACCGCGGCGGGAGCGCGGCCAGGAGATGCGCTCGTGCTGACCAAGGGCGCGGGGCTCGAAGGGTCACACATCCTGGCCAACGACCTGCGGTCGGAACTTGGTGGCCGCGTTCCGGACGCGGTGCTGCAGGCCGCGCGCGGCTACGCGGCCGAACTGAGCGTGCTGCCGGAGGCGCGGCTGGCCGTGGATCTCGGCGCCCGAGCCATGCACGATCCGACCGAAGGCGGCGTCGTCGGCGCCGCGTGGGAGATGGCTGAGGCCTCGGGATGTGGCTTCCGCATCGAGGTGTCTGAGATCGCCATCAGACCGCCAACCCGGGCAATCTGCGACGCGCTCGGGGTAGACCCGCTGCGGCTCATCGCCAGCGGCGCGTTACTCATCGCGTGCCACGACGGTCCGACACTGCTGCGCGGCCTGCTCGACCACGGCATTCCGGCCGCGGTGATCGGCGAGCTAAGCACGTTGGACGCTGGCCGCCACCTGGTGCATCCCGACGGACGCCATGAAGCGGTGGACCATCTCGACCGCGACGAGCTCTACCGAGTCCTGGAAGAACGCCGAACGCCGTCCTGACATCGGGGACGAATGCGCCGGGCGGCTTTAGCTGAGCTTGTGTTCCGTGCCGCCGCCGCCTTTGCCGAGGTCGTCGATGTCCAGCGTTTCGATGAACTGCTTGAAGACCGTGAGTTTTTCCTCGTCGATCTCGGTGGCCTCTTCGGCTTCGACTTCACCTTCGGTTTCTTCGTTCTCGAACACCAGGCCGGCTTGCTCGAAGACCGACTCTTCGACGTAGATCGGCACCTTGGCGCGGATGGCGAGCGCGATGGCGTCAGATGGCCGGGCGTCGACTTCGACGTGACGGCCGTTGGCGTCCACGATCAACTTGGCGAAAAAGGTCTCGTCGGCGAGCTCGTTGATGACCACCTGGGTGAGCTTGCCGCCAAGTTGCTCGATGCACCCCTTGAGCAGATCGTGCGTCAGCGGGCGCTGCACGGGCACGTTTTGCATCGGAATGGCGATGGCGTCGGCTTCGAAGTGGCCGATCCAGATGGGCAAGTACCGCGGTGAGGTCTTCTCCTTGAGCATGACGACGCGCCGATAGTTGGTCATATTGACGCGGATGCTCTCGACGAAAACTTCGATCACCGCACGCTCCTTCCGGTGCGCCGATATTGTATGCGATGGGCGCGGGGCGTCCCGAAAGGCGCTGGGCTCAGTAGGGCGGCAGGAGGTCGTCGCTGGCGGCGCGCGCCTGGGGCGGACTCGGGTCAGGCGAAACAGGTTTGGTCGTGCCTGGCTCGGCCTCGGCAGCCGCCGGCGGCGCGGGGTCCGCCGACGGGGGCGCAATGACGGGGCTCGGCGAGGTCTCCCAACTCCACTGGCTCGTGTCCGCCAGTGCCGGCGTCGTCGGCTCCGCGGGCGCGACACCGTTGGGCGCCGGCTCAGGGTGCGCCTCGCCGCTGGTGCCGTTGGTGGCTGTCTCGAGTTCGCCCGGCACCGCCGTACGGACCGGCGCGGGCATGCCCGTAATGGCCGAATTGACCGACGCGTGCGCGTCATACATCGACGCCTTGGCGTCGGCGAGCGTCGCCTTGGTCTCTTCGGCGAGCGCGCGCGTCTCCTGCAGCTCGGCCTGGATGGTGCGATTGAACTCATCACTGAGCTCACTTGTCGCGCGGCGGAAATCGCCGATCGCTTTGCCAACCTGCGCCATGATTTCGGGCAGTCTGGCTGGCCCGAACACGATCAGGGCCAGGACGACGATCAACAGGAGCTCCATTGGCCCCATGCCGAGGAAATTCATATCGCGGGACGATTATGCCGTCCTCAGCCGTCCAGCGTCGATTTCATACCGTTGGGCGGTGCTTAGGAAGTCGTGAGTCTGACCCTCAGATTGGGTGAACGCGGCGTCGGTCGTCTCGGTGGTCGTAATCCATACCTGGCGCTGATGGGTCGGCTCAGGTTCGGCGACGCGCTGCAAGACATACCCACGCCGCTGCGGGTCCAGTTCGGACAGCACGTCGTCGAGCAGCACCACAGGTAGCTCGCCAATCTCGGCTCGCATCCAGTCGGCCTCGGCAAGCTTGAGTGCGAGCACGGCCAGGCGCTGCTGGCCGCGCGAGCCGTAGGTATTCAGGTCGACTCCGTCGAGCATGAAGGTGAAGTCGTCGCGATGTGGTCCGACCAGGGACACGGCCTGGTCGATCTCCCGCGCGGCGACCCGCTCCTGACGCTCCCGGAACGCGAGCGCGAGAGCGGCGGGTTCTGGGGGATCGTCGGCGAGGACTTCACACGCTGTCGATCGATACACGACGCGCAGCGTTTCGGTCGTCCCGGCCAGGTCGCGGAAAATGCGCACGAGTCGCTCGTCAACCGCCTGGAGCATGCAGAGCCGCTGGCGCAGCACGTGCGAGCCCCAGTCGAGCATCTGCGCGGTCCACGGTTCGAGCGCGCCGGCTGGCTGGCGGCGCTCACGGACCAGCCGGAGCACCTGGTTCCGCTGCAGCAAGATGCGGTTGTAGCGCTGCAGCGCGCGCAAATGGCTGGGCGACGCCTGCGAGTTGGCCATGTTGAGGTACTGGCGACGCCCCGCCGGCGGCCCGCCAGCCAGCTCCACGTCGCCTGGCGAGAAGTACACGACCGGTAGCTGACCGACCAGACCAGTCGCGCGCACGGGCAGGCCGTTCACTTTGATGCCGCGGCTCACCGCGGCCGACGTCGCGCCGTCGACCGCCGGTCGCTCGCCTTCGAGGCTCAGTTCGAGGTGAACTTCGCCCTGGAGGCGCCGAACGCGGGCCTCGAGCCTGGCGAACGGGGCGACCACCGCGGCCAGGTCGGCATCGTCCGGGGTCTGCCAGCTGAGGAGCTCGCGTTCGACGTTGGTGCGCGGCGACCGGGTCGTCGCCAGGACGTACACAGACTCGAGCAGATTGGTCTTGCCCTGGCCGTTGCGACCACAGAACAACAGCACCCCCGGCTGTGGCTCGAGCCGCAAGCCGCGGAAATTCCTGAAATTCACCAGCGCGAGCTGGCTCAACCACATACGCCGCGATCAGCAGCGACCTTTGATCTAGTCGTGCTTCTGTGGCCGTGGCAGGCTGGGTGAAATGCCGAAGCCGGGCGCCTGACGCTCCGCGACCTCGAACGTCCGATCCACCACATCTACCAACCGTCGGATGGCCTCGTCGACCTTGCCGAGGTCGGACAGTTCCTCGTCTTTAACGTGCGAAAGATAGGCCACCACCACGTCGCGCGCGATCTCGGCCTTCTTCTCGGTGTTGCTTACATGGATCGGCATGGTGACCGAAGTGTAAGGGGCGGCCGTGACAGCTGGCAGCTAGACTCGCTACTAGTCGAGATGCGGGCGCACGCTCTGGTCCTGCTCGTGGTTGTGGCGATGGTCGCCCCGGCGACGCCGCTGGTAGGCGCGCAAGTCGCCGACGACGCGATCTGGGTGCCCGGCCAACAGCTCGTTCGTCGCGGTGACTACCTCGCGGCGCAGGAGTTCTTCGCCGGCCTGGCCGACCAGAGCGGGCCGCGCGTGGCCCCCCGCGCGCTGCTCCTCCAGGCCCGCGCCGCGCTGGCCGACGCGGATACGGAGACCGCCGAGTCGGTGCTGCAATCGCTGTTGACTGACTACCCGAGCAGCGACCAGCTGGCGTCGGCGTACTTCACGCTGGAACAGGTCCGCCGGGCGGCGGGCGATTGCGCCGGCGCGATGCGCGCCCTCGACGCGTACGAGTCGATCGTCGGCCGGACGGCAATCGGACCGTACGCGGCATTGCAACGCGCTCAGTGCGCCGTGCAGCTCGAAGACTGGCCGGGCGAGCTGGCGGCCGCTCGCGCGGCGCTGTCGATCGAGGGTGGCGGTCCGCGGTTGACGCGCATCGAGGCCTTCGAGCGCGCCGCCGAGGCTGAGCTCAAGATGGGTCGTAAGAAAGACGCCCTCGACTACTACAACCAATCGCTCGCGCTGGCCGGTACGCGGGCGTATAGCGCCGAAATGCTGTTTACGACGGCCACGCTCGGACGCGCACTGGGCGATGACGCGTTCGCCGCCGACCGCTTTCGGGCCGTCGTGGTCGACTACGCCGACCAGGCCCGCGCCCCCGGGGCACTCGACGCGCTGGTCGACATGGACCGGGGGACGACGATCAGCCCGCTGCAGGCCGCCACGGTCCGCCTGAACGCGCACGACTACCCGACCGCCATCGGCCTGTTCGACCAGGTCAGCCCCGGTAGTCCGGATTGGGGGCCCGCGCAGTTGAGTCGCGCCGAGGCCCTGCTCAAACTGGGCAACGAAGCGGAGGCCCGACGCGGGCTGCAACAGGTCGCCGACGGCGACGCGCTGCACGCCGGCAGCGCGCTGCTTCGCCTGGGCCAGCTCGACGAGCGAAACGGTGACGAGTCCGAAGCCGAAGCTCTCTACCTGCGCATGGCTCAGGACGCACCGGACCGGGCGGCCGAGGCGTTCTTTCACGTTGGTTTCACTCGGTTTGTTCGGGGTGACCGGACGGGTGCCCTGGCCGCATGGCGGACGGGTCTGGCGAGTGGTCCGCCGGCGCCGGCGCTGCAGGCGCAACTGCTGTACTGGACCAGCAAGGCGGCGCCCACCGGCTCAGCTTTTAGCCAGGACGCCCTCAACCAGGCCGCGGGAGCGGCGCCCGAGACGTACTACGGTCTGCGCGCCCAGGAACAGCTCAGCGGCACGCTCACCGTCGCCAGCAGCAGTCCGCCAACGAGCACCGCCTGGCTGGCGCCGAGTGCCTCGGAGATCCAGGAGCGCGACGCCTGGCTGGCGGGGCTGAAGATCACGCCTGAACGCCTCGCGCAGCAGATCTCGGCACTGCCCGCGCTCCAACGAGCCGACGTCCTGTTCGACCTGGGGTTGCGCACCGAAGCCAGCTGGGAGATCGACGGTGTGGCCCAGCAGTACGCGCAGACGAAGGACGTGGCCCACTTGAGCGGCCTGGCCGATTGGCTGATGGCGCGCAATCAGCCGCAGCTGGTGCTGCGCGTCGGGCGTCAGCTGCGCGACCTGGTCGGCTTGAGCGGCTTGCCGCGTTCGGTCCAGAAAGATGTGTATCCGGCCGGCTGGGGCGATCTGGTGGCGGAACAGGCCGCGCAGTACGGCGTTGACCCGTTGCTGATGCTAGCGCTCATGCGTCAGGAGAGCTCGTTCGATCCGGGCGCCCAGTCGGGCGCGCAGGCCATGGGCCTGACCCAGATCGTGCCGCCGACCGCCCGCAGCATCGCCGGCCGCCTCGGCCGCGACGATTTCGCCTTGCGCGACCTCTTCAAGCCCGCCGTCAGCGTGGAGTTCGGCACGTGGTACCTGTCGCAACTGCTCGGTGACTACAAGGGTCGGATCTTCCCGTCGCTGGCCGCGTACGACGCCGGCGGCGGCAACGTGTCTCGCTGGCTGCAGCGCTTCGGCGACGATCCCGACCTGCTCGTCGAACAGATCCCGTTCAGCGAAACCCAGACGTACCTGCGCATCGTGTACGACAACTACTGGCACTACCAGGCGCTCTACGGCCGCTCCTAGCGCCCGTGAGGAACGGGCCCACCGCATCGCTGCGTGTAGACGAAGCGATGCCGGGCGGGCGCTCGGCCAGGGCGCCGAGGAGCACCGGGACTACGGGCGGCCGCGGAGTGATCGGCGGTACGCGCTCGATGGGCTGGTCGAAGTGGCGGCTGATGACCGCGGCGAGCTGGCTGGCACAGTCGCGACCCTGGCAGCTGCCCATCGCGGCCCGTGTCTCGGCGATCGCGGGGCCAGGTTCGAGACTACCGTCGAAGAGCACGGCCTCGATCTGGCGGGCGGTGACGTCCTCGCAGCGGCAGATAACGGTATCGGCGTCGGCCAACGCGTACAGCCCCCGGCCGGGTCCCATCTCGACCGGCAGCGCCGCCAGTCGGCGACGGATCGGTCGGGCGCGGCGGTCGGCCTCCGGCTGCGTCAGGCGACCGGAGTCCAGCGCGGCGCCGACGCCTGCCAGGCGGCCCTGCTCGATCGCGATGGCCTGGCCGACGATCCCGCCGGCGTCGCCGGCGACGAATATGCCCGGAACGCTGGTGCGCATCCACGGGTCGCGGATCGTCGTCGGGCTGAAGTACTCAGCACCCGCGTGCTGGCAACCGGCCAGCCGGTCAAGACGGTTCTCGGGCAACCGGCCAAAGGCGAGCACCAGGGCGTCCGCGTCGACAACCTGGTCGGTACCCGCCCGTGGGCGCCAATCGGCATCGACTCGGGCACTGACCGCGCGTTGCAGGCTGGAGTCGCCTTCGGCGCGCACCACCAGCCGGCCGGCTCGGCCGGCTGCGTCCAGGACTCCGACCGGCGTGCGACCGGCGGCGCGCAAGTCGCCGACGATTGCGGCGAGCCAGGTGCCGTACCCGGCCACGAGCACGCGCTGACCCGGTGTCTGGCCCTGCGCCAGCAGGCTCCGCGCGTCGCCGGCGGTCATCACGCCCGGCAGCGTCCAGCCGGGAAATGCCACCTGGCGCGCGTAGGCGCCGGTCGCCAGAATCACCTGGTCGGCTGCCAGCACGCGCGTGGGCCCGGGCGGCGTGCACACCGCGAGCTCCCGCCCCCAGATGCCCCACGCGGCCGTGTCGGTGCAGATCGTCGCCCCGCTGGTGCGCACGTCGTTCGCCAGCGTCGGATCACCGTTAAGCTCGGGCGCCTGCTCCACCAGGCACGTCTCCACGCCGGCCCAGCGCGCCTCGCTCACCGCCGCCAGCCCGGCCCGCCCGCCGCCGACCACAATCAATTCCCAGCGCTCGCGAGCGGTCATTGCGCTCCGGTGGTACTCGCCGCGGCGGCGGGCTGCCGGTGTGCGAGAGTGCCGCCGAAGGCCCGGTGCTCACGCGGGACTTCGATCAGCAGTATTTCGAGGCTCTGGGGCGGGACGCCGAGCTCGCGCACCACGACCTCGGTGAGACCGCGAACCACCGCGGTCTTCTGTTCGGGGGTGCGGCCCGGATAGATGCGCATCGTCAACAGTGGTGCAAACCTCCGTTCGCCATTCAGTCCCGCCGGACCGGCTGGCATACTAGTATAGTGTGGGCGTGAGCCGCGTCGACACCCTGGCCAGCCAGGCCTACCAGGGGATCCGGCTGGCCATCCTGCACGCCCAGCTGATGCCCGACGCCTTCTACTCCGAAAACTCCGTTGCCCACATGCTCGGCATCTCGCGCACCCCGGCGCGCGAGGCGCTGCGCCAGCTCGAGGCCGAAGGCCTGATCGAAGTCCTGCCCCAGCGCGGCTTCCGCGTCCGCCGCATCTCGCCGGCCGAGCTGGTCGAGTTGAACAGCTTGCGCGAGCTGCTCGAGACCTACGTCGTGCGCACGCTGTCCGAGGTCATCGACGAGCGCGCCGTGCGCCTGCTGCGCCACATCCTGGAGCGTCAGGAGCAGGCGGCCGACGACGTGACCGAGTTCATCAGCCTGGACGAAGAATTCCATCTGAGCATGGCGCGCCTGGCCGGCCTGCTGCGCACCGCGCGCATCGTCGCCTCGTTGCGCGGCGTGCTGTGGTTGATGGGCACGCGCTGCGTGGACCGCGCGTCGCGGCGGGAGGACGTCGTCGCCGAGCACCACGCCATCCTGGCGGCCCTGGAGCGTCGCGACGCCCGCGCCGCCGAAGCCGCGGTCAGCCACCACATTCGCGCCACGGCCGAAATCGCGCTCGCACCGCTAGCCGTTGTACATCAGGGCCATCACGGGCTCTGATGTGCGTGCGCGAGGCAGCGAGCGAAGCGATGCGGGCGAGATGTTCACGCGGCTGGCCACGCGTGCTCCAGACCGAACGGCTCCATCGGCAGGCTCGTGCCGCCGTCGGCTACTTGCTCGGCCATCAAGCGGCCGAGGACGGGGCCGAGCGTGAACCCCAGGCCGCTGGCGACCACCACGTACAGGTCGCCACGCTGGCGGTCCTCGCCCAGCAGCCCCACGCGGTTCTTGCGCGCGACCGTCGTCGTCATGCCCGCCCAGGCGCGCGTCAGGCGCACCGCGCGTAACGCCGGCAGCACTTCGGCGGCGACCGCGGCGTTGGCCGCGATCGACTGCCGCTCAACGCTGAACCGCGCCTGGCCCGGGATCTCGCTGGCCGGCCAGCCCCCGCCGATCACGAACGTGCCGTACTGCGTCTGGCGCAGCGTCAGCGGCCGCGTCCCGGCGTGCTGGATGAGCTGGCTCAGGACGGCTGGCCGCTTCTCGGTCGACATCACCATGATGGGATGGGTCAGGATCGGCAGGTCGAGTCCGACCAGGCGGCACAGCTGGCGCGTCTGGGCGCCAGCGGCGACCACGATGCGCCGCGCCAGGATCGGGCCGGCACTGGTCCTGACCAGAAACCGGCGGTCCCGCAGACCTGGCTCGATGCCCTCAACCCGCGTGCGCAGCTTGAGCCGCGCGCCACACGCCCGCGCGCGGCGCATGAACGCCGGCGCAACCAGCAGCGGGTTGGCGAAGCCTTCGTTCGGGCAGTAGCTGGCGCCCAGCAGCGCCGGCGACAGCGCCGGCGCGAGCGCGAGCATCTCGGCGGTGGAGACCACGCGCGTTGGCAGCCCGACGGTGTGTTCATAGCGCACCTTGGCCTCCACCACCGCGAGCTCGGCGGCGGATTCCGCGACCATCAGGCCGCCGCCGATGCGCACGCCAAGATCCGTCTGCAGCTCGGTTTCCAGCTGCGACCAGACGCGCGCGGCCTCGACGAACAGTCGGTTCGAGGCACGGAAGAAGTCGGCGCGCTCGGCGGCGCGCGGGTGCTCCAGGTACTGAACGCGGAAGTGGGCGGCGTGGATCTGGATGTGCAGCGACCCAGCGTTGGCGCCCGACGCCTCGCGATTGAGATCGCCGCGCTCGACGAGCAGCACCTCGACCTTGCGCTGGGCCAGGTGGTACGCCGCTGCGCACCCCACCACCCCGCCGCCGATGACCAGCACGTCGGTCGACTCCGCTTCGGGCGCTGGCATACTAGTACATTGTGCAACGCCTGTTGCACCCTCCGCTCGCGGCGGGCCTGCGTGTCCGCATCGCTGCGCTCGCTCCCTTCGGTGCCCAGGCAGGACCCGTTTTTCGTCGAGGAGCTCGTGCGCGCCCTGATCGCGGAGGGCCAGCTCATCCGCTCCGGCGGGACGTGGTCGCGCGGCGCACCGGCCGCCGAGCTGAGACCCCCCAGGACCGTGCTCGTTGCGGTGCAGCGGCAAAGTGAGACACTCAGTGAACAGACCCAACGCATCCTGGAGATGGCGGCGGTCGTCGGCCAGCGGTTCGACTTCGAGTTCGTCCGCGCGCTAGTTGGTCTCAACGAAGCCGATTTTCTGGCGACCGTCAAAGAGCTGATCGGCGCGGGTCTGCTGATCGAGGTCTCGGCTGAACAACTGGCGTTCCGCCACGCGCTGACCCCGCCAGGCGGTCCTGAGTCAGTTGCTCGCGCGCGAGCGGCGGTTGCTGCACCGACGCGTCGCCGGGGCCATCGAGCAGACCTACGCGTCCGATCGCGAAGCGCACCTGGCCGATCTCGCCCACCACTACCATGCGGCCGGCCTGTGGGCCGAAGCGTTGGACTGCGCTCGACGCGCTGGCCAGCATGCGCTACGGCTGTACGCGCCTGGCGCCGCCGCGGAGCATTGACGCTCGCCCTGGAATCCGCAGAGCACCTGGGTCTGACCGCCGATCGCGACCTGCTGGAAATGCGCGGCCGAGCGCGCGAAGCGCTTGGCGACTTCGACGGCGCGCGGCGGACTACGCCGAGACACTGGCGGCCGCGCCGAATGCCGCGAGGCGCTGTCAGGCGCTTATGGACCTGGGCGCAAGCTGCAGGCAGGCGCAACCGTGGCCGACGTCGGCTGCGGCCACGGCGCATCGACGATCATCATGGCGCAGGCCTACCCGCGCTCGCGTTTCGTCGGCTACGACAGTTACGCAGCGTCCATCCTGCGCGCTCGCCAGGCCGCCGCCGAGGCGGGACTCGGAGACCGCGTCAGCTTCGAGGCCGCGGGCCCCCGACGGCTACCCGGCGCCGTTGACGGGCTACGACCTCATCGCCTTTTTCGATTGCAGCTACACCGTTCTCCTGGCGCTTGGGTACGCCCCGATTTATGCTCGAATCCAGGCACTCGGGGCCAGAGTTTCGGTGGCGTGTTGCGAACTGTCCGACCCGTTGTCAGCTGAATGGCCAACGCGATACCAGCGGCGGAAGAGTATTGACGAATACCTCAATCTCAGCGCTGGGCCGTTTGAAAACCTCAGGAGCGCACTCACTGTGCTGGCCCCATTCGTCGGTTCTATTCTTGGGTCCGCCCTGCCAGGCGCAAAATAGAGTCAGCCAGGGCTGGACTCGGCGAGCAATGCCTGGCGCTCGTCAGAGTCGTGTTTTTCCCAGAGCGCTCGGTACATCTCGTACGGGATCAGCCCGATAAGGCTCGTGACGGCCGCGCCGGCAGCCCACAACAGCATGACGACCACCCAGATCCACGCGCCCGGTAGCCAGAGGGCAAGGTGACCACACCATTCCAGGCACCGCCAAGAACGGGCCAGGCACCGATTGAAGCAACGGAGGCGATCATTCGCGCGGCAGCTGTAAGAAGCAAGAGGAATTCCCGGGCCGCGCTCAACAAACTCGCGATTGGCCCGATGCCGGCGACGTACGCGGCGGCGGCGCCGCCCAGGTACTTCGCGGCCAACACTCCGCCGAGGAGCCCAAGCAACCGCGCCGCGGCCAGCACGCCGACGCGGCTACGTCGAGTGCGGATCGCATCATCGAGCCTGGCGTCGGCCGGATCCCAGAAGATCGACTCTGTGTAAACGTCGGCCTGGATTTCGGCCGCAACGCGCCGTAAGACTTCCTCATCATTGGTGAAGTAGCCGCCATGATCAGTCAAAGCATCCATCCTGTTGATGACGCGAACACTATCGGGCCAGTACATCTTGACGAGTCCGGGGGACGGCGGCTGCGTAGGTGCCCGGGCGTGCGGCGGCACCGGGGCTCGGGCGCCTGGCGAGCCAGCCAGCTCGAGCGGTGGCAGCGGGTCCGAGCGGGGCTCCATCCGGTGGCGCCGCGACAGCAGAGGATCCGGCTTGTAGATGCACTGCCACGGCCGCAGGTCCGGCTCCAGCCTCATGAAGGAACGCAGCGAGCGGCGGCCAATACGAGGCGGTGTCATCCAGCCAGCTGGAACCGGGTCATACGATCCCCAGAAGTCAAGCCAGTAGATGCTCCCCTCGATCGGCCTGTACAAGCGCTCCAGTGTTGGCGGAGCGATCTCCCAGATCTTGTTTAAGCCGCATCCCAAGGTGATCAATTTACGGACCCGCGCGTGCGCCCACGCATAGGTGTCGTCGGTGAGCATCCCGTGCGCGACCCAGGCCCCACCGGAATGCGCAATGATGGTGACAGACTCGCAGTCGCCACCGCCGTCGGCAGCAGGGCGTGTGAGCCAACCGACTGCCTCCGCGAGACGTCGGCGCATGTTCGCCGCCTGGATCTCGTCTTCGCAATACACCAGCAGCTCTGACGCGTTGTATTGCAGAAAAATCCGAAAGAAGGCTACCACCATGAAATTCTGTAAGGGCGGAAAAGGCAGCTGGGCCGCGGCAATGATCGGCAGGAGCACCGCGTAACCGGTCACTCCGACGAGGACGTAGGCGAAGATGTGCGCCGCGGATGTCAGCACGTCGACGAGCCGATACCAGAAGTTGCCGTCGTGGATCGACTGCTTCCCCGGCTGAAGTCGCGAGGCGCGATGCCCTAGCCCGAGGATCAGGTGGGCCAAGAGAGACCACAGATACCGCAACGAGAAGGCCACCATCGTTGTAAATGCGAGAGGCCTGGCGCTGCTGGCCCACCACGCTTCGGCACACACCCAGATCGGCGCCACGGGATCGCGCGGACCTGGAGGTGCGCGAAACTCCGCATAGGGTATCGGGTGATCAGAGCCGCCATCGTAAGGGGTAAAGTTCAATGCGGCATGCCCGTATGCAGGTTGCTCGCTGCGGCCTTGCTGCCAGCGCGCAACCCAACCAACGAATGCCTGCCCAAAGTCGATCAAGGTATCGCTGTGGGCGGGCGTACCGACTCCATGCACCAGTAGGACGCCGATCCGCGAGCGATTCGTCGAGCGAGCGGGCGTGTTCAACGCGGGTCAGCTCCCGGCGCTTGCTTCAGCCTGTGCGAGATGCGCTGCTTCGGGCCGGCTCGACCGGACCACGCCCCTCGTCCGAGCCGCCCTGCGGGAACGTCCACCCAACTCACCAGCTACGCTACCAAAAGGGCAACCTCGCACCCGCTCCAGGGGATTCCAGGAGAGCCGATGACGACGCGCGCCTGCTTCAGGGTGTGCAAGAAGCCGTGAACGATACGGTGAGCTGGCGATCCGCCATTGCGGGAGTTTATTGAATGCGCACCGCAGCAACAAGCTCCGCCTGGCGATCAGTTGTCTCTCGACCCTGCTGTCGGTGGTTGGCGCGAGATACCTCTTTCACACATGCCGGCGGGCGCGCTGGTAGCGTCGGCGCTGTTGATTTTCAGCCCTGGCCGCGGTCGTCAGGTCAGAAGGGCGCTGCCATTCCCGCGCAGGATCGCCTACGGCCAGGCGTTCGGGCTCGCGTGCGCCAACTGGAGGAACGGATCGAAGTGCTCTACGGCGAGCTATACGCTAAGCGAGCCGCGACCGCGAGCGATGGCGAACGTTAGTGGACTAGCCACTGACCCGTGTCACCGCCAAACAAACAGGTGATTGCGAACTTATCGTGCATACGTGCCGCCACCAGGTCCGCTGCAGTGTTTCCTTGGCCAGGTCGCCGTGGCCGTGCCGAAACTCACCGACCACGAGAGAAACGGCGGAGGAGGGCCTCAAGCACCGTGCGTTGTGCCCTGGTCAGCGTGAATCGGCCGGTGGTCAGTTCATCATCGTCGATCAGGGATAGCGCGTTAGCCAGCGCCTGCCTGATCGACGGAAGGTCGCCTTGGGCGAGCAACTTGCCAAGTTTGTCCTTGAGGGCTCGGCTGGCGTGGGCGTCGATCGCGTGCGCGGGACGTGGTTGGCCGAGACAGATGGCGAATATTTCTTGTAGCCGCCAGCGCAGTTCGTCCAGCCCGCGCAGCGCCTGCCAGACGTTCCCGCGGCGCAAAGATGTATCGACGCTCAGCGCGAAACGCAGCGCCTCCGACGCGATTAGCTCCGGCGAGCGTGCAGGCAGAGAGTGGACTACACCTGCGTCGAGTACGGCAGCGTGATCGAGGCGTCCGCCAATGATCTTCAGGTCGTCGATGATGTGAGCGTTGGTCGTCCCGAGGGTGTGATAGCGAATTGAGAACTGCTCCAGAGACGATAGGAGCACGTCAACCTCGCCGGGACGGGTCGGTACGATCAGCGCGTCGGACCCACAAAGCACTTCGCACAGAGCCCGGGCCTCCGTCACCGCATCGACGACCGCATCGTCGGCGACAACCACATCCAGGTCCAGATCAGACCACTCGTCCCAAGTGCCGCGTCCGAGCGAGCCGAGGACACCGACGGCCAGGATGCGTTCGTCAGACTGATAGGCGCTGATGATGCCGCGGAGGAGGGCCTGTTGCGCACTCGTCCCGGGCAATGCTGGCGTGTTCAAAGGTTGTGTTGGCCATTATCGACGCGGCGGTGCGGCTCAGGCTATGTTGAAGACGCACTCGCAACGAAGCTAAACGGGGTTCGGGAGCTCCGCTCTAAATTAGATTTGGATCTTGTCCGATGAACCCGCGCTCAGTTCGGTCGTGGGCTGCGATTACGCCGTAACCAGTTGTCCTGTGAGTGGTCCGACTCAAAACACCAATTATGGGTATTCGGGCCTCGTTTGCTATGTAGACCTGGTCCTAGCATCGAACTACGTTCTCAACTGTCCGCGTGGGGTCATCCACGCGTGATCAGCGTCCTTCCGCAGATCACGCGTGGCGCCCAGCAGCTGGCTACCTGGATCGTCGCCCGTCCTGACTGATGATGCCCTGCACGGGGTGGACAGTTGGTCTGGCATCGAGGCCGGCGCGTTGGGTCGCCGGCCCGATGACCTCTCCGAAGGCCGCAAAGGACTGCTCGTCGGCCCAGATGTCCACAACCGTGAACCCGTTCTCAGTTCGATAGCAAACATGATGCAGCCGCTTGGGTTGATCCGTGATCGGCGTGCCGCCGGCTTCGAACACTTTTTCGTACTTGTCGACCGATTCGTTGGGGAACTCGAACACTGCTGCAATCATCTGCGTCTCTCCGAAAAGTGGATTTGTCTATCAGAGTTTCCGAAACTTGATGGACCCACCTTAGGTCGGCGACAACGCCGGCACATGGGTAAAAAACACCCAACGTAGATCATCGGAGCGTTCGAGCAACGTGGGCCAGATCCGTCCGTTCAACGGCGAGCTTGTCGAGCAGCGAGGCGACGTGCTTTTCCACGGTGCGCGGCGACAGGTACAGCCGCTCCGCGATCTCGCGATTACTGAGGCGCTCCGCGAGCAGGTCCAGCACTTCCGCCTCCCTGGAGGTGACACCTGCCGCCATCAGGGTCGGATGGAGCCGCGTGTCGTTCTTGCGCCGCCGGGGAGCCGGGCTGCCGAGCGCTTTGAGCAATCCTCGGCAGGCGTTCGCGGCGCGCGCCAGGTCCAGGCTCTCGAAGGTCGCTTCGGCAGAACGCAATAGCGGCTCGGGATCGCCCCAGCCGTCGCGGAGCGCTGCTTCGGCGACCAGACGCTTTGCCAGCGCCAGGAACACCGGGTACGGGCTGCCGGCTTCGAGTCCGGCCGCGAGCGCGGCGCCAGCTTCCGATCCGCGCCCGCGAGAGCCGAGCGTCACCGCCAGGGCACAGTAGGTCCAGAGCTCTGGCCAGCGGGCGGCACGTACCGCGCGCTCGAGGGCTGCTTCGGCCTCCGCCACCTCGACTTCGCTCGCGACCGCGCGAAGGAGGAGCTCCGGGCCCTCGTACGGGTTGAGCATGCGTGCATGTTCGCCGGGCGCCTCCAGGCGTGCCTGCGTCAGCGCGCGGCGAGCGCCAGCGCGGTCCTCCTGGAGCAGCGCGAACAGAGCCCGACCGATGCCCCAGGCACCCGAGCGGAGTTCGGGATCGCCCGGCGCCAGAGCCTCGCCGGCACCTAGATGGATGTCCATCTCACGACCCCTCCCCTGGTGCGCCATGGCGAAGCCCTGCATGAGCCGGGCCGCCGCCTGGAGTGGCACAAGCCCCAGCCGAGCCGCTGACGCCTCCACCTGCCCGGCAACCTCGAGTGCCTGAGAAAACTGGGCGGACATGACGTGCAAAGCGGCGAGGTTCACGCCGATACTCGTTGCCAGACCCAGCGCCCCCACGCGCAGCGCTTCCCGGCGCGCGTCCTCGAGGCGGTCGGCGCGCGCATCGCGCAGCAATTCGACCGAGCCCAGCTCGTTCAGAATGTGCAGCCACTGTGCGTGCAGGTCGGCACGCTGCGCGAGCTCAAGTGCTCGACCGAGCGCGTCCGCCGAGGCATCGAGATCGCGCATTCGTGCGCACAGCCCGACAACTTCCAGCGCTTCGCACTCCAGGTCGACGCGTCCGGCATCTCTGGCGATCCCAACGGCGCGTGAGGCCGCGTGCTCGGCCACGATGGAAACGTCAGGGCGCGTCGTCCCCAGCGCGATGTGTGCTTCCAGGACCGCGACCTCGGCAGCAACGGCCGGGTCATGTCTGGCTACGCGGCGGACTCTGTCGAGGTGATTGCGCGCCTCATCCCAGTTCGCCGCGGCGCTCGCTCCTCTCACCAGGAGCAAGCGCAGCCGGCCCGCTAACGTGGAATCGCCTGCCTCGGCAACGGCAACTACCCGCGCCGCCACTTCCGTCGCTGCCCCGGCCTGTCCGGCCAGCAGCAGCGCACGGGCGTGCTCGTAACGTACTTCCACGCCGAGCGGCGTCGCTTCGTCAGCCAGCTTAGCTGCCGCGCCAAGAGGAGGCCCAGCGGCCGCAACCAGGCCCTGCGTCAGTGCCCGACGCCCAGCTGCCAGGAGTACCTCGGCGGCGCGGTACGGCTCACCACCCTCCGCGAGCAGGCGCCCGATCGTGAGACCGTGCTCCACGTCATCAAACGGCTGCGCGGTGCCGAGCTCGTTGGCCGCGGCCAGGCAGAGCCGCTGCCGGCCGACCGCGCTCGTCTCGGCCGTCACCACGTCGCGCGTCAGCGCATGCCGGAACGCGAACCCTCCGCCATCGGTCACCAGGAGCTGGAGGGCGGTGCCGCGGTGCAAGGCAGCGGCGACCGCGTCGCGACTGACGTTCGCGATGGCGGGCAAGAACCGCCAGTCGAAACGCTGACCGAGCACGGCCGCGGCAGACAACACCGCGCGTTCGGTGGCGTCGAGTCGTCCGAGGCGAGCCCGCACCGTGTCCCCGAACCGCAGCGGCAATCCTCCCTGACTGCCCGCGGCGAGCAGGTCCTCGACCAGGAGCGGGAGTCCCCCGGAGTCCGCGACGAGCTGCCGAACCACTTCGCTCGACTCGCCACCCAGACAAGCAACCGCCATCTCGTGGGTCTCCTCGACGGAGAGCCGAGCCAGTTCGCAGATGTGCGCGCCGGTCGGCCCGAGCAGCTGAGCCAGATCGGCGCGACCGTCGGCGCTCCGAGCGGTGACGAGAAGGCAAACGCGCGTTCCTTCCACGTGATCTGCCAGGAAGCGAGTGACCGCCATCGTGGCGTCGTCGGCCCAGTGCAGATCCTCGAGGACGAGCAGGACCCCGCGCTGGGGCGCAAATCGCATCAGCGCGCAGCGGACCGCCTCGGCCATGACGAGCAGCGATTCTTCGGGAGCTCGCCAACCGGGGAGGCGCCAATGGGGCACCAGCGTGGCCAGGACCGGTACATAGGGAGCGAAGGGGTCGTCGGGCTGCGCCCGCGGGATGCCCTGCGTGAGATCCAGCAGCGCTTCGGCAATCGGCCGCAGCGGGCTGGTCACGAGTTCAGGTACCCCGCGGCCCACCACGACGCGCGCGCCCGCGCGCTCGGCGATGGCCGATGCATACTCCACAAGGCGCGTTTTGCCGATGCCAGCCTCGCCCATCAGGAGCGTCGTCGACCCATCGCCGCGAGTCATGCGTCGGATCACATCCGACAGTAACGAGAGTTCATGGACTCGCCCAACGAACACGGGGCAACGCACGCGCCCATTGTCGCCGGACGAGGCTCGATCTTGCGTTTGCAGCACTCACCGGACAGCACGAATCCATCATCACGCTGGTGCTCTCGACGCTGACCTGGGCGGGCGGCGCCGAGCGCTGACGGAACGTGCCAGGAATCGGCGCGCAGGGCCTGTGTGGAGGGCAATAGCCTTGGGGGCGTGGCGGCCGGCGTCGTCTCGGCTGCCGTGGGCGCACGCCGCGGCTGGGCCTACGAATCCGGTGCCTTTTCGGTGACCACGCTCCGCTGCGCCGCTTCGGACACCGGCATTCAACTGAGCATCGACGCTCGCCGCGGCGAGTACGCGGGCATGCCAGCGGCGCGCCCGCTCCTGATGCACATCTATCTACCTGCGCCGCCCGCCACGTGACGCTTGCCGGGACTGGCGCGCTCTCGCCTTCTGTAAGCCAGGCGGCCATGGCGACATTCGCGCACACATGGTGGCACGATCGGGAACGCTTCCTGTGGCTCAGTGTTGTCCAGGCCCAGGCGCCGGTGGAGATCGTGATCACGCGCTGAGGATGATTCGCTCGATCTCCTCTGCCCGTGGGTCCACCAGGCGGACATGCTTGACGATCTGGTCGAAGTGGTCGTCGATGTCGGCGCGTGCAATGCCGGCCGG
>DATGER010000071.1:0-69662 GCA_035309865.1 Chloroflexota bacterium
CGAAGCAGGATGTCGTGGCCGCCTGGCCCGTCGCGCAGCAACAGACCGCGACCGCGGGTCACGATGTACAGGCTCGCCGCACCGTGCGTCACGCGCTCGCTCTCGCCTTGCCGCAGGCGGACTTCCTGGAGGCGGCCGGTCGCCTCGATCAGCACCTGCTCGGACAATTGCGGAAAGGCGCGGGCCAGCCACGCGTTATAGGTGCGTCCAAGTTGGAGCGCGAAGGCGACATTCAGCGCGGCGATCTCGAGCGCGCTGTCGAGAAACTGCACGTTGGCCTGGGCCAGGGGTCGGTCGCCGAGCAGCAGACGCGCGGCGGCATCCCAGGCCGCCACGCCCAGCGTCAGCCACACCCACGGATTGCGGGAAAAACGACTGATCAGCAGCACCATGCCGACCAGCGCCCAGCTTGTCCACAGGAACTGGACTTGCTGGACGCCGAGCGCGCCGAAGATGCCGGGCGCGTCGAGCACCGCGCGGCCGAGCACGTGCACCTGCACCATCCGAGCGACCTGCTCCAACAGGTATGCGCTCTGGGTGACGATCAGCAGGCAGAAGACGGCGAGCCAGCGGTAGTGCCGGTAGGTCCAGATCAATTCGAGCACCAGCGTGGGGATCCAGGGCGCAATAGCCACGACGATATAGACCCAGACTGGTGCGCCCTGCGCCACCGCGCCGACCTGGCCAAGAAATGACCCCGCCGCCGCGAGCGTAATCGTGGCCGTGGAGGCGCTGGGCAGTCCAGCGAGATGTTTGCCGAGAAGTGGCGCGCCCATACCCAAAGGATGGCGTCCCCCGCGGCCGCGGTTCTGTGAACTGGTTCACACCTCAGGCGTGAACTACGTCTCTAATTGAGCCAGATCTGCGTCGCGCCGTCACCGCCGCTGGGGTCCAGTTCGGGCGCGAAGCGGGAGACGTATTGACTTTTCTTGAGTGTGTCACGGACCGCCTGGCGGATGGCGCCGGTGCCTTTGCCGTGCACGATGCGCGCTTCGGCCAGCCCGGCGAGGGACGCGTTCTCGAGATACAGTTCGAGTTGCTCCAGCGCTTCATCCCGCCGCAGCCCGCGCAGGTCCAGTTGGAACGGCACGTCACCGCGCGGCGTGGCAAGCACACTCGCTGACGGTCCCTCCGGCTGGGCCGCCCGACGCTCCGCCGATGTTGGACGCGTCGCGCCCTCCAGTTCGCGGAGCGGCATATGGACCCGCCGTCCGAGCACTTCGACTTCGACCGTGTCGTCGCGAATGGCCAGGATCCGGCCCGGCAGTCCAAGCCGCGGCACCAGCACTTCAGCGCCCAGTTCCACTCTGGCGGCGTGGGCAGTCTCCGGCTCCGGCTCGAGCACCACACGCGTCGGTGGCGTCGCAAAGGATGGCAAGCGCAGCGCCGCCTCGATGGCCTCGCGCGCTGGCTCCGAGTAGCCCCGACCCGCCTGCAGCTGGAGCCGCAGCCGATGCGCTTCGCGCCGCAGCTCCGCAAGCTCCTCCTCGGCTGTCGCCTGCGCGTGCTCCCAGACCTCGCGATGCTTCTGCTCCGCCTCGCGCAGGGCGGCTCGGGCGCGAACCTTCATCGTGGCGGCTTCCGCGGCTTCCTTGAGCGCGCGGGCGCGCGCGTCCTCAGCCACGCTGCGCTCGCGCGCGATCTCCTGGAGCAAGGCTTCGGTCGCCTGAGCCTGCGGTGTCACGTAGCTGCGCGCGCGGTCCAGAACCTCGCGGGGCATGCCCAGGCGCTGGGCAATGGCCAGCGCATTCGAGCGCCCCGGCGTACCGATCATCAACCGGAATGTCGGGGACAGCGTCTGAACGTCGAACTCGACACTGGCATTCTGCACCCGGGGGGTACCTTCGGCGTAGCTCTTCAACTCCGGGTAGTGCGTCGTCGCGACCACGTATGCCCCACGCTCGCGGAGAAAGTCGAGCAACGCGCGCGCAATCGCCGCGCCCTCCTGGGGATCCGTTCCCGCACCAAGCTCGTCGAGCAGGATCAGCGAGCAGCTGTCGGCGTCGCGCAGCATCCGGACGATGCGCGAGATGTGGCTGGAAAACGTCGACAGGCTTTGCTCCAGACTCTGTTCGTCACCAATGTCGGCCTGGACGCGCTCGAAGACCGCGACCAGCGAGCCTTCGTCGGCCGGAATGAACAGGCCGGCCTGAGCCATGAGCGACAACAGGCCGGCCGTTTTCAGGGCGACCGTCTTGCCCCCGGTATTCGGACCGGTGATCAGGAGCATGTCGAAGTCGTCGCCCAGATCGAAGCTGATCGGGACGACCTCGCCGCGCAGCAGCGGGTGGCGCGCATTCACCAGCTTGATGACCGGTTGGCCTGCCGGTCGGGGCAGGCTCACGAGTTCAGGGGCGGTACCGCGGTGTTGCTCGGCGAGTGCTGCCCGAGCCCGCGCCAGGTCGATCTCGGCCAGCCCCTCGACGCTGCTCAAGAGCGGGTCGGCCTGCTCGCCGACCTCCTGGCTCAGGGCCCGCAAGATGCGCTCGACCTCGCGCTCTTCTTCGAGAATCAGCGTGCGCCAGCGATTAGCCATTTCAACCACCGCCAGCGGCTCCACGAACAGCGTCGCCCCGCTGGCCGATTGATCGTGCACGATGCCGGGTACCTGCCCGCGAGACTCGGCGCGAATGGGGATCACGTAGCGGCCGGCGCGCTGCGTCACTACGGGGTCCTGGACGACGTCGCGGAACGGTGGCGACGACATGATTTCGCGCAGCCGCGTCACCAACCGGTCGTGGGCGCCGCGCAGCTCGGTCCGCAGGCGGCCGAGGGCCGGGCTGGCCGAGTCCAGGACGTCGCCGCCTTCGCCGATCGCATCCTGGATGTCCTCGGCCAGACCGGAATGATCGCTGAGGTACACCTCGGCAAGCTCGAGCAGCGTGGGTGTCTCATCGCGCAGTGTGGCCAGGCCGCGGCGCCACGCGCGCGCCGCGCGGACGGTCGAGGCCACGTCGAGCAGCTCTTCAGTTCCAAGCACGCCGCCAACCCGCGCACGCTCGGCGAGCGGGCGCACGTCGTGGACGCCGCCCATGTGCAGGCCAGGGCGCAAGCCAGGCAGCGTTAGCGCCTCGGCGGTCGCGGCGAGACGTCGCCTGGCGTTGTCGACGTCACTGGTCGGCTCGAGCGCGAGCGCCAGCGCGCGACTCGCCGAGAAGCTCGTGTGCCGCGCCAGCTGCTCACGCACCGCATCGAATTCAAGCGTCCCGACCGCAAACGCAGCTTCCATCCGGCATTGAGTCTAACGAGTGGCGAATGCCGTCGCCCGCTTCGCTTCGCTCCCTCCCGCGGGCGCGCGGCCGCGGCCGGCCGAGCTCATCGAGCGGCTCGTCGGCGCTGCTCCCGACGAGCGACTCTGCGCCGCCTGAGTTGTCATCCACTCGCGCGGTCCATAGTGCACACTGTGCTCACTCGCACAGAAGAGAGGACCTGCATGGGTCGCCTACGTTTTCGGTGGATCAGGTGGCGTATCGCGCCGATCGGCGCCGCGGCGGTGCTGTTGGCGAGTGGGTGCAGCCTGCTGCCGGCCGTGTTGGGGACCCCGACGTTTCAAGCCGCCACGCTCGCGGCGGCTGACGCATGGTCCTTCACGGATGTCACCGTGCGTCCGTCGGTGCAACAGGCGCTCTACGCGCGAGACGTGCTCAATCTCTACGCCGACCAGACTGCCCCAGGTGGCAGCCTCAACCAGTTGCCGACGCCATCCGGCCGCACCGTAGATTTCGAGAAAGATGTGCTGCCGCATCTGGATGGCGAAGTCGCCTACGT
Source organism: Chloroflexota bacterium (assembly GCA_035309865.1). Taxonomy (GTDB): domain Bacteria; phylum Chloroflexota; class UBA6077; order UBA6077; family CF-72; genus CF-72. The sequence continues at coordinate 3,769 of DATGER010000071.1, forward strand.
CCTCAGCGGGCCACTCGACCAAATGCAGGGGGTACTGCTGGTTCATACCAACGACGTCGAGGGCGTCCTCCGTTTGCTCGCCGACGATCGCGCGCCAAAATTTACGAAGGACGCCCGCGGCGCAACCCGCTGGACCAACGGTGACGTGCTCGCCGCCGGTTACAAGAACTGGGTCGTGTACACCAACGCGGACAGTCTCTTAACCCAGACCCTCGACCGCATCGACGGCAAAGGCGGACCAAACCTGGCGGCTCAGCCGCGGTATCAATCCGTCGTCCAACGGCTGAGCGGGGACCATCTCGGCTACGGCTACCTGGACCTGATTCCACTGCTGGAAAATCCAGCGCTCCGAGACCTCCAGCCGGGCAGCAGCCAATCGGCGCGTGGTCGTCTCGCGTATTCGCTCGCGTTTGGCGCGGGTCCGGAGGGCGGGATGCGAGCGCTGGATTTGCGGACCGAGTTCATCGCCGAGGGCCCACCCCCGCCACTGCCAGCTGACCGCGGGGATGCGCTGCAAGCGATGGACCGGCTGCCGGTTGGCAACGCCGTCGCGTTCGCCGGTTCGAGCATGGGACAACTCGCGCAATCGCTCGACTCGCTGTCCGCCGATGTGGTCCCCGACGACGTGCTCACCCTGGTGCATGCCTTCACGGGTCCGTATGCCATCGGGGTGAGTCCCTGGTCCGGCGCCGGCACCGATAGTTCGAGCTTCCTCGGCAGCCTGTTCTTCCTTGGCCAACTCACTCCCGACGCTGACACTGACACCATCCAGGAACTGGTCACGTCGAACGTCGGCGATGGCGGTGATTGGCAGAGCCAGGTGGTGACCGACGGTGACTGGACCGCCGTCAACGTCGTGCCCGCGGCGGTCGACCTCGACCAGATGCCGCAAGAAGTGCTGGCCTCGGACCGACTCTACCAGTCGATACGGCCGGCGCTCACCCAGGATGGGACCAACGCGTTCGTCAACGTGGGTGCGCTGGTGGCCTGGGGACGAGATCAGGGTGCCACCAGTGAAGAGTTGGCGGCCGTCGGTCCGATCCGGGCCATCGGCACTTCGTGGCGCAGCGAGGCCAAAGGCGACGGTCATGGACGCACCCTCGTGGTGCTCGGCTCTTGAGGGGCTCAACCGGAACTCCACGCGCTTCTAAACGTCAGCGGTGCATCCTCCTGCAGTCAGCGGGCCGACGCCCGTCAGCGGTGGAGGCACCCTATGCGCGAATACGTTGAGCTCCTGGTCCTTGCAGATCACGCCTGCACTGATTCGCGCCCCGAGCGCATCGAGGTCTACGAGCCGATAGGCATGGAAATGTTGTGGGTGACGATCTTTCGATGCTGCTCGCAGGTCTTCAGCGAACCATCGGCGCGACCCGAAGCGCCGCCCGTCTGGCGCCCGATCGCCGTGCAGGAAGCCGCCGCCTGACCGAACGTTACGCGGTGACGGGGGTCGGTACGTTGGCGTACGGCGGGTCGGGGAAGTACTCGACCATCTTCTGCACGCCGCGGGCTGCGTCCACGCCCCAGAACCGGCCAACCAGATACAGGGCCATATCGATACCGGCCGATACCCCTTGCGAGGTCACGATCGGACCCTCATCGACCCACCGCTGATCGTCGACGACCTCGATGTCGGCAAACGCGCGCAGACGGTCCAGCGAAGCCCAGTGCGTGGTCGCGCGCCGGCCGTGCAGCAGGCCGGCCCGCTCGAGCAGGAAAGCACCGGTACAGACTGAGCTCACGACCTCCGCGGTGCGGGCCGCCTGACGCAGGTAGTCGATCATCCGCGGATTGTCGACCTCTGAGCGCGTTCCACGTCCGCCGGGCACCACGATGAGATCGGCCAGCGGCGCGTTTCCAAAGTCGTAATCGGCCAGGACGCGCAGGCCCTTGGCGCACACGACCTCGCCACCAGTCTGCGAGACAGTGAACACAACACACCGCGGCTCGACGCCGGGGTTGGCGGAACCGGTCATGGTGAAGATTTCCCACGGGCCGACGAAGTCCAGTTCTTCGACGCCCGGAAACAGGACGATGCCAATCCGACGGGTGGTGGACACATGGCAATCATAGAGCCCGCCTATCATGGGGCACGACCCATGCTGATCCTGCGCGCGGCGTACCTTTTCGACGGAATATCATCGCGGCTGATCGAACATCCGCTTGTCTTCGTGCAGGACGGGGTGGTGACGGCCATCGAAAGCGGTATCGAGCCGCCAGCGGACACGCCGGTGCTCGATCTCGGCGACGTCACGTTGCTGCCCGGCCTGATCGATGCCCACGTGCACCTGGGGTTTGACGCCGGGCCGAAACCCGTCGCGAACATGGTGGCCGATGACGACGCCACCCTTATTCTGCGCATGCGCCACGCGGCGACCCGTGCACTGGCAGCCGGTATCACGACGGTGCGCGACCTCGGCGACCGCCGCTATCTCGGTGGAGTCCTGCGCGACTGGTTCCGGGCAGGGGTCGTCGAGCCCGGGCCAGAAATCCTGACGGCCGGACCGCCGATCACCGTGACGGGTGGTCACTGCCACTTCATGGGTGGCGAAGCCGACGGTGAGCTCGAGGTGCGCCGCGCGGTCCGGGCGCGCGTCAAGAACGGGGTGGACGTCATCAAAGTGATGGCCACCGGCGGTCACCTGACCCCCGGTACCAATCCGCAGCTACCCCAGTACACCGTCGCGGAGCTCGCGGCCGCGGTCGACGAAGCGCACCGCCTCGGGCGCAAACTCACCGCGCACGCGCATGGACCGGCCGGCATCGCCGTCGCCGTGGACGCGGGTGTAGACGGCCTCGAGCACTGCTCGTTCCGGGTCGCGGGCGGCCGTCACGCCGAACCACGCCTGGTGGATCGCATCGCCGAACAGCAGATCGCGGTGTGCCCGACGGTCGGTCTTGCTCCAGGAACGGTATTGCGGCCCGAATCGGCGGCGCTCGTGGACGGTTTCGTGCCGATTCTGGAGCAAATGCATCGTGCCGGAGTCCGCCTGGTCGCGGGCACCGATGCGGGCGTTGCGCCAGGCAAGCCCCACGACGTCTTGCCGTACGGCATCCGGGTTCTCGCGCACGCGGGCATGACCAACGTCGAGGCGCTGCGCGCCGCGACGTCGGTAGCCGCCGAAGCCTGCGGCATCGCCGATCGCAAGGGGACCCTCGCGGCGGGCAAGGACGCGGACATCCTGGCCGTCGGTGGTGATCCACTCGCCAACCTGGACACGCTGCTCGAGGTGCGGGCCGTGTTCCGCGCGGGCCAGCGCGTTCTTTAGAAGCGCTAGGGCACGAAGACCACTTTTACCGGGTCGCCCTCCCGGGCGCGGAGCACGCGGAAGCCTTCCTGGATCTGTTCCAGCGGAAAGCGATGCGTCACCAGGTCGCGACCGCGCAGCTTGCCCTGGGCGGCGAGGGAAAGCGCCCGCTTGACCGCGCCGCCGCCCTCGCCGCGACTGGTAAAGAGCGTGACGTCGTCGCGAATGGCGGAGCTCAAATCGAACGTCACGGGTTGCGGATAAAACGCTAGGAACAGGATCCGCCCACCGCGTTTGACCATCTCGACACACTGTTGCGGAGTGTTCACTCCACCTGAGGCTTCGATGGCGAGATCGACGCCCAGCCCGTAGGTCAGGCGACGCACCTGTGCGACGGGGTCCAGTTGGCGCGAATCCACAACGTGGTCCGCGCCGAGTCGCCGGCCGAGCTCGAGCCGGGCTTCGCGGGTGCCGATGAGGATGACGGAGTCGGCGCCGAGGGCTTTGCACAGCTGGACGGTCATCAACCCCACCGGGCCTGGTCCAATGATGGCCACCGACTGACCGGCGACGTACGCGCCGGCGACATCCAGCCCATACAAACCGGTGCCCGCGGTCGTCACCAGCACCGCGTCCTCCCACGCCACGTTGTCGGGCATCCGGTACAGCGCGTTGACGTGGTGCACGGCGTACTCCGCAAAGCCTCCGTCGGTGGTCAGGCCGCTGGTGCGATGGCCTTTCGACCGGTTGCCGTAGTTGAGACACGCGGTGTACATGCCGAGCACGCAGTTCTCACACCGACCGCAGCCTTTGTGGGCCTCGATCGCCACCCGGTCGCCGACCGCCAGCTCATCGACGTCCGGACCCAGCGCCGCCACGGTGCCAGTCCACTCGTGACCCGGTGTGAACTGCCCGAAGGGCGGCTGAGACGGAAAGGGATGCGTCTGAATTTTGAGGTCCGTCGCGCACGTGCCGCACATGGCGACCTTGACGAGCACCTCGCCCGCGCCAGGCATCGGGATCGGTTTGTCGACGATGCGAAAGTCGTTGGGTCCGAACAGGACCGCGGCACGCATCGTTTCAGCCGCTGCCCGCCCGCCTGTCCACACAAGCTCAGCTTAATGACGAAGCGTCACGCCAACCGTCACGTGAGGACGGAAAAGCGTCACGCGAGCGTCATCGCGGCGTCACAATTTGGCTGTCAGCCAGAAACCGGATAGACGAGCTCGCCACCGACCGCGCCCTGGTTCGCCGCCTGGCGGCGGGTCTTGACGCCCTTGGTGTCCCAGAAAATCTCGGCGATCTGCTGGCAGCCCGCCAGCAGCTGCTGGGCCGCGTCCATGTTGATCTGCTGCTTGACCGTCGAGGTCAGTTTGGCCGTCTTCCAGACCACGTCGTGCAGCGTGGGATGCTTCTCCAGGTGTTCGGGCTTGAAGTAGTCCGTCCACAGGATGACGATCTCGTGCTCAGCAATTCGGGCGTGCTCCTCCTTGGTCGCCGAATAGCGCGAGATCTGCATCATGTACGTGTCCCACTCCTCCTTGCTGGCGCCGTCGGCGGGTTTCTGCAACGCGCCGATGAGCTGGACCATCCGAATGACAGTCAGCGCGGCGATCTGAGCGGTATGCGGATCGTAGATACCGCACGGGATGTCACAATGGGCGTACGCGACGCTCGGCGGAGCGACACGGTCGACTACGTCGAAGAAGCGGTCGGCTAGCATGCCCTGAGTCTACACCCAGGGCATGATCCCACCGCTGCGACGATTCGTCGTGCAGGACACGAGCATGCGGCCCGCACTCGAACCGAGCGATCGGGTCGTCGTCGCTCGCTGGGTCTCCCCGCGGCCCGGGGACGTGGTCGTCGCGCGAGATCCCGAGCAGCCGTCGATCTACCTGGTGAAGCGCGTCGCGAGCCTGACCCCCACCGGCGACCTGGTGCTGCACGCCGACAACCCGAACGTCAGCCGCGACAGTCGCCACTTCGGGCCCGTGCCCCGACGGCTCCTGGTGGGCCGGGTCATCTACCGCTATTTGCCCGGGGAAAGGCGCGGCCGGGTGGCGTCGCGGCAGTAGTATGCCGCGCATGGAGCTCGTCCTCTCAGTGGTGGCAACTCTCGTAGCCGTCGTCGCGGTGGCCCTGGCGTGGACCCTGCGGACTCAGGTCGCTCAGCTCGCCCGCGGGCACTCGGGCGCCGAGCTCGCGCGGCTGAGACACGACTCGGGCGCCGAGCTCGCGCAGCTGAGACACGACTCGGGCGTCGAGCTCGAGCAGCTGCGACAGGCGTTGATCGATCTCCGCCGCGACCTCGACCATGCCCAACGCGAGCTGGAAGAATTGAAGGCGGCGACCCAGGTCGTGCCGGCCCCACCGCTGCCCAGGGCCCGCTCGACCGGCTTGAGCGATCTACGCGAGCAACTGCGCGCGGCTCACCGCGAGTCCGAGCCAGGCACTGACGAATAGAAGTCGCGGATCGCCCGCGCGACGTCGGCCGGGTGGCTGGCGTGCAGAGCGTGCGACGCGCCCGCGATCTTCTTCAACTGTCCGTTCGGCAGACGCTGCACCAGCGCCGCGGCGGCCGCGTCGCCCAGCAGGCCACCGCGGGCAGGGTCGGCCTGGATGACAAGGCAAGGCTGCTGGACACGCGGCGTGCGTTCCAACGCGTCAGCCGCCATGCCGCCACCTGGGACCGCGTCGCGCGTGCGCAGCGCTTCGAAAGCCGCGTCGCTCGCCGCGCGGAACAATCTGGCCAGGCTCCGCGCCAGGAGTGGTCCCCCGCCGGGATTGCGCTCGAGCAGGTACGGCTCGAGCTCACCCGGCGGCGCGTGCCGCAACCGGGACACCGACGCGATCTCGGGACTGGTCAGGTCGGGGTCGAGCGCCGGGTCGAGCAGCACCAGCCAGCGCACCAGGTCGGGCCGCAGGTCGGCGAGCGCCAACGCCACCAGTGCCCCGAGCGAGTGGCCCACCACGCGCACCGGCGGCTCGAACCAGTTCTCGGCCGTGATGAGCTCGATCAGATCGCTGGCGTAGTCCACGGGCATGTAACCAGTGGGTGGCGCGTCGCTCTGGTCGTGGCCGCGCAGGTCCGGCGCGACGGCGGCCAGGTCCGGCAGCAGGCGGCGTGCGAAAGCTTGCCAGATGCTGCCGCCAACGCCCAGGCCGTGGAGCAGCAGCACCGGCGGGGCCGGTGGGTCGATGACGCGCCGAACGTGCAGCCGGACCCCCGTGGCGGGGCTGGTGAGTTCGAGCCACCGCATCGCTCGACGAGCGTCAGCGCGAGGTCGACGAGCGAATGATCAGCGTGGCCATCAGGCGAATCGTTCGGGGCGCACCGCTTTTGTGCTGGAAGAGCCGTGCCGCTTCGCGTCCCATGTCGGTCAGTGGCTGGCGCACCGTCGTCAGGCCCAGGAGCTCCGCGGCCGGGAGCGAGTCGTCGAAGCCAGTCACGAGGACGTCCTCGGGACAGCGCACCCCGCACACTCGGAACTCACTCAGCACGCCCAGGGCGATCAGATCGTGCGCGCACACGATCGCATCCGGCGGCTGTCCCGCGTCGACGAGCTGGCGGGCGACCGCGCGACCCGCCACCACCAGACCACGGGCGGGGATCGACGGCCGGACCTCGACCCCAAACCGCGTGCAGGCCGCAATGAAGCCCCGCTCGCGCTCTTCGATCGTCGAGATCCCGGGCAGCGTGCCGACGAAAACGGCCGTGCGGGCGCCCGCGTTGTAGACATGCTCGACGACCTGGGCCATCGCCATTGCGTCGTCCACGCCGACGAAGTCGGCATCGTCCAACGCGTGGCGGTCAATCTGGATGATCCGCACGTCGCGCCGCGCGCGGCGGATCGCGCCCGCGCTCTTGACTCGGTCGACCGGACAGATGATCAGCGCGTCGACCCGCTGACGCAGCAGCGTCTCGATCCGCGCGGCCTCCACGTCCACATCGTCCTCGGCATCGCACAGCACCAGTGTCAGGTTCTTGCGAGCGAACTCGTGCTCGACACCCTGGATGATCGCCGGGAAAAACGGGTTGATGATGTCAGGGATCACCATGCCGAGGGCGCCCGTCGACCGCGTCCGCAGGGACGCCGCGATGGCGCTGCGCCGATAGCCCATCCGCCGAGACGCGTCCTCGACCGCCCGGCGTACGGCCGGACTAACGCCTTTGCGGCCGGCGAGGGCACGCGAGGCCGTGGACAGCGCGACGCCGGCTTCGACCGCCACTTCGCGAAGTGTTACTTGCAGCGCGTCCTCCGGCAACCGTTTCGCGCCCGCCAGTATAGACCCGCGAATAACCGCCGCGTATTGCAGTCTAGAAATCGATTGCGCAGTTCTAGTCCCAGTGAAACAGCCGAGCGACACCCGCCAGATCTGGCGAGATCGCGTCGGGCTGACTGCTCGCGGCCGCGGCTTCCGCCGCGCTGGTCACGCCGCTGAGCACCAGGATCGTGTGCAAGCCCGCGCGCTGGCCGCCGACGACGTCCGTATCCACACGATCGCCGATCATCGCGACCTGCTCCGGTCGCAGATCGCCCAGTCGGTGCAGGCCATGCTCGAACAGGCCTCGCTCCGGCTTGCCCACCACGATCGGCACAACGGCGGTCGCGGTCTGGATCGCCGCCACGATCGAACCCGCGCCAGGGATGACCTGGCCGCCTTCAACTGGCAACAGAGCGTCGGCGTTGGTCGCCACGAACCGCGCGCCGGCCAGAATCGCGCGCGTGGCGCAGGTGAGCTTCGCGTAGTCAAAGTCCCGGTCGAGACCGGCAATGACCCACCCCGGCGTGACTTCGCCAGCGTCGGCCACGGTCAGCCCTACTTCCGCGACGGCCTGCCGCAGGCCGGCTTCGCCGATGATGCGCACGCTCGCGCCGGCTGTGGCGTGCGCGCGCACATACGCCGCGGCCGCCTGGGCACTGGTCAGAATCTCCCGCGGCAGCACGCCGATGTGCATGCCGTGGAGTCGCTCGGCGACTGACTCAGGACTGGCGGTCGAATTGTTCGTAACCAGCAGCAAGTTCAACCCGTGGCGCCGTGCTTTGGCGAGAAAGGCGGCCGCGCCAGGGATCGGCTCGCGTCCGGTGTAGACCACGCCGTCGAGATCGATCAGCAGGCCGCGCAGTCCCGACCAGTCGACGGACATTGGCTCAGTCCTCGCCGAGCACGACGCGCAGGCGGCCGTCGGCGGCGCGCAGGCGCTGGCGGGCGAGATCGGCGGACACGCCCAGGCGGAGTATGACGATCGCGGTCTTGACCTCACCGTCAGACTCTGCCAGGGCCCGGCTGGCTGCTGTTCGGTCGGAGCTGGAAGCGTCCTGCACCAGGCGCTCGGCGCGATGGCGCAACTTGGCGTTGGTTGCCCGCACGTCGACCATCAGGTTGCCGTAGACCTTGCCCAGCCGGATCATCAGCGTGGAGCTGAATGCGTTCAGGACGAGCTTCTGGGCTGTGCCGGCCTTCATGCGGGTCGAGCCAGCGATGGGCTCAGGTCCGGTGTCGACGACGATGGCCACATCGACCCACTCGCGCAGCGCCGGCCGCGGTACGCAGGCCAGACCGAGCGTCGCGGCGCCCCGTTGACGGGCGCGCTGCAAAGCGGCCAGCACCCAGGGCGTGCGCCCGCTCGCGGCGATCCCGAAGCCGACATCGACCGCCACGAGATCGTCTGCCGCGGACACTCCGGCCGCCACGTCGTCCTCAGCGCCCTCAACTGCCGCGAGGAACGCGCCGGGCCCGCCGGCCATGCGCGCCAGGTAGCGATCGGCGGGCGTGCCAAACGTCGGACCCAGCTCGGCCGCGTCGAGCGCCGCCAGCCGCCCCGAAGTTCCGGCGCCAAAGAGCACGACGCGCCCCCCTAGCTGCCAGCGCTCGAACGCCAGCTCGACCGCCCGCGCCACGTCAGGCAACGCCAACCGCACCGCGGGTGCCACCAGCTGATCCTCGTCGTTCAATCGCTCGAGCACCCCCACCGTATCGAGCCGATCGAGGTCCGCAGTCCGCGGATTTGCCCGCTCCGTCGAGAGCTCGTCGAACGTCACGGTTGTGAGGCTCGCTGCCCTCGCCTCAGCGACAACGCCGCGGTCCCCTACGTAGCCCGGCTAGCACCGCGCGCCTTCGCCCAATGGCGGGGATGCCTGCCAGAAGCGCCCTCGGTACCCCAGGCTCGCTAGCTCGCACGGGAGCGGGCGCAGTGATGCGGACAGCTTGCGAGCAACCAGGCGCGGCGATGCCAGCTCGGAAGGCAGCGAGCGAAGCGACGCGGGCAGCCGAGATCACGGTCAGCGGGTGCTCGTCACTTTGTGCAGGCCGCGCGGTAGCGCGGGGTCCAGGTTTAGCGCCAGCGCCAATTCGACGGCCAGGAGCTGGCCGAGGACCAGGGCTACGATCGGCGCAAACGGCTCGGCGATCGGCGCGACCAGGGACAGGTTCGGCACGTGGTCATCGCGCAGCGGCTCGATTTCGCCGGCCCGCACCAGCACCGGCTGACCGCCGCGCTCCCGAACCGCGTGCGCGATCTCGAGCGCCGATTCGGTCGAACGGCCGCCGACGTCGATCAAGAGCGCGCTGTACGCCGGCTCCACCAGCGCCACCGGTCCGTGCAGGAAGTCAGCCGCCGAGAACGGCTCGGTACGCGAATGGCACATCTCCTTGAGTTTGAGCGCGACTTCGAGCGCCGGCGGAAACGCAAACCCGCGACCGATCACCGACCCGACGTTACATGTCGCGAGCGCACGCCCCAGCGCCGCGGCCGCCGGCCGTTGTCCCAGCGCCTCGCGCAGCGCCGCTGGCAGTCCACTCAAGGCATCGTTGTCGGAGTCAGGATCCTCCAGTGCGGTCGACAACAACGCCAGGAGCGTCATCTGGGCCGTAACTGTTTTCGTCGCCGGGACGCTGAGCTCCGGTCCCGCCAGGCAGGCCAGCACGCTCTCCGCGGCCTCGGCAAGTGGCGACTCCACATCGTTGACGATGGCGACGGTCGCCGCGCCCTGCGTGCGCGCCTCGCGCACGTAGGCCACGACATCCTCGCCCTGGCCCGACTGCGAGACGCCGATTACGACGGTCCGATCAAGCCGCGGTCCGCGCCCGTACAGCGTCAGCCCCGAAGGCGCCGCGAGCGACGTCAGCCGCCGGTTGCAGACTTCCAGCAAGTACCGACCGTAGACCGCGGCGTTGTCGGAACTGCCGCGGGCAACCAGCACGATGGTGGACGGCTCACGCTCACGAATCGTCCGCGCGACGTCGGCGACCGGCCCGCGCTGGTCTGTCAGCAACCGACCTGCGACCTCCGGTTGTTCGGCAATCTCCGCCAGCAGGCGGTCAAGCTCAGGTCCGCTCACGCCAGAATCTCACCCCGGACAACCGTCGCCTGAATGTGAAAGTCCGCATCCAGAACGACGAGGTCCGCATCGCAGCCGGCCGCGACCCGGCCTTTGCGCGTCAATCCGAGTAGTCTGGCCGGGGTCCGCGTGGCCATATCGACCAGTTGGCCGGGCGGCATGTCCGGCAGCCACGCGCGGACATTGGCGAGGCACTCATCGAGGAGCAGCGCGCAGCCCGCCAGCGTCCCGTCGGCGCGACGCACCGTCCGACCATCCGACACCAGGGACTGATCACCCAGCCGACTCATGCCGGGCGGCTCGCCCGCGGCGGCAAGCGCGTCGCTGACCAGGGCGACCCGCTCGGATCCGGCGCGATTGACCACCAGGTCGACCACCAGTGGATCGAGATGGACACCATCGGCGATCAAACCCAGCACCGCCGCGCTGGCCAGCAGTGCACCGACCAGCCCCGGCCGACGATGGTGCAGCGGCGGCATGCCATTGAACAGATGCGTCGCCATGCGCGCCCCGGCGCCCAGCGCGGTGGAGGTTTGCTCGGCGTCGGCGCCTGAATGCCCGAGGCTCACGACGACACCCGCGGCGCTCAGCAGGTCAATGGCCTCCAGGGCACCGGGGCGCTCGGGCGCGAGCGTGACGATCGCCGGCGGCCCGGCGGTCAGCCAGTGCATCACCTCGTCACGCGAGGCCGCGCGCAGCGCCTCGGGCGCGTGGATGCCGCGGTGTTGCGGGTCGATGAACGGCCCTTCGACGTGCGTACCCAGCACGTCCGCGGCGTGACTTCGGTCTGTCCGCCCGGACCCCGGCCCGTACGCCGCGAGACACTCGAGGATGATCTCGGGCGGCGCGCTGACGATCGTTGGACAGAACGACGTCACGCCGTGGAGCGCGAGCGTCCGCGCCACCTGACAGACCGCGGCCGGCCGATCGGACGCCGAGGTCAGGTCGACTCCGCCGGCGCCGTTGACCTGCAGGTCGATCAACCCGGGCGCGATCCAGCCGGCGTCCACCACCACGTCTGACGGCTGGGGACGCGACGCTGCCTCGACGCCGTCGATCCGCCCCGCGGCGACCTGGACCCGACAGAAGGGCAGCTCGCGCCCGTCGGTCAGTACGCGCCCCCACAACACCAGTCGCGGCGGCTGCGGGATCGTCACCTCCGACGTTCTACTCCATCGGGCACGGGGCTTGCCTTAAGCTCTCACATCCAGAGGACTGGTGCGGGCAGTGACGGTCTATATCGGCACCTCAGGCTGGAGTTATCCAAAGGGTGAGGGCGCCTGGGACGGGATGTTCTATCCGCCCAAGCTCGCCGACAAGGACAAGCTCGCCTTCTACGCGCAGTACTTCAACACCGTCGAGATCAACAGCTCGTTCTACCGGCCGCCCAGCATGTACGCGGCGCGCGCGTGGGCCACGAAGGTCCCGGACGACTTCCGCTTCACCGCCAAGCTGTGGCAGAAGTTCACTCATCCGAAGATGTTCGAGGCGGCGACTGGTCAGTCGGGACAGGTCCAGCAGGACGACTTCGGCGTGTTCGCCGAGGGGATCGGCCCGCTGGCCGAAGCCGGCAAACTGGGTCCACTGCTGGCCCAGTTTCCGACGAGTTTCCGTCCCACCGCCGAGACGCTCGCGTACCTCGAAGACCTGATCCGCCGCATGCGCGGGGCCGGGTTCCATCTGGCCGTCGAGCTCAGGCACCGCGAATGGACCGAGGCTGAAGAGACCGCCGCCATCCGGAGCTTCATGGAACAACAGCGTGTCGCCTGGGTGATGATCGACGAGCCGCGCTTCAAGACGTCAATCCGTAATGTGCCGCTCACCAGTGATACGGCGTACCTGCGGTTTCACGGGCGCAACTACAAGAACTGGTGGCGCCACGGCGAAGCCGAGGATCGCTACAACTACCTCTACACGCCTGACGAGCAACGCCATATCGCCGAGGACGTGCGCGAGCTCGCCGGCCGCACCAGCGAGACGTACGCCTTCTACAACAACCACTACGGCGCCAAGGCCGTCGTTAACGCGGTCCAATTAGAAATGGCGCTCGGGCGTCCGCCCGCCAATCCATTGCCCGAACCGCTGCTGACAACCTACGCGGACGTGCTGGCCACCGCGCTGTCCCCGGCGCCGTCTTGACCACCCCGCCGCCCGCATCGCTTCGCGCGCTCCCGTGCGACATTCGGGAAGGAAGGAATGCGTTCCGCAGCACGGCCTGACTTGCTCGAGAATCACCGAAGCACTGAAGGAGAAAGCGCAGCGATGCGGGCAACTACGGCCCGCGGCCGCTCCGCAGGCTGTCGCTCCTGGCTGCGTTGGCGTGCCGGTTCATCCCCTTGCCCCTTCGGGGCGTTGCAGCGAGCGAGCGAAGCGATGCGGGCAGCCCGCCGTGCTGTGGCTCGCGGTTGCAGCGCATACCAGGACACGCCGCCAGCCGACCACCGCACGCAGCGGGCCGAACGGAAGTTGCCCCGATCCCCCTGGGTGTCGATAGCGTGCGAGCGAGCGAGCAAAGCGATGCGATGCGGGCAGCCAGCCCTGCTATGGCTCGCGGGTTAGCGCATAGTAGGCGCACTCCGCCGTGAGCGGGCAGCGGTCGCAGCGGGGATGGGTGCGGCGGCACAACTCCTGGCCGTGCTGGCGCAGGAGCTGGTGGGCACGGAGGAGCCACTCGAAGCCGTTTGAACGGTACGGCTCGAGCAGCGCCTGGACGCCGCGGTACGTCGCCGCGTAGCTCTTCGCCTCGCGGACCAGCCCGAGGCGCGTCAGCACGCGGACGCCATTCGAGTCGAGGCCGAGCACCGGGTGGCTCCGCCCAACGAGCAGGATTTTCTCGGCACCCGGCTCGCCGATGCTGGGGAACCGCGTGAGCGCTTTCCTGGCTTTTTCGAGCGGCCAGGTCCGCAGCGCTTCCAGGTCACCGTCGAACTCGTCGACGGCAAGGCGCGCGATCGCCTTCAGCTTGTCCGCCTGAGACCGCGGCAAGATGCCCTCGGCGGCCACCGCCTCGAGCGCTTCATCCGGTGCGGCCAGGATCTGCGCCGGCTGGAGCCCAATGCGCGCCCGCAGCGCGTCGAACGCCCGACCGCGGCCCACGTCGTCGACGAGGTACGCGACGTTTTCCAGCAGCACCAGGTCCAGCAACGTCCGCGCCGGCGGCGCCGCGGGTTCGCCGTACACACGCGCCAGGCGATTGACAATCTGCCCGAGAGGTTGCATCTGGTCCGTCTGAACCCCTTTATTAAAAAGCACATGTCAGAAGGGGCGCAGGCCCGGACCATCCTGGTCCCGTTGGACCTGTCTGGCATCGGCGAGGTGAAGATCCCGATCGCCGAAGAGTACGCTCGCGCTTTCGGCGCGGACGTCCTCCTCTTGCATGTCCTGCCGCCAGGCGCGGTCGATCCGGCCAACGTCCTGCCCAGCGAAGCCGTGGCGCGGACCTATCTGGATACCGTCGGCGCCCGACTCCGCGGTGCGGGCATCCAGGCTGAAGGCGTCCTGCGGACCGGCCCGCCGGCGGCCACCATCGTGCAGGAGGCGCTGATCCACGACGTGTGCCTGATCGTGCTGGGCACGAACATTCGCCCGTCCCTGTCGAGTGCCGTGCTCGGCAGCGTCGCCGACCAGGTGGCCCGCTCGGCGCCATGTCCCGTGCTGTTCGTGCATCCCGAGGGATTTGACAAAGTCGTCGCGCGCAACCAGTTGCGGTGCTTCACGCAGGATGCGGAGCGGGCAGGCCGGCTCACCCAGCGCAATCTCGGCGTGCGCACCATCGAGGTCGCCCGCATCGTCGGTAGCGTCGACCGCTGCAACGAACTGGGACTTGACTTCCGGCCACCGCCGCGGCGCCGACGAAAACACGACGAGGATCGCTTCAACCACATCCGCCAGGCCATCGAACACAACGCCGCGCTGCCCGCCATCGACGTCTTCAAGCTCGGCTTCGGCTACTACGTGCTCGACGGCCATCATCGACTGGCGGCGGCCATCATGAACGGCCAGGTCGAAGTGGACGCCAACGTCGTCGAGTACGTGCCGGTCGCCGACGAGCAAGCGACGGAGCGCTTCGCGGCCCGGCGGGCGTTCGAGCGCGCCACCTTGCTGACGGAAGTGGGCGCCGCGCGGCCCGAAAGCTATCGGATCTTGCTCGACGCCATCGAGCGCTACCAGCGGGAGCAGGGCCTCGACGACCTCCCGCGAGCCGCCACGCGGTGGTCCACCGACGTCTTCCATCCGCTGTGGCAAGCCATTCGCGCCCGCGAGCTCACGGCCGCCTTCCCGGGTGACCGCTCGGCCGATCTGATCGCCCGACTCACGGTGTGGCGAACGGCCGAGTCCCCCGACCTCGACTGGCTCGACGCGCTCGACCGCTTCGTCGAAGCTCAGCCCGTGGCCAGAAACGCGTCCTGAGACAAGGTCCGGCTGCTCCGCATCGCTTCGCTCCCTCCGTTTGCAGAACGCGGGGGAACCTGGGGAGTACGTGCATGCCGCCGTGGCGCATTGCCACCTGGAAGCGGTCCAGGTACGCCGGCGACGAGTAGCCGGTGCCCAGGTCCCACACGAGCGACCAACGCGGCGTCAGACGTACCGGCCGGTGGGCGCATCTTCCTGTACGCGGTCCAGTTTGACGGCATTCTCAGCGGTCAGGTCGGCTTTCAAATCGACGGCGACGGCACGATGAAGATCCTGTTGGCCGATCGGCGCGGCTGTTACGCCCCACCGGACGCGCGGAGCTCTTACTTTTCTGGAATTGAGACGAGCGAGCGCAGCGAAGCGGGTGGGCGAATGCCTCGAGAAACGCCGGGTATCGTGAGCGTTAGCTCACGGAACGGGTAGACGTTGATCACCTCGGTCGCACCAAGGCGCGTCACGGTCGGCTTGCGACGGTCGTGAATGTGGATGTGGCCGTGCAGGTGGTACCGCGGCTGGAATGTGCGGATCAGCCAGCGGAAGGCATCGAAGCCCGTGTGGCACGTATCCGGCTCGTCGTGAATGCCCCGCGGCGGCGCGTGGGTGATCAGCACGTCCAGGGCGCGGCCGTACCGCACTCGATTCAGCAGGAGCTGCGGCACGAGCTGGCGGACGGCGGCGTGCATCTCCAATTGGGTGGATTGGTACGCGCCCGAGTTGTAGCGCAGCGAGCCGTCGAAACCGGCCAGGAGCAGACCGCCGGCGCGCGCGGTACGACCGCCCATCCAGATGGCGCCACAGCCGGCGTAGCCGGGCGAGCCCTCCAGCGGCGGCGGCGCGTCGTGATTGCCGTGCACCGCGTACAGCGGCACGTCGAACTGGCTGACGAGATAGTCGAGGTAATACGCGGGCAGATCGCCGCAGCCCAGAATCAGGTCGGGCGTCGCGCGCGCCTGCAAACCACGTTTGCTGTAGAGGCGCGCGTCCACTTCGTCGCAGACAGCCAGAACCTTGAAAGTACGCGTCTCGACCGTCATCCCCTGCGCGCTCGTGATACGCGAAAACTCAAGTCCAGGCAACAACTCGTCGATCGAAACCTTGAAACGCGACCACGATGCGACATGGTACCGTCGGCGGGCTGTGCGCTTCGGGATCGTCACAGACCAGAACCTGCCGTGGTCGACGCTGGTCGAGCGGTGGCGGTTGTTTGAGGCGCTCGGGTTCGACAGCGCCTGGGACTGCGATCACTTCATTCAGCCAAGTCGACCGACCGGGCCCTACTTCGAGGCGTGGACGCTGCTGGCGGCGCTCGCCGCGGTCACCGACCGCATCCGGATCGGCGTCCTGGTCAGCTGCAACACCTTCCGGCATCCCTCGCTGCTGGCCAAAGAGGCACTGACCGTCGACCACGTCTCGAACGGGCGCCTCGAGCTCGGCCTGGGCGCGGGCTGGTACGAGCCCGAACACCCGATGTTCGGCATCGACCTGCCGCCGCCCGCCGAGCTCGTCGGCCGCTACCGCGAGGCCGTGGAGCTGGTCGACGGCCTGCTGCGCCACGACACGACCAGCTACACCGGCCAGTTCTACCAGGTGCGCGAGGCGACGATGCGGCCGCGGCCCGTCCAGCAGCCGCGACCGCCGCTGATGCTGGCGGCGCACAAACGGAAGATGCTGCGCATCGTGGCCGAGTACGCCGATACCTGGAATTCGTTCGGCACCCCGGACGAGATGCGCGCTCGCAACGCGATCCTGGACGAGCACTGCGCGGCCATCGGCCGCGATCCGAACGCCATCGTGCGCTCACTGTACGGGTGGGCGGCGATGATGCCGCACGACCCGTGGGCGTCGCTGGACGCCTTTCAAGATATGGTCGGCCGGTACGCCGAAGCCGGTGTCAACGAGTTCCTGATCGATCAGCCGCGACCCGAGCAGCAAGCCGTCCTGGAGCGCGTCGCCGGCGTCATTTTCTAGCCCGTCCCCTGGCGGCGAGCGGTCGCGTTTCCTCTAGTAGACATTTGTCGAGAGGAAGGCCGGGCGTAGTGCCGATCATCGCGGTATCCAATCAGAAGGGTGGCGTCGGGAAGACCACCAGCACCCTGAACCTGGGCGCAGCGCTGCGTGAGATGGGTAAAAGCGTCTTGCTGGTCGATCTCGATCCGCAGGGGAGCCTGACCGTCGCCGCGGGCGTCATCGACGTGGACGCGATCAAGCTGTCCATCGGCGATCTGCTCATGGCCCGCGCGCAAGGCGCGCCTCAGGACATCACGCGCGCAATCATCAAGACCCCGGCCGGCCTGGACATGGTCCCGGGCAATGGCATGCTCAGCGCCGCCGAGCTGACGCTCGCGACCGCCATGGCTCGCGAATCGGCCCTGCTGGCCACGCTCAAGCCCGCCCTCGACAAATACGACTACATTTTGATCGACTGCCTGCCGAGCCTGGGTTTGATCGCCATCAATGCCCTGCGCGCTTCAGACGGCGTGGTCATTCCCGTCCAGGCCGACTTCCTCGCGGTCCAGGGACTGGCCCAGATCCTCGAAACCATCGGCGCCGTCCGCGAACAGCTCAACCCGGCCCTGGCTGTCTACGGCGTCCTGTTGACGATGGTCGATCCTCACAATTCGCACTCACAGCGCGTCGTGGCGACCGTCCGCCACAGCCTGCAGGGACTGGTCCCGATCTTCGACACCGAAATCCTGCAGCACGTCGCGTACAAAGAGGCCGCCGAGGCCGGTAAAACCATCCTCGAACACAAGTGCAAGGGCGCACCGGCCGACACGTATCGGCACCTCGCGCGCGAAGTCGCCTACGCGGCTGGCGACCGCTCAGTTCTTGACGTCGAACCGCGCCGCAGTGGCTTTCTGGCCGAGGCCGGCCGCTGGTGGCGCCTCCTGACCCACTCGCGCCACGGCGCCGAGGCACCCAGGACGCTCCCTAGTGCCGCCTAGAGCCGCGGCGCGCAAGCGCGTCCCTGATCGCGGCATGCAAGTGCTCGAGATGAAGCTGAGCCTCCTCAGGCAAGGCTCGTCGCGCGCGCACCGCAATCCGGCCCTCGACATCCTCACCGGGCGTGTGCCGGACGACCGGCTGCAGTCACTCTCGGCCAGCCTGCTGGCGACGCGGAGTGTGCCTGCACCCGAAGCAACGACGGCTCCGACGAGCCCGACGTCGATGGTGTTGCCGCTGGCCGCGATCCGCATGGCCGCCGTCGCTCGGACGCCCCGGCGTGCGCCGTCGCCCTGGCTGCAGGCGACGACTGACACTCGGCCGCGTTTGCGATTGATCAGCCCGCCGCAACCGCGCTGGTCGCGTGTCCCCTGGCTGGGGCCGATGCTGTCGTGGCTCAGGGTGGAGACTCGACCGTATAAATGGACGGTACGTAGCCCTCGAGCCCATCCGGCGTCTTGATGTGTTTCCAGTGCTGGCCGTCGCCGTCGACATCGTCGCCGACGATGGTCAGCGGCGTGCCGTCGGCGTACGGCCTGACCCGATCGGCCATGACCGGCGTTTTGCGGACGTAGACGCCCTCGCCGTCGGTGTTGCCGACCCAGACCGTGGTGGCCGTCGCCGGCACGGCCGTATCGGTCGGCTTGCTGGGTACGGGCGAAGCGGTTGCCGCGGCCTGGGCTCGGGTGGGACTCGGAGCCGGCACGGTGGTGGCGGCCGGAACACCCGCGGGCGCAGGTGACGGCGGCGCCGTCGGGCTCGCCCCGCCCAGCACGCCGCACGCGCTCAACACCGTGGCCACGGCACACATCCCGATGACCTTGAGCCAGCCCACCAGGTGCAGGGTACTCTGCGATCGAGAAGCTCGCCCCGTTAACCGTTACGCGGCGGGCGAGGGCGCGTCTGCCTCCGGCCGGCTGCCGGTGGCCATCATGTAGCCCAGCATCTCGGGCGTGGCCTCGGCGGTTTCGAGCAGGCCCGCAATTTTGCCGCGGTACATCACGGCGATGCGATCGGCCAGGCTCAGCACTTCGTCGAGCTCGGCCGAGATCAACAGCACCGCCATGCCTTTGTCGCGGGCGTCGACGAGCTTGCGATGGATGAACTCGGTCGACCCCACGTCGACCCCGCGCGTCGGCTGCGCCGCCACCAGCAGCCGGCCGCCGCGAGTGAACTCGCGGGCAATGATCACCTTTTGCTGGTTGCCGCCCGACAGCTGGCTGGCGGGCGTCCGCACCGAGCGCGTGCGGATGTCGAACTCTTTCGTCAGCCGCGTGGCGAAGCGGGCGATCGCGTCGCGGATGATCTGGAAGCCGCGTGCAAACGGGGGGTCCTCGTAGGAGCGCAACACGAGGTTGTCGGCGACTGGAAAACTGAGCACCAGACCGTGCTTCTGGCGATCCTCGGGGATGTGCGCTTCGCCCGCATGGACCAGTTGCCGCGGATTGTTTCGCGTGACGTTGTGTCCGAGCAGTTCGATCGAACCTGCCACTGGCAGGCGCAGGCCTGACAGCGCCTCGACGAGCTCTGTCTGGCCGTTGCCCTGGACCCCGGCGATTCCCAGGATCTCGCCAGCGTGGACGTCGAGCGAGAGGTCGTCCACCGCCGTCAGTCCGCGGTCAGAGAGAACTTGCAGACCGCGCACCCGCAGGACTACTTCGCCCGGCCGAGCCTCACCCTTGTCGACGCGCAGCAGCACGGGCCGACCCACCATCATTGCGGCCAGCGACTCGCCGGTGGCCTCGCGCGGCGGCAGCGCGCCAACGACTTTGCCCTGGCGCAGCACGACGATCCGGTCGGCGACCTGAAACACCTCGTGCAACTTGTGGGTGATGAAGACGATGCTGGTGTGGTTGTCGGTGACCAGCGCGCGCATGACGCGAAACAGGTCCGTGGCCTCCTGCGGCGTCAAGACCGCCGTTGGCTCGTCGAGGATGAGCACTCGCGCGTGGCGATAGAGCGCCTTCAAGATCTCCACGCGTTGCTGGATACCCACCGGGAGGTCGCGCACCAGCGCGTCCGGATCGACCGGCAGGCCGTAACTGCTCGACAGCTCGCGAACACTCCGGCGGACTTTTTCGACGTCCAGTATGCCTGGACCGAACGTCGACTCCGCGCCGAGCATCAGGTTCTCGGCCACGCTCAGCGGCGGCACCAGCATGAAGTGTTGATGGACCATGCCGATCCCACTGGCGATGGCCTCGCGCGGCGAGGCGAACTGCACGACCTTCCCGTCCAGCAGGATTTGGCCTTCATCGCGCGAGGTCAGGCCGTACAGCACGTTCATGAGCGTCGTCTTGCCGGCGCCGTTTTCGCCGAGCAGCGCCAGCACTTCCCCGGGATACATCTGCAAGTCCACGTGGTCGTTGGCCACGAGCCCACCGAAACGCTTGACGATCCCGCGCGCCTCGAAGACCGGCGCCGCCGAACTAGCTTCTGGCATACGGCACCCCGTCCGCCGCGGGTGGCGTCGCCCGGCCGACCGCGCCGGCCAGCACCACGATCGTCAGCACGTACGGCAGCAGTCCAACGATCTGGAAGGGAATGGTGATCCCCTGGAGCTGCATGGCCGTTGGAATGGCTTCCGCGACGCCGAACAGCAGCGCCGCGCCCCACGCCCCGAACGGCGTCCACTTGCCGAAGATCATCGCCGCCAGGGCAATAAACCCTCGGCCGTTGGTCATTAACGGCTCGAAGTGCGGCACCGATTCGAGGGTGAAGTAGGCGCCAGCCACCCCGGCGATCGCGCCGCCCAGCACCACGTTGAAGTAGCGCAAGGCATTCACGTTCACGCCCACGGTATCGGCCGCCAGTGGGTGCTCGCCGACGGCGCGCGTCCGCAGCCCCCAACGCGTGCGGAACAGGGCGAAGTGGAGCACGAACACACACACGATGGCGGTGATGGCCACGGGCTTCTGCTGGAAGAGGATCGGCCCAATCCACGGGATGTCCGTGAGCGGACCAAACGGAATCGTCGGAAACACCGACAGCCCCGGCGGCGCACCGGTCGCGAAAAGTTGTCGATTCAAGTAGCCCGTCAGGCCGACGGCCAGGATGTTCACGACCGTCCCGCTGATAATCTGATCGACTCTGAACGTGATCGACAGCGCGGCGTGGAGCAGCGCCATCAGCGCTCCGCTGGCGACAGCCGCCACCAGCGCGAAGACCAGGTTGTGGGTATAGACGCCCGCCATGAAGCCGCTGAAGGCCGAGGTGAGCATCATGCCTTCGATGCCAATGTTGACGACGCCCGACCGCTCACAACAGATGCCAGCCAGCGCGCCGAGGGTGATCGGCGTCGCCTTGGTGACGGTAATAGCCAGGATCGAGAGGGTTGCGGCCGGGCCGAACTGGAGGCCGGTCAACGCGAGCAGCACCGCGGCGATGACCACCCAGAAGCCAATCTGCAGCCACAGCCGCACGCGTGCCTGGCCGCCGACAAGGCCATACGCCGGGGCGGCGACAGTCACGTCTCCGCCTTGCCCCACCCGGAACTGAATTGCACGTCGCCCGTCGCCGACTCGACTTCGCGCGGCACCCGCAACCGGTAGATCCATCTGATGAGCGCCGGCGCGGCGACAAAGATCAGGACCAGTGCCTGGATGACGTTGATGATGTCGATCGGGATCTGCGACAGAAACTGCATGCGCGACGAGCCGGCCCGCAAGGCGCCAAACAAGAGGGCCGACGGGATCACCCCGAAGGGATCGCTGCGCCCAAGCAGCGCGACGGCGATGCTGTCGAAGCCATAGCCGACGCTGAAGCCGGCCGTGTGATAGAAGTTCAGCCCGACCACTTCCAGGCTGGCGCCGAGTCCGGACAGACCGCCCGAGAGGGCCATCGCGATGACCATCGTGCGCCCGACGGCAATGCCCGCGTAGCGCGCGGCCTGCGGGTTGGCGCCGACGGTGCGGATTTCGAAGCCGAGCGTGCTCTTCTGCAGCAGCCACCACACCGCCACGGCCGCCAGGAGCGCGATCACAAAGCCCCAGTGCACCCGATAGATCGGATCGGGCAGCATCGGTGGCAACCGCGCCGATTGCAAGATCTTGGGCGTCTGCGCATTGGCGATCAGCGGACTGGGGTCTTTCATCACGCCGCCGACCAGAAAGCTGGTCATCTGGATGGCAACATAGTTGAGCATGATCGTCACGATCACCTCGTGGGCCCCGGTGCGCGCCTTCAGGACGCCAGGGATGGCGCCCCAGGCGGCGCCGGCCAGCGTGCCGCAGACGATCGCGAGCACCAGGTGCCACGGGTACGGGACGCCGGTGACGGCGTAGCCCACGTAGACCGACGCCAACGAGCCGACCCCGATCTGCCCCTCAACGCCGATGTTGAACAGACCCGCCTTGAAGGCGAGCGCCACGGCCAGACCACCAAAGATGTAGGGTGTGGCCCAGACCAGCGATTCCGAGATCGACTGGGGTCGCCCGAGCGACCCTTCCCACAAACCCTGATACGCCAGCAGCACGTTGCCACCCGTCGCCAGGATCACGACCGCGCCCAGGACGAGCGCGGTCACGACCGCCAGCAGCGGTATGCCTAGCGAATACAGGAGGCGCATCGTAGGGCGCCGTTGGAGCAGCTATCCCTGCGGGCAGTTCGCCGTGGGCTTGTCCCAACCCGTCTTGGTCGTGCCGGCGACGATGGCGGCCGTGACGGAGATCATCTTCGTCTGGACGTCAGCCGGCACCCTTGCCGTCAGGTCGTGGTATGGCGCCAGGCCGACGGCACCGGTCACGTTGCCGCCCTTGAAGCTGCCGTCCTGGACGGACTTGACGATCCCGAACACGCCCGGGGTGATCAACTTCATCGCGCTCGAAACCAGGATGCTCTTGGCCTCGGGCAGCGACAGGTACTGATCGGTGTCGACGCCGATACCCAGCACGGTCCCACCCTTGCTCGCGACGGCCAGCAGGCCACCGTTGCCCGTCTGGCCACCCGCGGCGAAGATGACGTCCGCGTTCTGGCTCATCTCCTGGGTCGCGGTGTCGTTGCCCCAGCCTGGATCGGTGAAGCCCTTGGCCAGACCGCCGGGATGGCAAGCGCTGAGCACCTTGACGCCCGGCTTGGCCGCCTTCGCGCCGTTGATGTAGCCGAGCCCGTATTTCTCGACGGGCGGCACGATCGGCGTCCCGAGAACCTGCCCGATCGTTCCGGACTTCGTAATCGAGCCAGCCAGGTAGCCGGCCAGATAGCCCGCCTTGTCTTCGTCGAAAGTCAGCCCGGCCAGGTTGGCGACGGTGTCCGCCTGGAACTGGTCAACGCCGGCGAACTTGATGTTCGGGTACTTCTTGGCTTCGGCGATCGTATCATCGCCGAGCGCAAAGCCCACGGTGATGATCACGTCGTAGTTGTCCTGGGCGAACTGATCGATGTTCTTGGCGTAGTCCTTGGGGTCGGTCGTCTCAATAAACTTAACGTCCGCCTTGAGGTTGGTCTGGGCGCACTGTACGCCTTCCCAGGCGGACTGATTGAAGCTCTTGTCGTCGACTTTACCGACGTCGGTCACCAGGCCGACCTTGAGCACCTTGGCTCCGGCGGCCGCTGGCTGATTCGGGCAGCCCGACTCGGGCGCGGCCGCCGCGGGTTGCGTCCCTGTACCGGCTACCGGGCTGGCCGCAGGTGAGGCGGCTGGTTTGGCAGCCGGACTCGCGGCGGCCGCCGCCGCCGGGCTCGCCGCGGGCGCCGCCGGACTCGCCGCGGCGGCTGCAGGACTCGCGGCCGCCGCTGGCTTCGCCGCGGGTGCGGTGGTCGCGGCGGCGACCGCGGGCGGGCTTGTTGGGGCCGGCGCCGCGGCAGGCTGGCAAGCCGCCAGCACCAGGGCACCGACGGACAGCACAGCGGCTGCACGGCGCGACGTGAACATCAGCACGAGCCTCCCAGAAGGGTTGCGGGGTTGGACCAGAGGCAGGATATCAGACGACCTTGGCGCGCAGAGCCGACCACACATCGTCGATCGCCACCTGGCTGACCACTTCCAGGCCCACCTCCTGCGCCGCCAGCCGCACCACGTCGCGGTTCAGATCGGTTGGGAGCGCCTTGCCTTTGGGGTAAGCGATCCACAGCACGCCACCCGGCTTCAACGCGCCGCGCAACTGGCGCCCAATTGCCAGCAACTCGTCACGGCGTGCCACGAACACCTGAATGAAATCGAACGGGGGACCCGCGTCGAGTTGCTGCGCGATCGCAGCGCCCAACTGATCGAGATAACCTTCCGGCGCGTTCAGTACGGCGGCGCGTGCACCTGGCTTCAGCAGCAGCTTCTGCACCAGGGGTTTCGTCGACGGCGCGGGCCGCGTCGATTCAGCCATCCGCGGCCAGTTTAGCTGCCCCGGTCGGCCGCCAGAAACGCGCCAGCCGCTCGATGTCCGCGGATTCGAGCCCTTCGGCGGCCAGAATCGTCCGCTTGGCCTCCGTCCCCCCGAGCGCGTAGTGGCCGATGTGACCATCGCTGCGCACGACCCGATGGCACGGAATCAGCACCGGCACCGGATTCTTGCGCAAGGCCGACCCCACCGCGCGAACTGCCGCCGGATGCCCGATCTCAGCGGCGATCCAGCCATACGTGCGGACCTCGCCGCGCGGAATCTCCAGCGCCTTGAGGAGCACGGCGCGCTCGAACTCCGTGACGCTGCGCAGATCGAACTGCCGTGCCTGGACCAGGCCCGGCAACTCAGCCACCGGTCGTGGCAAACGGCCGAACCGCTCCTGGAAGCGAGCCGCGAATTCCGCGGCCGTGGCCGTCTGCATGACGGCTGAGACGCCGTACCGATTCCAGGCCACGAATACCCTGCCCAGCGCGGTCTCGAACGCCGCGAAGCGGTCGCCCAGTTCGACGGCGTCCAGGATCCCTGCGAGCACGCTGGGAGGGGCGTGCACTGCATTGAGCGCGCGCAAGTCGCGGAAAAGCGGTTGGTTGTGCATGAGCTAGTTGGCCCTCGCTTCGGATAGGACTTCGGGTTCGAGCGCCTCGCGCAACAGCCGCAAGCCTCGATGGACGTCTGACTTGGTCGTCCCGATCGGCTGGTCGAGCACCTCGGCCGCTTCGGCGTACGACAGGCCCTGGACGTGCCGCAGCACCACGGCTGTGCCGTAGCGGGGTGGCAGGCCGGCGATTGCCGCGCTGAGCCGCTGCTGCACCTCGCCATGCAAGGCGATCGCCTCCGGCTGTTCGCCGGCCGGGCCCGGCAGCAGGTTTTCGATGGGTGCATCCAGGCCGACGACCGTCAGCGTGTGCCGCCGCACCCGGTTGCGGACGACGTTGAGCACGATCTGGTACAGCCAGGCGCGCAAGTGCAGTTCGCGACGTCGTTCTGGCGGGTAGCCCGCGAGTGCGCGATACGCGCGTACAAAGGCGTCCTGCGTCGACTCTTCGGCGTCCTGGCGGCTGCCAATCAGGCGCAGCGCGAAGGCGTACATGCGGTCCTGGTAGGTGCGCACGAAGTCCTCGAAGTGACCGTCAAGATCCACCGCCAGGTGCGCGGACAGGCGTTTGTCCGGGTCCGGTGCGTCACTCATCTGCCCAACAAACACCCGAATGGCATAAATGGTTGCGCGCGGCCGTTAGTGTCCATGTGCCGAACCGGATCACCGATGCGGAGCGCCGGGCGCTCATCGAACGTTATGTACAGGGCCACCAGACCGTGCTCGCCGCGCTGGAGGGCATCTCCGACGGCGAGCTGGACGCGAAACCCGACGGGTGGTCGGCGCGCGAGATCGTCCACCACCTGGCCGACAGCGAGATGACCTCGGCGATTCGTCTGCGCCGCTTGCTGGCCGAGGACAATCCGGTGATCGACGGCTACGAGGAGGAGCGCTTTGCTCGCGTGTTGCGCTACGCCGATCGCCCGATCGAAGCCGCGCTCGACGCCGTGTCCGCCGCGCGGCGGACCACCGCCGAGATCCTGGCCCAAATGACCCCCGCCGACTGGGCCCGCGCCGGCACGCACTCCGAGAGCGGTTCGTATTCCGTCGAAGACTGGCTCCGGATCTACGCGGCGCACGCCCACGATCACGCCGACCAGATCCGGCGCGCACGCAGCCAGGCGTGAGCCGGCGCACCCGTTAACCTGTAGACAATGGCTCTCACGTCTACCACCCCGCTGGCGTATGACGCTGCCGCGGAGCAGCGGCACGTCGCGCTGCGCAAGGAGTTCCTGCTCGATCCTGACGTTGTGTTTCTCAATCACGGCTCCTTCGGCGCCTGTCCACGGCCGGTCTTCGAGCGCTATCAGGCCTGGCAGCGAGAGCTCGAGCTTCAGCCGGTTGAGTTCATCGGCCGCCGCTTGCATGGCTTGCTGGCCGAGGCGCGCGGCGCGCTTGGACAGTTCCTGCATGCCCATCCCGACGACCTGGCGTACGTCAACAACGTGACCACGGCGCTCAACATCGTCGCCCGGGCGTTGCCGCTCGAGCCGGGTGACGAGATTCTGACCACCGACCACGAGTATGGCGCGCTAGATCGAACGTGGACGTTCGTCTGCGAGCATCGGGGGTCGCGGATCGTCACCCAGGCGCTGCCGGTGCCCATCGACAGCCCCGAACAGGTCGTCGAGGCGGTCTGGGCAGGGGTCACGCCGAGGACGCGCGTGCTGTTCATGAGCCACATCACGTCGCCCACGGCGGTCACGCTGCCGGTCGAGGCGCTGGTCGCACGCGCCCGGGCCGCCGGTATCTGGACGGTGGTCGACGGCGCCCACGTGCCGGGCCAGCTCGACCTGGATCTCACCGGGCTCGACGTCGACTTCTACGGCGGGAACCTGCACAAGTGGGCCAACAGCCCGAAGGGCGCCGGTTTTCTGTACGCGCGGCGAGAGCTCCAGCATTTGATCGAGCCCCTGGTCATCAGCTGGGGTTGGCGACCCAGCGAGCCCGGAACGTCAGTCTTCGTCGACGAGATTCAGCGCCAGGCGACACAGGACCCGTCGGCCTATCTGTCGGTCCCGGCAGCGATCGCTTTCCAGGCCGAGCACGACTGGCCGCGCGTGCGGCAGGAATGCCATGAGCTGGCTCGCCTGGCTCGGGTCGGCATGACCGAGCTGACTGGTATCGAGCCGCTGCTGGCCGATGACCCGCGCCTCTTCGCGCAAATGGCGACCATGCCGCTGCCACCGTGCGACCTGCCGGCGCTCAAGCGCCGGCTGTATGACGAGTACCGCGTCGAGATTCCCACGACGCACTGGGGCGCAGTGCCGTGCCTGCGAATTTCGGTGCAGGGCTACAACACGCGCGCCGACGTCGAAAAGCTGCTCGCGGCAGTCAAGCAGCTGCTGCCGTCCGTGGTAACTGGCCAATAGAACACAGCTTCCCTGACGGAGTATCCGGTCAGTAGACACGTCGTTCCATCGCTGGCGAAGTGCCCGACACGTCGTTCCATCGCTGGCGGGAGTTACAGGTCTGTCGAAACGTAGTTCCGGTAGGGAGCGAGCGCAGCGATGCGGGCGGCGGGGAGGTCGCGCGTGAGCGGCGAGCTGCTCGGTGAGGCGGCGCGGGCCTGGGTGGCCCTTGGACAAGGCCTGCCGCCAGGCACGTTGCGGATCGTGCTCGCGGACGTCGACGGCGTGATCACGCGCGGGGAAGGGCACCCGGCCGAGCTTGACGTGCTCGCGCGCCTCGGCGCGACCAACGCGGCGGCCAGAACCGACCCGCGGGTCCCCGCGATCACGCTGTGCACTGGCCGCCAGGCCCCGTACGTCGAGTTGATGGCGCAGTTGACCGGCGTCTTCCTGCCCTGCATTTTCGAACACGGCGGCGGCCTGTTCTTTCCGACGACGTTCCGCTACCAGTTCGACGCCCGCCTCGGAGCTGATTACGCGGCGCGCCTGGCGCGACTTCGTGCGGCGCTCGAGCAACCCCTGATCCAGACTGGTCGGGCGTTTGTCCAGCCAGGCAAAGAAGCCACTATGACGCTGTACCCGCTGGGCGGTACCGAGGTTCGTGAGCTCGCGGCCCTGGCCGAGTCCGCCGTCGCGCGCGTCACGCCGGAGTTCAGCGTGGAGGCCAACCTCAGGGGTGTCGAGGTGCGGCCGCGGGGCATCAACAAAGGCACCGGCGCGACGCGCATCGCGGAGCTCCTCGAGGTCCCGCTCGAGGCGATGGCCGGCGTCGGCGACTCCGACCCTGACCTGAGCTTTCTCCTGCTCGAGGGGATCGGCTTCAGCGCGGCACCCGCGAATGCGACGTCACACGTCCGACAGGCCGTGGACTACGTCGCGCGCGCATCATTCGGCGCGGGCCTGCTGGAGATCATCGCGCTGGTGCAGCAGCGCAATTCCAAGGAGATCTTAACCGAACCGTAACTCTTCCAAGCCGCACAATGACAGGATGCTGAACGGGAGCGGTGAGTAGCACGGCCGTCGCGCCACCGATCCCGGTCGGCACGCCACGCCCGGCGCGGCGTGATTCGGTGCTCGGCCGGATCCGGTCGTGGAGCTACTACGGCACGTCCGACGCGTCCAATCACCGCGACCTGCGGGTCGACCTGCTGCGCGGCTTTTGCATCTTCGCCATGGTCGTCGACCATTTCGGCGGCGATTCCTGGCTGTATGCGATCACCGGCGGCAATCGGTTCTACGTGTCGGCCGCCGAGGGCTTCATCTTCATCAGCGGCTTCGTCATGGGCCAGGCCTACCGCAGCAAGCGCGACCGATCGGGCCTGCCCGCGGCCATGGTTGAGGCACTCCGGCGCGCGCGCACGCTCTATCTGGCGACGGTCGCGCTGACCATCATCTTCTCGCTGCTGTACCTCTACACGGACATCGCGCTGTGGACCGGTCGCGATTTCGGCCTGGGCATCGACTCGCTGCAAGAGATCGTCGTAGCGTCCCTGACGCTGCACTACACGTATCACGGCACCGACATCCTGGCGATGTACACCCTGCTCTTGCTGGTCGCTCCGCTGGTGCTGTTGTTGTTATCAGTCGGCGAGTGGTACTGGGTGCTGGTGCCGTCGTGGCTGTTGTGGCTCGCCTACCAGGTCTACCCCGAAGAAGCGTCCATCCCGTGGTACATCCGGCATGGCGAGAACTTCCCGCTGGCGGCGTGGCAGGTGCTGTTTGTCACAGGCCACGTGCTGGGGTTTTACCGCGCGGCGTGGACCAGATGGTTGCAGCGCTTCCCTCGCTTGCGGGTCGTCGTCGTGGCGCTGGGGATCGCAGTCACGCTGGCCCTGGTCTCACTCGCCTGGGGCACTGACAAGGGCGTCCAGTTCGCGTTCTTCGACATCGATCCGAACGTGCTCGACGAGTCCTTCTTCAAGGTCCCGCTGCGGCCCGGGCGAGTCGTCGCGTTCCTGTCGGTGGCTATCGTGGGCTACACCATGGCCACCTATCTGTGGGTGCCGCTCAAGCGCGTGGTCGGCTGGCTGATGCTCCCGCTGGGCCAGGCGGCGCTCTACAGCTACATCGTCCATTTCTTCCTGATCCTGCTGGTTTTCAACCTGACGCCACTGCTGTCAGCGCTGCCGTGGGAGACGTCGGAAGAGGTCTTCACGCCCGTCCTGCAAATTGCCACGGTCCTGTTGCTGTGGGTGCTCGTGCGCAAGCGCGTGCTGTTCGGAATCATCCCCAACTAGACCTCGCGCCTGCGTTTGGGGCGCGGTGTGCCAGAATGCGGGACGTTGATACGTGCACCGAGATCGGTACTGCTGTTGCTGGTGCTCGTGATCATCGGTCTGACCGTCTACGGCTATTTCACGACCCCACTCCCGTTCGGGCTGTCGTCAGTGATTCGAACGCCCGGCGGAGCGAACGTCCCGGTGCAGCCGGCGACCAGTTCGGCGGGAGTCCCGATCGGCGCCCGCACGGCCGCGGGCCAACCGCTGACGCTGGGCGCGGCGACCGTCGTCGTTCAGGCGATCCAGCGCAACCAGGATCTGACGACTGGCAATCGCGGCCCGGCAGGAATCTTCACCGTGGTCCAGATCGAGGTCCAGAACGGCGGGACCGAGTCGCTGAGCCCCCAGTTCGCCGACTTCCGGCTGGTCGACGAACGGGGTTGGCTGTACGCGGTCGATGTCGAGGCGACGCGCGCGGTGAATACCTTCACTCGCCACCGGGTGATCTCCGACGCGCCGGTCCCGCCCGGCGGACGCCTGGTGACGCTCCTGGCCTTCGAGACCACGGCCGATACCAACCCACTGACGCTGCGCGTCAAACTCGGCTACGGCGACGTCGAATTGCCCCGCTGATGGGGGTGGGACTCTAGACAGGCCGTGGTGAGGATGGCATTCTGGACACTCTGTGGTCGGCCGTCTGGCGCTGGTGTGCGCGTTCGCACTGCTCATCATCGGTGCCAGCGCCAGGCCTGACTGGCTGCAGGTGAGCCAGGCGCAGCCTGCCCCGACCAGCGTCTTACCCACCCCAACGCTGACGCTGACTCCGACTGTGACGGCAACCGCGGTCGCCACGCCATCGCCAACCCGCACGGCGTCGGTGACACCAACCGCGACGGCCGTCGCGCCGCTGGCGCAGAACCTACCCGTGCCGCCCACCCCCTCGGCCACCGCCACGGCCGTTCGGATTCTGTTCGCGATGAACACCCCGACCGCGACCCGGACACCAACTCGAACGAGCACCGTCGTATCGACCGCCACGGTTACCCGCACGCCAACCATTGTGGCGACGCCGTCACCCACCTCGACCACCACCCCGACCACCACGCCCACGGCCAGTCCGCCGCTCGCGACCGGGATCTCCGCCAGCAGCATCACCCGCTCGGGGGCGACGATCACCTGGACGACAAACGTTCCGTCGACGTCTCAGGTCGAGTACGGAACCGGGTTTGGCCAGACGAGCCTGACGATCGTGGATCGCTCCCTGGTTGTCAGCCATCGCATGGTGCTGTCCGGGCTTCTCCCTGGGGTGACGTATCAGTATCGGGTGCGCAGCATGCTCGCGAGCGGCAACCTCGGGATCTCAGGCGACAGCACCTTTGACACCGCGCCCGCGGGCAGCGGTCCAGCCGTCGACGATGTGTCCGCGCGGCGCGTCACCAGCACGACCGCGGCGCTCGATTGGACCACGGTGACGGGCGCCGTCGCGCAAATTGAGTATGGGCCGACTTCGAACTACGGCGCCTTTACGCTGCTCAAGGTCTTTGCCTTCCCCGCCCAGGAGATGCTGTTGACCGGTTTGCGGCCAGCGTCCACCTACCACTTCCGAATCAAAGCCTGGGACGGGGCCGGCTATCTCAGCGCGTCGGACGACTTCACGTTCACGACGGCCGCGGCCGGACTCGCCACCCTGCTCGGGGATCAGACGATACAGTCCGAGCACGTCAGCCTGGCCGCGGGCCAGGCGTCCGGCTACCAGTTCACCGCGGCACAGAGCGGGTTGGCCAGCGCGGTGCATCTGTACGTCGATACGGGCACCTCGACGAATGTCGTGCGCGTGGCGCTGTACTCAGATCTGGCTGGTGCGCCGGGCGCGATCCTCGCCCAGGGCAGCGCGCCCTGGCTTACGGCCGGGTGGCTCGCCATCACCATCCCGCCCGTCGCGCTGGTGCAGGACCACCGCTATTGGGTGACCGTCTTGAGCCCGATTGGCGGGGGGAGCCTGAATATCCGCGAAGCCCGCGCCGGCGGGAGCAGCCTCTTGAGCCGCCAGGCAACCCTGGCGGCGTTTCCGATGACGTGGACCGGGGCGATCGCCGCGGCCAGGTCGCCCGTGTCGGTCTACGTCCAGCAGGTGCCGCCATCGGTGACGCTGACGGGGCCGGCGGACGGCGTCATCGTCACGGGTAGCGTGCCGCTCACGGCGGTCGTGGACGACGACGAGGCGATCACGCGAGTCCAGTTCTTTGTCGACGGCGTGCCGGTCGGAGCACCGCTCCTCGGTGCGCCGTACACCGCGTTCTGGGATAGCCCGGGGGCCGACACCGGTCAACCGCACACCATCACCGCGCGCGCGACCGACGCGCTGGGACGGTCGGGGGTCTCGGGCGCGCTCAGCGTGCAGGTCGACAATGGGCCGAAGTTGTCAGCGATTACGTTGTCCGCTGGACTCACCGCCAGCAGCGCCCGCATCACGTGGACGACCGACACGCTCAGCGATGCGCAGGTTGAGTTCGGGACGACGAAAGCGTATGGCACGGCGACGCCGCTCGACGCGCGCGTCGGCTGGACGCACGAGATGCAGTTGACGGGCCTGCTGCCAGGCACGACCTACCACTACCGCGTCCGCAGCCGCGACGCGAACGGCGCCCTCGCGGTCTCCGACGACGCCGTTTTCGCGACCGCCGAACAGTAACCAGGCTCGCTCGCCTCGGCTCGAGAAGCTAGAAAGCCCCTGAGCGGGTGGCGGTTGGCATCAGGCAGGGGCGATTGCCAGCGGGTACGGCACGGCGGGCGCCGAGAGCGACAAACGAGGGCGCTCGAGACTCAGCGCTCGTGCCTGTCCTCCAGGCTGAACGGGCGCGGGAACGCGGTGGGCGTGAAGTTGAGGAACGCGGGTGCGGTGGGCACGATCGTGGTCGGGCCCAGGAGGAGCACGTTCGCTTGAGGGCCGAGGCCTTGCGCGGCGGCGTTCAGGTCTTCGGGGCCTAGTTCTGGCCAGCGGTGGGTATTGATTCTGGCGAGCAGCGAATTGAACGCCGCGATCGTTTCGGCGGGCGTGAACGTGCAGTGCCCGGCGCGATGCACGAACGTCTGGCGCAGTAGATCGCGGTCGTCGACGATGCTGGCGTACGCCTGTTCGTCCTGATTCAGCACCAGGCCATCGCCGGTAGTGTGCATCGTCAGCACCGGGACATCGTCCAGCTCGCCGTTGTAGACGATGTTGCGCGTCAAATACCGCACGGCGCGCGGATCGGCGCTGATCCGTGGCGCGGCGGCCAGCGTTGCCAGGTCGTGATCCAGGCTGAGACCCGCGGCCGCGTACAGCGCCTGGACCTCGTCGCGGTTGACGGACCGTTCGAGCAGTTCGCCGTAGTCCACGTGGGTATTCCACGACGGGTTGCCGCCCGCGCGCGCCTCCATCTCTGCGCGGAGCGCGAACAGAAACGGGAAGTCGACCCGGCTGTCCCATAGGAACTGGTTCTGCTCCCGATCGGCGAATTGATTGGCAGCTGATTCGGGAAGCAGTGGCGAAAACCAACCGGGCAGGTCGCTGACAGCGGCTGCCAATGCCACTCTGGCCCTGCCCTGCGGCGTCGCCTGAGCCGCGGCCAGCGCGCCTTCCGCCGCGCCGAGGTTGGCTGGCGGGTTGGCGATGTTCACCAGCTGCAGCGTGGGTGCCACCAGCGTCTTGAACACGAATTCGGCATCCAGCGAGCTATTCCACACCCCGACCCCGCCGGCCAATACGCCGCACATCGGCAGGGCCCCGGCGAATCGATCCGGGTGACGCTGGACCAGGCCGGCGGTGATCATGCCGCCCAACGAGTGGCCCCAGGCGATGGTGCGTTCGGGCTTGCCATACGTCGCCGAGAAATGGTCGAGCAGGGCGATCTGATCGACGAGGGCGTCCTGGACGGCCCACCCGGTCGACTTGTAGCTCGACCCGGCCAGCGCGAAGCCCTGGCTCAGCAGGTACTGCCTGGTGACCGGATCGCCAACGTCGGTCGCGAGATTGGCGCTGCCCGGGACGACGTAGCCATGGCTATACAACACGAGCGTCCCGTTCCAGTTGGCCGGGATCTCGATCTTGAACGCGGCCCCGTCAATGCTTCCCGTGGCACTGACGGGTCCGATCGTCGAGGCGGCGCCGCTGCCGGCAGACGTGAGCAGCAGGGCGAGTACCGTCAGCAGGCGCAGCGCGAGCAGTCGCATGGACACGGACAAAGACCCTCCCCAGGGATTTCGAGGACCTATCCTATCCACCGCGTGACCCTGCCAGTTTTAAATGTCGAAGGTGCGCCGTACGAGCAGGGCCACCAGCACGGCGTCGCGCTGCGCGACCAGATCGGCCACAACCTGGCCGTGTACTACGACCGTTTTCAGCGCGAGGCACAGCTCGGCCCCGACGAGGCGCGCGCCCGCGCGGCGCGGTATGAGCCCCGCCTGGACGGGGAGCCGTATTTCGACGCCCTGCGCGGGATGGCCGCGGGCTCCGGGCATTCTCTGCTCGACCTGCTGGTGCTCAACGTGCGGTACGAGCTGCTCTACTACCAGTACGGCGTGTGCGGTGTCGGCGGACCAGACGGCTGTACCGCGTTTGCCGTCTTGCCGCCGGCGTCAGCCAATGGCCACCTCCTGATCGGCCAGAACTGGGACTGGATTCCCGACGTGCGCGGCGCGGTGCTCCACACGCTGGAGCCGGATGGCCTGGAAACGCTGAGCTTTACCGAAGCCGGCATTGTGGGCGGCAAGATCGGCCTGAACTCGGTCGGGCTGGGCCTCACGATCAACGGGCTGCTGTCGACCGCGGACGACTGGTCGCGGCTCGAGATGCCTTTTCATGTGCGGTGTTACGAGATCCTCCGCCGGCGCAGCTTGGCCGATGCAGTGCGGCTGGTCGTGGGTGGCCGACGCACGTGCTCGGCCAACTTCCTGTTGGCCCAGACGCCAGACCGCGCGGTGGATGTGGAGTCGGCGCCGGACACCGTCCGTGAGCTCCAACCGCTCGCCAGCCGGCTGGTGCATACCAATCACTTTCTCGACCCCGACGGCCTGGGGGTGACCGAGCCGATCAGCGAGCGCCGGCCGCACACCTACTGGCGTCAGAGCCGCATGCAAACGTTGCTGGACGCGAGCGACGCCCTCGACGTGGGCGACCTCGAAGTCGCCCTGCGCGATCATGCCAACTACCCGGACGGCATCTGCCGCCACGAGAACCCCGCAGATCCACCCGAAGAGTGGTGCATCACGGTGACGTCGGCAATCATGGACCTGCAAGACCTCAGCTTGCGGCTCACGGACGGCCCACCGTGCGAGCACGAATATGTGGACTTTTGCCTGCCTGGCACATTCGTCGGCTGACCACACGCCAGGCGCTGCGACGTGGCCCACGCGTAGCAGGACCCCAGCGCTGAAGACGAACTCGCGCGGCTGAGAGTCGGCGCCACGGAGCCCGATCGCTTCAGCACCATGGCGCGTGAACGAAGGGTCCGACCGTCGGGTCCGTTCATCCGGCGCAGCGGGTGACGACGGCGCGCTGGTCCAGCTGCCGCCCAGCGGGGAAGCATGCCTTACAGAGGTGAATGCTCGGTCGTGGCGCGAAGGAGCCAGCGCCAGCGCCCTGGGGAACCGGCAAGCACCGACCGCCGAAGGCTGCGTCTTTTAATGGCAGACTGTTACATAAGGAGTCTGATCTTCATATGCAGCTTGGCTTCGTCGGGCTTGGCCGAATGGGCGCCAACATGGTTCACCGCCTGGCGCGCGGTGGCCACGAGGTCGTGGCGTTCAACCGCAGCCCCGGTCCGGTCCAGGAGGCGGTCCGCAACGGATGCATCGGCGCGACTTCCCTGCAGGACATGGTCCAGAAACTTCGCGCTCCCCGCCACATCTGGCTCATGCTGCCCGCTGGCGGCGTCACCGACGAGTACCTGAATCAACTGGTCGAGCTGTGCGCGCCCGGGGATCTATTCGTCGACGGCGCCAACTCGAAGTGGAAAGACACCAAGGCGCGCGCGGAGCGAGTCAAGGCCCGCGGGTTCGAGTTTGTCGACTGCGGCACGAGCGGCGGCATCTGGGGACTCACCGTCGGGTACTCGATCATGGCCGGCGGGTCGCCCCAGGCATTCGCGCGCGTCGAACCGGTTATCAAGACACTGGCGCCCGAGGACGGCTACGGCCTGATGGGGCCGAACGGCGCGGGCCACTTCGTCAAGATGGTCCACAACGGCATCGAGTACGGGATGATGCAAGCCTACGCCGAGGGTTTTGAGATCCTGGCGAAGTCCGAGTACCCACTCGACCTGGGCCAGGTCGGCAAGGTCTGGCAGCACGGCAGCGTCGTCCGATCATGGCTGCTGGACCTGGCCGTCAATGCCTTCGAAAAGGACCTGAAGCTGGAGAAGCTCGAGGGCTGGGTCGCCGATTCAGGCGAGGGTCGCTGGACCGTCGAAGCGGCCATCGACGAGGACGTCCCGGCGCCGGTGATCACCCTGTCACTGTTCAGTCGCTTCTATTCACGCGACGCGAATTCGTTCTCGTGGCGGGTGCTGGCGGCCCTGCGCAACGAGTTCGGCGGCCACGCGGTGCGGGTGGACGGGCAAGATGCTGGCGTCCGCTCGGCGCCCATGGAGAGCAGCCATGGCACTTGACGTTTCTGTCGCCACCCGCGACGGCGAGATCGTCATCCCAGCTCAGCAGCGGCCCGCCCCGCCCTGCGCGCTGGTCATCTTCGGCGCTTCTGGCGACCTGACCCACCGCAAGCTCATACCCGCCCTGTTCGATCTGTTTCAGTCCGGCTTGATCTCGAAGCACTTCGCCGTGCTTGGCTTCTCGCGCTCCCCGCTGACCAACGAAGACTTCCGACGTACCGCGCGCGAAGGCCTCGAGCACTACACCGCTGGTGGCATCGTCTCCGAGAAGGCCTGGGAGGAGTTCAGCGCGTGCCTGCACTACACGGCCGGCCAATTCGATCAGCCAGCGAGCTATGAAACCCTGCGCGAGCGTCTGGAGAAGATCGACGCCGCGCACGGCACCCAGGGCAATCGGATCTTCTACCTGGCCACGCCGCCCGAGCTCTTCAAAGTGATCAGCGCGCAACTGGGCGACGCGAAACTGAACGAGCGGCGCGCTGACCACTGCTTCGTGCGGCTGGTGATCGAAAAACCGTTCGGCGTCGACCTCCAGACGGCGCTCGAGCTGAACAAATCGGTCCAGTCGGTCTTCCAGGAGCATCAGGTCTACCGGATCGATCACTATCTGGGCAAAGAGACGGTCCAGAACCTCCTGGCTTTCCGCCTGGCGAATGGAATATTCGAGCCCATCTGGAATCGCAACTTCGTGGACCACGTGCAACTGACGGTTGCCGAGACCGTCGGGGTCGAACGTCGCGGCGGCTACTACGACGAGATCGGCGCGTTCCGCGATGTTATCGAGAATCACATGCTGCAACTGCTGTCGATCGTTGCCATGGAGCCGCCGGTGGTGTTCGAGGCGGAGCCGGTGCGCGACGAGAAGCTCAAGGTACTCAAGGCGCTGCGGCGGATCCCGCCGGAGCAGACGGGCGAATACACGCTGCGCGGCCAGTACACCTCAGGCAAGGTCGCCGACCAGGCCGTGTCGAGTTACCGCGGCGAAGAGAAAGTGGCGCCGGACTCCTGGACGGAAACGTTCGTGGTCATGCGCTTGCAGATCGACAACTGGCGCTGGGCGGGCACGCCTTTTTACCTGCGCCATGGCAAGCGCCTGCCGACCCGGGCAACCGAGATCGCCATCCAGTTCAAGCGCGCGCCGCAGATGTTCTTCCCTGGCGAAGAGCGCCTGGAGGCGAACGTGCTGGCAATGCGCATTCAACCGGACGAGGGCATCAGTCTGCGGTTCGGCGCCAAAGTGCCTGGCCCGACCATGCAACTGCAGGAAGTCGACATGAACTTTCTGTATGGCTCGTCGTTTGGCCCCAATGCCGTCGCGAGCGACGCGTACGAGCGCTTGCTGCTGGATGCCATGCTCGGCGACCGGACGCTG
The DNA here is from genome assembly GCA_035309865.1 of Chloroflexota bacterium. Taxonomy (GTDB): domain Bacteria; phylum Chloroflexota; class UBA6077; order UBA6077; family CF-72; genus CF-72. The sequence continues at coordinate 41,292 of DATGER010000071.1, forward strand.
TTCACGCGCGCCGACGAAGTGGAGCAAGCCTGGAAGTGGGCCGAGGACATCCAGGAAGGCTGGGCGCAGCGACCCAACAACGTGCATTTTTATCCCGCCGGGACGTGGGGGCCTGCCTGGGCCGACGCGTTCATCGAGCGTGACGGCCGCCAGTGGCGGCGGCTGTGAATGCGCCACGGGCGCGCCGCTGGCCCAAGGTGTGAATGCATCTTAAACATCTGGCGCTCCTCGTACGGGACATCAAGACCGCGCGGCGCTTCTACGAGAAGTACCTCGGGTTCGCCGACAGTGACGCCGTCTGGCACGGGGACGTGCTCTTCATTCGCGACGGCGACGGGTTCGACCTGGCCTTGATGAAAGGCGACCATCCGCCCAACCCGGGCGCCTTCCACCACTTCGGCTTTCTCGTGTCTGACCCCCAGGCGGTTCGCGACCTGCGAACCCGGCTCGAAGCAGATGGCGTGCCCATCCTCGAGGTCGTCGAGGATGCCGACCAGGTCAGCTTCAAGTGCGCCGATCCGGACGGCTACACCGTCGAGGTGTACGCCGAATAAATCATTCTTCTACGCGCGCGAGGCGGGGAGGCGGACTGTCTTGGGGACGAAGCAGCGCGGGTCGGTGATGCAGCACGCCCCGTCGTCGGCGTGGTCGGCGGCCTCCACCTGCAGCGTGACGTGCTCGATCCCGAATCGATCGCGGAGCATGCTGCGTAGATCGTGCAGGACGTCGTCAGATGGCCGGCCATTCGACCGCACGTGACCGCTCATCGCATCGAACCCACTGGTGATCGTCCAGATGTGCAGGTCGTGGACCGATTCGACCCCGGGCACGGCGCGCATCGCCGCTTCGATCTGCGGCATGTCGAGATGTTGGGGCGTTGACTCGAGCAGCACGTCGACGACGCTGCGCAGCAGACCCCAGGCGCGCGGAACGATGAAAAGGCCGATCAACGCCGAGACGACCGCGTCGGCCGCGGTCCAGCCGCGCGCGAGGATGATGAGCGCGGCGAAGATCGTGCCGATGGACCCCAGCAGATCGCCCAGCACCTCGAGGAACGCGCCGCGCACGTTGAGGCTTTCCTGCGCGCCAGCGCGGAGCAAGGCGACGCCGACGAGCGTCACGACGAGGCCGCCGCACGCCACGAGCAGCATCGGCAGCGCGTCGACGCGTACGGCTGGTTCGCTCAGGCGCTGCCAGGCGGCATAGACGATCCAACCGGCGACACCCAGCAGGGCGAGGCTGTTCACCAGCGCGGCCAGGATCTCGGCGCGGTAAAAGCCGTAGGTCTTGTCGGCGGTGGCAGGGCGCCGCGCGAAGCGAATCGCCGCCACGGCCATGGCCAACCCGAGGACGTCGCCGAGCAGATGACCGCTGTCTGCCAGGAGCGCCAGCGAGCCCGTCAGCAGACCGCCGACCACCTCGGCCACCATGTAGATCGCCGTAATCGCGAGCACGCTGATCAGCCGCCGCTCACTTGCCGAAGCGTGGCTCTCGTGCTGTTTCAGAATGACCGGGTGCATCGTCTGAGGGTCACTATCCATTATCTCGCGATGGCATCGCCCAGACCCAGAGAAAATTCGTCACCAGGCTCCAGGCGAATGCAGCGGCTGTGCCGACGACAAAGGCGGCCACGTACGGCAGGCCAACAAGTTCGGCGAGACCGTTGATCACCAGCCACGACACCGCGAAAGCGCCAGCGGACGCACCGTGGTAGCGCACCAACCGACTCACGGCAGGCCACGCATGGCCGAAGACCCAATGGTCGGCGACGAAGAACTTCCCGAGGATGAGTCCCTCAGCCGCCACGGCCGTCGCCACCCGCAGGGGCCACCCCAACTGGTCGTGGAGCAGCCACACGAGCCCTAATTCAAGCAAGCTCGCGGTGACGCCAACTACGAACCAGCCAGCCACTCGACGGGACTGCCAGGTCGCAGGCCGTGGGACAAGTCTCTCGACCGCCGTCATGTGGCCTGGCATCGACAGGCCCTGTCGTTCCGGCTCCCGCGAAACGAGTGGAGCGAGCCCAGCGAAGCGGGCGATCCCGCAACTAAATGCCTCTGGCGTCCGTACATTCCATTGACACCCTACCGGACGAGGAGTACACCACCAACCAGACGGGTCCATGGAAGAGATCTTTCTCGCCTGCTTTGCATTCGGCGCGCTGTTCACCCTGGCATCGGTGGTCCTGGGCTTCGCCGGCCACGGCGCGTTCCATCTCGGCCACGGGGCCGGGGCGCATCTGGGCCACGGGGCCGGGGCGCACCTGGGCCACGGCGCGGGCCACATCGGCCACGGCGCTGGCCCTGGCAGCCACGGTCCGGGCACCGGCGGCCACGGCGCGGGCACGTCAGGCCATGGCGGCCCCGGCGTGGACAACGTCGGCGACACCGCTCACGCGGGACAGTTGCACGCCGCCGCCCACGTCGGTCACGGCGGCTCATCGCTGCCCTTGCTGAACGGGTCGTCGGTCGTTGGCGCGCTGACCTGGTTTGGCGCGGCCGGCTACCTGCTCGTGCGGCTCGGCGACTGGGCGATGCCGGCCATCTTGATTGGCGCGCTGCTCGCCGGCGGCGTGGGTTGGTTCCTGGTCGCGCGCTTCCTGGGCCTGGTCCTGGCTGGCGAACGCGAAATGGACCCAGATGATTACCGGCTGGAAGGGACGGTGTCCCAGGTCACCGTCGGCATTCCGTCGGGCGGCACCGGCGAAGTGGTGTTCTCGAAGGCCGGGGCGCGACGCAGCGAAGCCGCCCGGTCCGCGGGTGGTGGCGCGATCCCACGTGGTTCCGAGGTGGTTATCACCGCGTACGTCGACGGCTTCGCCACCGTCCAGCCGTGGGCCGAGTTTTTGGCCGCGCGGGATGACGGCGCGGCTATCGAGAAGAAAGAGGCATAGAGCAGACAAGGCATGAACATCTTTTTGGGCGCCGTGGTTCTCGCGGCTGTCGCCGTGCTGGTCCTGATGATGTGGACGATCGGTGCGCTGTTTCGGCGCGTTGGGCCCAACCGGGCGCTGATCGTGTACGGCTGGGGCGGTACGCATATCGTCACCGGCGGCGGCCGAGTCGTCTGGCCGCTGTTCCAGAGTTTTCAGGAGTTGTCGCTCGAGTTGATGTCGTTCGACGTCGCGCCCGAGCAGGAGCTCTATACGTCGCAGGGTGTCGCGGTCGCCGTCGAGGCCGTCTCGCAGATCAAAGTCAAGTCGGATCCCGAGAGCATCCGCACCGCCGCGGAGCAGTTCCTGACCAAGCCGCCGGACGAGCGCGAGGCGCTGCTGCGCCTGGTGATGGAGGGCCACCTGCGCGGCATCGTCGGCCTGCTCAAAGTCGAGGAGATCGTCAAGGAGCCCGAGATCGTCGCCGGCCGGGTGCGCGACAGCGTCTCGGACGACGTCAACAAGATGGGCCTCGAGGTCGTCTCGTTCACGATCAAGAAGGTCATCGACGAAAACGAGTACATCAAGAACATGGGTCGGCCGGACATCGCGCGGGTCAAGCGCGAAGCCGACATCGCGACCGCGCAGGCCGAGCGTGACACGGCCATTCAGCGCGCGATGGCCATGCGCGAGGCGGCCGTCGCGCAGGCCGCGGCAGATCAGGAACGCGTGATCGCGCAGACGGCGTCCGAGACCAAGCAGGCCGAGGCCAATCGTGACCTCGAAGTCAAGAAGGCGCAATACGAGGCGTCGGTGCGCGAGCAGCGGGCGCTGGCCGAGAAGGCGTACGACATCTCCGCCAACCAGGCCCAGCAGCGGGTCGTGGCCGAGCTCGTGCGCATCGACCAGGTCCAGCGCCAGGAGCAGATCAAGGTCTCTGAGCTCGAGGTCCAGCGCAAGGCGCTCGAGCTGCAGGCGACGATCACCAAGCCGGCCGAGGCCGAGGGCAAGCGGATCGAGGTCATGGCCGAGGCGCAGCGTCAGAAGCTGTCGATCGAGGCCGCTGGCCAGGCCGACGCGACCCGCTTGCAGGGTACCGCGGAGGCCGAGATCGTCCGCGCCAAGGGGCAGGCTGAAGCCGACGCGATGCACCAGAAGGCCGCCGCGTACCAGGAGTACAGCCAGGCCGCGGTGCTGGACAAATTGATCGGCGGCATGCCAGAGATCGTGCGCGCACTCTCGCAGTCGCTCGCCAGCGTGGACCGAATCACGGTCGTCTCGACCGGCGATGGTCACGCGGGTGGCGTCAGCCAGATCACTGGCGAAGTGGCCAAAATGGTGGCCCAGGTGCCCGAGTTGTTCGAAACCCTGACCGGCCAGAAGATCGGCGACCTGATGCAGCGCCTGCGCGCGCTGGACGCGCCGACCGTCCCCGCGGCCGTGGTCAACGGCACGCCCAAGCCCATCGTCAAGGAGTAAGCCGCTTCTACAGCCCGCATCGCTGCGCTCGCTCCCAGTGCGGAACCCCCGCCGCGGAGCTGCGCAGCGGCGGGCGCGGGGTGACACTACCCTAGTCGGGGTGCTGAAGGCTGAGGTCGGCGGTGGCGCTGAGCGGGAGGCCACGGTCGTTGGGCCTCAGCCTGCGGGCGTCGCGCGGTACGCGGGCGCCATCGTGCCTGCGCTGCTCGGTGTTTCGGGGGCGGCGGGGCTGGTCTATCAGGTCGCCTGGGTGCGGCTGCTCGGCCTGACTTTTGGCGTCACGGTCTACGCCGTCAGCACGGTCCTGGCCGCCTTCATGGGCGGCCTGGCCATCGGCAGCTTCGTCGGTGGCCGCCGCGCCGATCGAGCGGCGCGGCCGTTGCGCCTGTACGGCATGGTTGAGCTCGGCGTCGCGCTGACGGCGCTGCTGACGCCCCGGGCGTTCGACGTCCTGCAAACCGCGTATGCCAACCTGGCCCAGGTCCTGGCGCCGGCGCAAGCGCCGCTCATTGCCGGCGGAGTGCGGGCAGGGCTCGCGTTTGCCGTGCTGCTGGTGCCCACGGCGCTGATGGGCGCCACGTTGCCGCTGGCCGTACGCGGCCTGCGGAACACCGGCGCCGAAGCGGACAGGACGCGCGGCGACGCGTGGACGATCGGCCTGCTGTACGCCACCAACACCGCGGGTGCGATCGTCGGGTGCCTGCTGTCGGGGTTCGTGCTCATCGGGCGACTGGGGTTGACCGAGACCATCTTCGCCGCGGCCATCGCGAACTGCGTCGCCGGCATCGGCGGACTCTGCCTGTCCACCGGGCCTTCCCTCGGACACTCACAGCGAGAACCTTCAGCGAACGGCAGCGCTGGCCGCGGCAACAACCCCGGCCGATTGGCCCGCGTCGCGCTCTGGGCTTTCGCCGTCTCAGGTTGCATCTCGCTGGCCTACGAGGTCGTCTGGACTCGCATTCTCGCGGTGCTGTTCGACAGCAGCATCTACGGCTTCGTGCTCATGCTCGCAACGGTGCTCTTCGGTATCGCCGCGGGCGGCGCACTTGGCGGACTGCTTGTCAGGTGGCAAACGCGGGCCGATCTGGCCAGCGTCGTCTTTGGTGTGCTTGAAGTGGGCATTGGGCTGGCCGCCGTGCTGGCGCTCGTGGCCTTCGGCGGCGCCTACGACGCGCTCACCACGGTCCGCGCCGACGGACCGGCGTTTCTGGCCCGCTTCGTCCGCACCGACCTGCGCCTGATGGCCACGCTGTGCGTGGTCACCGTGCTGCCGGCGGCGGTGCTGATGGGCGCGACCTTCCCCGTCGCCGCGCGCTTGTGGGCGGCTGGCGCGGATCGCCTTGGCCGCCGACTCGGCGACGTCTACTCCGGCAACGTCGGGGGGGCGATCGTCGGCGCGCTCGGCAGTGGGTTTCTGCTGGTGCCACTGCTCGGCGCGCACGCCAGCTTGCTCGTGCTCGCCGCCGCCAACGTCGTCCTCGGCGCTGGCATCCTCAGCGCCGCGGGGCACCTGCGCAAGGCGCTGGCGAGTGGCGTCCTGGCACTCGGGGTCGTCATCTGGGGCGGGACCCGGCCACCGTTGCTGCAGGTGGTTTTCCACGAGCACTTCCCGGATCTGCAGTTGCTGGCCTACTGGGAAGGCCTCGAAAACACCGTCAGCGTCGGCCGTGACGCCGATGGCATCCAGACGCTCTTCACCAACAGCCGCGGCCAGACCAACGACGCGCCAGACCTGGTCCGCTATCACCGGGTGATGGGCCACCTGGCGGCGCTGCTGGCGCCGGGGCCGGCCCCGCGGGCCCTGGTGGTCGGGCTCGGGGCGGGCGCCACGCCGGGCGCGCTCGCCCAGCACGCCGGGTCGCAAGTCGACATCATCGAGCTTTCTGAGAGCGTGATTTCGGCCGCGCCCTTCTTTCGCGTCGCCAACGCGGACGTGCTTCAACGACCCAATGTGCACCTGGCCATCGACGATGGCCGGAATTACTTGCTGCGCAACCGGCAGCTGTATGACGTCATCACCGCGGACGTCGTGCATCCGTACGACGCTGGCGCGACGAACCTGTACTCGGTCGAGTACTTCAAACTGGTCGCACGGTCGCTGACTCCGCACGGGATCATGGTCCAGTGGGTCTCGCCCGGGAGCGCGTTCGAGCACGCGCTGATCGTGCGCACATTCCTCGCGGCGTTTCCTGAGTCAACCTTGTGGCTGGGAGCAGACCTGCTCATCGGCTCCCCGGGCCCCCTACGCATCAGTCAGCCGGAGCTCGAATCACGCCTGGCCGACCCGAGCGCACGCGCCAGTCTCGCCGAAGTCGGCTTCAACCACCCCCAGGACATCTACGCCCAGTTCCGCGGCACCCCCGAAGACCTGGCCGCCTACGCCGGCGCGGGCCCAATCCTGACCGACGATCACCCGATCCTCGAGTACTTCCAGAGCCAGGACATCGCCCCCGATCCGCCCGACCTCAGCACGTTCGACGGCAAGGGCCTTCTGATAGAGCACTAACTTGGGTGCCATGAACCGACGTCCGAGGCTGCGAGCGGGTACGCCTCTACAAGCGTGCACTGAAAGATGAGCGGCTGGCCGCCAGCTGGTACACGGCAGACGTGTCAGCTGCGAGCAGGCTCCCCCGACCCGTATTAGTTCAAGGCACGTAACTTACCGGTAGTTCACAAATTGCAGCGGCACTGGCCAGTTGCGGTCGACTTCGGCCTTGCGCAGGAGTTGGATCGCGGATTGGAGCTCGTCTTTACTCTTGCCGGTGACGCGGACGGCGTCGCCCTGGATCTGCGTTTTCAGCTTCGGCAACCGCTCACGGATCAGCTTGGTGATCTCGCGCGCCAGGTCTTGACTCAGGCCCTGACGCAGCGTGGCCGTCTGGCGCACGGTGCCTTTGGCCGCTTCTTCGATCTTGCCGTAGTCGAAGACCTTCGGTGACAGCTGGCGCTTGACAGCCCGCTGCAGGAGCACGTCGCGCACCGCCTCGAGGGTCATCTCGCTCGCGCTGTGCAGTTTGATGAGCGTGGGCTCGAGCTCGATGGTCGAACCGGAATCCTTCAAGTCGTAGCGCGTCCGAATCTCCTTGAGCGCCTGGTCAATCGCGTTGACCATTTCCTGGCGATCGAACTGCGACACGACGTCGAACGAAGACTCTCCAAGGGGCATGGCCCACATTTTGTGCGTTGAAGCCCTCAGATCGCCACTCGCTAACCGCATGTGTGCGTTCGACACGTTCGTACATCCGGCTCATGTGTCGCGGTCGCACCAATCGACCTCGACTTAGAATTGCGATGATGGACTCGCCAGCTCCAGATCCGGCCGCCCTCCGGTCGGACCAGGACGCCGCTCAGTTAGACGAAAAGCCCACGGCCGACTCGCGAGGCGAGGTACTTGAGCGCCTCAGTACCGGTCGACAGCACCACTTCTCTGACTGGCCGATTGCCGATATCCCTGCGTCGGCAGGCGTGTACACCGTGTGGGATGGGACGGTGTTGGTGTATGTCGGAACGGGAGGCCGAAATGGTCTATCGGGCTAAGAGGCCGGCTGCGCAGCCACGCATCTGGTCGGCGCGGTGGCGATCAGTTCTGCCTGGACATTTTCGACCGTCGGATTCTGTCCAGCCTCACGCTGGATCAGATCAACGAGGTCGCTGAGGGCGAACTAGTCCTCGATTCGCTCACAAGGGGAGTACATTCGTGGGCGCATGGCTTTCCGCTGGGCAGCCACCGCCAATCCAGGCGAAGCCCTCGAAATCGAGCGGGCAATCAAGGCAGGGGTATTGCCCGCAGGGAAGCCCCTCCTCAACCACTGATAAGAAGTGCCAGACGCTTGAGTTATCTAGTCGACGGCGATTGCTTGGAGCTGTAAATCCTCCAGAACTGCGCCGCAACTCGCTTATCATCCCCGAGATCGTCTAGATCCAGGCCGGCATCGAGGTTCAGCACCGAAGGGAACGCGCTCTCCACCGCGGCCGCAACGTCCAATGGATCACACATTCCAATCAGCGATTGGTAAGAGTTCGTGCCGAAATCACCGACACTTGGCTGTGGCGAATTCGTACTCGACGTAACTGGGCAGAAAGCCTTTAGAATCATCGGTACGCGACGAGCGTCCGCCGCAAGGATGCTACGGACATATGCGCCCGTCTCAGAACTGCTGCCCCACTTGGCCCAGATGCCGAGTAGACGAGCGGTGTACACCCCAAATTTCTCGAACAGCGAGGAGGTATCGGCCTTTGCTTCCTCCTGAATTCGCTGTGCCAACACACTGCCGGCTGCTTCAACCTCATCAGCGGAGAGGATTTGTCCTCGGCTCCTCGATTCAGTTGAGAGCCAGGCAAGACATTCCCCAGCGAAGGTCACTGGTTGCCCGAGTTCGACAATCCTAATCGCCAGAGCGCCGCGGTCATTGGCCGCCAGATTCTCGAAGAGGTCACTGACTAACAATGCCGCCTGATCGAACGGTGCCTCAAGCCAGACTGACATTGGCCTGGGGAACAAACGACCGCTTACCGCCGTCGCGACCGCCAACGCAGCCGACTGCCGAGCACCCAGAGAGGACGCCCGTCCACGGGCCTTCTCCAAGTATCGCCCCAGCGGCACCCGCTTCAACGTGTCCTGGATCAACTCGATATCGTCGACCTCGCCGCTGCCAAACGCCCCGAACACCGCATCCAGAATTACGTCAGGCACATCACCTGGCGGAACGGCGTACGAGAAGTATCGGTCGAAGTAGAGGCGTGACGTTACTCGCTTTTCTGACGCCCATCCATCGTCCCAGGATGAGTTGTAGTAGGGACCATCCAACAACCCGCCAAACCTGGGAAATAGCGCCTTTAGCAAGTCGATGACCTTCTCTCTGTCCTCTCCCACCAGGCCGTTAGTGCTCTTATCTAACATCGCCTGAGCCCGCGATCGGTTATTAGCCCTGTCATGCTCGGGCGCGTGACCGGTGAGAAGCTCCCCATTCAGTTTTACACACTCGTAAACAGTTGGGTAGAACACCCGTAACCCTTCGATCAGCATCTGGTCGCTGACATTCACTTCTCCCTTGAGAAGCGGGAGGGCAAACAATAACGCATTGCCGAACCGCTTTGCTACACGGGGTGTTGAAAGTCGACTCGATAGGCCACTAAATCGACTTACGAATTCTCGCACCTCCGCTTCTGTCAACTCGATATTTGCGCTGCGTAGCGCTTCGTCCACTCCCTCCAGACACATTGCTCGCAACGTACTCACGTCTGCTTTCGGCAAATGCAGCGGTACCTGTACGATCTTCTCAAGGAAGTTTCTGCCAGCTTCGAGGTCGGTAACGCCATATCTTTCCGCCAACGCCGCGGCAACCATCTTCTCGTCGAACGCCAGTACGTACGTGGTATGCGGAAAATCTGCTGAAATCTTAACCAGTTTGAACATCAACTGGATCTCATTCTTATCGAGTCGATCGATGTCGTCGATAAGAATAACCGCAAACTTCTTTTCCCTAATAAGTAACTCAGATATCCGCTTCTTGAGCGTATCAGCGTCACCTTGCAGGTGCTCGACCATGTCCGCGCCTTTGATCTGCAGTGCCCCAAGGTTCATTGATAGAGGCGTCAGAAACCGCGAATAGGTATCGAACAGAGTTCTGATTTGGCTGGACGAACCTGGTATCGCATCAGTCAACGCTTTTGACAGCGCCCTGAGAAACTGATAAACGAGGGTGTACTCGTCTGAGAACCGCCACGGGTTGAAGGTCACTATGATCGCACCTTCGTCAGCACTCAATTCCTTCTTGATAAAGTCGAGCACTGTCGTCTTGCCGCTACCCCATGGTCCATACAGTCCCAACACAAGACTCTCAGGGTCGCGCCTGACTTTGATCGTGTCGGCGATCCTTTGCGCGAAGGGCTGACGGTTGAAACGATCGACCTCAGCGGAAAGATCTTGGAGCGGTTGATCTGAACTGTATTGGGCCGGGACCTGTTCCCCGGGGTCGTCCGCTGGTGCCGCTCGGGTACCAGTACCGGATGGATCCCCATTCGGTGCAGGCGTTCGCTGAAAGAGCCGTGTGATTCGAGAGATTGCACTCATGAGGTAAATCCATCGCGGCAACGCCGCATCGGTCGGGATGGGCGAACGCCAGTCAGACGTAGTGCCCCTGCGAACACTCGAGGGAACGCGAAAATTGTAGGCCAGGATGGAACGAGTGTTCGAATTGCTTGCCGGGCTGGGCAGTCGCCCTTCGCGTACACGGCTGTGGTGGACTCCCGCAACATCCTCCAACTCGGAGTTCGATGGCCGAGCGCGACCTCGTCACCGTCGCCACGGCAGCGGCCAGGACTGGTTACGCGGAGACGCGCATCGCGCCGCTCTTTGACAAGGGAAGCTGGGCCGCAAGCCACCGCACGGCGATCTCAAATGACCAATCAGTTCCGTGTTCGTACCCAATATCCGACGTGGGAGCGCCGTGGATCCTGGTCACTCGAGAGCACGGCCTTACGTCAAGCCTCTTTGCTGGCGAGATCGCGTCGCAAATTTTGCCGCCAGCAATGCCGGCTTATGACGTGACCGAAACGACCCGATCACTGTCCCCCGAACAGAGTTCAGAAGGATACGGTCAACGACTGCCGGCTAGAGCAGGCAGCTTGTCAGTAGCTCCATGTTGAACTTCAACAGGCTCCCCGACGATAGGACAGTTGACAGGTGCCCCGCCCAGAACAGGTCTACCATTCTGGACATGCTTGACGGCGATGTTCCTGGCCGCGTTCAAATCGGCGTTCAACTCGAACCCGCACGAACGACAGCGGAAGATCGCTTGGGAAACCCGACTGCGCTTGTCTCGTACTCGACATCGAGAGCAGGTTTGCGACGTATGACGAGGGTCGATCGCCACCACCCGGCTACCTGCCGAATTGGCCTTGTATGTCACGAACGAACGCAGTTGGGCGAAGGACCAGGCGTGCAGCCGCCGACGTTGACTGCTGCCACGCTGCCTAACCCTGGTCCGTATGTCGGTCAGGTTCTCAAGCACAAGAGTGGTGCCTGGTCTGACCGATTGCACGATCCGCTTGCTGAGCACATGGTCGCAATCCCGCCGAAACCGTGCCGTCTTCCCGCTCAAACGACGCAAACGCCGTTTGGCCTGGACGGTGCCTTTGGCTTGGAGTTGACGACGCAACCGGAACGTGCGCTGCTCGATGGCCCGCCAATGCCTCGAGCCGTGAAACATGTTGTTCGATGTGACCGCAGGTCGATTAAGCCCGAGGTCGATGCCGACGACCTTGCCCGAGTCAGCGAACGGAACGTCGGGCAGTGTGACGATCGCGTGAAGCCACAGCTTGGCCTTGCGAAAGATCAGGTCTGCACTATCGAAACTGACCGCTTGACTGAGCAGTTTTGCAGCGTGCGGGTTAACAGCGAACGCGACGATATGACGACCACTGACCGATGCGAGACTGGCTGCGCCATCGACCATACGATACGAGTGCTCATCGTATCGGATAGGAATCATTGTCCCGGATGGGCGCGACACGGCGCGTCCTCGCTTCCGGAGCGTCAATGCAGAGGCGATCGCTTCGGCTGCCCGCATCCTGGCCGATACGACCAGTTGCGATGGAAGCGCAGGGTATTCGCCTCGCAGGCGGTAGTAGGTCGCCTTGTGCAGTTCGACGCTGTTTCGTTGCTTGTGTTCCCAGCCATATGCCGCCACGGCGTTGAAGCACGCGCTGCTCTGCTCCATCGTTCTCAGCAGGCTTGCGCGTTGCTCTGGAGTGGCCTTGAGTCGCAAGCAGACCGTTCGCTGCACCGTCACATCCTACGCTATTTTCAGCACCACACAGAAAATATGTTCTATTGGCGGTGCTTTTGATAAGGGACGCTCTGCGAATCGCCCTGCTCGTCGGCGTTCTGGTCGTTGCGCCCCTCGGCGCTGCCAGTCCGTATTTCGTGCTTACCCCCGGCGGCACCTACGACATCGGCTCGCGCCTGCGCATCCCGGACGAGCAGCGGCGGCCCATGGGCCGCATGGCCTTCACGGCGGTCTACGAGCAAGAGGCGAGCTGGACCGAAGTCGTCCGAACCAATATTTTCGGCCGGGCCGAACTCGTTCCCACCGCCGCGGTGCGGCCGCCCGGGACGACGCAGGAACAACTCACCCAGACCAATAAACGCCTGATCGACGAGAGCAAGCCCGTCGCCGCCGTGGTTGCCCTGCGTGCTGCCGGCTATCCGGTGGAGATCACCGGGCAGGGCGCGCAGGTGGAGAGCATTCTGACCGGCCTGCCCGCCGATGGGGTGCTGCAGGTGGGCGACGTGATCGTCGCCGTCGATGGGCAACCAATCGATACGACCAACGCCTTGATCGCCGCCGTCCGCCAGCATCAGCCAGGCGAGCAGGTCACCCTGACCGTGCTGCGCGACGGACAGCGGCAGGACGTGCAGGTGGGCACCGCGAACTCGCCGGCCGAGCCTGGCCGGCCGATCGTCGGCATTACCATCAGCACCTACCTGTATGACGTGCGCATGCCGTTCCCGGTCGACGTCGAGTCCGACAACGTCGGCGGACCGTCCGCCGGGTTCATGTTCGCCCTCGGCATCCTGGACGCGATCACCGACGGCGACCTGACCCGGGGCTACTACGTGGTCGGGACCGGGACCATCGCGGCGGACGGCACCGTCGGGGCCGTCGGCGGCGCCGCCGAAAAGGCGATCGCCGCCGAACAGGATGGGGCGCAGGTGTTCCTCGTCCCCAAAGACGACTACGACGAGGCCAGGCGGTGGGTCAAGAATCTGAACATCGTGCCCATCGAGCGCTTCGAGGACGCCATCCACGCGCTGTGCGCGCTGGAACCGCTGCCCACCGCCGCTACGCCGGAGCCACCGACGCCCTGCGCTTGAACTCGGGCTCGCTCGGGCTCGCTCTGGCTCGCCCGTGGCCGCAGCGCCGGAACCGTGGCCAGCTGTTGCGATATCGCTGACATTCCTTGACAGACTCGGTTTAGCGCTTTACGGTCAACCAGCCTGGGGCAGGCTGGGTCGGGTTGGAGTTATGAGACGATTCCGCCACGAACGGCGATCACCGCGGCGTGTGTCCGGTCCGTGGCGCCGAGTTTCTTGATGATGCTCTGCACGTGATCTTTGATGGTGTCGGGCTCGACAACCAGACGCAAGGCGATTTCGCGATTGGTGAGGCCGTCGACCAGCAGCTCGAGGACCTGCTGCTCGCGACGGGTGAGTGGCGCCAGCAGCTCGATGCTCGTCGCGGGGCGGCGACCCGTCTCGCCGAGCAGCTGGTCGACCAGCTGTTCGAGCCGTTGATCCTTCCGCTGCAGCTCGTCCAGCATCTGGACGCTGTCGATCAAAATGGCGGCCTGATTGGCCAGCAATTCCAGCAGGTGCGCAGCGTTTTCATCCATGCGGGGCGCACCCGGCTCACGGCTGGCGTTGATCACGCCGACCAGGCGGCCGCTGAGCGCCAGCGGCACTACCACCGCGGAGGCCAGATCGCGCGGATGATCGGAGCTCGGCTGCGCATTCCCGTGCAGCAGAACGGTTTCACCAGCGCGCAGCGCCCAGCCCGCAATGCTGCGGTCGGCCGGCTGACGGGAGCCGAGGATGTGCCGCGCTCGCGGTCCCCGAGCGGCGACGACGACCAGCGTGTCGCGCTCTCGAGACAGGAGCATGATCGAGCCCGCGTCGGCGCGCACGATCTGCAGGGCCGTTCCGAGCAACCGATCCAGAACCGGGTCAAGCTGTCGCTCGTTCGTAAACGCCACGCCCACTTCGGCCAGCACGTCGAGGACCGCGCGGTCGTCGATGCCAGATCCGCCCGACTTGGCAGCGCGCAGGGGTGCCAATTCATCCAGCATCAGTTGTGTCACAATGATCGGCCGCCAAGCCTGTTTCCAATAGGCCCCAAATGCAACATCTGAACCCGCTGGGCGTGGCGCGAAACTTGCTAGACTGGCACCCATCCTCCGGTTGGGTCGGCAACGGCAGGCGGCCTCCGCGTCGGTTTAAGTCGGAGATAAGGTTCTGTACTCCGGTGCGTGGTGTCGTTGGGGTTCTGTTGCTCTCCGGCTTCCTTCTTGGAGGCGTGCAGACGGTCGCGTCCGCGCCGGACGCGCAACAGGACGCACCGACGGCCAGCACCGTGCGGATGGACGTGCGGGCCGGGTTCGACGGCGCCGGTCGAGTTGGCGGCTGGGTGCCCCTCGACGTACAGCTGGTTAATGAGGGTGCCGAGCTCAAAGCCAGCGTCGAGGTCGTCGTGGACCAGCCTGGCGGCCGGAGTACCTACAGCTTCGTCCCGACGACGTTCTCCTTGCCCGTGGTCCTACCGCGCATGAGCCACCACGGGTTCAGCATGGAAGTCAACCTGCCGAATGCGACCAACAACCGATTGACCGCCCGGCTGGTGTCGGCCGCGGACAGCTCCGTGATCACCGAGCAGGACATCAGCATGACGCGGGTGCCGCTGGGCGACTACTTCTGCGGCGTCCTGGCGCGCAATCCCTCGACGTACGACTTCCTGGCGGCCCTGGACCTGCCACCGCCGATTCGCCGCGCCCGGACGGCGCCGCTGGATCCGGCCACCGTCCCGGAGCAGGCGCAGTTGCTCGGGAGCTTCGATTGCCTGATCATCGACAACGCGGCGACAGCCCAACTGCGCCCCGAACAACTCGAAGCGATCCAGGTGTGGGTCGGCACTGGCGGGCTGCTCATCGAGGTTGGCGGCGCGACGTGGCAGAGTAGCCTGGCGCCGCTCCCGCCGGATCTGCTGCCAGTGGAACCGAGCGGCCTGACCAATTTGCAGTCGCTCAGCGCGCTGGGCGACTTCATGGGCACCAGCCTGGACATCCCGGGTCCGTGGTTGGTCAGCAATTCCCGACCTCGAACCGATCGTGGCGCGCGCGTCGTGGTGGCTCAGGACGGCGTGCCACTCGTGGTCGCCTCGAAGCGCGGCGATGGCACGCTCATCTACCTCGCGTTCGAGCCAACGGCCCGCAACTTCCGCCAGTGGGCCGGCAACGACGCCCTGTGGCGGTATCTCATCACCCATGCCGCGGTGGACAACGGCGTCGGCTCCGCGCTGGTGCGGCCGTATTTGCGCTGGGGTGGCCGGGCGCCGCGGCTCTCGATGGCCGACTTTTCGACGCATCCGAAGCCAACGCTTGACTGGTTCTGGGCGCTCATCGGCGTCTACGGGGCGGGGTTGGGCGCGAGCCTCTTCGTGTTCGGGCGACGCGGCATGGTCGGCTGGGGCGTGCTGTCGACCGTCGTGCTCACGGTCGGCGCCGGCGTGGTCGCTTTCGCGGTCGCGCGTCAGCGCGCCGAACCGGATGCCGCCGTGACGCGGGTGATCGTGGTGCGCCCGATTGACGTCGGCAACACGTCGGCGGCCTATACGCACGAGTACGTCTCCGTGCTGGCACGCCACGACGGCAACTTCAACTTTGTCCTGCCATCAACGGACCTGAGTCGCGGGCTGTACTTTCCGTTCCCCCGCCCGAGCGACGAGTCCGACTCGAACTGGCCGTTCCGGGTGAGCGAGGGTGCACCACCGTCGCTGGACAACATGCCGCTCAAGCAGGGGCAGCTCGCCACGGCGCAGATCGACGGCCAACTGAAAGACGCACCGGGCGTGCAAGCCGACCTCCAGGTCGATCACGGCGCGCTCACTGGCATCATCACCAATCGCACCGGCGGCCGCCTGAGCGACGCGTACCTCGCGGTCGACTCCGACTTCCGACCTCTCGGGACGCTCGAACGCGATCAATCCAGTCAGATCGACTTCCTCCTGCCGCCGCAAGCCGCCGCGGGCAACATGGCGGCGACGGCGATCGCCGACAAGCTCACGCCGCCGGGTTCGTCCGGGCGGCAGGGGGCCTCGGCGCGGCGCGATTGGCTCGAATCGCTGTTCTCGGCACGCTTCTTATTTGCCCGCATGGAGCTGCGCGGCCCGACCCTCGTTGGCTGGCTCGAACAGGCGCCAAATCAGATCATCGCGCCGGATTTCCGGCTGAGTCAGGCGGATTTCACGCTGCTGGTGCAACCGCTGCAGCCACAACTGCCCGTCGGCTTCGAGGGTGAGGTTCCAGCCGCGGCGATGAATCGGCGCGACCTGGGCATCGGCTCGGGCGCCCCGACTGATCGCGATTACTACACGGTTGCGCCGGGTGAGGCGATCACACTGCAGTTCATGATCCCACCGAGCGAAGGGACCTTCCAGCTCAACCAGCTGCGGTTGAACGTCGAAGGCGTGATTCAGGGCCGCGTCCGCCAGACGCAGCTGCCGTTTACGGTGTCGCTCTTCAACTGGCGCGCCGCCGAGTGGCAAGCCTGGGAAGTCGGCGCCGGCAGCAGCATCGTCCCCGACGGCGATCGCTATATCTCCGCCGCCGGCGAGGTCCGCCTCCGTTACACGCTGGATGCCGCGCTCGGCAGCACGGTCCGCGAAGTCCGCCTCAACCGCCTCGACGTCACTGCCGTAGGATCGATCCGGTGACCGTCGAGGCCGTGGCCGGGTTCGAGGATGAGCGCCCGCCGATCCCGCGGGCACCCGCCGAGCCCGCGATCGTCGTCGATCACCTCGTCCGCCGGTTTGGCGGGCGCGTCATTTTGCAGGATGTGTCGTTTACCGTGGCACCGGGCCTGGCCTTCGGCATCGCCGCGGCCAACGGGGCGGGGAAGACCGTGCTCCTGCGCCTGATCGCCAGCCTGGACCGCCCGACCGCTGGCCGGATCGCGATCCATGGGTACGACACGCTTCGTCGCGCTCGCGCGGTCCGCGACCGGATTGGCTACGTGCCCGAAGAACCGATGCTGTACGACGGGCTGACCGCCGAGCAGTACCTCCAGTTTGTCGGCCATGCCCGCGGACTCGGCAAACAGGTGCGTCAGGTGGCCGTCGACACGCTCCTGCAAGTGGTCGGCCTCGAGGAACGCCGCTGGCGCGAGGTCAGCGCATTTTCGCCCGGGGAGCGGCGTCGGCTGGCCCTCGCCAGCGCCCTCGTCCACGAGCCTGACGTGCTGCTCCTGGACGACCCCCTCCGTGGGCTGGACGGCTTTGCGCGCCTGGAGCAGATCGAAGTCCTGCGCGAGTTGCACCGACTCGGCTCAACCATGCTCGTCGCCGCGACGCGACCGGAAGATTTACTCGAGATTTGCGATTCGTTCGCTGTCATGCGCGACGGTAGCCTGGTATGGAGCGGCGACGCCAACGCGGCCGCCGCGCTGGCTGGGCCGCAGTACGCGGACGCCGTCCGGGTACGCGTCGAGCTCCTCGAAGGCATGGATGCAGGGGTTACCCTCCTCGGCCAGCGACGTGATGTGCGCGAGCTCGAGGTCGACGAAGACGGCCGCAACGCCTGGTTCCTGTTCAGCGGCGATCACGAGGCGCTGGCCAACCTTTTGCCCCAACTGATCCGCGCCGGGTGCAGCGTCGCCCACTTCGGGATCGAACGCCGCTCGCCAGCAGTTGCACTTGCGAGACTTTTCCACGCGGTGGCTGGATAATCTAGCGTGCCCTTGATCGGTGCGCTGGTCATCAAGGAGTTCCAGACGTGGCTGCGGGGGCGGCTGACCTTCGCCGCGTTCACCCTGCTGGTGCTGCTGGTGGCGCTGCTGGTGTTCCTGCTGGGCGTGCTGATCCTCGCGCCTGACGCGAACGCTGCCCCCGCGCTGTTTTCGACAACGTCGACGACCAGCACCAACCTGCTGGTGGCCAACCGCGCCATCTTCCTGTTCGGCGCGGTGGGGTTGTGCGTCATCCTGGCCGCCGCGGTTGTCGCCCCAGCGGTCTCCGCGTCGGCGTTCGCCGGGGAACGCGAGCGCGGCACGCTTGACCTGTTGCTCCTGCAGGGTCCCGGACCAGCCCGCATCGTGCTCGGCAAAGTCCTCGCCGCCCTGGTGTTCAGTCTGCTGTTGCTCTCGGTCGGTGTGCCCTTCTTTGCCCCGGCCTGGTCATTCGGCGGCGTACAGGGCGACCAGGTCATCGCGCTGATCACCATTCTGTGCACGGCCACCCTGTTCTTCTGCGCGCTGGGGGTCTTCTTTGGCGCCATCCTGAAGGGATCGCTGCAGGCGTCGCTGTTTGCCCAGGGGGTGGCGCTCTTTCTGGTGTTCGGTACGCTGGGTCTGCATCTGGCGTTCGCCATTCTGGGCGGCAACGATACGTTCCGACCGATGTTGTGGCTCAATCCGTTCCTGGCGCTGCTGTCCGCCGGCGGCTCCGCCACGGACGCCTTTGCGCGCGGGGCGCCAGCCGCGTTCCGAACGGTGCTGTCACTACCCCCACAGAGCTGGGCGCCGGGCCTCCTCTTGCCGGCGTGGGTCATCGGCAGTCTGGCGTGGACGGCGCTCGCCGTCGTGCTGGTGGTCGGGGCGGCGATCGCCATCGAGCCAACGCATCCTCTGAAGGGCGGTCGCGCGCGATGACGATGCTTTCGCCAACAGCCACCTATCACGCCGAACTGCGCCAGGAGCTCGGGTCGGTCGGCCGGGCGCTGTCGATCCAACGTGGGCTCGTCTGGGCGGCGCGTGGACTCGCGGCGGGTACGGTCGTTGTCCTCGGGCTGGTGATCGCGGCCTGGATCCGCGGCACGGTCGACAGCTTGCCGATTGTGCTGCTCGCGGCCGCGCCGATCGCCGCGGGCATGCTGACCGGTCTGGGCAGTCTCTTCATTCACCACAGCACCAGTGAGCTGGCACGCCGCATCGATCGCGTGGCACGCTTGAGCGAGCGCTCGACAACTGCCCTCGAGTTGGGCGCGACCGGTGCCGACTTCCCGCTTGCGCTCGCCCAGATGCGGGACGCGGTCGAGCATTTGAAGCGGGTCGACCTGCTAGAAGCGTTCCCGCTGCGGGTGCCGAAGAACGAGTTGATGACGGCCTTCTTCGTGGTAGTCATCGCCGCCATCGTCGGCCTCAGCCCCAACCCCTGGCTGCTGCGGGCGCGGGCGTCCAACCCGGCGATCACGATTGCCCGAGAGCAGGCGCAGCGGGTCCAGCGCCTGGCCGACAGTATCCAGCCGCAGGGCTCCGCCGAGATCGAAGCGCTCCGCCAGTTGGTCAACAAGGGCGCGAAGGCAATCGACGCGAAGAGCAACGAACCCGACGCGGCCTTGAGTGCGCTCCAGGATCTCGAGGATCAGGTGCGCCAGATGAGTGCCGGCGACGATCAGTTGGCCTCAGCGCTGGCCGCGATCGCCAGTGCGCTCGCTGCCGATCCAGCCACGCAGAACCTGGCCAACGCGATCAACACCGGCGACATGCGCCAGATCTCGCAAGCCGCCAAGGACCTGGCTCAAGCCTCCGCCGGGCTGAGCGGACAGGACCAACAGCGCGTGGCGAAGGTGCTGCGCGACGCGGCGGGCCAGGCGGGGCGGTCGTCGCCCAGCGTGTCTGGCGAGCTCTCACAGGCCGCCGACGGGCTCGACAATGCGGCTGCCAGCGCCATGGCCCAGGCTGCCGCGGCTGGCGACCAGAGTCAGGCAGATCAAAGCGGACAGGCGCAGCAGAGTGGTGCCAGCGCGCAGACCGGCAATGCCGCCAGCGACGCGCTCAACCAGCTCAGCGACAACGCCGCCGCGGCCGGCGAACGTCAACGTACCGCGAGCCAGCTCGAAAGTAGCCGCAACGCGCTCGAGCGGGCGCTCGGCCGCACCCAGAGCCGGTCGGGCAGCACGAGCCCTGGCCGATCGGCGTCGAACGGCCAGGGCAACCAGGGATCGAACGGCCAGAACGGGGATCCGTCGCAGTCGAGCACCGGCGCCCAGGGCCAGGGTGGCGACGGCACCGATGCCAACAGTGGCGCTGGCTCACCCGGCGGCGACCAGTCCACCGGCGGCGACAACGGACAGGGGGGTGGCTACTCCACCGGCGGCGACAACCAGACCAAGGCGGACGCCAGCGGTAGCCAGCTCGACACGATCACGACTCCGCAACAGGTCCCCAGCAACAGCCCGTTCACGCCCGACCAGAGCAGCGCCAATCCGTACCTGGGCGACGCCGGCAACGCCAATGCGCAGGCGTCCCAGGAGTCGGTTCAGCCATCCTTCTCGAGCAAGCCAACTTCGGGCAACGACTCGAGCAGCATCCCGCTCGGTCTTCGGGATCTCGTCAAAGACTATTTCAGTTCTCTGGACAAGAAATCACCGTGAGCGTTCTCCCTGCCAACGTGACCGTCGGCGCGCAGACAATCTCGCCCGGCGGGACGACTCCGTATCGCTTCATCGAAACCGCGCGGGCGATCGAAACCGAAGTCGGCCACGTGATCATCGGTCAACCCGAGGTCGTGCGGGGGGTGTTGACGTGCCTGCTCGCTGGCGGACACGCGCTGCTCGAGGGTATCCCTGGCCTCGGCAAGACCCTGCTGGTGCGCACCATCGGCGAAGCGCTCGATCTCAGCTTCAGTCGGGTGCAGTTCACGCCTGACCTGATGCCGGCGGACATCACCGGCACGAGCATCCTGCGTGACAGCGCCGACGGGTCGCGCACTCTCGAGTTTCAGCCCGGGCCGCTCTTCGCCAACCTGGTGCTCGCCGACGAGGTCAACCGCGCCACGCCCAAGACGCAGTCCGCGCTGCTCGAGGCGATGCAGGAACGCCACGTGACGGCCGGCCGAACAACGCATACGTTGCCCGAGCCGTTCTTCGTCCTGGCCACCCAGAACCCGATCGAGATGGAAGGCACCTATCCACTGCCCGAGGCGCAGTTGGACCGGTTCCTCTTCAAATTGACGGTGCCGTATCCCAGTGAGGAGGACCTGCTCCGGATTGCGCAGGTGACGACGGGGGTGGGCATGCCCCATCCGGCGCGGGTTGCCAGCGGGGCGGCGTTATTGGAATTGATGCGGTTCGCGCGCGAGGTGCCGGTGGCCGAGCCAGTGCTGCGCTACGCGGTGCGCATCGTCCGGCGGACGAATCCTGATACGCCAGATTCACCGGCTGAGATCAAGCGCTTCGCGCGCTACGGATCCAGTCCGCGCGGATTGCAGGCGCTGGTGCTGGGCGCCAAGGTGCGCGGCCTGCTGGAGGGTCGGTTCAACGTCGCCTTCGAAGATATTCGTTCGGTGGCCCTGCCCTCGCTGCGTCACCGCATCATCCTCGGGTTCGAAGCCGACGCCGAGGGCGTGAGCACGGACAAGCTAATTCACGATGTCGTGTCCACCACCCCCGAGGAATAGTACCGGGGCTCGCCGAGGCTCGCCCCTGAGAAGCAACCGCGATCTCTCCAGGGTGGAGAGCCTTCGCCCGAGGAACAACGCCCCGCAAAGCAGCGAGCGCAGCGATGCGCGCAGCAGGACCGCATGAGTATTCCGGAAAGGCTCCCCGCCAGCGGCTGGCAAGCGAAGGTTGAACTGGTTCCTGTAGGGGATGTGCCCCCGAAGGGAGCGAGCGCAGCGATGCGGGCAGCGGGGGCGCATGAGTAATCCGCAAACGTTGCTCGACGGCGCGCTGGCGCGAAAGCTCGAGCGGTTGACGCTCGTGAGCCGCAAGCGGCTCGTGGGGCAGGGACAGGGGGACCGGCGCTCGCTGAGAAAAGGCTCGAGCCTCGAATTCGCCGACTATCGGCACTACGTGGAAGGCGACGACCCCGCCCGCGTCGACTGGAACATCTACAGTCGGACCGACACCCTGTTCGTGCGCATCTACGAAGAGGAAGAGGTGCTCAACGTGCACATGCTGGTGGACGCCAGCCGCAGCATGGATTGGGGCGAACCCTCGAAGCTGCACTATGCGCGCCGCCTCGCCGCAACCCTGGGTTACATCGCGCTGAACGCCTCGAACCGGCTGTTCGTCTGGCCATTAAGCGGCTCGGCCGTCTCGTACGGGCCCGCCTGGGGCCGCGGCCGCGCCGGGCCAATGCTCAGCTTCACGGAGGACATCAAGCCCGCGCAGCCACAGACCCCCGTGCTCGCGGGCTTGCACGCGCCGCCCGACCTGGAACAATCGCTGGCGAGTTTCACCAGCCGCACCGCTGGTCTGCTCGTGCTCGTGTCGGATCTGCTGTCGCCAAGCTGGGAGAAAGCGCTGGGCCGGCTGGTCGCGCGTTCCGGCGACATGGTCGTCCTGCACACACTCTCACCCCAGGAGCTTCGGCCAACGCTGGGCGGCGACGTCCGCCTGATCGATCGAGAAAGCGGCGCCGCGGTGTCGGTCACCCTGAACAACGACGCCATCCGGTTGTACGGCCAGCGCCTCGATGAATGGCGGCGGACGGTCGAATCCTTCTGTGCCCGGCATGGCGTGGGCTACGTGCCGATTGACACCGCCACACCGATCGAGACGCTCATTTTCGACGTCCTGCGGCGCCGAGGCATCGTCCAATGAACCTGATTGCCCCGCTCGCGCTGACGCTGGGCGCCACGCTGCCCATCGTCGTCATCTTCTATCTGCTCAAAGTCCGCCGCCACGACGAAGAGGTCTCATCAACATTTCTGTGGAACGACCTGATCCGTGACCTCGCCGCGCATGAGCCGCTGCAGCGCCTCAAGACGAGTCTGCTGCTGCTGCTGCAACTGCTGGCGCTCGCGCTGATCACGTTTACGGTGGCCCGGCCATTCTCCGAACAGATCGGCAAGAAACCCGTTCAGGCCATCCTGCTGGTCGACGGCTCGGCGAGCATGCAGGCCCAGGACGTCCAACCGTCGCGCTTCGCCAGGGCGGTCGAAGCCGCGCGCTCCACGCTCGCGGCCCTGCCCGAGAACTCGCTGGCCACGGCCATCCTGGTCGCCGCGCACCCCCAGGTGCTGGTCGCCGCGACGTCCGATCGGCGCCAGGTCGACCGCGCGCTGGCCGATGCCCGTCCGTCGGGTGCAGCGGCCGACATGCGCGAAGCGCTGTTGCTTGCGCGTTCGCTGGGCGGGGACGCCAACGCGCGCCGAATCTACCTGTTTACCGATGGCGCCTTCACCCTGCCGACCGATTTGCCGGATGATTTAGGGTCAGTTAGCGTCGTGCCGGTTGGCCAGCCAGATACCGGCAACCTGGCGGTGACGACGATCTCCGCCCGACCCGACCCGCAAGACAACCGCCGTCAACAACTCTTTGCCCGCGCCGAGAATCTGTCCGACACGGCCGCGCACGCGGTCCTCACGATGTCGGTCGACGGGCAGGCCGTCGAGGACCGCGCCATCGACGTGGCGCCCAACGGCCAGAGCGAGCAGATCTTCGAACAGCTACCGGCGGGCGCGCAGTGGGCCAGCGTCACCATCTCCGACACGAACGGCGACAACGGGCTGACGCTCGACGACACCGCCTACGCCGTCCTCGTCCAGCACAAACCGGCCCAGGTGCTGCTGGTCAGCGCCGGCAACCAGTTCCTGGAGAAAGTGCTGACGCTGCTCCCGAACGTCGATCTGTATCGCATCGCTTCACAGCGGTATCTCGCGGTTGAAGCCGATCGGTTCGACATCATCGTGTTCGACAACTACCTCCCGCCACTGTTGCCACGCGGGAACCTGCTCGTGGTCAATCCGCCGGATCGCGGGCCGTACCGCACGACGGGCTCGATCAGCCGTCCGCGGGTCGCGACCTGGGATCACGAAGATCCGATCCTGGCTTTCGCCGACATTCGCGACATGAATGTCAATCGCGCGTCCAGACTCGACGTGCCGCGCTGGGCCAAACCGTTGATCAGCACCGCCGACGGGGTGCCGCTGATGGTCGCCGGTCAGGATGGCGATCGGCGAGTGGTCATTCTGCCGTTTGACCTGCAGCAGTCCAACCTGCCGCTGATGGCGGCGTTTCCGATCCTGATGGACAACCTGGTCAATTATCTGTCGCCGTCGGGCGTGGTGCAGTCGTCGGCGGTCCAAACTGGCGCCCCTGAAACGTTGTCGCCGCTGCCGCAGGTGGACCGGGTACGGGTAGCAACCCCCGACCAGCAGGTGACCGAGTTCCGCGCTGGCCAGGGCCCGATCACGTACGCCGCCACGGATGTGCCGGGCCTGTACCGCGTCCAGCAGATCGTCCAGGGCGGCCAGCAGACCGTCGACGACGACCTGTTCGCGGCCAACCTCGCGAATAGCAGCGCCAGCGACATCCGGCCGCGCCTCGCCGGCCTCGACAATCCAGGCCCGCTAGACGCCGGCCTGACGATCCTGCAGAAGGAACTCTGGGCCATCCTGGCCGCGATTGTCTTACCGTTGTTGCTTTTCGAATGGTTCTGGTTCCACCGCCGGGTGTAGATCTACGTAGTCCCGACCCCGACGAGTTCAATGCTGACAACCTGGCAACTCAGTCGGCCCTGAAGCGGTAACCAACCCCTGGCTCGGTGGTGATGAGGTGCGGCGTGGCGGGGTCGGCTTCGAGTTTCTTGCGCAGGCTCGCCACGTAGACTCGCAGGCTGCCGACGGCATCTTCGTAACCTGGGCCCATCACTGAGCGCAACAGTTGGCCGTGGGTCACGACGCGGCCGGCGTGATCGGCGAGGTAGCGCAGCACGCCGTACTCGGTGGGCGTGAGATGCACTTCCTCGCCGCCCCGCGAAACGAGTCGCCGCGACAGGTCGATCTCGATTTCCGCGGCGCGGATGACGACCGCCGCCGGTTCGGTCGCCCGCGCGGCACGTCGGACAGCAACCCGCATGCGCGCCAGCAGCTCCGTCACGCTGAACGGCTTGGTCACATAGTCGTCGGCGCCTTCGTCGAGGGCCCTGACTTTGGCCTCGTCCTCGCTGTTGGCCGAGAGAATGATCACCGGCACTTGCGTCCATTCCCGCAAGCGTCGACAGACCTCGACGCCGTCCACGTCAGGCAGACTGAGGTCCAGAATGATCAGCGCCGGCGGCCGGGTCGCGACCTGGTCGAGGGCGGCGCCACCGGTCGCCGCCTCTTCGACCTCGTAGCCGTTGGCGCGCAGCGCAACCCGCAACGAGCGACGGATCTGCGGCTCGTCGTCGACGACCAGCACCCGCGGTCCCGTCACTCGCCAACTCCATCCAGCGGCAGCGTGAACGTGAATCGGGCGCCGCCAGACCCGGGCGTGTCGTCGACCCAGACGCGTCCACCGTGGGCCTGAACAAGCCCACGGGCGATCGCCAGGCCGAGGCCTGAGCCACCGACCCGCGTCGAGCCGCGCTCGAAGGGAAGAAAGATGCGCTCGCGGTCGGCGGGGGGTACGCCGGCGCCAGCGTCGGCCACCTGCACCCGGATGTGATCGGATCTGAGCTCCAGGCTGAGGTCGATGGCCGTCCCAGGTGGCGTGTGGCGGGCCGCGTTTTCCAACAGGTTGGTCAGCACGTGGTCGATCTGCGCGTAATTGCACGGTATCAGCGGCAGTTCGTCCGGAATGGAGAGCCGGACAGAGCGTTCAGCGAGCATCGGCTGCAACCGCGCCACCACGGCGCGGACCAGCTCGCGCAAGTCCTGAGGGTCCTTGTGCAGCGTCACCGCGCCAGCTTCAAGGCGCGAGGCTTCCAGCAGGTTGCCGACCAGCCGATCCAGGCGGTCGGATTCCTCTTCGATCGCCGCCAGTAGCTCGGCGCGGTCCTCGGCGGTATAGGCCGCGTCCGGCTGGCGCAGACCTGAGGCGCTGGCCTTGATCGACGCCAGCGGCGTGCGCAGATCATGCGAGACGGCGCGGAGCAGCGCGGTCTTCATTTCGTCGGAACGGCGAGCGATGGCCGCCTCCTGCTCCTTTTCGCCGGCGCGGCGCGCCGCGCTTGCCAGCTGGGCCGTGACGATGGCGACGAACAGCAGCAGCACGAGACCCACCGCTTCGTCGGCACGGGCGACGCTGAGTGTGCCGACCGGCTGAACGAAGAACAGATCGTGCCCGAGCACGGAGAGCACGCTGGCCAGCACCGCCGGGCCGCGGCCCCATTGCGTCGCGGCCAGCACGACGGGCAGCAGGTACAACAAGAGCGCCGTCGGCAGCGCAGCACGCGACTCGATCTGTCCAACGGCGAACAGCGTCACGCCAACCGCGAGGCTGGCCTCCAGGTAGCGGCTCATCAGCGCCACGCGATAACCCTACGGGAACAACGTCGAGTCAGGTCGCGCCATCGCCCAGCGGAGTAGCATCGCAGCCGTGACGGAGTGGCGGGTCGAAGAGTCGCCCGAGGGGTTGCGGCTGGCCCCCGTCACTCGGCGTAGCCTTGGTTCTGAAGAGCTCACCTGGGCCGATCTGCTCTACTTTCAGCTCGCCGCCAGCACGGTCTTCGTGCTCTACTTCCCGTCGCGGTTCGGTCTCGAAGTCGACACCCTGGCGCACCAGGCGCTGACCACGTTCGCGAGTGCAACAGGCACCGATACGCTGGTCAACTTCTGGGACCCAACCGATCCCGAGTTCTCGCGCGCACTCGCCCTGTTCGACGTTGCCTCTCCCCCGGCGCTCGTCCTGGCTCGCGGATTAAAACTGCGCGGCACGCGAACCCTGGATCGCGCCAATCTGTACGCAATCAGCGTTTCCGAGCCCAACGTGCTGGCCGACCGCGACCGTCTCGCCGCCGCGGTGAATGCCGCCCACGAGGTGCTGGCGCGAGGTGACCCGGCTGAAATCAGCGGCTACCTGCGCCTGCGGGCAATGAGCTCGCTGCTGCAAGCCCTCGGGCGACTCGGCAGCTCGGTGGCCGACGGACTGATCCGCCTGAAGCCCAAAGTGTCCCTTCCGGGAGGTCCGTCGATTCAGCTTGGTTAGACAACTCCGCTAGACTCGCCAGAGCCGCACCGTACCATCGTCCGAGCCACTGGCGATGGTCGCACCGTCCGGCGCAAAGGCCATGGCCCGCACGCTGTCGGCATGAATTTCCACACATCGCAGTTGCGACGCGTCAGCTACCCGCCACAGGCGAACAGTCCAGTCTGAACCGCTCGAGGCCAGCACCTGCCCGTCGGGGCTGAACGCCAGTCCCTGAACATCCCCGGTATGTCCTTCAAAGTTGCGCACCGGCTCGCCATCCACCGCCCGCCGCAGCCACACCACCCCGTCACTGGACGCCGACGCAAGCAAGGCTCCGTCGGGCGAGAACGCGACACGCAGCACAGCAGCTGAGTGCTCGCTCAGCGTTCGCACCGGTTGCAGCGTCGGAACTCGCCACAGCTGAACGTGCGCATCGTCCGCGCCCGAGGCCAAGAGCGTCCCGTCGGGTGAAAAGGCAACGCAGTGGACGTTGCCTTTGTGACCGTTGGCGGTTTGCAGCATCTTCGCGCCGCCAACGTCCCACAGCCGCACATTGCTGTCCGACGACGACGCGAGCAGACTGCCGTCGGGCGAGAAGGCGACACCGCGGACCCACCCACCGTGACCCGCGAGTGTTTTCAGTGGAGCGCCATCGGACGCCCGCCACAGTCGCACCGTCTGATCGTCCGACGCGGTCGCGAGGACCTGCCCGTCCGGCGCGAAGGCCACTGTGCGGACGTAGTCCTGATGGCCTTTGAGGGTGCGCACGAGCGACCTGTCAGCCAGGTGCCAGATACGCGCGGTGTGGTCGAACGACCCGCTGGCCAGCAGCGAACCGTCCGGCGAGAAGGCGAGGTCGCTGATGGGCTTGTGGCTGAAGTCGTCCTCGGCGGCCTCATGTTGGCCGGTCAGGGTCTGCGAGCCATCATCGGCGAATCCCCGGACCTGGATCCCGCCCTCGTCGCCGGTGGAGAGCAACCGCCTGCCATCGGGCGAAAACGCCAGGCTCCACACGGTACTCCGATGCGCCTCGAGGGTTTGAACGAGCTCGCCGGTGGCCGGGTGCCAGATTCGGATCGTATGGTCGTCGCCCCCCGACGCGAGCAGGTTGCCGTCGGAGCTGTAGGCGAGCGCCTTCACGTACGCTGTGTGGCCAGCGAAGGACTTCATCTGACGACCGTCGGCGACGCGCCACAGTCGGACCGTACAGTCGCCACTGGACAGCTGCCAGAAGGACATGCTCCCGCTACTCGTGGCGAGCGTGTCACCGTCCGGCGCGAACGCCAGGCCGAGCACTGGCTTGGAATGCCCGGTGAGGACACGCACGCACGTCCCATCCGAAACACGCCACAGGCGCGCCGTCTGATCGTCGGACGCCGACGCGAGGAGCGGGCCGTCGGGCGAAAAAGTGA
>DATGER010000072.1:0-8189 GCA_035309865.1 Chloroflexota bacterium
TTCATCAGCGCCGCAAGCAGGCGGGGTGGATGGCCCAGCTCGAGCGGAGCGACCAGGCGACGCTGCCGCTGCCACTCGTCACGTCGGTGTCCGACGGCAGCCAGCCGTTGCGGCGTGGGATGCTCGAGTTCGGCACGGGTCAGGAAGAACGCGTCTTCGGCACGCCCTGGCGTATCTGCATCCAACAGGCCTTCACCCAGGCGGAGCACGGCCCGCCGAAGCAGCGGCCAACCCAGGGTGAACCAGCGCGCCTGCTCCTCACGGATCGTCGCATACCGCTGGGCCACCTCGAGCAAGCTGTCGAAACGCGCCCGCTGCGCCGGTCGGTTCACCAACGCTCGACGGCACGCGGCCTCCGCGGTCTCCCGTTCCGCAACTAGCCGCGCCCGGCGCTCGGACGAGGTCGCGTGCTCCGCCTGCAGACCGAGCGTGGGCCAGTACCAATCGATGCTCTGGACCGCGTGGGGTGGCGTGCCGAGGGTGATGCCGGCCAGTCCGCGCAGCAGGACCTGAACGTCTGCGCCCGGCACGCCGCCGAGGTGTTTGCGGACGAAACGCGCGAGGCAACCCTCCATTTTCCATGCCGATCCGCCGACAATTGCCAGCGACCAGAAATAGACGCCCGCACGTCGACCGATCGCGTCGACCAGGTCGAAAAGTTGCGCTGGAGTGGCGGTCTCCACGGCGCTTTCGCCAGCCGCGACAAGCTGCTGGTAGCGCGGCAGGAGATCCTGGCGCCAGTGTTCCGCGAGGCCACGCAGCAGTGCGCGGTCGGCCAGGTCAGGCCGCAGGTTCACCAGCAGGAGCGCGTTGAACAGCACCGGCAGCACGCGACCGCGGCTTTCGAGCACCGCGTGCGCGAGCTGGCCGGGGATCGACCGTGGCCGTGGTCCGGCCATGGAGTAGTACCAGCCATGCAGGACGGCACGCGGAAAGGTGATGACGGTCCCGGTCGTCTCGCGCATCCCGTCTCGAAGGCCGTCTTCCAGTCGCTCGAGCAGCCAGTCTTGAAACAACGGCGTCATCGGATCAGACAACCACTCGCCGAGACGGAACGTGCGCAGCCAGTAGCCCACGCTCCGCTTCGCTCCGCGGGGTGCACCTGGTTCGGGCGGGGTCCAGTCGACGACGTCGGGCAGTGCGGTCATTGGTCGTGCCTGGAGCAGGTACACCCGGCCGTGCTCGAGAGCCCACTCCATGTCCTGCGGCACGCAGCCGAAATGCGTCTCGACCCGACGCGCGAGCGCGGCAATCTCGACGGCCTGCTGGCGCGTTAGCACCGTTTCGACCGAACGCCGACACTCGGCAGCGCCGTCGCGCACCACCCATTCGTCGCCCACGGCGGTGCCCGAGACGACGCGCTCGCCGAGGCCGCGGGCCGCGGTGATGACCACCTCGTCCCGCCGGCCAGTGACGGGATCGGCGGTGAAGGCCACGCCGGCGGCCTCGGGCGCGAGCATGCGCTGCACGAGGACCGCGATGCCGCCAGAGCCGCCGAGCCCGCGCGCGGCCGCATACTGCCGGGCGCGCGCGCTCAGGGCCGAGGCGCGTACCGTGTCGATGGCGGCGCGAAGTGCATCGAGTCCGCGGACGTCGAGGATCGTCTCGTACTGGCCCGCGAACGAGGCATCGGCCAGGTCTTCGGCCGCGGCTGAGGATCTAACGGCCAAGCGTTCGCCGGGGAGTACTCGCAGGATTTCATTGAGATCTGGATCTGCGCCGTCCAGGACGACGACGCCGCCTGGCACCGGGAAGCCAGCTCGGAGCAGGTCGCCCAGGTTCGCGGCTTTTGAACCGACGCGTTCGCGGTCCGCTCGGGTGATGTCGGCGAGACGGACTATGCTGCGCGAGGGCGTCACAGCGGACACGACTCAAACCACCAGTCCGTGCAGGACGATCTCAATCGTCGCCGGCAGAAATGGCTCCGGCGGCGTATTCGACAGATGCGCGGCGAAGACGGCGTAGAAGACCAGCCGTGCGGACATCTCGCAATCGTGCGGACGCAGCTCGCCCGCGGTCACCCGCGAGGCGAGATAGTCGGCCAATACGCGCACACCCTCGCGGCGGCCGCGTTCGATGCGCTCCGCCGCGGTCGCGTTCGAGGGTGCTTCGCGCAGCATCAACTGCACGACCCGCCGATGCTCGTCCAGGACGCGCGCGAAGCCGAGCGCCAGCTCGAGCAGCACCTGCGCGGCGGGTCGGTCGCGGTCGGGCGCCGCGATACGCCGCAGCTCGGGCAGGAAATAGTGCTGCTCGAGGACCGCCTCGAGCAGCTCCTCCTTGGACCGGAAGTAGTGGTACAGCAGGCCCTGGGCGACGCCCGCGGCGTCCGACAGGTCCTTGACGGTGGCACCGTCGAGGCCCTTGGCGGCAAAGACATCGAGGGCCGTGTCGAGCAGCTGGGCGCGGCGGTCCTCAGCCTGCTGACGGCGACCGCCCCGCGTTGTTGAAGTATTCATTGAATATTCACTCAATATACACTCAGGTGGGTGGGCCGTCAAGGCGCTGGCCTCCCTGGGGCCTCTCAGGCTCGGGCTGGCGCTCGGCTGAGCAGCTCGCGCTCGATGCGCGTACGAATGGCGTCCCGCACCTGGCGATACACGGCCAGTTGCTCGTCCTCGGTACCGGTGGCCGTGCTGGGATCTGGAAAACTCCAGTGCAGCCGCTCCCGAGCGCCGAAGAAGACCGGGCAGGCTTCATTGGCCTGGTCACACACCGTGATGACCGCATCGAACGGCTTGTGCACATACTGGTCGAGCGTCTTGCTCTCCTGAGAGGCGATGTCGATGCCGAGCTCGTGCATCGCCCTGATCGCCTGCGGACGCACGCGGGTCGCCTCAGTCCCCGCCGAGAAGGCCTCGAAGCGGTCGCCACCCAATGCGCGCAGCAGGCCCTCGGCCATCTGGCTGCGCGCCGAATTGTGCGTACACAAAAAAAGAACCTGACGCTTCTTACTGGGTTCAGTCACACACTGCCTCCTCCGGTGCGAACCGCGGCGCCCAGAACGCCTTCGGCTGGTGTCGCTCAGGTCGAGCTCGTTGACGCCATCCACGATATCAGTGCGCAAGGCTGGCTATCACATGGGCAAGACCTGGCCTTGAGGCCCAGGGCAGCTCTAAATCGTTGCATGATCGAACGAATTGCCTGTACGGTCGAGTGCCATGCTGGACACGCGTGTGGAGGTCGATGCCCTGGCCCTCCAGGAGCAGATGGTTGCCCTCGTGCGAGGCTTTGGCTGGCATCGACCTGACCGCACGCCGTGCGGCCAGCCCGTGCCAATCTCCGAAGCCCACGCACTGATGGAGTTGGCGCGGACTGAGACACTGCCACAGTCGGAGCTGGGTGCGCGTCTTGGTCTCGAGAAGAGCACCGTGAGCCGCCTCGTGGGGCAGCTCGACGCGCGCGGATGGCTCGCCCGTGGCCGATCGGGTGAGGACGGGCGCGTCATGCTCGTGGGGCTTTCACCCGCCGGGCGGCGGGCCGCCGAGCAGCTTGCCAGTGCTCGCGCGGCTTTGTTCGCTCGCCTGCTTGAGCGAATCCCGGCCGAGCGGCGCGAAGGAGTCTTGGAGAGCCTCTCTGCCCTCGTGGAGGCAGTGCGTGAGATTTGAGACGGCACTGCGAGTTAGGCAGCCGTTGCGGTTCTGGATGCCTCCGCTCGTGCTGAGTGGGCTCCTGCTGGTGCTGCTATCCGGGTGCAGCATGGTCGGCCAGATCGCCGGCGTCGACCATTCGATGGTCCCCACGTCATTCGATACTCGCGCGACAGCGCTGACGCTCCAGCAGACCGATGTTGGTGGAATTGAAATCGTTGTCGCACGGGATAGCGGCGATGCGGCCCAGATCGACAGGGTGCGGAACCTCCTGCGGAACGAAATAGCGCAGTTCCAGCAAGGCAACTACCAGGATCCCGCGAGAGCGCATGGGATGCCGATGCCGGGCTCCAAGGAGCTTGAAGCGGGCTACACCAGGGTGCAGGTGGGATACACCGACCTGCCCGCCGGTGGGCAGATCACCTACACCGCGAGCGACCCGTCCCTGGTAGACGCGGTTCACGCCTGGTTCGATCGCCGGAAGTTGGCGCCGTAGGCATGGCTGTTCCTGCTGCGGTGAGCACAGCGCCGCACGGCCTGCGGCGCGTAGGTGACAGGCTGGTGTCCGCAGGGCCGGTGGTCCTCGCATTCCTAGCCGGTCAGCACCACTCGCTACATATGCTGCTTCTCACCTTCGGGGTCGGCACGGCCGGCATGAGTTTTCTGACCATGTACCCCGACATCCGCCGCGTCATGCTGGCCGTTTCCCTGGTGGTGGCCGGCTGGCTAGCGTATCGGGCGAGTCGACCGGGGCGGCCGCGGGCGGAGCGCGTGACGCAGGGCGTTTCCGTGCTGACGACACTGGCACTCGTCGCCTGGTCTGTAAGCGAGTTCGGGCTATAGACGCGCTCGATGGCTGACGCGGAGTTCCGCAAAGACTTGAGCCACCTCACCTGGGATGAGGTGCTATGGCGCCAGCAGCTGCGAGCCGAACTGGTACCAGCGTGGCTGGAAGCGCTGCAACTGAGACCGGGCATGCATGTGCTGGACGTTGGCGCCGGGCCGGGCTATGTGAGCCAGCAGGTGGCCGAGCGGGTGGGACCGACTGGTCTCGTACTGGCGCTGGATCGTTCCGCAGAGACTCTCCCGTATCTGGAACGCCTGCGTACGGAACAGGGGCTGATGTGGATCCAGCCGCTCATCGGCGATGTCACCACGCTCGACCTGCGCGACCAGCGCGTCGATGCAGCTCTGATAACCATGATGCTCCATCACGCTGAGGACCCAGTAGGTTTACTGAGCGCAATTGCACGCTGGTTATCGCCCGGCGCGCCGGCCGTGGTGGCGGAGTTTGACCCTGCTGGACCCTGCGCAAGTGGTCCTCCATCCGAGCAACGCCTGGCCCCTGCGCAGGTCCGCGAGTGGTGCGAGCTGGTGGGCTTCCTTTGCCTCCGCGTCCAACAGCAGACCGACGAGCATTACATGCTCCTGATCGAGCGTACAGATGACGGAGCGGTCCCCAATTGACTTGTCGGCCAGAGTTGCCTGGGCGCCAGCAACGGCGCTCTGGGCTGCTGCCAGGTCTGCATCGGTCGGCCCAGCCTGAAGCTGGCCCAGCTTGGCCTGGGCGCCGACCAGCGCCGTCCTGGCGCTTTCAGCGTTGGCGCGAGCAATTGCCAGATCCTGCGGCGTGGGCCGGTTGAGCTCGTCCAACTTGGCCAGGGCCGAGGACAAACTGGCCTGAGCGGTGTCGACGGCCGTCTGGGCCGCCACAAGGTCGGCATCGGTCGTCCCCTGCAAGGTCGTGTCGAGCTTGGCCTGAGCGCTGGCCCTGCTGGCCTGAGCCTGGTCGACCGCGCTTTGCGCGGCGGCCAGGTCGGCGCTCGTCGGGCCTGCTCTGACCTCGTCCAGCCTGGCGCCGGCGCTGGTGAGCTGCGAGGCGCGGGAGCAGGCGCCAACAGGCGTTGGGCCGTCACGATCCCGATTGCGACAAGAACCAGTACCGCGCCAGCGCTGAGGACGAGTCTTCGCCAGGGGAAGCGCCTCTCCTCTTCAGCCCATGCTTCGATGCCGGGCGCTCCGCGCAGTCCCAGGCCCGCTTCCGCCACTGCCCGGGGGTGTGACCCGTTCACCGACGGCGTGCTGACTGGCGTGCCCATCGGAGTCTCCTGCTTCTTCCCGGTCTACATCCCCAGTGTCGGGCCGACGTATGAAGGGCAGACCCGCGATACCGTCAAGATTCGATCAAGCTGCCCAGCATCTGCTGGCTGCGCATGGACCATCGCAGCGCTGCCGGGTGTCCCCGCGGGTTGCGACGGGTGAACGAACGGTCACTGACGCGGACAAGCACCGGCCAAGCACTGCCGCGCACCGCCGCGCAAGGATGCCGCGTAACACGGCCGTCCAACGCTGGCCAGCCGGAGAAGCGAGCTCGAATCTGTCGGATCGCCGATGACTTATCTCGTAGTGGTTGTCGGTTCGCCAGTGGATGGGTCGAGCAGCAGCGTCCGGCTGCCGTCACTGTGTTGGAAGTCGAACAGGTTGTTCAGTGAGCCCGTGCTGCCGTCGACGGAGCCGCCACCTATCCGCTGTCCTGCCAGCCAGTTATCTTCGATGAACTGGACCACCGAGGCCAGCGTCGTGAAGGTGCCGTCCACGTAGTTGCTCTTGCTGAACGGCGAGATCACCAGCAGGGGTTGCCGCATGCCGACACCACAACGAGCCTGTTGATCGCTGGGAACTCCGCCAGGATTCGAACCGCACAGACCGGTGCCACTCAAGCCGTCAAGCATGGTCCGCGATTGTGTGACGATCGGTCCGAACTGATGGTCGTACCACCCGTCGCTGTCATCGTAAACAATGACCACCGCCGAGTCCTTCCAGTTGGGCGACTGCTGCAGGTGGTTGATCGTGTTCACCACAAACGTCTGCTCGTCGAGGGGGTCGGAGTACCCCGCGTGGCCATCCTGGTAGTTCGCCGCCTTCAGGTAGGAGACCGACGGCAGATTGTTCGCATCCAGCGCCGCGAAGAAGTCCTTCAGGTCGTACTGATGGTTCGCTTGATCCTGCTGGCCAATGGCCGCGACCGAGGTGGGGGGTAGATGGGCAGGGTTGGCGGTGGACTGGTAGTACTGGAATGGCTCATGGTGAGGGTTGTAGTCGAGTTGCGAGACCCCAAGAATGTTGTCGTGTGCGCCAGTGCAAACGGCGCTCAGGTCATCCGAGTCTGGCTGTCCAGGCTGGTAATCGGGACTGGCGAAGCCGCCCTGGAACCATCCCCAGCTCACGTTGGCCGCGCTGAGCACATCGCCGACGTTCTTCCCGCCCATCTGGATTGTTGCGTTGGCGCCCCGCTTGTCCTGGGTGGCAGAGCAGAGGTCGAAGTTGGGATCGGCGTCGCTGTAGTTCGTGCCAGGCCCAGGCGCTGCAGGTGAGCCGGGGATGGCCGCAACCGAGCCCGGATCGGCCGTGCAGGTCGGAGCCTGGTACACCGCGCTGCTCGGTCCGCAAATGGCGCCGAAGGTGTTGCCGGCAGTGACATTGATCGCACCGGGAGTCGACGGCCCGAACGTATCACTGTAGGAGTTGTCGCTCATGGCGTAGTGCTGGGCATAGTTCCACAGCGCCGTTACCGTGTTGCCATCGTAGTAATCCATCACCGCGTAGTTGGGGCTCTCGCCATCCGCCGGCGTCGGATTCTTCTCCGCGGCGAGGCACTGCGCGAGCGTCAGCCCGTTACCCGTGAACTGGACGAAAAGGTCCATGATTCCGCCGTCGTACGCTTGCTGCTCGTGCGTGTAGCCGTGGTCCTGGTCGCAGGTGGCGGCCTGCGCGCGGCTGAGCCGGTGCGGGTTGGCGAGGTTCGGATTGTTCGTCAGCAGCGGACCTGTGAGGCCGTGGACCGCCGGCGTGCCCGGAGCAGCCTGAAATGGAGGCTCACCAGGCGAGTTGAGCGCGTTCGGGTAGGTGGCGAAATAGTGATCGAAAGACACATTCTCTTGAAAAATCACAACCAGGTGCTTGATCGGAGTGCCAGTCGGCGCCTGCGCCTGCGCCGCAGTGAGGGTCGGCGATCCTCCGAAGGACAAGCCTGCCATGAGTGCTGACAGGGCTGCTGCCCGAACGTGCGTTAGACCTGGCCTGACGTTGGGAATGCGCATAATCGACCTCATCAACTTGTTCGCCAACCACGGCGTCGGAGCAAAACTAGAATAGCGGCGTCAGCCGGCCGAATGGCCCGCACGACCGGCAGTTCTGGTTAACGAGTCGTGAGCGCATGGTTAACGACCGTCGGCCATGACTCACAGCGAGCTGGCGAAGCGAGACGACCCGACGTACGTCGACGATGGCGAGGATCCTGGCTTGATGGCCGGCGCAGCGAGTATTGCCTGGGAGATCCGATTGCGCGACGCGCCCCACGCGACACGTGCCGGCTCGTCGCTCAGGCGCGCAATCAACTATTTCCGTGTAGTGGGGCCAGACCGTCAACACTCACACCCGGACTCGGTCTCGAAGCGACCTTCGCCACGGCATGTTCGTGAACTGGCGGGACGTTCCGCGCGGCCCTGAGCCAATCGCTCCTGCTGGCTAGTGGTGCCGCGGTGCTGGCGGCGGTCGCGGCCAGCCAGCGCCTTCGCGCTCACCGGCGGCTGGTGCCGT
>DATGER010000073.1:0-5303 GCA_035309865.1 Chloroflexota bacterium
GTGGCCTCCGCCAGCCGATCCAGCACCTGGCTCACGTGACGACCACCAAGGTGGTCGTTGACCACCAGCGCGCCGGCGACCACGTCGAACACCGGGTCGGCCAGCCGATCGCGCGTGGCGAGCAACGCCGCCTCGAAGCCGATCAGGCGCGCGTCACGGTTCAGGTTGGCAAACTCGTGGGCCAACGCGTCCGGGCCGGTTCTCGCCAGACCCGCGAGCGCCTCCTGCACCGAGAGACCGGTGCGGATCGCGTCGCGCAGCTGCTCGATGGCCTCGACGAGGGCGTCCTGAATCGCCGACCGCCGCCGGTCGTGGCGGCGGATGTAGTACGCGTACGGCGCCAGCAGACCTAAGCCGCCGGCCAGTCCGCTGACCACGCCCCAGCCCAGGAACAGCTGCACCACGATGGCCGCCAGGCCACCCGAGGCGAGCGAAAAGCTGAAGAAGTCACGTGGCGTGACGTCGTGCAGCCCGGCGCGCACGAGGAACTCGCGCACCGCGTGCAGGTGCAGTGGCGCGAGCAACCGCTCGCGCGGACGGGCGAGACCCTCGAAGGTCAGGTACACGCCGCCGGCGAGCGCCAGCGACAACACCAGCGGGATCACGATCGCACCTCCGTGGGCATGCATCGATTGTCCACACGAGGCGTCACGGGGGGCGTCACGCGGAGGGGCAAAAGCGTCACGTGGCGGCGAATATGCGTCACATGGCGGGGCAAAAGCGTCACGTGGCGGCGAATATGCGTCACGTGGCAGGGCAATTGCGTCACGCGGTGCGGCGAAAGCGTCACGCGGCGCGCCAAGAGCGTCACGTGGTGGAGCGATAGCGTCACGCGGCGACGGACTGGCGTCACGTGAGACCCTCCGTGCGGCAGTCGCGCGCGGCATGCAGGGGCGGCGCCAGCCACCGCTCGCGCGGACGGGCCTGGTGCTCGGACGTCGGGTACCCGCCGTCGGCAAGTGCCAGCGACACCAACATGTCCCCCTCGGCACGGATTTTGATTGTCGACACGAGGCGTCACGGGAAGCGTCACGCGGCGGCGGCGCGGGGTCATGGGAGATCCTCTGCCGCTACGCCAAGTGGGGGCGCGTATTCGATGCCGTGTGCGGCCATCTTGTCCAGGCATCGCGGCGGGCGGCCCCTCCATACCAGCCGACCGTGCTCCAGGCCCCAGACCTCGTGGCCGCTGATCACGCCGCCCTCGAGTCCAGTCACTTCGAAGATGCTGGCCACGCGGCGCTGCCCGGTGCGCACCGCGACCCGGAGCTGGACCACCAGCTCGATCGTTCGGGACACCATGCGTACCAGTTCTTCGTTGGCCAGCCGCTCGCCGGCCATCATCGCGAGGGTCGCCAGGCGGTCCAGCGCATCGCGCGGCGAATTGCCGTGAATGCTGGTCAACGAGCCGTCGTGGCCGGTATTCATCGCCAGCAACATGTCGAGCGCTTCGGCGCCGCGAACCTCGCCAACGATGATGCGCGTCGGCCGCATCCGTAGCGAGTTGCGGACCAGGTCGCGGATGCTGATCTCGCCGGCACCCTCGACGTTCTTGCCGCGAACCTGGAGCGCGACGCAGTCAGGTAGCTGCCGATCCAGCAGCAGCTCGGGCACTTCTTCGACCGTCACCACGCGTTCGTCGAGCGCAGCGATCGAGGCGCCCAGAGCATTCAGCAGCGTGGTCTTGCCCGAACCCGTGGGGCCGCTGACCAGAATGTTCACGCCGGCCTGCACGGCGGCGTCGAGAAACTCAGCGGCGGCTCCCGGCAGCGCGCCCAACCCGACCAGTTCGTGCAACGACTGAGCCCGGAGCACGAACTTCCGAATGGTCACCGACGTCCAGCGCGTGGCGGCGGGTGGCATCACGGCATTCAGGCGCGAGCCGTCCCGCAGCCGGACATCGACCATCGGCGACGCGTCGTCGAGGCGGCGACCGGCCGTGCTGACGACGCGTTTGACCAGCTGGCGGAGCTCGTCGTCGGTTTCGAAATACACGCCCAGCGCCTGTTCCTTGCGGCCGTCGCGGATCGCGAAGATGCGCAACGGACCGTTGACAATGATCTCCTCGACCCGCGGGTCGTCCATCAACGGTTGCAGGATGCCCAGTCCGAAAACCGAATCGAACAGTCGCCGTCTGACGGCCTCGGCGTCGATCAGCAGCGGCCCGTTGGTCGTCACCGCGCGGCGATCGTAGGCGGCCACTTCGTCGTCGATGATGGCGCGCACACGCGGTTCGTCCTGCCCGCCGGGCGCGAGCAGCCGGCCGTCGCCCAGCGACCGGCTCACCGCCTCGACGACCCGCTCGCGTATCAGGCGCTCCGCTGCTCGATCACTGGCGTTCAGGGCGCCGAAGCCGCTGCCCGTCGCGAACCCTTCGGCGAGGGCTACCACGCCCGACCTCGGCGCTCAGTCGGCAGTGCCAGTCGCATCGGTTCGGCCACCGGCACGGAACGCACGGATGCCGACGACCGCGCCCGAGGCAGGACCCGACGCCACCAGGTCGCGGATTTTTGCGGCCGCGCGGACTCGCCGGCCAGGCGCAGTTTGCCGTTGTGCAGACGCTCCGCGAGGCTGATCAACGCCCGACTCGCGCGGCTGGTCGGGTCGACCACGAGCGGCCGCTGTTCGGCGATCGCGCGCTGGCTGGCTGGCTGATCGAACGGGACGACCGCGGCGATTGGTGCGCCCAGGTGCCACGCGACTTCCGACTGCCCGTGGTGGTAGCGCGAGTCGTGGCGGTTGAGAACGAGACTGACGGTCCGACGGTCGATGCCCAGGTGACGCTCGAACTGGTCGAGCGCGGTTCGCGCATGCCACAGCCCGACCAGGTCGGACGCGCTCACCACCAGCACCTGGCGGGCGCTGGCCAGCACGGCGCGGTGGTTCGCCGCCGCCGATTCCATACCCAGCAAATCGGTGCCAACGT
Source organism: Chloroflexota bacterium (assembly GCA_035309865.1). GTDB lineage: Bacteria > Chloroflexota > UBA6077 > UBA6077 > CF-72 > CF-72. Next base: position 2,924 of record DATGER010000073.1, read on the forward strand.
CCACGACGACGTACCGGTAGCGGTCGGCCAGTTCCGCCAGGAGTCGCTCGAGGAACGCCGGCGCGATGCTGGTGCGCATCTCGCGTTTTGGCGGCCCGCACAAGACCATGCCATGCGGACTCTGTCGGGCGAGGGGCTGCAGCTCGTCGGCCAGGGCCGGGCTCCAGGCGTAGGGGTCCTCGCGGACAGCGTGCGCCAGCGTACACAGGTTGCGGCTGGGGTCGCGATCGAGATACGCCGCCAGCGCGGGGGCACACAGGTCGGCCTCGACCAGGACTGTTGGCGCGGCGGCGCCAAGCGCGGTCGCCAGGTTGATCGCGACCGTGGTTCGGCCGGGGCTACCGACACCGCCGGCGACCGCGATGATGCCGTGGGGTGGACCATCGGGCGCGTCGGCCGCCTTCAGCGTCACGGGGTCGGCCGTGAGCCGGATACGCGGCTGCGCGCGCGCGAACGCGCGATCGCCGCGTCGTGCCGCCAGGACCACTTCGCGGACAGTTGGTGCGTCGGTGTCGAGCGGCAACACCGGTCCCCTCCGGGAGCGCCAGCGCTCGTCGTCCGGGTCCGGCACCAGGAGCACCACCGGCAGCCCGAACTGGTCGAGCTGCTGCAGGACCGCGTCGCTCAGGCGATGCAAGTTCCAGGCGACCACCGCGGCATCGGCCTGGTGCGAGCCGACGACCTGCAGGAGTTGGTCGGCCGCCAGGCTCTGCGCCACCACCACGAGGTCGTCGGCGGTATCCAGCGCCGGGCGCAGGCGCTGCTCCAACTCCTGGTCACCCAGGCCCAGCGCCAGGCGGAGTCTAACGGGATACATCCGCAGCGGATCGGGGTGTGGCGCTCACGGCCGGGCGACCTCCGGTGGGGGCAGCAGGAGCACGTCTAACTCACCGGTCCGCCGGGCCTCGGCCAACTGCCGCGCCTGGTCGGCGGTGACCGCCAGCGTCACGCTGGCGATGGACCCCCGCACGACACCGGTGTCGTCGCCCGCAACACTCGAACTGGAGCCGGAAAAGGACTGGTCATGCCCGACGTCGAACACCTGCGCGCGGTCCAGCACCGGTCGGGTGTGGGCCTCGTTCTTCGTCTTGTCGACGACCGTCACCAGCACCTGGACTGAATCGCCGGGCCGCAGGCGGCCATCGACGGCGCTCTCGGGCCGGGCGGGGATCGTCATCGCCACCTGGTCCGGGGCGAGCCCGAGCCCGTCGGCGACCTGGGCCCGGGCGAGCACCTGCTGGGCGTGGATCGGCTCGCCGAGCTGCCGGCCGACGAGCGACTCGAGCGCGTCGGCCGGCAGCGCCGCGCGGTAGACGCTGTCGTCCATCCTGACGTAGGCGACGGTCAGGTCGGAGCTGCGCAGGACCGCCCCGGCCGGGAGATCGCGGGTGGCGATGAGAATAGGCCGGGCGTCGCTGTTGCCAACCCAGAAGGCGACGGAGCCGGCGAGGGCGGCAAGCGTGAGAAAGACACCGATCAGAGCTCGAGGATCGGCGCGTCGGGGCCGACGGAGCGCGGCGCGGGCGGGTGTCAGAGTCGCCACGGCCATGGGATTCAGGGGTGCCCTCCCGAGTGGTCGGCGCCACCGTGGCGCCGCCTGCGACTGGCTCGCCAGGAATGGTCGCGAGCATGATTAGGCCCCGGGCCGGTTCCGGTCAAGCACTTCTTTAATTTCCGCGGCATCGATGTCAAGATTTCTGGCCCGCGGCGTGACGGTGGGGTCGCTGCCGCGGGTTGTGAACGCAGGTGCACGCTCCCGAGTTTCCACACGCAGCGTCACGTGGACCGTCACGTGGGCGTCATTCGGGCGTCACAACTGGGCACGTGCTCAGAATTTCGACGGCGTGTCGGCGTCCACACGGCGGTGCCCGGCTCGCTCAGGCTGAGGAAGCTGTGGCCTGGCGGGGTTACGCTCGAGAGTCGCCGTCAGTTCACGAGTCGCAGGTTCGGGCCCTCGACTTTGCACACGCAGAGCGTCACGTAGTGCGTCACGTGGCGTCATTCAGGTGTCACGGTTGGGCCAAGGCCCGAACCCGAGGCGCTGCCCTGCTCGACATCCCGCTTCAGCGGCCCACGGCAAGAAAGGCGTGGCTTGCTCAGGTGCATCACTCTCGGAGGACGAGCTGGCGGCCAGCGGCGGGCAGCGGGCCGCGTGCAGCGGGCAGCGGCGGCGGGAAGCGGCGGCGGGAAGCGGGCGGCGGGCAGCGGGCTGCGGGCTGCGGGCTGCGGCGGGCAGTGAAACTGATGCCCGGTGTGCGCCTGAGCTTGCCCAGGCACGCGTTCGCCGCAGCGCGTCACGGGGGCTGCAGTGCGGGCGTCACGGCTGGGGTGCGGGTTGGTCTGGGCACTGCTCAATTGAGTGAAATTGAGCCGTGGCCAG
>DATGER010000074.1:0-22748 GCA_035309865.1 Chloroflexota bacterium
GACCTCGGCTTCCGCCGGGGGGCAGCTCCGAGAAATCTGAAACACGGCAACGGCCGGCGACGACCTCGGCTTCCGCCGGGGGGGCAGGTCCGGGAAATCTGAAAACACGGCAACAGCCGGCGACCACCTCGGCTTCCGCGGGGGTGCAGGTGCCGAGGATGGCGCTGGTCGTGCTCATGTCGCAACTGGCCACACCGCAGGCGAATGGCTCGGTCCGCACTGGCTCTACGGTGACCGCCGTCTCTGAGAGGAAACGCGGGCGCGCGCGCGAGAGGGCCGTTGTCGGCGCACGCTATAAGCCGCAGGGTGAACGCTGTGCGGTTTAGCGATCGAGCAGAGAACGGATCGCCTGTTGCACGCGGCGGAGGCGGTTGGCCGCGGGTTGGATCGCACCGTAGTGGTCCCATTCGTACGTCGAGGTCACCAGATCGACCGCGCTCGCGGTGTCGGGTGCATACGTGGTCAGGCGCTCGCGTAGCTGGCCGGTAGTTTCAGACGGACGCCGAGGCAGTCCCATCGAAGACGCCCACTCGAGCAAGCTCCGATACGCCGCCCAGGCGTCGGCCGGTAACGGTTCCGTCGCCCGCGCGCCCGTGCGCCCGGGGCCAGGTCGACCGCCCAGCTGGGCTCGAAGCCACCGCAGGAGCCAGCCGAAAAAGTCGTGCGCGTCATCGCCGGGGGTGCCGCTGGGCTCCACCGTCAGATCCTCCGGTTGTCGCGCCGACCGTTGGAGCGGGGTCCCGATCCAGTGTGAAAGCAGCATCCGCACCACCAGCATCGCGGCGATGCTGGCCAGCACGAGCAGGGTGAAGAGCACCAGCCAGCCGAGCCACTCCTGTCGATCCTGGAGTTGGCCAAGCGCGGCCGGGTCCGGCATGGGCGCCTGCGTCGGGCGCGGTGGCAGCGGCTGCGGCTGGACCTCACCCCGCGGAAAGAGCGACGCCAGCCAGGCGATCAGCCACCCGATCGGCGTGAAGATCAACTCGATGATCCGGGCGAGCATGTTCCACATCGCGCCGAGCAGCGCGGGCCGCAGGATCGTCACCAGGATCACCGCGGCCGCGGCCGGGGCCAGCGCCGAAGCCGTCGCCAGCGTCCGACCGAAGCGCACCGACGCGACTTCGGCCGCATCCTGGCGAGCCAGCGCGGTTGCCACGAGCCCGCCGACCGCGAACAGCGCGACCGAGCCGGCCAGCAGCGCGGGGTCCGGCAACAGGAAGGGACGCACCATGCTGAGCACGGCGAGCATGCACACCGCGAGAATGCTGAACTCAGTGCGCACGTCGCCAGCGGTGAGCTCGGCGACCGAGAGCGCGCTCCCGCGCCACCACAGCCCGATGCCGATGGCCATGGGGACGACACTTCGGCCGAGCCAGATCGCCAAACCCGGCACGCCTGGCTCCGGGACGATCGAGACAATGCCGCGCGTGGCCAGCGCCAGGCCGATCCCCGAGAGCAAGCGCCAGCTTGGATCGCGCAGATCGCGAATCTGGTACACGGCCACGTAGCCGAGTGGCAGCAGGATCGCCAGGAGCACGGGGCCGAGCAAGCCAGGGAGCCGATCGCCCTGCGTCGGCAGGGATATCAGCGGCAAGGCCAGCCCCGCTTCCATCGCGAGGATCGCCCAGACGGTCCGCGGATCGACGGTCCGCGTATTCACGCGCGGCCCTCGAGGAGGTCAGCCAGGTCACGGCGCGAAATAACGGCCCACACATCGACCGTGCGGGCAGTCATGCCCGGCCCTCGAGGACCGCTGCAAGGTCGCAGCCGGAAGTGAGCGAGATGGCACCACGACGTCGGCGGTGCCCACGTTCCAGGTTGGTTGCCAGCAGCAGGAGCACATGTAAGCCCGCATCTTCGAACTGACGGAGAGACTGCTCCAGGTCAGCCGAGACGTCCGACGATGCGAGGACCACGGTGTTGCCGCGGGGTAGATCGTCGAGCGCCCAGGGTGTGAGCGCTGGCCCGGGTCGGGGTTCGAACCGCGCCAGCCGTTCGAGCACGTGCTGCAGGTGGGGCACGCTGGCGCCGGGCGACACGACGAGCGGTGGGTTCGCGTTGGCTTGAAAGGCGACCGGCGCGCCCTTGCTCTGCAAGAACACCGCGATCGACGCCAACGCCGAGAGGGTCAGCTCCAGGAGTTCGCCGCGGTACATCCCGAAGAGAAAGCCGCGCACGTCGAGCAACAGGCTGACGTGCAGACTGGTGGCCGGTTCCAGCACGCGCACCTGCAGGCTGCCGCGTCGGGCGGTTGTTGGCCAGTGAATCATGCGCCGCGAGTCGTCGGGCCGGTAGTCGCGCACCGTGGCTGTCCGCGTCGGGTCAGCGACGGGGCTAAGCGGGCTGACCACGTCCATCGACGGGTGATGCAGGGGCAGCGCCAGACGCCTGAGCGGCACGACCCGCGGGTACACCAGCAGCTCCAACTCGTCGTGCCAGGACTGCTCGCGCTCGAAAAAGCCAAATGGGTCGCCGGTCCGCAAGCGCGCCGCGCCGAGCCGAAACACGCCGCGGTGCCGGCACACGAGCCGACGCCGAAATCGCAAGCGCTGGTAAGGCCAGAGCGCCAATCCACGCCGCACCCAGACCCGGTCGGGCTCGGTGTGCGAGGCCTCGAGGGCGCCCTGCGGTCCGAGCATGAAGGGCAGCTGCTCCCAGACCTCGAGCCAGGGCAGCGGCAGCGGTCGCGGATTCGACAGCAGAGACTCGAGGGTCAATTCGTCGCCGCAGAACGCCCGCGAGCGAGACAGCCGACGGGTATAGGTCACCCGCGCGAACGCCAGGGCAGCCCAACCCCAGGCGCCGAGCCCGCCCACCAGCAACGCGCCCGCCAGAAAGGTAATGTCGGTGGCGAGAAAGGTCGCGGCGATCGCTGTCGTCAGGGTGAGCAGCGCGAGACCCTGGCGAGTGAAGAGCCACGGCACTCCGGACGGCAGCCGCCCCTCGGGCGAGTCCATCATCGGTCGGGCGAATCCATCAATGCTTAGAGTAGGGGACTGGCTGCTCGACCATCACAGGAATCCGTGCGAGAGGGAAGCGGGCGCGGCCGAATGCGACAAACTGGCTTGCCAACATCGTGCGTAGCGAAGAACTCAAATTCGGCCAAGCTGCGTGACGTCGAGCGAGTGCGGTCAAGCGACGCGGGCGACCGAGGTCGGCCTGCAGGTCCCCTGTGAGAGCAAACCAGTGACCCATTGGCGCAGACCGGCCGCGAGTCCCGTCGCCACGTCCTCGTCGGATGTCTCCTCCAAGCACCGCCAGGAGGTCGCGGCAGGAGCGGGGGACATCGGCACGGTGGCGGCGCACCAGCACGCGTTCGCGTCCAGCCACCTCCTCGCCGAGGAGCACCTTCAGCACTTCAGCTGGATTCCAGCGCTGGACCGGAGCGGTGGCCAATACTTAAGGCGCGGCGCGCCGCATACGGCAAGTGCATGCGGCGCAACAGCGCCTCCAGCTCCGCTGGCACGGGTGGCGGAGTTGGGCCAGTCGTCCGCCCAGTCCCTTCCAAGCAGCGGTGCCTGGTCGCAGGCTGCGCGCGCCGTCCACACGGCACAGCTCACCGTTGGCAGCCGTGGCCTGATGACGCAGCAACTGCGCCAGGTCCTCAGCAGCAAAGCGTTGCAGTTCCGCGGCGGTCGCCAGCGCTCGATCGACCGGACCTGGACCGTAGATCTTGGCCAGCGCCACGGAGGCGATCATCATGGTGCGAATGCGCGCCGCGCCGACGGCCGCCGCGGCCACCAGCCACTGCGTGGCACCTGATCCGATCGCCAGGAACGCCGCTCCGCTGTTCGGGCTTTCGGCGTGCGCTGCGGTGGACCTTCCGGTCTTCACTGGATTGCACGGTCAACAATTGCGGAGTTTCGCTGAGACCCGTGATAGTGGGCGGCGGCGACCCTGATCGCGCCCCTTCTGACGCAGCAGCTTTCAGTCGACCCGATGTGCTGCACCCGGTGCAAACCGCCTCATGCCGTGATCTTCCTACATCCACGCCTGCGTGCTCGGCCTTGGTTGTCGATCCGCTCAGTTGACACGTTCTTCCAGTCGGCGCACTCTTGCACCATCCAAGACTGCGTCGAGGAAGCTATGGCCGGCGATGAGGGAAATCAAGCTTCTGGGAACACCAGTTACACGATTGGCAATGTGGGAGCCCACGCACGGGTCGCTCAGGGGACGAACATCTCGTGGGTCGAAGGAACATTTGCGGCGACCCCTGAAGGTATCGCGTTGAAACACCAGTTCACTACACTCCTGCAATCGATCCAGCAAAGTGAGGAATTGGACGAGGTATCGAAAGCGCTGGCGTTGGCGAAGACAGAGGCTGTTGCAGAGGGTTTTGCCGAAGCGACTGAAAATCCTGGCAAGCTTCAGCTTGCGCTCGTGGATGCGAAGAACTTTCTCGGTGCAGTTGCTGGCTGGGCTCTCGATGCACTTAGTCGCATTCTTAAGAGCGACGCTGCGCAGAAGACAATCGGAACGATCACCGAAGCGAGTACCAAGGCCGCCATTTCCTCGATAGCCGGGGCCCCATTGGGCTGATCACAATGATCCTGCAAACATCACAGAGTCTACGGTCTTGTGAGTGCTTGGGACTGCGAAGTGTTGCAACTGTTGGATAGCGTAGGCGACATTGCAAACTCGATGAACTAGATGCCATGGGGTACACGCATCGCCGCACAATCCAGCGGTTCGCGCGCCCGGAGCAGGTCACAATGAACGCGGGTACCTGTTGTCTGGCCGAGAGCATGTCTGTCCCGGTATCGGCGATCCATGTTGCTAGCTGGTACGTCGCAATAAGTAACGTAAGCGGCAACGTGGCCAGCATGTACGCATGTTCGCCTTGTAAGTGCTCAAGGGTTTGGCCTGGTGTCTAAAGACGAGGCGCCGCGACAATCCGTAGGCGATGTTGGCCAGGGTGCGCGGCTCCAGCAAGGAAATTATCAAGCTTATGTAGAGCATCTTCATGTTCGAGATGGATCGCTGGCTGATGATCTCGTGGGCACTGCACCAGGCACGGTGTGGCTGGCTCACAGTCAGGAGATTCTCAGTCGGCTTCCGGTGGATGTAGTGCCAGACTTGGCGCCGTTGCCACCTGGTTCCCGGATGGATCTCAGCGCGAATCCGCTATTTGGTGGGCGAGAGGACGAACTGCGTCAGTTGGCGATCCAGCTTAAGCATGCCTCATTCGCGGCAGTCATTGCCGCGACGGGTACTGGGGGGATAGGCAAGACACAGCTGACGATCGAATTCGCGCATCGCTACGGACAGTACTTTGCGGGTGGAACGTACTGGCTAAATTTCTCAGATACAGACGGAGTTCCTGCCGAGGTGGCGGCTTGCCCAACGGCGGACCTGCTTCGCACGCGACCAGATTTCGAGGCGCTCGAACTCGAAGCTCAAGTCCATTTAGTTCGAGCGGAGTGGCAGAAACCGGTCCCCCGCCTGTTGATTTTCGACAATTGCGAGGACGAGGAACTGCTCGACCGCTGGCGGCCAGCAACGGGGGGTTGCCGTCTCCTTCTCACATCTAGGCGCGCCGAGTGGGACGAGATCCTAGGAGTTCAGACAGTCTCGCTAAATGTCTTGAGGCGGGAAGACAGCGTGCGCCTGCTACGTCGGTACATCGCTGATGTTGAAACCGACGCACGCGATCTCGATGAGATAGCCGTACGACTCGGCGATTTGCCACTCGCGCTTCATCTCGCCGGCAGCTTTCTGGGGCGATACCGATATGCTATTTCGCCAGCAGAATACCTGAATCAATTGGGTAACTCAAGTCTCTTGAGCCATCCGTCACTATCCGGGAGAGGTGCAGGTCGGTCTCCCACAAAGCACGAGTTAAGCGTAGCCCGTACGTTCGCGATGAGCTATGAGAAGCTGGTCAGTGCCGACCACATTGATGCACAAGCGACTAGGCTGCTGGCTCGCGCCGCGCACCTGTTCCCAGGCGAGTCGATCCCACATGATTTTCTCGTTGCATCCCTCACAGGCGATCCCCACGACGCACACCTCAGCCTGAGTGCTGAGGATTCGCTGTCCCGGCTTCTGACGCTCGGGTTACTCGAGAGACAAGCCGACGGTGGCCTCAGAATGCATGGCCTAGTCGCGGGCTTTGTCAATTCGTTGAATCCCGACCGCGACGCGCAGCTGGCCATTGAAAATGCACTTCTTCGGAGGTTGGAGGGCGTTACGGCTCCCGGTAATCCCGCCCATATCGCGCCATTGCACAGGCATCTGAAGTACGCGACCGACGTCGCCTTACCAAGACGCGATGAGACTGCGGGTCGGCTTTGCGACGAATTAGGCTACTACTTCAGAACGTCAGGAGACTATGAAAGCGCCATATTTTACATCAGCAGATCTGTAGCTATCTTGAGTGAAGTGCTCGGTTCGGAGCATCCGGATCTTGCCGCTCCTCTCAATAACCTAGGCGGCGTGTTCAAGACTCAGGGAAAGTACGACGAGGCTCAGCAGTACCTCCAGCGTGCGCTGGATATACGGGTAATGCAATTGGGTAAAGAACACCCCAAGACTGCAACAAGCTTCAACAACTTAGGGCGGTTACTACACGCCAAAGGCGATCTCTTAGGCGCTGAACGACTGTTGACGACAGGATTAAATATTCGAGAAGCCGTGCTTTCCGACAACCACCCAGACGTGGCGATCAGCTTAGGTTGTTTGGGGGCTCTGTACAGAGACCAGGGAAACTTAGAACGAGCCCGCGTCTATTTCGAACTAGCGTTGGCTATACGTGAACGAGCTTTGGGCGACCGTCATGCGCGCACTGCTGTGAGCCTCCATGAATTAGGTGAGTTGTTAGTCCGTCTATCGCGGGAAGATGTGGGTAAAACTTATCTAGCGAAGGCGCTGCAGATTAGAGAAGACGTACTCGGAGCAGACCATCCAAAGACGCAGCAAGTACGCACCGCTCTGTTAGCTCTTCAGGGAGTGTCTGGACGTAGCGGTTCGTAGGATGGATCGAGTTCAATTCCCGTCGAATGCGTATCGACCCCAACGAGTGCATTTTGCGGAGGTGCTCGATTGTAGGTTCGGATGGTGTTGTGCACGGCTCCATTCCCCCTTTCAGCACTGTCCACGCTGATAACTTCAATGGCGCGCACAAGCATCATGGTCGCCTCCTGAGCGGGCGCTCATGACACATGGGCAACGGGGGACTAGCCCACCTCGGCCTTGCACGCGCCAGCCAGGGCTCCAGGAAGCATATTCGCCTGTTCTCGGACAAGTTGGCCCCAAAGAGCGACCCATCACTCACGCTGGGAGCATGTCGCTGTTCCAGTCTGGCGGCGAGTGGCGCCTACGGCCGTCTGTGAGATTGCGGCATTCGTGGTTCTCCCTGGCCACCCCGATCGGTACGACGTGGGAGCTCGCCTGAGCGGCGCACATACAAGTACCGGGTGTATCCGACGGGGACTCAGGCCGAGGCACTGGACAGTCAGCTCGACGCACCGTGCCGGCTGTACCTTGCCGCGCTCGATGAGCGGCGCTCGGCCTGGCGCATGAACAGAATCAGTCTGAACTACCTCAACCAAGCCAACCAGTTGAAGGAGATCAACGCCGGCGAGAGGGTCCCAGGGTACCCACGTTTCCGGTCGCGTTTGAGGTACGACTCACTGACATACCGTCGTGGGGCGACGGCTGTGCGCTCCGACCGTCCGGTCGGCTGTATCTGCAACGGGTGGGCGAACTGAAGGTCAAGTGGCACCGGCGGCTGCCGGCCGAAGCAAGGATCAAGACGGTGACCGCCAAGCGCGAGGCTGGCCGCTGGTTCGTGTGCTTCAACCTCGAGATGCCCGAGCCCGAGCGATTGCCGGTATCTGAGGAGGCAGTGGTATCGATGTCGGGTTGACCACGTTCGCTGTTCTAAGCGACGGGACGGAGATTGCAAATCCGCGTCACTTCCGCGCGGCTGAACGCCGCCTTCGGCTCATTCAGCGCAACCTGTCGCGGAGGAAGAGTCGCCAGAAGGCCCGTCAAGACCTGGCGCGAATGCATGCGCATGTCGCCAATCAAAGGCGCGACTTCCATCACAAGATCGCGCATGGGCTTGTGCGGCGATACGGGCTGGTCGATGTGGAAGCCCTGAACGCAAAAGGACTTGCCGGCTCGAGGATCGCCAAATCGCTCTACGACGCTGGCTGGAGCCAATTCTTCTCGATCCTGTCCGACAAACGGCAGAAGTTGGTTTGACGCTGGTCAATGTGAATTCAACCGGCACAACACAGCGCTGTTCGGCGTGCGGCAGGCATGTCCCGAAGACCCTCAATGATCGCTGGCATCAATGTGGCTGCGGCCTGAGCGTCAGTCGGGATCTGAACGCCGCGCTGAATGTGCTGCATCTGACTACAGGGCTCGGATGGAGCCTTCAGGCGCAAACGGTGGAGAGTGCTCGTGCCGTTGCCTGAGAAGCCGCCTGCTTTAGCGGGCGGAGTCATCATCATGGCCGGTTGGGCTCCACGGGGACGGGCACGCTGTCGAGGATGCTCTGGACGATGGTCGTCGCGTCTCGACCGCGCAGCCGGGCTTCGAGCGAGACCATGAGCCGGTGGGCGAGCACGGGCGCGGCCAGATACTTGACGTCGTCGGGCACGACGAAGTCGCGGCCCTGGATGGCGGCCCAGGCCTGACTGGCCCGATGGAGCGCGAGTGTCGCGCGCGGGCTGGCGCCGAGTCGCACGTCGGGATCGGAGCGCGTGGCGCGGGCAACCCGGACGACGTAGCGTTGAACGTCCTCGTGCGCCCGCACGCGGCTGCTCTCGCCGACTGCCAGCAGCACGTCCTCAGTCGACACGACCGGAGCGAGCGCCTGGGCGGATTGCGCGGCGCCGCGAGCGATCAACGCTTCTTCGTCCGCTTCGCTCGGGTACCCCAGGCTGAGCCGCATCAAAAAGCGATCGAGCTGCGCTTCGGGCAGCGGAAACGTGCCCTCGAGCTCGACGGGATTTTGCGTGGCGAGCACGACGAATGGGCGGGGCAGCGGGCGGGTCACCCCGTCGGCGCTGACCTGGGCCTCCTGCATCGCCTCCAGGACCGCCGACTGGGTCCGCGGGGTGGCGCGGTTGATCTCGTCGGCCAGCAGCACGTTGGCGAAGATCGGGCCCGGGCGGAAGATGAAGTCGGCGGTCCGCTGATCGAAGACCGAAACCCCGGTGACATCGGAGGGCAGCAGATCGGGGGTGCACTGCAGGCGGCGGAAGGTTCCGCCGATCGACTGGGCAACTGCTCGGGCAAGGGTCGTCTTGCCGATCCCCGGGACGTCCTCGAGCAGCAGGTGGCCTTCGCACAACAACGCCACAATCGCGAGCTGGACGGTCGAGTGCTTGCCGACGAGCACGCGCTCGATATTGCGGCTCAGCCGCTCGGCGACAGACCCCACCGCGGCGAGCATCTGGTGCGATAGTACTGTCGAGCGCTAGCTGAACGCTGACCGCGCGCGGTACGTTCCGATGTGCCAACCAAGACCTGCCGCCATTTGCGGTTCCGGCGAGAAGGACGATGATGAGGCATGTCGTTCGAGGCCCAGTGCCCGCAGTGCATGTTCGTCAGCCGGCAGCTCATGCAACCTACCCCGTGCTTGCTGCACGTATCTCCGGATTTCCAGTCTGAGCAGCTTGTCGCGAGCAAGCCGGTCGCGAACACGCAGGACGAGTATGACGAACCGTACGAGTTCGGACAGCTTCGGCTGACCGTCGATCGGCTCGGCCCGTTCTCGCTGCGCGAATACGTCCGTCTGCGGCTACTCCGCAGCCGCTTGGAAGCTGAGCCCTCGCTCCAGGACGCCCCAACCCTGCCGACGCAGGTTGGCAGCCTGTCCCGTAAATGAACGGGAAGGTCTGGTGCAGTTAAACATCGCGGGCCAGAAGCAGTTGCCGGAATCGCCCGAAGAGTTGGTCGGCTCCGCGCCGGAGCTCGAAGCGCTGCCAGTGGTCGCGCAGCGCGTGCTCGCCATCCTGCGTGACGAACGCACAACCCTGGAAAAAATCGCCAGCCTGCTTGGTACCGACCAGGCCCTGACGTCGGCCGTGCTGCGCTACGCGAACAGCGCCCGGGCGATGCCGAATCGCCGCATCGCCAATCTGCGTGAGGCGGTGGCACGAATCGGCCAACGCGCGCTCAGTGAAGTGCTCGTGCGCGCTTGCGCTGGACCACTGCTGGACCGCGGCCTGCCGCCCTATGCACTCCCGCGCACGATCGCCTGGCGCCACGCCGCGACGGTCTCCGTTGCCGCGCGCGCCCTGGCCGAGTTGTTGAAGACGGGCAGTGACGAGGCGGGTGTCGCCGGGCTGATGCACGACGTCGGCAAGATGGTGCTGACCTCCGTCGTACCCGAGGCGGCGGCCGAAGCGGTGTCGATTGCCCGCAGCCGGCGCATGCCAGTCTGGCAAGCCGAACAAGAGGTCCTCGGTTTTCATCACGGGGCCGTCGGCGGCGCGCTGCTGCGGTCATGGGGCCTGCCGGATAGCGTCGTGTACGCGGTCGCCTTCCACCACCAGCCAGAGGCCGCGGACAGTCCGCTGGCAACGATCGTCAGCCTCGCCGACGCCGCGGCGTTCGCGGTGGGAGCAGTCGGCGGCGGTGGGGCGTGTCCACAACCCGCGTGGGACCCCGCGCCAGCCTACGCCCTGGGCGCCACACCTGGGCAGATCCAGAATTTCCTGGACAGCCTGAAGTGTGTCGAGGACGGGGCGCTGTGAAAGTCGAGATCCTCAACCCGTTCATTCTGGCGGCCAGTGAGGTTCTCGAAACGGAGCTCGGTTCCGAAACACAACGCGGCACGCTGCACGTCCGCAAGTCTGCCTTCACGACAAACGAAATCACAACCCTGGTCGGCGTGACCGGGCAGGTCAGCGGCATCGTGCTGTACTCAATGAGCCTGCAGACCGCCATCAGCCTTGTCTCACGGATGATGGGCCAGGAATTCACGGAGTTCGACGCGCTCGCGCAAAGTGGCATCGGCGAGCTTGGCAACGTGATCACGGGCCGCGCTGGCGTCCTGCTCTCCGAGGCCGGCTTCCAGTCGAACATCTCCCCGCCGTCCCTGGTGATCGGCAAAGGCACCATGATCACCACCCTCGATCTGAACCGGCTCGTCTTTCCCCTGCAGACGGACGTCGGCGAGATCGAGGTCCAGGTCGTCCTCAAGCCCGCGGCGTAAGCGGACCTCGGCGTACTCACGATCGGTGAGGTCGCTACTGGGCCTGAGGCGGAACGACGAATGGTCCTGCCGTGTCGGGACCATCAGTCGCCAAGCCCGAGCCGAAGTACCCGTGGGTTGGGCGTCCCACAGCGGCAAGAATCCCGTACCCCATGAACTCAAGAACTGGATGTCTTCGACGGTGATCTATGTGACGCGCCTGGACGGCTCGCAGCTCGTCGTGAATGCTGATCTCATCGAGACGGTCGAGCACACTGCCGATACCGTCATCACTCTGCTCGACGGCAAAAAGCTGGTCGTGGCAACCCACGTCGACGAGGTCGTCGAGAGCGTCATTGGCTATCGCCAACTGATCGCCCGCGGCCCACTGCGGCTGGTCGACGCGCCCAACCTCGCCTCAGCGGCGGCCGCGCTGAACATCAACCATCAGCCAACGCCCCTGCGCCAACGGGAGACGAGCTAACTATGGATAAGGGTACGGCGATCGGGCTGGCCATGGCGCTCATCTCGATCCTCGGGGCGGCCGTCGTCGAGGCCGGCAGCGTTGGCATTCTCTTTTCGCTGATGAACCTGCCGTCGGCGATGATCGTCTTCGGCGGCACGATCGGGACCGTCATCGTCGCCTTTCCGTTGGAGCGGGTCACCAAGCTGGGCAAGGTCCTGGGCGTCGCTTTCCGCCAGGAGGTGACCTCCGAACGCGACCTGGTCACCCTGTTCGTGCGTTTGGCCGAACGTGCTCGCCGCGAGGGCCTGCTGGCTCTGGAATCCGAAGCGCAGGGCATCGAAGACGCCTCGATCAAAAAGGGCGTGCTGCTCGTGGTCGACGGCACCGATCCGGACCTGGTCCGCGAGATCATGGAGGCCGATGTCTCCGCCATGTCCGAACGGCACGAAGGCAAGTTCGCGATGTTCGCGGCGGCGGGCGGCTTCGCGCCCACGATGGGCATCATCGGCACGGTCATGGGTCTGGTCAACGTGCTCAGCCACCTTGACAAACCCGACGAGCTCGGCAAGAGCATCGCCACCGCGTTCATCGCCACGCTGTACGGCGTGCTCAGCGCGAACGTCTTCTGGCTGCCCGTTGGCGAGCGTCTGAAGCAACGCAACAAGGAAGAAGTGGCCCGGCGCACGCTGGCCGTCGAGGGCGTGCTGTCAGTGCAAGCGGGCGACAATCCGCGCGTCGTTCGCGAGAAGCTCGAGGCGTTCCTGCCAATGGCGGAGCGCGGCGAAGCGGGGGCGACCGAAGAGGCCGCGGCCGTCGACGCGCCGGCGCAGGCCGCCGCGGCGTAGTGCGGATCACAGCGGATGAGTAAGGGCCGTCACAAGAAAGCGCACGCCGCGGAGCATGAAAATGCCGAGCGGTGGCTGCTGACCTATGCCGACCTGATCACCCTCCTGATGGTGTTCTTCGTGGTGCTGTACTCGATGTCCTCGGCCGACACGACCAAGTTCAAAGCCGTCAGCGCGGCGCTGCAGCAGGCCTTCAACCTCGACGTGCTGCAGGGCCAGGCGCCGACGTCGATTGGTGATGGCAGCGCGATGCCCGCGCCTCCGGCCGACACGCTGATCAGCACGTCGGACGTGCCCCAGGTTGCCCAGATCAAGAACAAGGTCCTGGCGGCGCTCGAAGGCGCGACGCAGGTTCCGGACGTCGAGGTGACCACCGATCGAGACGGGGTGGTCATCAGACTCTCCGGCTCCTACCTTTTCGATTCGGGTCGGGCGGAGCTGAAGCCGAATTCGCTGGCCGTCCTGGATGCGATCGCGACCGTGATCCGGCCGCTTGAAAACGAGGTCCGCATCGACGGCCACACCGATTCGATGCCGATCGATTCCACGCGCTACCCGACCAACTGGGAGCTTTCGGCCGCGCGCGCCCTGGCGGTGACGCGCTACCTGAGCGAGAACGACAACGTCCGGGCCGGCCGGCTCATCGCCGCCGGCTTCGGCGAATTCAGACCTCTGGTGCCCAATGACACGCGCGATGGGCGCGCCAAGAATCGCCGCGTTGAGATCCACCTGCTGTCTTCCACGCCACCGGACATTGGTGTCGCACACGAAGCCCCGCCTCTGCCACCTGACTCAACTCTTACGGAGACCCTCGTACCATGATCAAGATCCTCGGCATCATCGGCGTAGCCCTCGTACTGGGCGGGGGCGTGGCCTTCGCCATCGTGGCGGGGCTTATCCCGCTCCCATTCGGGCCGGCCGCCGAGGCGCGCGCCGCGTTGGAGAAGGCCAAGCCGCCGGTGACGGTCATGTACGTGACCAAGGAGCGGGTGGTGAATCTGACCGACAAGGCGAGCTCCAAGTACCTCAAGATCGCCCTGACGCTCGAATTCATCGATACCAAGCTCAAGGATCCACCGAAAGGCGCCGCTGTCCTGGTCCAGCAAACCGATTTCGCTGCTGGCATGAGCCCGTACAGCCAGATTATCGACGATGCCCTGGTCACCACATTGTCCAGCCGGTCCTCAGCGGACCTCATCAAAGCGGACGGCAAAGACGTCCTCCGCAACGACCTGCTCGTGAACGTCAACAAGGCGCTCCACGACGAAGAGAAGGTCGTGAATGTGTATTTCACATCCTTCATCATTCAGTAGCGCCAAGCACCGCTCACTGCTGTAATCGAGGGCGCATTGTCATTCAATACAGGTGCACGGCAACGCATCCAGTTCGGCATGTTCGTTCTGGGAACGCGTCGCTGGATCGCCCGCGGGGTACCGGTACTACCGACTACCCGAACCGGTCATCCTGACTCTCTATTATGCGGGTCTCCCGTCGATATGGTGCGCTGCACAGATGAGAAGCCGGAATGAGTAAAACCCTCTCTCAGTGGGAGATCGACGCACTGCTGAATAGCATCGGCAGTGATGATGGCGCCCCAACCAGTCCCAATGGTGGCGCGCCGATAAACGTGATGGATCGCGCCATCAAGCTGTACGACTTCCGCCGCCCTGACCGGTTCTCGAAAGAACACATCCGTGCCATTCAGACCATCCACGAGACCTTCGCCCGCGTCACGGCGTCGTCTCTCAGCAGCTACCTGCGGTCGCCGACCACCGTCTCGCTGTCGTCCATCGAACAGGTCGTGTACGACGAATACGTTCACCAGCTGTCCAACCCGACCCTGGTCAACCTGGTCGAGCTGCAGCCACTGGCGGGGCGCATCGTCGTCGAGATGAACATGAACATCGGTCTGGCGATGTTGGACCGCATCACGGGTGGCGCCGGCCAGGTAAACCTGCGCCGCAACGAGCTGACCGACATCGAGATGGCCCTGCTCCGGAGCCTTGGCGCCACGATCAGTGCCGGCCTGCGCGATGGCTGGACGGCCGTCGCCGACCTGCAGCCCGTGCTCGTCGAGACGGTGCTCAACGCCGACCTGGTGCAGGCCGCCCTGCCTGGAGACATCGCCGCGCTCCTGTTGTTCGAGATTCACACGCTGGGCCTGAGCGGCACCATCTCCATTTGCGTCCCGCATCCAGTGATCGAGCCGCTCATGGACCGCCTGAACACGCAAGCGTGGTTCTCGTCGAGCAAGCGCAAGAGTGGCTCCGACGATGACCGCATCAGAATCGCCGAGGGGGTCCGCGGCGCCGAGCTAGGGATCGCCGTCGAGCTGGGCTCCACGACCATCACGCTCGGTGAACTGATGGATATTCGCGCGGGCGACGTGATTCGCCTCGATCGCGGTGTCGACGTCGAGCTGCCGATTCGGGCAGGCAAGCGCGCGCGCTTCGTCGGACGGCCCGGCACGCTGGGCGGCAATCGCGCGATCCAGGTCACCGGCATCGACGCTGCACTACTTGAAGCACTCGACCTTTCTACCGCCGCTTAGCCCACACAAGACCCCTAAAGGACATCAGGACGCAGCCCATGCCACAGTCAGCCGGTCAAGGCGACCTCAACCAGGAACTGATCGACCAGATGCTCAACGGTGGCGATCTGGGCGGAGTTGCCGAGGCCGATCCATGGTCGGAGGACACACTCCAGGCCGAGATCGACTCCGCGCGCGTCGGGGCCGGAGTGGCGCTCGAAGACCCGGAGCCAATGCCGATGCCGATCGCCATGCCAAAAGCGGCCGCGATTTCGACCCTCCCCGAGCGGGGCGAGCGCAGCGCACCGGCCTTCAACGCGCCGCCCCCGACGGCCGTGCATCCCGTGCAATTCATGCCGCTAACACCGGATATGCCGGCAGCCGACCGAGCGCACGGCATCGAACTGTTGATGGACGTGGCGCTCGAGGTCAGCGTCGAGTTGGGGCGATCGCACATGCCGATTGGCGATATCCTCGCGCTCCGCACAGGGAGCGTCATCGAGCTGGACAAGCTGGCGGGTGAGCCAGTCGACGTATCGGTAAACGGCACCTTGATCGCTCGCGGCGAGGTTGTGGTTGTCGATGAAAAGTTCGGCGTGCGTATCACCGAAGTGGTGAGTAAGTCGAGGAGGCTAGCGTCGGTTGCCTGACGCGGCGCCGCGCTCCAAGCGGGCCGTGTCAACGGCCAGAGTGGTCGCCGCCGCACGCCCGCCGAAACAACGCGCGCCGGTTGCCAACCGCCCCGTCGTCCAACCCGCCGCGGTTGTTCTGCCGGATCGGATTCCGTCGCGCCAGCCCGGGTTTCGCGTGCTGCCCCCGACGCCAGTCGTCGAGGACGACGCCGAAGAACCCAGTACCAATTACGCGCTCCGCCTGACGGAAGCGCTCGAAGCGATCTCCTCCGCACAGAATCCAACATTCGCCGGCACAGGCGCACAGCGGGACATGGAGAAAATCGGGCCTGCTCCCTACGGAGCCACTCCGCCGGGCTCGTCGCTCGGCCCTCGCGGAGCGGCAGCCGCGCAGCGTGGTCCACAGGGCACGGCGAATGACGGTCGTGGAGCGGCCGGCGCGCAGCGGCAGGGCAGAGATGCTCGTGGATCGCGAACGAGCGAGCGAAGCGAAGCGGGCCCCGCGCGCGGCCGCACAGAGCCGCGGCGTTCGGCGTTCCTGCGGCTGACCGAGGGCTTCGGCAGGTTGCCGCCGATCCGCCTGCCTTTTGGGCCGGCGATCCCCTGGCGGTTTGGGCTGCCGGGGCTCGTGTTGATTGTCGTGGTGATGGTTTTCGCGGCTCGACCGACCTCACCACCGGCCCCGATGCCGACGCCGGAGCCGTACGCGGTGCAACAGTCCGCGCCGTTGTTCACGGACGCTCAGCCAACGGCGGCGCCCGCGCCCCCGCTCGGCGTCCCCGATCCCGGTGGCCCTGGCTTCGACGTGCTCGACCTGGGCCTGAAGCTGATCGCGGTGCTCGCGCTGGCCTACGGCAGCCTGCTGCTGCTCAAGCGCGCTGGCCTGGGCGGCACGGCCGGCATCAAGCTCGGCGGCAAGAGCGCCGGCCTGCAGGTCGTGGCGTCGCTGACGCTGGCGCCCAATCGGACCGTGCACCTGCTCAAGGTGCCAGGCGGCAAGACCCTGCTTGTCGGCGCCACCCCCAACCAGGTCAACTTGATCGTGGACCTCGGTGATGTCGCCGAAGACCCCGACGCCGAAACCACCGGCTCGTTCTTCGACATTCTCAAGGGCAAGCTTCCCCAATAACCGATAGGTACTCTTGGGCGCCCAACTCGGGCGCAGCCGCCCTACTGAACCAGGGTCCTCCGGTCGCACACTCGGCAACAATGCGCAGCCGGCTCAAATCGCCCCGTTCGATCATCCTTGCCCTCGCCGTGGCCAGCCTCTCACTGGTCGCCTGCACAAGCGGCGCAGCTGGCGCGGGCGCCGCGCCCGGGACGAGCATCACCGCCCCAGGTGTCAGCGTGCAGCTCGGTGGCGCAGGCTCCGATAACGCGACCGCGCTCCAGTTCTTCCTCTTGCTCACGATCCTCAGCCTGGTGCCAGCGATCCTGATGATGGTCACCAGCTTCGTGCGGATCACCATCGTCCTGAGCTTCGTCCGCAACGCCATCGGCGCACAGCAGATGCCCCCCAACCAGGTCCTGGTGGGTCTGGCCCTGTTTCTGTCGCTGTTCGTGATGGCCCCCACCTGGCAGCGGATCAATACCGAAGCGCTGCAGCCCTACCTCACCAACCAGATGACCCCCGACGTGGCCTTCGACAAAGGCAGCCAGCCGCTGCGCGACTTCATGTTCAAACAGGTTCGCGAACATGATCTGGCGCTGTTCATTACGGTCGGCGGCCTGCCCCAACCCAATGTCCAGGCCGACGTGCCGACCTACGTGCTGGTCCCCGCGTTCATGATCAGCGAGCTCAAGACGGCCTTCCAGATGGGTTTCATGGTCATGGTGCCGTTCCTGGTCATCGACATCGTCGTCTCGAGTGTCCTGATGTCCATGGGCATGATGATGCTGCCCCCGGCGAGCATCGCGCTGCCATTCAAGTTGTTGCTCTTCGTCATGGCGGACGGCTGGCACTTGATCGTGCACTCGCTGGTCACCAGTTTTCAATGACCGAACAGTTTGCAATCGACGTCGCGCGCAACGCGTTCATGATCGCGCTCGAGATCGGCGGTCCATTGCTGGCCAGCAGCCTGGTCGTGGGCATGCTGGTGAGCGTCTTTCAAGCCGTGACGCAGATCAACGAGCAGACGCTGTCGTTCGTTCCCAAGATCCTGGTGATCGCTGGCGCGCTGGCGCTGCTGGGTCCGTGGATGGCGACGACTTTGATCGCGTACATGGTCGCGTCGTTCAATGCACTGCCGACGCTGGCGCACTGACCGTGCCCTTCGCGTTTGCCATTCCCATCGGACCCGTCGAAGCGTTCATTCTGATTGCCACCCGGGTGCTCGCCGTCCTGGCCACCAGCCCGGTCATGAGCTTGAAGAATGTGCCCATGCAGGCACGGCTGGGCCTCGGGCTGTTTACCGCGCTGATCCTGGTGCCCGTGGTCGCCAGAGACGGCTTGCCCGTCGGCGTCAACGTCGACCTTACCGCGCTGGCCGGCGAACTGCTGGTCGGAGCCCTCTCGGGATTCGCGGCCACCGTCGCGTACGCCGCGATCTCGTTCGGCGCGAGTCTCCTCGACCTGCAAGCGGGTTTCTCAATGGCGTCGCTGTACGACGCCTCGTTCGGGACCCAGGGCGCCATTCTGGAGCGCTTCTACAGCACCATCGCCGCGCTCCTGTTCTTTCAGACCGACGCCCACCACTACGTCATCCAGGCGCTGGTGCAGCTGTTCGTCGTGGTGCCGCTCGGGACCTTCAGTCTGAGCCGGATCAGTCCGGACCTGCTGGCGCAAATTACGACGGGCATGTTCGTGGTGGCCATCGAGCTGGTGTTCCCGATCATGGTGGCGCTGTTACTCACCGACATTGCGCTTGGCGTACTGGCCAAGGTCGCGCCGCAGTTCGGCATCTTCCAGATCGGGCTGCAGACCAAGGTCATCATCGCGCTGGGCTCCCTGATGCTGACGATGCCTTTGCTCATGCCGCGGTTGCACCAGCTCTTTAGCGGCATGATCGGCGTCTCGATCGCGGTCTTCCAGTGAGCGGCGAAAAAACCGAATCGGCAACGCCACATCGTCTTCAGCAGATGCGTGGCGACGGCCAGGCGCCGCGGAGCCCCGAGCTCGGCGCGTCCATCGGCCTGATGGCCGCCTGCGTCATTCTGCAGACCTCGGCAGGTACCGCCGCCACCCAGCTCCAGGCACTGCTTACCGGGTCGTTCACCAATCTCAGCGCGGTCGGGCCCGGCCACGATATGACCTTGCTGCAGGCGGAGCAACTGCTCGGCAAAGCGGGTGAGACGTGGCTGTTCAGCATTGCCCCGCTGTTGCTGGTGCTACCGGCGCTTGGCATCGGGATCGGTTTCGCCCAGGGCGGCATCTTCAGCTTCAAGACGCTGGTCCACTTCGACAAGCTCAACCCGTTCAACGGGTTCAAGCGCCTGTTTTCCATGCAGTCGATCGTCAGCCTGGGCCGCTCGTTGGCCAAGGTGGGCATGGTCGGCCTGATGACCTGGCGCGGCCTCCAGGACACGGCGTCCAGATTGCCCTCGATCGACGGCAGCACCGATCCGCACGCGATGGCGGCGTTCATCGGCCAGGCGATGCTCGACATCGGGACCGCCGCGGCCGAGGTGCTGATGGTCCTCGCCGTCATCGACTACGCGTACCAGCGCTGGGAATTCGCCAAGAGCGCCAGGATGTCGCTGCAAGACGTCAAGCAAGAGCACAAGCAGCAAGACGGCGATCCGATCATCAAGGCCCAGATCCGGGCCAAGCAGCGCCAGATGGCTCGGGCGCGGCGGCAGATGAATGACGTGCCGAACGCGACGGTGGTGGTGACCAATCCGACGCACATTGCGATCGCGCTCCAGTACGACCGCGGCATGTCGTCGCCGAAGATCCTGGCCAAAGGCGCCGACCTGATTGCCGAGCGCATCAAGCAGATCGCGCGCGACGCGGGCATCCCGACCGTCGAAAACATCGCCCTGGCGCGCGGCCTGTTCAAAGCCGGCGAGATCGGCGACGAAATCCCCATGGAGCTGTACCAGGCCGTCGCCGAAGTACTGGCGTACGTCTACAGCCTCAAGAAGAAGAGGCGTCGATGAACCCGGAGTCCGCATGGCGATAGCGACGACCACCGCGGGGAGCGGCTCCATCTGGGCACGGTTGAATCAGTACACCGACTTGATGCTGGCGGGCGCGGTGTGCGCCATCGTCGGAATGATGATCGTGCCACTGCCCAAGTGGCTGATCGACATCCTGTTCATCACCAACCTCAGCCTGTCGCTGGTGATCTTGATGGCGGCGCTGTATGCCCGCGAAGCGCTCCAGTTCTCGGTCTTTCCGAGCTTGCTGCTGCTCACCACGCTGTTCCGGCTGGGGCTGGACATCTCGGCGACCCGCCTGATCCTGCTGGAGGCCAACGCCGGCGAGGTCGTGAAGGCCTTTGGCGACTTCGTCGTCGGCGGCAACTTCATCGTCGGCGTGGTGATCTTCCTGATTCTGATCGTCGTCAACTTCGTGGTCATCACCAACGGTGCCGGGCGCGTCGCCGAAGTGGCGGCGCGCTTCACCCTGGACGCGATGCCTGGCAAGCAAATGGCCATCGACGCCGAGCTCAACGCGGGCGCCATTACCGACGACCAGGCGCGCACACGCCGCCAGACGGTCCAGCAAGAAGCTGACTTCTATGGCGCGATGGACGGCGCTTCGAAGTTCGTCAAGGGTGACGCGATGGCCGCGATCATCATCATGGTCATCAACATCGTCGGCGGCTTCGTCATTGGCGTCGTCCAGCTGAAGATGCAACTGGGCGTCGCGCTCAGCACCTACACGATTCTGACCGTCGGCGAAGGCCTGGTCTCGCAGATCCCGGCGCTGCTCATCTCGACCGCCACGGGCATGATCGTCACCCGGGCGGCATCCGCACCGGGGAGCAACCTGGGCCGCGATATCAACGCCCAGTTGTTCAGCAATCCGCGCGCCCTGGCCATCGTCGGGAGCCTGATGCTGATGATGGCGCTGATCCCCGGCGTGCCCAAGCCCGCCTTCATCCTCATCGGCGGGGTCCTGCTCGGCGGCGCCTACATTGTCCGCAAAAACGCCAGCGCGCAAGGCGATTCAGCCACCGCGGCCGGAGACGCGCCGGCTGCGTCCGCGGAGCCCGACAACCTGACCCAATTACTGCGCGTTGACCCGATCAGCGTTGAGATCGGCTACGGCCTGATCGCGCTGGCCGACGTCGAGAGCGGTGGCAATCTGCTCAGCCGCGTCACCCTGATCCGCCGTCAGATCGCGCTCGACCTGGGCATCATCGTGCCGACGATTCGCATCCGCGACGACCTCCAGTTGCCGGCCGATACGTACGTCGTGCGGTTGCGCGGCGTCGAGGTCGCCCGGGGCGAAGTGCGCGCCAATCGCATGATGGCCATGAATCCGGGCACGGCCGACGGGTCCACCGATGGACTGGACGGCTTACCCGCCATCGAGCCCGCGTTCGGGCTACCCGCGCGGTGGATCGTGCCCGAGCTGCGCGAACACGCGGAGAACCTCGGATACACCGTCGTCGACCCCACCTCGGTCATCACCACGCACCTGTCGGAGATCATTCGCCAGCACGCCCCGTCGATCCTCAGTCGCCAGGATGTGCAGTCGTTGCTCGACGGCGTCAAGGTCGAACATCCGTCACTGGTCGGGGAGCTCGTGCCCGAGCAGCTCGGCATCGGCGAGGTCCAGAAGGTCCTCCAGCACCTGCTCGCCGAACGCGTCCCCATCCGCGACCTGGTCACCATTCTGGAGTCGCTCGCGGAGACGGCGCGCATCTCGCGCGATCCGGATCAGCTCGGCGAACGCGTCAGGCAGGCGCTCGGCCGCGCGATTTCTCGGCAGAATGTTGGACTGGACGGCCGATTGTCGGTGCTGACGCTGTCGCCGGGCTGGCAGCAGTCGCTGGCCAGTGCGCTGCAGACCACCGATGCGGGTAGCTCGGTGCTCTTGATGGACGCGCCCAGCGGCACCAAGCTGATCCAGGCGCTGTCGAAAGAGATGGAACGCGTGGCTTCGCTTGGCCATAACCCCATCTTGCTCTGCCCCGCGCGTCTGCGGCTCGCGCTCCGCCGGTTTACCGAACGCTCGCTGAATGCCTTGACGATTCTGTCGTATAGCGAAGTCGCCCCCCAGGTCGAAGTGACCACGCTCGGAATTGTTGGCGATGCAGCCTCAATCTAAGGACGGCGACGTGCGACCGGAGGCACTGCCAGACAACCGACCTCTGGTTCGCGCGCTCACCGACAGGGCGTTCCACCGCTTCCAGCGCGCGGTCTGGGCGGTGTGCGTGGTCGTGTATCTGGCCGTCTTCATCGGCGGAATTCAAGCTGGCGGATCAGAACTGATGGCCGTTGGGCGCGCCGTGGGATTCACCCTCGTGGCGGCCTTGCTCGGCCGCACCGCGCTCGGTCTGCTCGGTCGTGCCAGCGTGCCGAGCGAATCGGTGCCGATGGCTGTTCCACAGGGGAAAGTCGGCTCTCTGGTCGACCTGCTCGGTTCGACTAATGTCCCCCCACAAGCGGACCACGCGGACGAAGACGACCAGGCCAAAGCGGCCTAGTTAGCGAAAGGTAGGTATCCAATTTGGGCATGGAAGGAGCCAGGACTGCTACGCCGACAAAGGCTGCATCCCCGCAGCAGTACCCACATACCCCCGAGGACTTGCGCAAGGAGCCGAACTACCCCATCTGGGTGCGACTCCGCGCGGGCGATCGAGGCGCGCGGGATGAGCTGGTGGTCCGCTATGCGCCGCTCGTCAAGTACGTCATCGGCCGGATGGCCATCAGTTTGCCAGCCGCCATGGACTCCGACGACGTGCTGTCGGCGGGGACGATCGGGCTCTTGCACGCGATCGACCGCTTCGACCCCGAACAGGGCGTGCGCTTTGAGACCTACGCCCTGCAGCGCATCCGCGGCGCGATCATCGACACCATCCGCTCGCTCAGTCCACTCTCACGTGGCGCTGGACGTCGGGCGCGGCTCCTCGACGAGAACACCGCGGCCCTCGCTCAGCGACTGGGCCGCGCACCAAGCCAGGAAGAGCTGGCTCAGGAGCTGGGCGTCGACCAGGCCGAGCTGGGCCGC
>DATGER010000075.1:0-4213 GCA_035309865.1 Chloroflexota bacterium
CTGCTCGGATTCGGCGCGATCCTGGCTCTCTTCGGCGGGCTCAGCGGGACCGCGCAGGGTGGTGGTCCGGTCTGGGGTGGACCTCCCACGGTCGCGGCGGTCGCTCAGGTCCCGCCGGATCAGCTTGCACTCATGCAGCAAATCGCAGTATCAGCGCCGTGCGCGCTCCCGTGGACCGTCCTCGCCGCAATATCCACCGGATGGGTGGTCGGAGTGGCGCAATGATCGTCGTTGCGGAGTCAAGCGCCGACGTGGTTCGCGGCAATCACTCTGCAAATGCAGCGGTGGGCTATGCCGTACCTGATCAGTTAACCGCGGAGATTGACGCCGGTGAGCTGGTTCGGCTGGAAGCCGTCATCGCCCGCGGCCACCAAACCTTCGTCGAAGTCGGCGAGGCACTGCTCGCGATCCGTGAACGCCACGGGTACCGAGTGGCTGGATTC
Organism: Chloroflexota bacterium; assembly: GCA_035309865.1. Lineage (GTDB taxonomy): Bacteria > Chloroflexota > UBA6077 > UBA6077 > CF-72 > CF-72. Next base: position 444 of record DATGER010000075.1, read on the forward strand.
GCAACGTTCGAGGCCTATCTACGCGCACGTTGGGGGTGGAGCCGACAGCGCGGGTACCAGCTCATGCAGGCTGACAACGTGGTCGCCGACTTGCAGAGCGACCCGCTGACAACCCAGGTTGTCATTCCGTCCGAGCATCACGCCCGCGTCCTGTCGAGCCTGGCACCAGACGAGCGGCGTACGCTCGTCAACCAGCTGGGTGACCTCGAGCAGTTCTCGACGCGCGAACTACATCAAGCGGCACGTCTACTCAAAGCCACGATTCAGGCACGACCACCTGCGCCTCGAACTCCTCCGCCCGCGCCGGTTCCAATCAACCCCTTAGATTCTGACGACCGGATCGAGCAGGGGCTGGCCGAGCATCTGCCTGGATGGACGGGGAGATCGACCTTGGCATTACGAGTCGGCTTCGATAACGTCGCATAGCGGAAGCTTCAACTTCCGTCCGGTCGGAGAGCCTGTCTCCGCGGTGTGCCCAATGGGCCAGTATGAGTACCGGAATAAGCACCCTCGACCACCACGCAGTTGCCCGACTCGACGATCGCCGTCCCTTCCATCCGCGAGTATGAAATCCGCGAGGCGGTGCGGTCGGCAGCAAGAGCCACCGCCGCCTCTATACGTTTCAAGCAATTCCAAGAAGGAAATAGGCCGGCGTCGAGCCGAGCGTGCGTCTAATGCCCTGGAAGGCCAGCCGACGCCTTCGGCGGCGGACACTTGTGACTCATTTGGGGACAGTGCAGTTCGCGCCCGGCACTGCGCGTGCACTCACCCGGTCTGACATGTGGACGCCCGCGGCACCGCTGGCACCAGGGCCGGCTCTTGACGATGGCAGCGACTCGACGAGAGCCGACGACGTCACCAAGGTACCGGGGCGCCGCCGGCTGGCGCGCCGGTACGTGAATCTGGTGCTCAACCTCGCGCTGCTGGGCTTGATCGTCGTGAGCTTCGCCACCGGCTGGATCGCGTCGCTCCTCGGATTGACCGAGTTCGGCTTGCACAAATACAGCTCGATTGCGATGGTCGTGGTCGCGCTCGGACACGTGGTCCTGCACCGCCGCAGCCTGACATTGCAGCTGCGGAACCGCGGCGGCAACCACTACGACCGCCGCAATCCGGCGCAATACGACCGCCGGAGACCTCGCCCGCGATAGTCGCTGCCAGCGCCGAAATACAATGGCGGATTGACCGCTGGCCCTGCTGCTCCTGGCGGGGCTGCAGTTGATCTCGCAAGATCTCTACGAGGCCGCCGCGCTCGACGGTGCGAGCCGCTGGCAGGCGTACTGGCGGGTCACCCTACCGCTCCTGAAGCCGACCATCCTGGTGGCGCTGCTGTTCCGCACCATTGACGCGGTGCGCATGTTCGATTTGCCTCGTGTCCTCACCAACGGGGGACCCGGCCGATCGACCGAAACCGTGGTGTTCTACACCTACAACACCTTCTTCACGAGCCTGAACTTCGGCTACGGCTCGACGCTGGCGGTGGTGGTTTTCCTGATCGTCATGTTCATCAGCTTCATCTACATCAAGGTGCTCGGCGCGCCGACCCAGGGAGCACGGCGATAGCCCGCGTGCCATTGCGCTCCACGCGATCTACGACGTCCCGATCCAGTATCTGCCGACCCCGCCCGATCTCGGCAACTACGGGGAGTTCTTCGGGCTGGATCGGTTCCGTTGGGCGCTGCTCAACAGCACCATCGTCGCCTCGTCGGCGACCGCGATCTCCCTGGTGATCGGCTCCCTGTGCGCCTACGCCGTGGCGCGGCTCAACTTTCCCTTCAAAAACCTGTTGCTGGCGCTCGTCCTGGCGATCGCGATCTTCCCGGGCATCGCGATCATCGGAGCACTCTTCCGGCAGTTCAGCGCCTGGGGTCTGACCAACAATTACCTGGCGCTGATCCTGCCCAATGTGACCTTCACACTGCCGATCTGCATCTGGATTCTGACCGCCTTCTTCAGCGAATTGCCGAGCGAGCTGGAGGAATCCGCACGTGTTGACGGGGCCACGCGCATGCAGGCGTTCACCCGGATCACGGTGCCGCTCTCAGCGCCGGGCGTCTTCACCGCGTCGATCCTGCTCTTCATCCAGGCCTGGAACGAGTTCCTCGTCGCGCGCACCTTCATGAGCCAGCTGACCCGGCTCACGGCCACGGTCGCCATCGCGCAGTTCGAGGGGGCCGACATGGCGGCGCAATATCCCTGGGGTCAAATCACCGCCGCCTCGATCGTGATCACCCTGCCGCTGGTGATCCTGGGCTCCTGTTTCAGCGTCGGATCGTCTCTGGCCTGACCGCCGGCGCCATCAAAGGCTGAAGCGTGGCGTCTCATCGGACGCGGCCGACGAACTCTGCGAACGTGGTTGGCGGGCGACCGAGCAGCCAGCCGAGCACCCGCGGGTTGCCCCACAGGCCGTGTCGCTCGTAGTAGCGGAACATCTTCAGTAGGCTGACGAGCTGGTAGCTCCCCAGACCGGCGGCTCGCGCCCGTCGCTCCCAGTCGGCGAGTGACTGAACGTCCGTTACCACCGTGCGCCCTAACCGCTGACTGAGGACCACCGCGACCTGGTTTTGATCGAGGATATCCGGACCCCCGAGCTCGTACGTCGCCCCAACATGCCCTGGCTCCGTCAGGATGCGCGCCGCCGCCTCAGCGACGTCCGCCAGGTCGACCATGCCCAGCAACGTGCTGGCGGCGTACGGGATGGAATACCGCCCTTCAGCGACGATGGCGGGCCAGCTCACCAGCACGTTCTGCATGTAGGGGGCCGGCTGCAGAATCGTGTACGGTAGGCCCGATTCGAACAGCAGCTCCTCCACCTGCAGTTTGTGCCAGTGATGGGGCATCGCCTGTGTCTGCGGGTGGAGGACCGAGTGGTACACGAGGTGCGCGCAGCCGGCGACGCGTGCCGCGTGCAAGACCGCGGCGCCAATCGCGCCTTCCTCCGGGTGCATATTCGGACAGATGTGGTAAACCGCCCGCACCCCGTCGCATGCGGCTGCCCACGTTCGCGAATCGAGCATGTCGCCAGTGAGCCACTCCTGCGCGCCCGCCGCGCGGACCGCCTCGGCCTGCGGTGCGCGCCGCACCAGCGCCCGAACGGGTGCGCCCAGCGCGGCCAGCGCCGCCACCACCGCGCGGCCGGTCTTTCCCGCCGCGCCACTCACCAGGATCATGGTCTGCGCATACTAAATGCTTCCTGATAGCTCTATCGCGGTGTGCATGAGTTCCGGTAAAGTGCGATCCCGGCCGATAGGGGCTGGGAGCAAGCTGCCAATGACGGCGCCGATACGGTTGCGCTTGGACCAGGCGACGCGGACTGCGGTGTCCGAACGTTACGAGCACACACGTGGAGCGGTGGAACGCACCAATTGCCAGATCGTGCTGCTGGCCGACGAAGGGCGCAACGCGCCAGAGATCGCGTGGCTGGTCCGGCGTGGGCCACACCAGGTGCGCAAAGTACTGCATCGGTTTTTGGCCGAAGGCCTGGCCGGCTTGGCTCCCACAAGGCACCGGGACGAGCGCTGGAAGTCACTCCGGCCTGGCTGGCGGAATTACGCCGGGTGATCGATCTGGACCCACGCAGCGTCGAGGTGCCCAGCGCGGTGTGGACGACTCGGCTGCTGTCCACTTACCTGGAACGCGTCACCGGCCACCACACTGGGATCGAAACGGTGCGGATCCATCTGCATCGACTGGGCTACGTGTGCAAACGACCGACCTGGTCGTTGAAGCGCAAGTCGACCGAACAGGCAGGGTGGGTAAAAAACGCCTGA
>DATGER010000076.1:0-36407 GCA_035309865.1 Chloroflexota bacterium
GCTGCAATTCAACACCCGGGCGTGCGCTCTCTGTGGGAGGTGATGCGAAAAACACAACCGCTACACGAGGACTTTCGATTGGCCACCAGCGTTGACCTGCGACGGGCCGTCACCGGGGACTTTCACCTGGCCCTTGACATCCCTGGGGCGACGGCCGCGCCGGCCACGGCTGTCCCAACCTCTGCGCTGGCCACCGGCCTGAACGACCCCCTATCGGGTGGCACCCTCGGCGTCAACTATGTCGGCTGGGGCTTCAATCTGCCGTCCGCCGGTTATGTGGACGGTGCCGGGCAAATGTGGGCCAAAGCACACCTGTACGACGGTACGGCTGGCTGGTCGGTTGGTCAGGCAGGCAGCAGCGACTTCACCACCCTGCAGCGACCCCTGACGGCGGACGCGAGTCTGTACAGTCACATGTGGCGCAACGCGTCAGGCCCGGTGACCTTCCAGGCCCACGTGAGCGCTGGCGGCACCTACACGGTCATCTTGAAGATGGCCGACATGGAATGTCGCTGGCCGGGGTGCCGCGTTGTAAGCGCAACGGTTAACAGTGTGGCCGTACCAGGCCTGCAGGGCTGGGATGTCTTCGGTGGCAGCCGACGCAGTGTGCATGACTTCCCTATCACGGGCGTCGTGCCCGATGGTGGTGGTCTGATCAACGTTGTGGTCACCAGCACCAAGGGTGGCTCCCAGCTCAACGCGGTCCTGGTCACTCGTACCAGCTAGAGCTGTGTACCGGTATCGTTTCGGCATCAGACGCTCGTTACGCAGCCTGCGTGTGCTGCGGGCACAATAGGTATCAGTAGGCATCCTGCCGAGCGGTTGCGACCGCCATAGGTCACCGTCCCCGACAAAGTGTCACTGGATGGCAGCCTTTTCGGCAAAGTGCCAAAGGATGGGTTCCTGCATGTTCGAGGTAACAACAAAACACCGCCGGCCTGAACTGGGCTCGGCGGCGTCGAGTGCCAATGGATGGGTCCCCTCGGGTGCCAAGGCATGGGACCAGTGACACGCCGCGCGCACTCCTGACTCCCGACATCAGGGTTCCCCCTGATGGCGCACGCGCCGCGGCCGGTTACTTTGTGATGGCTCACGCAGCCGCGCATGAGACGACTGACGCTCTGCACTGGTGGATCCAATCGATCCCGCCTATAAAGCGACAACTTGGCCGTCCAACTCACCCCACCCACCCCCCCGCGTCCAACTCCCCTCCGACCCCCACGGCTGATTCGGCCGGTGCCTCGGGAACAGCGTTGGCCGGTCCCGCACGCCGCGACCCAGGTGAGGCGGATGTCGGAGGCGCTCGGGGGCGTCAATGGATCGGTCCGTCGATTGGTGCTCGCGTCGTTTCTGAGTACCGCGGGCGATCGCATCCACCAGGTGGCGCTGGTCGCGCTGGTCCTCAGCGTCACCAGCTCACTGGCCGACGCGGGCCTGGTCTTCGTCGTGTCCACGCTGCCGTACCTGCTGTTCGGGTTGGTGAGCGGCGCGCTGGTCGATCACTTCGACCGCAAGCACACGTTGCTGGCCATGGATCTGGTGCGGGCCGTGATCGTCCTGCTGATCCCGTTGGCGGCGGCCACTAGCCTGCCCATGGTGTTCGCGCTGCTGTTTCTGCTGACCTGCGCCAGCATGGTCTTCAATCCGGCCGAACAGGCGGCGGTGCCCGAGTTCGTGACCGGCGACGAACTCACCGCGGCGAACTCGCTGTTCCAGGTGACCTCGTACCTCGCCGACCTGGTGGTCTTCCCGCTGGGTGCCGCGCTGGTGACGTTCATGGTGGCTCAGTTCGGACCATACCGTGGGACCCAGTTTGCGTTCACTCTGGACGCAGTCTCGTATGTCGCCTCAGCGCTGCTGCTCTACCGGTTGCCGTTCGTCCGCCGGGCCACGGTGCGGGCCAGGCTGACCGTCGACGCCCTGCGGCAGCAGATCCTCGCCGGCCTGCGATACATGTGGTCGAACCCGCACCTGCGGGCCAATACGGTGCTCTTCGTCTTCGGGCCACTGCTGCTCGGGTCGCTGAATACGCTGTGGATCGGCTTCGCCTGGCGGGTGTCGCATACCGATGCCTGGGGTTACGGCCTCACTGAGAGCGCGACCGCCGTCGGCACCATCGGTGGTCTGTGGGTTCTCCAGTCGCTGGCGCGGCGGTTCAACAAAGGCCGCACCATTGCGCTGGGCTTCGCGATCATGGGCGGCGCGGTGTTCGCGGTCGGTTTCACCGATTCGCTGTGGGTCGCGGTAGCGTTGGCCGCGCTCGCGGGCGCCGGCAACATGCTCTTCCTGGTGCCCAGCATCACCCTGGTCCAGCAGCAGACCCCGCCCGAGATGTGCGGGCGCGTCGTCGGTGTACGCCACATGCTGACGTTCACGGCGTTCATGATCTCGAACGCGACGGCCGGGCTGTTGGCCGACCAGATTGGCGTGAGCCCGTTGCTAGCGCTGCTCGGGGCGGGCATGGTGGCGGTGGGCGGGGTCGCGATCCTGATTCGAACGACCCGCGACGCGACGTAGCGGCGGGTCGCTTGCAGCCTAGTCTGGCAAAGCATAGTATTGCTAGGTATGCGCACCGAAATCCTCAAGGGGCACGTCGACCTGCTGCTCCTGGCCGCGGTGCTGGCCCGGCCATCCCATGGCTACGCGGTCATCGAAGAGTTGCGGCGGCGCAGTGACGGGGCGTTCGACCTGCCCGAGGGCACGGTCTACCCCGCCCTCCACCGGCTCGAGCGCCAGGGGCTCCTCGCCAGCCAGTGGTCCGAGGAAACCGGCCGGAAGCGGCGCATCTACGCGGTGACCGAGCGCGGCAGGACCGCGCTCGCTCAGCAGCGCCAGGACTGGTCGCTCTTTGCCCGGGCCGTTCAGGCCGTGGTGACCGAGGCGTGATCGACACCTACCTGGCCGCCGTGCGCCGGGCGCTCGGCAACCGAGGCGGCGACCGATTTCTGATCGAAATTCACGATCACCTGCTCGAGGCCAGGTGGGAGAAACACATGCAGACCCTGCGTTTGCTCGCGATCGGGTGCACGTTGCTCACGCTCTACTACGCGCGCTTCTTCATCGCGGTCCGCCAGGAAGCGTCGACACTGGTGCAGATTGGCGTTCTGCTCGCGGCGGCGGCCGTCCTGACGCTGCCGGTCCACGCGGCAGCCGCGCGCGGTGGCTGGTTCCGCAATTGGCGGCCGGTGTCCTGGCCAGGTTGGGCGATCACCGTGGTGGCCGTCGGACTCGAAATGGCGGTCTTCGCCTGGGCCGACCACGACGCGCACTCCGGGAGCGACACGCTGAACCGGGCCGTGCCGACGCTGTGCCTGATCGCGGCGATCGCGCTTCGGATTGCGCACCAGCAAGACGCCGGCCGGGTGACGGCGGCAACCGACTGATCGAGGGCTAGAATCCGCGACGAGCGATGAAGATCCTCGTCGTGGGTTCGGGTGGGCGTGAGCACGCGCTCGCGTGGCATCTGCTCGGCGAAGGCGTGCAGGTGCTGGTCGCCCCGGGAAACGCCGGCATCTCGGAGACAGCAGAGGTTCCGGTCACTGACGTCGACGGGTTGGTCGGACTGGCTCAACGCGAGCGCGTCGACCTGACGATCGTCGGACCCGAGACGCCGCTCGCCCTCGGGCTCGTGGATGTGTTTGCCGTCCAGGGGCTGGCCGCGTTCGGTCCGACGCGCGGCGCCGCCCGGCTCGAGTGGAGCAAGGCCTGGACGAAAGACTTTCTCAGACGCCGCGGGATTCCGACGGGCGCCGCTGAGGTCGTCGAGTCGGAATCTGGCGCCCGCGACGTGGTTGAGCGGCTCGGGTTACCGGTGGTGCTCAAGGCGGACGGCCTGGCGGCGGGCAAAGGGGTGTTTGTCGCGCTTACCGAAGGTGCGCTCGAGGACGCGCTCGATCAACTGTTCCGTCGCAAGACCATGGGCGGCGCGGCGGAGCAGGTGCTGGTCGAGGAGTTCCTCGAAGGGCCCGAGCTGTCGGTGCTCGCGTTCACCGACGGCGAGCGGTTCGCGCTCATGCCGCCGGCCCGCGACTACAAGCGGCTGCGCGACGGTGACCTGGGGCCGAACACCGGCGGCATGGGCGGCTACGCGCGGCCCGGGTATGCGACTCGCGAGGTGCTGGACGACATTGAGGCGCGGGTGCTGGAGCCGACGCTCGCCGGCATGGCGGCGGAGGGGCAGGCGTATCGCGGCGTACTCTACACCCAGGTGATGCTCACTCGGGATGGCCCGCGCGTGATCGAATTCAATTGCCGGTTTGGTGACCCGGAATGCCAGCTGATCATGCCTTTGTTGCAAAGCCGGCTCTCGGACGTCTGCGCCGGGGTGGTCTCGGGGCAGTTCCGGCCGGATGAGATCAGGTGGCACGTGGGCCGCACGTGTGGCGTGGTGCTTGCCGCGCCGGGGTATCCCGAAGCGCCTCGGCTCGGCGGCGCGATCGCCGGCCTCGCTGATGTCTCTGAGGACGTGCTCGTGTTTCATGCCGGGACGCGCCGCGATCATGACGGGCGCCTGGTTACCTCTGGCGGCAGGGTGCTGTCTGTAGTCGGGTTCGAGCGTGATGCGGTTTATGCCGCTGCGAAGGCGATTCGCTTTGACGGGAAGCAATTCCGCGGCGATATCGGCACTGAGTTGGAGCCCCTCAGCCCCCCGCGGGAGAGGGCCCACACATCTCTCCTCCGGGGCGGGCGGTGATTCCGCGGTACACGCGGCCGGCGATGGGGCGCGTCTGGTCGGACGAGCACCGCATGCAGCTCTGGCTGCAGGTGGAGCTCGCCGTGTGCGAGGCCTGGACAGACGCGGGCGTGATCCCCGAGGCGGACATGGCGGCGATTCGGGGCGCCACGGTGCAGGGCGAGCGCTCGGCCGAACTGTTCCGCGAGACCCACCACGACATGATCTCGTTCACGCGCGCCATTGCCGAGCAACTCGGCCGGCCGGGGCGCTGGGTCCACCTCGGGCTCACGTCGTCCGACGTGCTGGACACCGCGCTGTCGCTGCAGATCCAGGCAGCCGCCGACATCCTGGCCGAGGATCTGGGCAACCTCGAGGCGGTCCTGTCCGAGCTGGCCGTGCGCTACAAGCATACGCTGACGATCGGACGCACCCATGGGATCCACGCCGAGCCGACGACCTTCGGGCACAAACTGGCCGTGTTCGTCGCCCAGATACGCCGCGATTGCCAGCGACTCGAGCAGGCTCGCGACGAGCTCCGCGTGGGCAAGCTGTCCGGCGCCGTCGGTACGCATGCCAACCTGCCGGCGGAGATCGAAGAGGCGGCGCTCGGGCGGCTCGGGCTGCGGCCCGCTGAAGCGGCTACCCAGATTTTGCAGCGGGATCGCCATGCGCAGTTCGTCGCGTCCCTGGCGGTGATCGCCGCGACGCTCGAACAGCAGGCGACGGAGATTCGGGCGCTGCAGCGCACGGAGATCGGCGAGGCGTTCGAGCCGTTCTCGAGCGGCCAGCAGGGGTCCAGTGCGATGCCGCACAAACGCAACCCAGAGCTGTGCGAACGGATCTGCGGGCTGGCGCGGCTGCTGCGCGGGCATGTGGTCACCGCGCTCGACAACGTCGCGACGTGGCACGAACGCGATATCAGCCATTCGTCGGCCGAGCGGATCATCCTGCCGGACGCGTGCATCGCGCTCGATTACATGCTCGATTTGCTCAAAACCATCTTCGACGGGCTGGACGTGTGCCCGGAAGCGATGACGCGCAATCTCGAGCTGACGCGCGGCCTGATCTATTCGGGCCAGGTGTTGCTGGCGCTGGTCGAAAGCGGCATGGCGCGCGGCGAGGCGTACGACCTGGTGCAGTCGGCCGCCCGAAAAGTGTGGGCCGGCGACGGAGATCTGCAGTCGCACCTGGCGGCCGATGCGCGCGTCAGCGCGCGGCTCACCTCCGAGCAACTGGCCAGCCTGTTCGACGCGAACTACCACCTGCGAGGTATCGAAGTGGCGTTTGCGCGCCTGGGCCTGGGCTGAACGTGACTGCGACGCGCGCCTTTGAGCGGCGGCCTGGCGCGGGAATGCGTGCCGATCCGCATCGCTTCGCTGGCTGCATGCAAGCGTTCTCACAGGAGCGAGCGCCGCGAAGCGGGCGACACGGTACGTGGGGGCTCTCACGATGACTCGCGTCTCGGCGCCTGAGTTGCCGCTGCCGCTGTTTCGGACGGGCAAGGTGCGGGCTATGTATGCGGTGGGCGAGGACCGACTGTTGATGGTTGCCTCGGACCGCGTTTCGGCGTTTGACGTGGTGATGGACGAGCCTGTCCCTGGCAAAGGAGCGGTGCTGACCGAGCTGTCCGCATTCTGGTTTCGCAAGACGGCCGACCTGGTGCCCAATCACCTGATCTCGGACCGCCTCGAGGACCTGCCGGCGGCAGTTCAGGACGCTGCGCGGGCCATGCTCGGCAGGTGGCTGCTGGTGCGCCGCGCCGAGCGGATCGACATCGAGTGCGTGGTGCGCGGGTACCTCGCGGGCAGTGCCTGGGCGGAATATCGGCGCCTGGGCACGGTCGCGGGCGAACCGCTGGCCGCCAATCTGGTCGAGTCACAGCGCCTGGCGCGGCCCATCTTCACGCCGGCCATCAAGGCCGAGTCCGGCCACGACGAGAACATCTCCCGGGCGCGCCTGGCCAGAATGCTCGGCCAGGAGCGCGCGCAACTGCTGGAGCACCTGAGCTTGCGACTCTACGCCGCGGGCGCCGGGCACGCGCTGAGCCGCGGGGTGATTCTGGCAGACACCAAATTCGAGTTCGGCACGCTGGACGGCGAGACGCTGCTGATCGACGAGGCGCTGACGCCGGATTCGTCGCGCTACTGGCCCGCCGACCAGTACCGACCGGGCGGGCCCCAGCCGAGCTTCGACAAGCAATTCCTGCGTGACTTCCTGGACGCGAGTGGCTGGAACAAACAGCCGCCGCCGCCGCGGCTGCCCCAGCACGTGATCGACGGCACGGCGGACCGCTACCGAGTGGCACTCGCGCGGTTGACGGCATGAGCGCGCAACTTGAAAAAGCGTGGAGCGCGGAGATCCGGGTATTGCTCAAGCCTTCGGTCAACGATCCACAGGGCCTGTCGATTCGCAGCGCGCTGCAGACGCTCGGGTTCGCTGGCGTCCAGGACGTGCGCGCTGGCAAGCTGATTCAGGTGCGTCTGGTCGCCGGCGATCGGCACGCCGCCGAGGCGGCCATCGAGGCGATGGGTACGCAGCTGCTGGCGAACCCGGTGATCGAAACCTTCGCCTTCACGCTCGACGAATTGCCAGCGCGCGTTCCCTGAGCGCGTCGAGCACCACTGGCGGCACGGGCTGGGCGCCCAGCCGCATGCGTCCATCCGCGGCGCGCTTGCCGTGATCGTCCGAACCGCCTGAAACGAGCACGCCCAGATCGCGTGCAACCGCCAGGTAGTGCTGGCTGCCCCAGCCACCGGGGATCCACTGCCAGGCTTCGATGGCATCCAGGCCGGTCGCCATGAGCGGGGCGAGGTCGTCCGTCCCCAGGAGTGGCTGGCCGCGCTTGATCTTGGCCGGGTGGGCCAATGAGGCCACCCCGCCCGCCTGATGAATGAGCCGTGCCGCGTCACTGACCGAATACGCGCGCGGCTCGTAAGCCGCCTGGCGAAGCAAGCGCCAGCCCGTTCCAGGCGGAGCCCCGACCAGCACGCGGCGCTGGATCATCCCGAGAATCAGCGCGGCGCCGCCGGCGTAGCGATGGCGGTAGCGGTCAAGGTCCTGGAGTTCCAGCGTCCCGCCGGCCTTGCGGATTTCGTCGAGCACACGATCGACGTGGAGGGCCATCAGGCTTCTGGCCCGGGCCAACGCGCTCGACAACGCCGCGTTGGCCGGGTCGATGAAATAGCCCAGCACGTGCACGGCGCGACGGTCTGCCCATTCGGCCGTCATCTCGATCCCTGGTACCACTTCGAGATCATTTGGTGCCGCCGCGGCCGCCTCCTCGAGCCCCGAGAGCACGTCATGGTCAGTGATCGCCACTGCCGAGAGCCCGCGCTCCGCGGCGGCCCGCACCGCTTCGGTGGGCGAGAGCCGCCCGTCCGAGGCGGTGGTATGGACGTGCAGATCGATCAGATAACGCCTTTGGTGGACGGCACTTCGCTACCGAGACGGGGGTCGAAGCGAGTGGCGTCGTCCAGGGCGCGAGCCAGGGCTTTGAACGTGGCTTCGGCGCGGTGGTGGTCGTTTTCGCCCGCCAGCAGGCGGGCGTGCAGACTGAACCGGCCGTCCATGGCGAACGCCTGCAGGAGGTGCGGAATCATCTCGCTGCTCAGGCCGCCGATCATCGGGCCATGAAACGGCAGATCGATACTGGCCCAGCCACGACCGCCCAGGTCGATCGCGACCTGCGCGAGCGCTTCGTCCAGCGGGACGACCGCGTCGCCGAAGCGGCGAATACCGCGTCGCTCGCCGAGCGCCTGATTCAGCGCCTGGCCGAGCGTGATGCCGACGTCCTCCGCGGTGTGATGCTGGTCGACGTGCAGGTCGCCCTCGGCCCGCAGGGTCAGATCGAAGCGCGCGTGCCGCGTCAGGCTGTCGAGCATGTGATCCAGAAAGCCGATGCCGGTGGTGATGTCGCCGTGGCCGCCACCGTCCAGGTTGAGCACGACGTCGACGCGGCTCTCGCGAGTTTCGCGGCGCACGTGAGCGGTCCGTGGCGGCATGGGCGCGTGCTGCATAGTTCGAGTGCATGGTAGTCGAGGGGGCGCGGCGAGTGGTCACGCCGCGGTGGTCGGTGGTCAACGGTCGAGGGTCACGGCCGATGACCTACGTGGTGGCCATATGCGCGGTGTTGCCACTTCTGGCGCCCGAGGTGTGGAGCGGCTTCCGACTAGCCATGACCGATCCAGTGCTGGCGGCCCTGAGTCAGTTCGAGCAGCCCCTGTCCGTGCGCAGTCCCGGAGGCATCTGGGCGGTCGGCCTGGCATTGGCGTGGTTCGCACTGGCGTACTGGCGGCGCGATTTCGGGATGTGGGAGCCAGCGCTGGTACTGATCGGTGGTGCCGCGGCGCTGGCGCGCGTGGGCAACCTGTGGGTGGATGCCGCCGCGCTGGTGCTGCCGCTGGCGCGCCAGGTCGGGTGTTTGAGGCTGAAACCCGCCGTGCTCGGCATGGTCGCGGTCGTCTGCCTCGCCGCGGCGGGGCTCACGCTGCTGCAGACCCAGCCCCCCGAGTTGCCTCCAGCGGCGGTCGCCGCGGTGCGCCAGGCGCCATCGACCGCGGGCAACGTCCTGGCCAGCTGGCGCTGGGCGGGTGAGCTGCAAGGCCGGCTAGGGAGTGGTCGCGCCGTCCTCGCCTCGGGCGGGCCAGGTACAGAGCCGACCGACTTCTGGCTCGACTACCTGCGCATCGGCCAGGGCCACGAGCACTGGGCCGACCTGCTGCAGCGTCTGGACGTCGACACGCTGGTCGTCGAGTCCGAGGGTCCGCAGTTGCCTGCGGCCGCGTTGGTACGCGCTTCGCCCGACTGGCGGGTGACGTACGACGTCGGCGGTGTGCTGGTCGCCGAGCGAGCCGGGCCGTGACCGCACGCGCCGCGAGCATCGAGCACATCTGGATCGTGATGACCGTCGGGGCCGCCTTCATGGGGCCAGCCAGCACGCCCATCGGCATCCCTGATGTGCTGTGGTCGCTCCTGCGCGGCGACTGGATGGCCAGCCACGGGACGCTGCTCGACACCGATCCCTTCACCAGTGCGCCGCACGTGGCGGGGCCACTGGTCAACGTGCAGTGGTTGGCGGACCTCGCCTTTTACGGACTCGACGCGCTCGGCGGCTTACCACTGGTGATCACGGGGACCGCGCTCGCGGTCGCCCTGACCTATGCGCTCCTGCTGTACGCGACCATCAGCGCCAGCGGCCATGTGCGCCTGAGCTGTCTGGCGGTCTGGCTCGTGTACGTGCCGGCGGCATCAAACCTGTCGCCACGACCCCAGACGCTGAGTTATCCGTTCTTCGCACTCTTCATCCTGGCCGTTGCCCGGGCTGAATGGCGCAGGGACACGCGCTGGCTGTGGCTCCTGCCGCCGGCGACCGCGGTGTGGGTCAATATCCACGGATCGTTCTTTACCGGCTTCCTGCTGCTCGGCTGCGCCGCGCTTGGTCGCCTCGTGGCCACTCGACGCGTGGCTCCGGCCAGGCCGTATCTGGTGGCGCTCGGCGCGTGCCTGCTGGCCAGCCTGCTCAACCCGTACGGGCCGGGCGCCCTGGTGTACGTGGCCACGATCGGCAACAACCCCATCATTCGGGACTTCGTCACGGAATGGGCGCCGACCACCGTGAGCTGGCATGAGGGCATCTTCTTCTTCGTGTCCCTGGTCGTCCTGGGGGCGCTGATGCTGAAGTCGTCGCTGCGCCTGACGGCGGTCGAGATCCTCGCGCTGCTCGCGTTCGGCTACCTGGCCTGGTCGGCGGTGCGAGTGATCGCCTGGTGGAGTTTCCTCATCGCCCCGATCCTGGCGCGGCTGTTAGCCAGTGTTCTGCCGAATCGGGCCCTGGGTAAAGGGCGCAACCATCCAGTCGTCAACTCGCTCCTCATGGCAGGCATCGTCGTCGTGGCGGGATTCAGCCTGCCGTGGACGAAGACCCTGGTGCCGTTCCTGCCCGCCGGGAAGCAAACGATTCTGGCCGAGGAGATGCCGATACGGCTCGGCGAGTACCTGCGATCGCACGATCCACCGCCGTCGGGCAACATGCTGAACACCCAGAAGTGGGGCGGCTACCTGGAGTGGGCGACCTGGCCACGTCACCGCGTGTTCCTGGACGGTCGGATCGAGCTCCATCCGGCACAGGTCTGGTTCGACTACCTGGAGATCGTCTTTCCGAGCACGCGCTGGCGGACGCTGCTGGACAAGTACGACATCCAGTACATGGCCCTGGCCACGGACGACAGCCCGGACCTGATCGCGGATGTGCGAATCGATCCGGGTTGGCGCCTCGATTATGAGGACGACCAGGCCGTCGTCTTCTCGAGGTCGGTTTTGTCGTCCGCCGGGCCGTAAAGCTGTCGCTTCAGGGCCTCGAAGGTCCACGATTGTTGTTCGAAAACGTACCGGACCTGAGTCGCGGTCACTTCGCTCGCCCCGGCGTGGCGCAGCGATTCAACCGCCGCCAGCAGGACGTCTTCGCCGACCACGACGGTGAGTGCGAACCAGTCGCCGGCGGCCGCGTCTTTGGGGAAAACGCGCGCCACGGTCGGCCCCCGCAGGCCAGCCACCACGCCGCTGGCGAGCACGCGTCGCGCGACACCCTCGGCACTCTCGCCCCGAATGTTGGCGGTGATGGAAACCTGCTGCCGCGATCGCAGGTACGCCTCGATGAGCTCGAGGAGACCGTGCGTCGCTTCCAGTCGCTCGGGATCTGACAGTAGCCCGCGGCGGTGGCCGATCAGGCACGCCTGGGATTCGACGACGACGCCACCCGCGACGCTCTTGAGCCGGTTCTCGCGCAGCGTGACCCCGCTGGAGGTGATGTCGCAGACGATGTCGGCGGTCTCGAGCATCGGCGCGGCCTCGATCGCCCCGCTCACTTCGACCAGCTCGAAGTAGGTAATGCCACGGTCATACAGAAACTGGCGCGCGAGATTGGGATACTTCGTGGCGACGCGTAACGCCCGCCCTGCCGAGCGCAGCTCGACGGCGACCTCGGCCAGATCCGCGACCGACGTGACGTCGACCCAGCCTTCGGGCACTGCCAGCACGAGCGAGCAACGGCGGAAGCCAAGCTCGCCGTGCACGACGACGATCTCGTCTTCCTCCGAGCGGTGTTCGGCGACGATGTCGTAGCCGGTGATGCCCAGGTCAACGGTGCCGCCGTTGACCTCGTCGAAGATGTCCGTCGCGCGCTGGAAGACGACTTCCGCGGCGCCGCCAGGCAGCCCGCGCATGCGGGCGCGGTACTGTCGTGGGTTGCTCCGATCGACGCGCAGCCCGCAGTGGCCCAGAAAATCGAGCGTGACTTCTTCCCAGCCTTTTGAGGGCAGGGCGATCCGCAGCGCGCTCACGCGAGCTGTCTCTGGACGACGCCGACGAGCTCACCACGCGGCACAACCGTCTCCTGGCGCGAACGCATGTCCCGCAGCACGACAGTCGCATCGTCGCGCTCGCGCCGGCCAACGATGACGACCAGGTCGATTGTGGCCCGGTCGGCGTATCGCAGCGCCGACTTCACGCCGCGCAATCGCACGTCCTGTTCGACGATCAGCTGCGGCACGCTGCGCAGCTCATGCGCGACTTTCAACGCATACGGATGATCGTCCGGGTCGACGCCGACGACGAGGACACGGGGCGGCCGCGGCGATTCAGCGGTGCCCAGGGCCAGCTCGACGCGTTCGAGCCCGTACATGAAGCCACACGCTGGCACCGCCTCGCGGCCGCCGAGGGCACGCACCAGATCGTCGTAGCGGCCGCCGCCGCACACCTGCAGCGGACCGTCTTCGGCGTCGACGTAGATCTCGAACACCAGCCCCGTGTAATACCGCAGACCCCGCGCCAGACTGAGGTCGACCTCGATCTCCATTTCATCGGAGAGCGGCCCGTACGCCTGGAGAAAGCCGAGCGCGGCGGACACCTCGTCGATCGGGGTGGTGCTCAGCCCGCGCTTCTCGAGCACCGGCCGCAGCTCGCGTTCCAGGCGGGCTGGCTGGCCAGCGGCGGAGCGCAACTCGGCCACGAATTCAAAAGCGGCCCGCACCTGGTCGGTCGGGTCTGGGCGATTGGCCCTGGCGAGCAGGCGCTGGATGATCTGGTGGGGTTGGCGGGCGCCACCTTCGATGGGCAGGCTGGCACGACTCAAGATGTCAGACGCGATCGCCGTCGCCTGGTCCGGCGGCAGGCTCGCCAGGGCCGAGGGCAGCCCTGGCGGGGCATCGCCACCGGACCCGTTCATCCGCCCGCCGCCGAGCCGGTCGACAACGCGGGCGACCGCACCGTCGAGGTCCAGCCGGCCGCGCGCAACGGGCTCGAGCTGATCAAGCACGAGCCCCTGGGCGTGATCGGTCATGCCGAGTTGGGCCAGCAATTGCAGCGTCGAAGCGAGATGGCCGACGACGAGTCGGTACTTCTTGATGCCGACCGCCTCGAGCCCGGCGCACGCCAGATGGAGTACCTCCGCGTCAGCCGCGGGACCGGCGGCGCCGATGAGCTCCATGCCGACTTGCGTGAACTGGCGCGACCGACCGCGGGACGGTCGCTCGTATCTGAAGCTCGGGCCGGCGTAGTGCAGACGGACTGGCAGCCCGTGGCCCTGCATGCTGTCGACGAACGCGCGCATGACGCTGGCGGTGAGCTCCGGCCGCAGACACAGACGCCGATTCCAGTGCGAGAAGGCGTACATTCGCGCCAGAATCTCGTCGCCCGACTTGCGGAGGAACAGTTCAAGGGGCTCGAGAATCGGCGTCTGAATGCCCTGATACCCGAAGCGCTCGAAGCTCCGGCGCAGATTGGCTTCGAGACGGCGCAGACGCGCGTCTTCAGGTGGCAGGACGTCATTGGTGCCACGCACGCGCTGAATAGGGGCCGCCGGTCGGTCGGTCGAAGGCATGATCACGTGATGACAGAGTGTACGAGCGCCTACACTGTGGTTGGGAGTTGGGCAACACACGCGATTCATGCACGCTGCCCAGAATTCCCCTGTACGTCTGCTCATCGTCGAACACCAGCCGGTCGTCACGCCTGAGGTGCGCACCCGGCTCGGTCACGCGCCCGGGTTCGCGGTCGTTGGTCGCGTCGGCTCGGCCGTCGAAGCCACCCGACTGGTGCGCGATCAACCGCTCGACATGGTGCTGATCGAGAGCACGCTGCCAGAGCCGGGCGCCGTCGAGCTGGCGCGATTCTTTCGCGTCCGTCAGCCCAAGACGGTAGTCGTCTTTGTGACCCGGGCGTATTCCCAGGCCGAGTTGTTCGAGGCGGCCCGCGTCGGCGCGACGGCCTACTTGCGGGCCAGCACGGACGTGGATCTCTTTGTGGCCACCCTGCGCCGGGCCGCCGCGGGCCAATTTCCGATCGACGAAGAGGTCGTCCGCTTTCCAGCGGTCGCCGGCCGCATCCTGGCCCACTTCCGCGAGGACTCTGCCGTCGACGCTGCCCCGGTCCCGTCCGAGCTGCCGGTCCCGCGGCTCGACGCGGAGCCGCTCGGCCCGCTGTTTGTCAAGCTCTCGCCGCGTGAGATCGAAATTCTAGACCTGGTCGCGCGCGGGAACAGCAACAAGATTATCGGCCGCAAGTTGAGCATCAGCGATCAAACAGTCAAGAACCACGTGAGCGCAATCTTGCGGAAACTCGAAGTGAACGATCGAACCGAAGCCGTCGTGTATGCACTGCGCAACGGCTGGATCCGCATGGAAGCCACAGCCTCCTAGCCGCATAACGGCACAGCCCTTGCTGCTCCTGTTCATGGGCGTGGTTCTTGCAACCCGCTCAGTCGTTGATACCGCGGTCGCAGAACCCCCACTTTGCGAGTCGTGAATCGGGCAAGGGAGAACACTGAACATGATTGACATGTTGGAACTACGCGAGCGGGCTCAAGAGCGAGCTCAAGGCCTGGTCGAATACGGCCTGATCATCGCGCTCGTCGCCGTGTTGGCAATTGCGGGTTTGATCGTCTTCGGTCCGGCAGTCAGCAGCCTGTTGAGCAAGCTCGGCGGCTCCGTCTAAGCTAAAAGAGCCGTCACTATCAGGATTCACAAAAGGCCTGACCTCCTTGCGGAGGTCGGGCCTTTTGTTGTGTCTCCCCCTTCCAGGGGGGTGATGTGGCAGATTGGTCCGCCCCTCTGATACGCCGTTGTAATCAGACCTAATCTCACGCCTCCCTATAATGGCCCGCCCCCCGATGGTCGATGCTCTTTGTAATCATCCCCCATGTGGCAGGCGAGAGGTAGTACGGCGTGCAACGTAAGCGACTTGGTTACATCCTGATCGGCGGCGGCCTTGTTATGGCGCTGTCCGTCGGCGTCATGGTTTATTCGCAGGTCTCCGAAGCGGAGCACGTCAAGGCATCTCTGCCTACAGCTCGCGTCGTGATTGCGACGGGCGACATCCTTGCCCGCACCGAGATCGCCGCGTCCATGGTCAATGTGCGGACCGTCCCGGACGATCTGGTCCAGGCTGGCGCGGCCACCAAAATTGAGGACGTCGTGGGCAAATTCAGCCCTGACGCGATCACCAAGGGTGCCGTGATCAATACGCAGAAAATCGGGCCCGTGGCCGTGAAGAACGCACCGTCCTTCCGCATCGAAAAGGGCAAAGTCATGTACGTCATGCCCGTTTCGTTCGCTGGCAGCCAGCCGCTGTCGCTGGCCACGGTAAACGCCCTTCGGTCAGGCGACCGCGTCGATCTGCTGTACACGACCATCAATGCGCCCCAGGGCCTGAGCCCCGAGGCGGTGCTGGCGAACCCGATCCCGTACCTGCAGACGCGCATCATGCTCCAGGACCTGCGCATCCAGGAGATCGGTAGCTACGCTGCCGACGGCTCACTGGTGCCCGCCTCGGGCGATCCGAGCGGCAAAGGCGCGGCCCCGTCCATGGCTGGCGCGAACATCATCTTCATCGTCCAGCCCGAGGAAGCACTGGTCCTGAAGTGGCTCAAGGACGCGACCACCTACTACAAGAGCAGCAACATCGAGATGGTGCTGCGCTCGCCGGCCGACGATCAACAGGCCGACAACAACCTGGTCGTGAACTTCAACTACATGCAGCAGAAATACAACCTCGCGCCGCCACCGACCCTGCCGATCGCCGCGGGTCACTAAGAGCCACTGATGTCTCTCCTCAAGCGGTTAGAACATGGTGCGACCCTTGCACCCGCGCATCCCGCCCCGCCGCCACCCAGCGACGCGACACCAGGTGGTTCGCCGGCCGTGCCGGTCGAAGCCACCTTTCGCGCGACGCCTATCCAGTCGCAGGCAACCGAGGCCCAGCGGAGCCTCAAAGAGCGGGTCAAGCGCAAGCTGATCTCGGAGCTCGACCCGACCACCGATACGAACGAGATCGATGAGGTCCGTCACCGGCTGAAGAACCTCTTCGATCAGATCATCGAGGCCGAGAACCTCGTCCTCACGCGGGCCGAAAAAGAGCGCCTCTTCGAAGAGCTTGCCGCGGACGTGATCGGCTTCGGGCCGATCGAGCCCTTGCTCATCGATCCCACCGTTACCGAGATCATGGTCAACGGCCCCAAGAAGATCTACTTCGAGCGCAAGGGCCGCCTGCTCTTGAGCGACGTGCAGTTCGACGACGACGAACACGTTCGACGCGTCATCGACCGCATCGTCTCACCCCTCGGCCGACACGTCGACGAGGCCAGCCCGATCGTCGACGCCCGCCTGCCAGACGGCTCGCGCGTCAACGTCATCATCCCGCCCATCTCGCTGATCGGCCCGTGCATCACCATCCGAAAGTTCACCAAAGAGAAGCTGCGGGTGGACGATCTGATCCGGTTCGGCTCGATGACCCCCGAGATCGCCGAGTTCCTGCGCGCGTGCGTCGTCGCTCGATTGAACATCGTGATTTCAGGTGGCACAGGCTCGGGCAAGACCACCCTGCTCAATGTGCTCAGTAACTTCATCCCCGACGACGAACGCATCGTCAGCATCGAGGACTCGGCTGAGCTGCAGTTGGCCAAAGATCACTGGGTCCGTCTGGAGACGCGCCCGGCGAACATCGAAGGGACGGGTGCAATTTCCGCCCGCGACTGCATGAAGTCGACCTTGCGCATGCGCCCTGATCGGATCATCGTCGGCGAGTGCCGTAGCGGTGAAGCCCTGGACATGCTGCAGGCGATGAACACGGGCCACGACGGCTCGCTGACCACAGGCCACGCCAACACGCCGCGCGACATGCTCGCGCGCCTCGAGACGATGGTGCTGATGGCAGGCATGGATCTGCCGATTCGGGCCATTCGTGAGCAGATCAGCTCCGCGGTGGACGTCATCGTGCAGCAGAGTCGCATGCGCGACGGATCCCGAAAATTGACCCACATCACCGAAGTGCAAGGCATGGAAGGCGACAAGGTCACCCTCCAGGACGTGTTCCTGTTCGAACAGGAGTCATACGAAAACGGCAAGGTCATCGGCTCCATCAAGCCGACGGGCGTTCGTCCCAAGTTCATGCCCAAGATCGAAGACTCGGGCATTCAACTGCCGCCGTCCATCTTCGGCCTCGCTCCGGGGTTCTTTTAGACCATGTCTATCGAAGCGCTGTTAGCAATCCTGACCAGCGCCGGGCTCATTTGCCTTATCTGGGGCATCGAGCGCGCCGTTCGGCGCGATCGCACCTTGCTGGACAAGCGCCTCCGCCGGTACGGCGGGCGGGCGTACCAGCTCACCGATGACGAGCAGAAGCAGGCCGCCTCGGTCCAGGTCACGCAAATGCTGGCCAAGCGGGTCGAAGCGTCCATTTCAGGCCGCACGTTCGCCGCGGCTCTCCGGACTGACCTCGCCCGCGCCAACCTGAAGTTGACGCTGGGCGAATTCCTGATCCTGCAGGTCGCTGCCGCGGTGGTGATCGGCGCCCTGGCGTGGCTCATCTCGGGGGTCATCTTTGTCGGCAGCGTCTTCGGTGCCTTCGGCTGGTTCATCCCCAAAATCTGGCTGGGCATGCGTCAGGCGGGGCGGCTCAAGTCGTTCAACAACCAGCTGGCCGACACCATTGCCCTGATGAGCAACTCGCTGCGCTCAGGCATGAGCCTGGTGCAATCGATGGAGATGATCTCGCGCGAGGCCGAGCCGCCCATGGCGGACGAGTTTCAGCGCGTGGTCCGCGAGATCGGCCTGGGCGTCGGACCTCAGGAAGCCCTGCTGCACCTGCAGCGGCGCGTCAACAGCGACGACCTCGAACTCCTGGTGGTCGCCATCCTGGTGCAGTTCGAGATCGGCGGCAACCTGTCCCGCATTCTGGATTCGATCGCGGGCACCATCCGCGAACGGGTCAAGCTGAACGGCGAGATCCGCACCATGTCCGCTCAGGGCCGCATGGCAGGCTACGTCCTGTCAGGCATGCCTGTGGCGATCGGCGGCATGCTGATGCTGATCGCGCCGTCGTACATGGGTGCCCTGTTCACCCCCGGTCCATGGTTGGTGCTGCCCGTCGCGGGCGTCATCGGCATCGTCATGGGCTCGCTCACCATTCGCAAGCTCGTGGCCATCGAGGTCTAAGAAAGCTCAATCATGCTGTTCGCTCTTCTTGCTGGACTCGGCGTCGTGCTGCTCGTCGTTGGCCTGTACTTGCCGCGCACCGGCAAGGACGTCATCGCCGAACGCCTGGCTGCCTTCAAACAGCGCCCCAGCAGTCTCGAGGAGATCGAGCTGCGCCAGCCCTTCGCCGAGCGCGTGCTTCGGCCGTTCATCCGCCAACTCGCCGACGCGCTGAGCAGGTTCCAGCAGTCCCGCTCGAAAAACCCGAAGGACACGACGGTCAAAGGGATGGACGCCATCCAGCGCAAGCTGGCGCTGGCCGGCAATCCCTACCGCTGGACCCCCGCCGACTTCCTGGGCATGAAAGCCTTCGCCGCCCTGGTCCTCGGGGGCGTGCTGTTCTTCCTGATGACCATCGGCGGCGAAACTGGCTACGCCTTCCTGTTCGGTGGCATCGGCGTGGCCTTCGGCTGGTTTGGCCCCGAGCTGCTCTTGCGGAGCAAGACGCGCACCCGACAGAAGCGCATCCAGCGGGCGCTCCCAGACGCGCTCGACCTGCTGGTCATCACCGTCGAGGCGGGTCTCGGCTTTGACGCGGCGATCCAGCGCCTGGTGGAAAAACGTGACGACGCGCTGTCGGCCGAGTTCGCGCGCATGCTGGCCGAGATGCGGGTCGGTCGCTCCCGGCGCGACGCACTCAAAGACCTGGTCCTGCGGACCCAGGTGTCCGATCTCAATAACTTCGTGGGCGCCATTTTGCAGGCCGAACAGCTGGGTGTCAGCGTGACCAAAGTGCTGACCGTCCAGGCGGAGCAGATGCGCGTGGTGCGTCGCCAGCGCGCCGAAGAAAAAGCCGCGCAACTCCAGCTGAAGCTGATCTTCCCGCTGGCGATCTTCATCTTTCCCGCACTGTGCGTCGTCATCATGGGCCCGATCTGGCCCACGCTCGCCAACACGAACGCGCCGGGCGTCTAAACCACGAGCAGGCTGCACTGCTGCACAAGTACGGTTGGGTAAAAGTTGCGGCGGGGTGACGCGGTCCAGCCGACGGACCGCGGTGGCAGGCTCGTACGTGGGGCGGGCCGTGCCAAGCGGTCCAGCCGACGGACCGCGGTGGCAGGCTCGTACGTGGGGCGGGCCGTGCCAAGCGGTCCAGCTGACGGACCGCGGTGGCAGGCTCGTACGTGGGCCGGCCGTGCCAAGATGTCCCTCCGAGTGCATCACGGTTCTGAGTTCGGCTTGCGGCGAAGCGGAGCGGCACGATTCTCGCAGCAGCACTTCATCAGGGGAGTCGGTAGGCTGCTCAGTCGTCAGTTCGGGGTCCTGAGTCCGTTCGTGCGCGCGTGGCACGCCCTGGTTGGTATGTACCAGGCGATCGAGGCTACCCATTGGGGTGACCTGCTGCTCGGCAACGTGTGGCCGGCCTACCTGTTTGGGATGGCTCTCGGCGCGCACGTCCTGGGGCTGCCGGGCAGCATCCGCGTCGGGTCGTTGGACGGCCAGCTGCGACTGTTGCAGGACGTTGCGACGATCGCCTTCCTGGCGCTGACCGTTGTCCTGTTCGCGATTCGGCGGCGCGGGCTCAAGGGCCAGCGGGCCACGCTGGGCCAGAGCGCGGTCGCACTCCTGGGAACGTTTCTGCTGAACGTCGTGGCCTTCCTGCCCGTCGAGGACAGCACGTCGGCGACCAGCCTGCTCGCCTCGAGCATCGTGGTGCTGCTGGGCACGGTCTTCACGATCTGGAGCCTGGCCGTGCTGGGGCGGTGCTTTGGGCTGTTCCCCGAGGTGCGCGGCCTGGTCTTGCGGGGGCCGTACCGCTTCGTCCGGCACCCGGTCTACCTGGGTGAAGTCGTGGCGGCGTTGGGGCTGCTGTTGGCCAAGCCGCACCTGCCGGTGGTGGCGCTGGTCGCGGTGTTCGTGGTGCTGCAGTACTGGCGCACAGTCAATGAGGAGCGCGCGCTGGTGGCGGCGTACCCGTCGCAGTATCCGGCGTATGCGCAGCAGGTGCCGCGTCTGCTTCCTGGTGTGCGCTAGGTGGTTGCCGAAGGCTTTCGCATCCTCACTGGGAGACATCGCACCCTCACCCCCCCGGCCCCCCCGGCCCCCCTGTCCCTCCCGAGGGAGCGGGGGGAGTTGATTCTCTCCGCTCACGACACTGTGTGGCTCGTCGGCGTCGCGGCGGGGGTGTTGCTGCTGTGCGGGCTGCCGTACGTGGTCTCGGCGCTGTGGGGGCCGCCGGCGCTGCAGCGCATCGGCACGTTCTGGTTCAGTCGCGACTTCAGTCAGTACCAGGCCGCCATGCGCGAAGGTGCGAGCCACAGCGGCTGGCTGATTCACGATCACTTCAGCGCGGAGCCGCACGCGGCGGCCTTCATGTACCCGCTGTACGTGACCGCCGGCAAACTCAGCGCCCTGCTGGGCATCAGCAACCTGGCGACGTTCATCACCCTCGAGTGGCTCGGCCGACTGGCTGTCGTCGGAGCGACGTATCTGTTCGCGGCGACGTTTCTCGCACTCCGCCGACAACGTCGGTTGGCAGTCCTGCTCACGCTTGGCACGCTCGGGCTCGACGCCCTGACCGCGCCGTTGCGCTTGCTGCTCGATGGCGCCGGGGTGCACGCGCTCGACGGCCTGCTCCCCGAGTCCATCAACCCGTACCTGGAGATGAGCTCGTTCGGCGTGCTGCTCTCGGCCCCGCACCTGATGCTGGGCCTGGCGCTGACGCTCGTGTGCGCGCCACTGTATTTTCGGGCGATAGCCGGCAGATGGTTCTGGACAGCGCTCCTCGGCGCCGCCGTCCTGGGCCTGTCGCTGGTGCATCCGTTCAACGCGCCGACGTTGGTGAGCGTCCTGGGCATACACGCGCTGCTGACTAGTCGACGCGCGTGGCCGGCCGCGATCGTCGCCGGACTGGCGGTGACCCCGGCCGCGCTGTACAGCTTGCTGCTCTATCAGCTCGACCCGTTCTGGTCAGGCACGTACGGCATCCAGAACATCATGCCTGCCAGTCCGCCGTGGTCGGTGGTGCTCGACTATGGGCTGGTCCTGCTGGCCGCGCCGCTGGCCTGGTCCGTCGTGCGCCGCTGGCCCAGCGAGCGTCGCCGGCTGCTGATGCTCTGGGTCGGCCTCGGACTGCTCTGGATGTATGCGCCCGTGCCGTATCAGCGACGCTTCGCGTTTGGCGTGCAGCCGGCGCTGGCGGTCCTGGCAGCGGCCGGCCTCTTCGAGATGAACGCCTGGCTGCGCAGGCACGAGGTCCGGCGTCTGTGGCGACGACTGATCAACTATGGCGCGGTCATCGCCGGGATCTCGACGGCGCTCCTGGTGTACGTGTCGCTGGTGGCATCGGCGATGCTGAATAGCCCGTCGGAGGTGTATCTGTGGAGCAGCGCCGAAGCGGCCGGCGCAGCGTGGCTCGGCGAGCACAGTACGGCAGCGGACGTGGTCCTGACCTCGACCGAGTTCGGCAATCCGCTGGGGGGGGCGATCGACGGTCGAGTGGTCCACGGGCATATCGTGGCCACGCTGCGCAGCGATCAGAAGGCGGCCTGGGTCAAGCAGTTCTACGCCGTTGACACGCCGCCCGGGGAGCGCGCGGATATCGTGCGACTCAGCGGCGCAACGATCATCGCTCTCGGGCCGCGGGAACGCGCGCTCGGCGCGCTCAGCCTGGATAGCCAGCCTGGGCTGGACCTGGTCTACGATCGCGACGGCGTCCAGTTCTTCCGCGTCGGTCGGTGATCCTGACCCAGAGGAAGGTCGCGTTCGTCCTGCCAGCGCTGGTCGCGGTGCTGGCGCGGCTGCTGACGGGCCCGCACCCCATCGACGACGCGTATATCACCTTCAGATACGCGCGGAACCTCGCCGAGGGCCTCGGGCTCGTCTACAACTCGGGCGAGTGGGTCCTGGGGACAACGACGCCGCTGTGGGCGGTGCTGCTCGCCGCCGGGTACCGCCTTGGATTCACGAATCTGCCCTGGCTGGCAACCGGCGTATCCGCGCTGTGCGATGCAGCGTCCGTCGGGTTGCTGGTGCACTACGGCGTGCGCCTGGGCTGGCGACCACCGGGCGCTGCCTGCGTTGGGCTGGCCTGGGCGTTGAACCCGATGAGCATTGCTTTTGCCACCGGCGGCATGGAAACCAGTTTGTTTGTGTTGATGACCCTGGTTGCGCTGGGCCTTACCGCCGGCGGCTCCAGCGTGTGGCTCGCGGCAGGTCTGGGCGGCCTGGCGGTGCTCGTGCGCCCCGAAGGCGCCCTGCTGGTGGCGACCGTGGTCATCTGGACCTGGGTCAGACGGCGTTGGCAGGCATGGCCGGCGGTTCTGGCCGGGGCGGCGCCGGCACTACTCGCCGGCCTCACGATCTACTGGCGCTACGGCAGCGCCCTCCCGAATAGCGTTGCTGCCAAGCAGGTCGCCTATCAGTCGGCCTGGCCGTTCGAAAACACCGTGGCGCTGTTGATTCAAGCCGGACTGCCCGGTTGGTCGACGTATCTGCTGGCCGCGGTACCAAGCGCCGTCGGTCTGGTCCTGGCTGCGCTGGGTGTGCTGGCACTGGTTGACCTGACCCGCCGGGGACTGCCCTGGCTCGGTCGGCAGAGGCTCCCGTGGCAACCGTTCGCCTGCTTCGCGGGGCTGTATCTGGTCTTCTACGTCGCGGTCGGCATGCGCGGGGTGCGGCTCTTTCCGTGGTACCTGGTGCCGATCGAGCCCTTCTATCTGCTGGGTGCGGCGGCCGGGCTGGCGCGCATCGGCGCCCGGCGCACCTCCTGGATCGCGGGCGTGCTGGTCCTGTGGCAGGTGGTCGCGATCGACTGGACGCAGCCGTTGCTGCCCAACGGCGAACGCCTGGGCCGCGAACAACTCATGCTCGAGGTCGGGCGCAGTCTGGCCGAGAGTCTGCCAGCGAATGCGGTCGTCGCGGCGCCGGAGATCGGCGCGCTCGGCTACGCGTCCAACCTGCACATTCTGGATACGGTGGGTCTGGTCTCGCCGGTCGCCCTGGGCTACTACCCGCTGCTCCCCGAGCAACTGGTGACCGACAACGCCATTCCGCCGAAGCTCATCATGGATCAGCGCCCGGACGTGGTCGTCACGCTGGATGCATTTGCCCAACGCTCGCTCCTGCCGGACGCGGCCTTCAACCGCGCGTATCGACTCGAGCGTTCCTACCCGGCGCCGGTATGGCAGAGTGAACAATTGTTACTGTTTCGCCGCGACGACCACGCGGAAGCCCTGATTCCCGCGGGGGCCGGGCCGTGAGTCCACCTCAGGCTGACCCGCGCCGCGCACCCGGTGCGGCCGAGGCGCGGCCTCGAGCTGACCCGCGGCGCGCAGCCGGTGCTGGCGGCGTTGAGGCGCGGCCTCTGGCTCAGCCTTCAGTCTGGCGGCACGCCGGGCTGATCGCCGTGTTGGGCCTGGTCCTGCTCATCGGTGAGGTGCCCGTGGCGCTGTCGGTGTGCTGCGCGCCGCCGGGCGCATCCGGAATGGGCACCGCGTGGTTCGTCAACGACTTTGCGCAGTACGAATCGGCGATGCGCCAGGGCGCCGAACAGTCCGGCTGGCTCGTCCACGACGTATTCACGGCCGAGCCGCACGACGCCGCGTTCATGTTCCCGCTGTACGTCGCCATCGGCAAGCTGGCCGCGACCGTGCACGTGCCGGCGATTGTCATCGAGCGCGCGGTCGAAGCCCTGGCTCGCGCACTCCTGGTTGTGGCGCTGTGGCGATTCTGTCGGGCGTTTGCGGCGGGCAGGGCGGCCGCCCGGTGGGCGTTCGGGTTCACGCTGTTCGCCAGCGGCTTCGAGTTGTTCGCGGCGGTGTACTCGATGCTGCGCGGCGGGGGCGGGGTCTACACGGGGAACTGGTCGTACGAGACCAACGGCTTCGGCTTGCTCTTCGCGGCGCCCCACGTGCCGCTCGCCATGGCGGCCACGCTGGAGATTGCGCACGACGTGCTGCGTGCGCGGCGCACCGTGTCGCGGCGGTGGCTGTTCAAAATCGGGCTGCTCTCCGCGACCGTTGCGTTGCTGCACCCATTCCATCTGCCCGTCTTGCTCGCGGCGACGCTTCTAGCAGGCGCCGTGTTCATGCGCACCGAGCGCGGCCGTGCCAGTCTGATCGGCGCGCTCGCCGCCTGTGTCGCTGCCGTGCCAGTTCTGGTGCCGACGATTGTGACGTTCAGTTTTGACCCGTTCTGGCAGGCCACCTACAGCCTGCAGAACGTGTTGCCCAGTCCAGGGCCGAGGGACCTGGTGATTGACCTCGGCCTGATCCTCGTGCTGGCACTGGGCGGCGCCGTGATGCTGCGCGAGCGGGTGGCGCCGATTGGTCTGCTCGGCTGGCTGTTGTTGATCCTGTTTGCGATGTACCTGCCGGTGCCGTACCAGCGTCGGCTGAGTTTCGGCATCCATCCCGTACTGGCCGTGCTGGCGGCGAACTCACTGGTCGCGGCCTGCGCGTGGCTCAAATCCTGGCGCGCCAGAGTGCTGCGCCTGGCCGTGGTCGCGACGGCGACGGTCGGAACGTTGCTCATTCTGGTGAGCATCGTTGCTTCTGGCTTCAAGAACACCCCGTTGCCGATCTATCGCTCGACCCGTGACCTCGATGCCGTCGCCGCCTGGCTCAATGCTCAGGCGCAGCCAGGCGACGTGATTCTGGCCGATTGGCAGGCGGCCAATTATCTGGCGCCGCGCACGCCGGCACGCGTCTTTGGTGGCCATCCAGTCGCCACGGCTCAAGCCGACATCAAGGAGCTCGCGACGCGGAGTGTGTTCGCCAGCACCAGCAGTCTGACGGTCGCGCAGCAGCTCGGCGTCCAGTGGTTGGTGTATGGCCCGGGCGAGGCGAATCTGACGCCCCCGGATGGCGCAGCCTTCCAGTCGGGCGTCGTGCGCGTCTATCGCGTCAGTCCGGGGTGATTCACCGCGGGCTGCTCGTGGCGGTCGCCGTCCTGGTGGCGTTGCAGGTCGGCGTGCTGGCGTATCACCTCGCGCTGACGATCGCCTTCCCGTACGACCTGAACTATGGCGAGGGCTACGTGCTGTTCGACGCCGTGCGGTTCAGCCGTGGTGAGCCCGTCTATGTCGACTTGCAGCAGTTTCCAATGGTGCGCTCGCCGTACCCGCCGCTGTTTCCGGTGCTGTGGAGCGCCGTCATCCCGTTCACGGGTCCGGCGTTCTGGCCAGGCCGAGCGCTGTCGGTCGTGTCGGCGCTTGGACTGGCCGTGGTCGTGGCCCTCAACGCCTGGCGGGTGCGGTGCGGGCTGTGGCCGAGCGTGGTGGCGGTCGGACTGCTGGCTGCCTCGCCCTTTGTCTACCAGTGGGCCGGGTACGCCCGCGTCGACATGCTCGCACTGCTGCTAGCGACCGCGGGCGTGGTAGTCGCCCAGTGGTCTCGCGGCCGCCGCGGGGTTATTGCCGCGGCGTGTTTGTGCGGCCTGGCAGTGTGGACGAAACAAACGACGCTCACCGCGACGCTCGCGGTGGGCCTGGCGTTGACGCTCCGCTCGTGGCGGACCGGGGCATTGTTCGGGCTGTTGATCGTAGCGCCGAGCCTGGTGGTTTACCTCTGGTTGAACGCGGCTACACACGGTGAGTTCACGCGCCACGTGCTCGCCGGCAACGCGAGCAACCCCGTCCTGCCCCTGCGCGCCACGATCTACGTCGGCACATTTGTCGCGCTCCACCTACCGGCCGTAGCGGCGGGGATCTGGTGGCTGCGGCGGGCACTGGGGCGCACGCCGTCGCCAATCGCGGTCTACCTGCCGATCGCGCTGTTCGCGGCCCTGAGCGCGGGCAACGGCGGCAGCAGCGTCAACTATCTGATCGAGCCGGTGCTCGCCCTGGCGCTGGCGACACCGTTCGCCTGGCGCGCGTTGCCGGCGCCGGCCGCCGTGCTGGGTCCGATGCTGGCGGCCACGCAGCTCGTGCTGCTGGTCCACTGGCCCAACACCTTCGGCACGGCGTATCTCGGCGATGCGGCGCTGGGCCGCACGCCGACGCCCGTCGACGCGGCAATCGGCGCCCGGCTCGACGAGATCGTGCGCGCCGAAGCTGGTGCGGTCATCGCCGAGCCGGCCGGCTTCGCGGTCAGAAACGGCCTGCCCGTCTATGTGCAGCCGATCGACCTGCGCGCCGAACAACTCCAGGGTCGGTGGCGCAGCGAGCCGCTGACCGACGCGCTGTCCACCGGCCGTTTCTCGGTGGTCATCACCGCGTACAACTTCTTTCCGGCTGAAGCCGAGCAGGCCATCGCCCAGCACTTCGCGCTGGTCGAGACGCTGGCAAGCCCCGACGGGCTGACATTTCAAGTATTCCGCTATCACTGAAGGGATGCAGTTGGTTCGAGTCGTTAACCGCACGCGTGGGGAAGTTCTGGCTGAGCGTGCCGAGCTCGCCAGCTCGTACTGGGGGCGCTTCTGGGGCCTGATGGGCCGGCCCGAGCTCCTGCCAGGGGCCGGGCTGGTCCTGCAACCGGGGGGTGGAATCCACATGTGGTTCATGCGGATTCCGCTCGACGTGGTCCATGTCGACCGGCACAGCCGCGTCACCCACGTCCTGAGAAACATCCGGCCGTGGCGCTTTGGGCCTCTGTTCGTGGGCGGTAAATGGGCAATTGAGCTGCCCGTCGGCGCAGCCAGCAAGACACAGGTAGGTGACGAAATCGACATCGAAGCGTGAGAGTACGTCCATAACCAGGCCGGGACGAGTTACCGACGCCGCGCGGCCATGCCGGGATGACGACAGCCACTGCAACAATGGCAACGATGACAATCACCAGCAGCCTGGTGGCGACGACAACGGCGGAACGAACACGGGCGACTAGCACCGTCGCGGCCCGCACCGTCACACATCGGTAAGGGCTTGCGCGACCCGTGGTGAGCGTTCGCCCGCTCGTCCTTCGCCAGCCGCTGGACGAGCGGGCGCGCGTGGCTGCGGAGGCAACCGGTACGGCACTTGGGCGGCACGCGGCGCGCGTCGCCGAGGCTCTCTGGCTTGGCCTGCTGGTCCTGCTGCCGACCGCCTTCAATCCGGCGAGTGTGCTGGCGTTCGAACCCCTCAAGACGAGTCTCTTACAGGCCGGGGCGGTCATCATCGCCGTCGCCTGGCTCGCGCATCGGCTCCTGGGGCAGCCAACGGTCGACGTGGGCGCCCAGCCGGTCGTCCGCGCCGGACTGGTGCTGATCGCGCTCGCGGCGGTGTCGAGTGCACTGTCAATCGAACCGGAGCAGAGCTTCTTCGGCAGTTTCGAGCGCGGGATGGGGTGGTTGAGCCTGGCGTCCGGAGGTGTCCTGCTCCTGAGCGCCGCCGATCTCTTCGCCGATGCAGCGCGCCGCGAACGCGCGATCGGTGTCCTGATCCTGGGGTCGGTCCCGGCGTGTGGCTATGCGCTCCTCGAGCACCTCGGGCTGGATCCCATTACGTGGACCACGCTGGGTGCACCGGGGTCGAGTCTCGGCTCGCCGACGTTCCTGGCCGGCTACCTGGTGCTTGTCGCGCCGTTCGCGCTGTACCGGGTGATCGGGTGCGCCCGCTCCGCCACCTCGCGCGGTGCCCGGGCGGCGCTGGCGTACGCGGGCTGGCTGGCGCTGCTGCTGATCATCTGCGCCGTCACCATCCAGGCGACCATCCGCGGTCCGGTGCTGGGGCTAGCTGCCGGCCTGCTGACATTTGCCGTGGTGGCCGGGTGGAGCTGGGGCACGTCGCATTCGGCCCGCGGCGCGCGTGCGATGAAGCTCCTGATCGCCGTGGCGCTGCTGCTGGCCGATGGGGCGGCCGCGGTGGTGGCCACCGGTGGGACGGGCCTCGGCGGCCTGCAGCGCTTTCTCAAAATCGCCCAGGGTGGCGACTCGTCGGTCGAGCGGCTCACGGTCTGGGCGGACGCGTTGCGGCTGCCGCTCGGCGACCCGCTGCGGACTGCGTTCGGCTTCGGCCTCGAGACGCAATCGGCGGTGCTCGAGCACGGCGAGGCGACGGTGCGGCTGACTCAGAATCAGCAGTGGGACCGCGCGCACGACCTGCTGCTGGACACGTTTCTGACTGGCGGGTTGCTCGGGGTGGCGATCCTGCTGGTGGTGCTCGGGTGCGCGGTACGGAGCGCGTGGCGTGCGCGGGTCGCGACTCCGGGCAGTCTGCTGCCGGTGGCCGTGCTGGCGGCGCTCGCGGGCCATCTGGTCGAAGTGAGCTTCGCGTTCCACACGGTTGTCACTGGTGCCCTGTTCTGGATGCTGCTCGGGCTGGCGGCGAGCCTGACGCCGCGGCCCTTTCGGTCGGCCGCGGCTCAGCGGCTCCGCGCGCGCGCGGTTTTGGTCGCAGTTGGCGTGGCAGGTCTGCTGCTGGTGCCGTTGGTGGCAGCGCCGGCGGTGGCGGACGCGCTGTACGGCGCCGCGCGGCGGGCGAACTACGAGGTGGGCGCCGCGCAGGAAGAGCTGGCTGCGGGCTGGGCACCGTGGGTCGAGGAGCTGCCGCGGGCGGCGGCCCTGGACTGGCAGCGGGCAGCTTTGCGCCGCGGTGACCCAGCCGCGGTCGCGCGCGTCGGCACCGATCTGCGCGAAGCCGCCGCGCGGGCGCCGATGGAGCCGCTGCCACAGCTCCGTCTCACCCGCCTGTACCTGGCCCAGGCCAATCTCGACGCCGCCGAGCAAGCGTGCCAGCGCGCGCTCACGACTGGCCCGTACCGCGCCGCCGTTTGGGACACTTGCGCCGACGTCAGCGCCCGCCGCGGCCTGGCCTCCGAAGCCAGCAGCCGCCGCGCCCGAGGCGAAGACCTCCGCCAGCCGCGCTGAGGCTCGCCTTGGCTCGCCTACGGGGGTCAGGATCCGGGGAGGTACCAGGAGGGAACTCCCGTGAGGGCGACCTCTGTGAGGGCACTCCGTTGAGGGGCACGCTTTCTTGCGGAAGCAGCCGCGTAATTGCCGCCCAGGGTCCCTGCCGGCCGGTAGAGTCTCACGTGCTCGCGGAGGCGTGGCGGGTGGTGCTGGAGGGGCTGTTTCCGGCGCAGTGCATTGGCTGCGCGGTGCGGGGAACGGCGCTGTGTGGTGAGTGCCGTACGGAGCTGCCGTACTTGCCGGAGGGGCTCTGCCCGCGGTGCGCGGCGTGGCGCGGGCCGCGCGGGGTCTGCGCTGGGTGTCGGCGGCTGGCGCCAGGGCTGCGCGTGGTGCGCGCGGCCTTCGCGTATCGCGGCGCGGCGCGCACCGCGGTGCTGACGTTGAAATTCAAGTCGGGCCGCTACCTGGCGCCGCTGATGGGTGAGCTCCTCCGAGAGCAACTGAAGGCGCGACCACTGCACGCCGATCTGGTCGTGCCCGTCCCGCTGGCGCCACAGAGACTCCGCGAGCGCGGCTTCAACCAGGCGCTCCTCCTGGCGGAGGAGGTTGCGCGGGCAGTCCGGGGCACCGTTCTCCCCGAAGCGCTCAGGCGGGCCGACCGACCTGCCCAGCAAACGCTGCCGGCCGCCGCCCGCCTGGTCAACCTGCAGGGCGCGTTTTCGTGCTCGCGGCCCGCCGACGTCCAGAACCGCCGCATCCTGCTCGTCGACGACGTGGTGACGACCGGCGCGACGGTCTCGGCGTGTACTGGCGCCCTCGCCGAGGCCGGGGCCGCACGCGTCAGCGCCCTGGCGTTTGCGCGAGATCTATAGGCACGCGAGAATGCGCGCGGTAACAGACATGCTGTTCGCCTCGGCGCATCCACTGGTGCACCACAAGGTGGCGCTGCTGCGGCATGTCGGCACCGAGCCCAAAAAATTCCGCGAGCTCGTGCGCGAGCTGTCCATGCTGCTGTGCTACGAAGCAACGCAAGATCTGGAGTTGGACGAGCTCGAGGTGCCGACGCCCATGGGGCTGGCCAGGGGCCAGCGGCTGCGCATCAAGATCGGCCTGATCCCCATCCTGCGCGCGGGGCTGGGCATGGTCGAGGGCGTGCTCGAGATGATCCCGACCGCCGAGGTGTGGCACCTCGGCCTGTACCGCGACGAGCGCACGCTGCACCCGGTCGAGTACTACAACCGACTGCCGACGCCGAATCGGGTGCAGTTGTCACTGGTGCTGGATCCCATGCTGGCGACTGGCGGGACGGCCGTGGCCAGCGTCGACATCCTCAAGCGCTGGGGGTGTGAGCGCATCAAGTACCTCGGGCTGATCGCCGCGCCGGATGGCATCGCTGCCCTGAGCCAGGCACATCCCGACGTCCCCATCCACGTCGCCGCCGTCGACGAGCGGCTCAACGACATCGGCTACATCGTCCCCGGCCTGGGCGACGCCGGCGACCGCCAGTTCGGCACCAGTTGAAGAGCCAAATACTTGTCCGGGCCAGTGGAGCCCACGTAGTTGCTGGTCGCGTACTTATCCGGGTCGGGGCCGACCCGTATTAAGTTCTGTTCTGGTACACTGAGCTTGGCTGCGGCAACTCGAAGGGCATGGCCAAGCGAACTGGGCCCGGCATCACCACCGTCCAGTCGCTTGCCGTTGCATCGCAGTTCGGCATCACCCTGGCGGTGGCGGTCATACTGGGCTTTTTTGCGGGTCAGTGGTTGGACGGCCGCCTCAACACCGGTATTCCACTCTTCACCCTTATAGGCGTCCTGCTCGGACTTGTGGGCGCAGCGACGAACACCGTACGGCTGTATCGCGCCACCCTGCGCAACAGCGAGTCCGAATGGCACGCGCAGACAACGGAGTCAGCGCGAACAGCCGATGATGGCAAACTGGACAAGGCAGGCTAGACCGAATCGATGCTCGACGCACTAGGTAGCTCGGGTTGGTTCGCGCAAGCGACCCAACCGAGCGGCCCCGCGACACCTCAGCCACCGGCCGAGGTGCTGTTTCATATTGTCGGCCTGCCGGTCACCAACTCGATCCTGACCGCCTGGGTCGTCATCGCCATCCTGGTGCTGTTCGCCTTCTTCTCGACGCGCACGATGCGCCTGCTGCCCTCCGGCGCACAGAACTTCTGGGAGCTGATCATCGAAGCCTGGGTCAACATCAGCGAGCAGACGATGGGCCGCCGGCGCGGGCGGCGCTTCATGCCGCTGGTGGCGACGGCCTTTCTCTTCATCCTGTTTTCCAACTGGTTCGGCACGCTGCCCATCGGCTACGTCTTCATACGCAACGCCGAAGGGATGGAGGTGCCCATCTTGCGATCGGCCAATAGCGACCTGAACGTGACGGCGGCGATGGCAATCCTGATGATTGTCCTGGCCGAGTTTTTCGAGCTGAGGTCGCTCGGTCTGCTGGGTTACCTGAAGGGCTTGCTGATTCCGAACCCGATGCGGTGGCTCGAGATCTTCACCCGCCCGCTCTCGCTGTCCTTCCGATTGTTCGGCAACATCTTCGCGGGCGAAGTCCTGCTGGCGACCATGCTCACGGTGGCGCCATACGTCATGTTCATTTTCATCGGCCTTGAATTGTTTGTTGGGCTGATCCAGGCGCTCATCTTCTCGATGTTGAGCCTGGTGTTCTTGAGTATTGCCACGGTGCACGAGGACGCGCACGCACCCCACGACGCACACGCATCGATCGAAAGTGAAGTTGCGGCCGTGTCGCACGGACAACCCTTTTAGTCTCCCCCTGGAGGTTCCGCGTGTTTGAGCTCGGTTTCTTCGCCCAGGCTGCAGCGGCAGTCGGTTTAGGAAACGCGTGGGCGCCTGCGCTCGCCATTGGCCTGGGTGCGATTGGCCCGGGCATCGGTGTTGGCTATGGCGTCGGCAAAGCCATGGAGGCCATCGGCCGCAATCCCGAAGTCATCGGTCCGATCCTGGTGCCGCTGCTCATCGGGTTGGGCTTCGCCGAAGCCATCGCGATCTACGCCCTGGTGATCGCCTTCATCCTGGTCGGCAAGGTCGCCTGAGAGGCTTAAACCAAACGAGCGAGCGAGCGACCGATGGAAGCAATTGCCAATACGCTAGGCCTGAACTGGCAGGGGCTGCTGTGGCACCTGTTCAACTTCGCACTCCTGCTCTTCCTGCTACGGCTGGTGCTGTTCAAGCCGATCGTCAGCATGCTCGACGCCCGCGCCCAGCGCGTCCGTGAGAGCATGGAGCAGGCGGAGCGAGCGAGCCGTCAGGCCGAGCAGGCGCAGGCCGATCGTGTGGCGCTGTTGACGGAGACTCGCCACGAGGCCGAGCAAATCCGCGCCCGCGCCGACGAACAGGCCAAGCGGATCCTCGCGGACGCCGAAGCGCGCGCCAGGGAGCGGCAGCAACTCATCGAGCAACAGGCCGAGGCCACCGCTCGACAGATCGAGGAACGGGTCATGGCCCAGGTGCGCGTGCAACTGGCCGATATGGTGGTCACGGCCGTCGAACGCGTCACGCGCGGGGCGCTGGACGCCACCTCACAACGCGGACTGGTGCAGCAGTTTCTGTCGACGAACGGGGCACCCGGCGGCGGTTCGACGCCACGCTACGACCCGAACCCCACTCGCTGACCGTGCCCGCCAGCGCTAGCGCCAAGCGGTACGCCGCCGCCGCCTTCAACGTCGCCAGCGAGGCCGACGACTACGATGGCTGGCTCAGCAGCCTGAACGAATTCGCGCGCATATTAAGGATGCCGAGCGCCCGGACGGTCTTTCTCAGCCCGGTCGTGCCGATGTCGCAAAAGCACGCGGCGCTCGATCGGCTGCTGTCGGCCGCGCCACCGCTGGTGCGCAACTTCCTGCACATCCTGGCCGATCGCGCGCGGCTCGACGAGGTGCCAGGCATCGCGGAAGCGCTGCACGCCTTGATCAATCAGCGGCGTGGCATCATCACCGCCGAGGTCACTACCGCGATCCCGCTCGATGCGGACATGGAACAACTGGTGGCTCAGCGACTGGCCGCCCACCTGAATCGAGATCCCAAGCTGATCACCATACGCTCGCGGATCGACCCCGCCATCATTGGCGGCGTGGTCGCGCGCGTCGGGGACCAGGTTATCGACGATAGCGTCCGCGGTCGCCTGGAGCGTCTGCGCAGGAGTTTGTATGGCCGCACCCACTGAAGAGATCAACTCCATCCTGGTCGAGCAGATCAGAAATTTCTCCACCACCGTCGAGACGCGCGAGGTCGGCTCGGTGGTGCAGATCGGGGATGGCATCGCACGGGTGTATGGCCTGGGCAACGTCGGCGCGCTGGAGCTGGTCGAGTTCACCAAGCACGGGGTTATGGGCATCGCGCTGAATCTAGAGGAAGAGTCGGTCGGCGTCATGGTCGTGGGGCCGTACATCCAGATCGCCGAGGGTGACGAGGTCCGCCGCACGGGCCGCATTGCGTCGGTGCCGGTTGGGCCGGGACTCGTCGGGCGCGTGGTCAACCCGCTCGGCGAGCCGCTGGACGGCAAAGGTCCGCTGCCCGAGGGATTGGCGCCACGGCCGGTCGAAGTCATCGCCCCGCGCGTGATGCTGCGCTCGCCGGTCGATACCCCGGTCCAGACGGGCATCAAGACCGTCGACGCGATGATCCCGGTCGGTCGCGGGCAGCGCGAGCTGATCATCGGCGACCGACAGACGGGCAAGACCGCGCTCGCGCTCGACACGATCATCAACCAGCGCCACGGTGACCTGACCTGCATCTACGTCGCCATCGGCCAGAAGGCGTCCTCGATTGCCGAAGTGGTCAACATCCTCGAGGAAGAGGGCGCCATGGAGCACACGATCGTCGTCGCCGCCTCGGCCCAGGACCCCGCCCCGCTGCAATACCTGGCGCCGTTCGCCGGGTGTGCGATGGGCGAGTACTTCATGTGGCAGGGCAAAGACGCGCTGATCGTCTACGACGACCTGAGCAAGCACGCCTGGGCCTACCGCCAGATTTCGCTGCTGCTGCGCCGGCCGGCGGGTCGGGAAGCCTATCCAGGCGACGTGTTCTACCTGCATTCGCGTCTGTTGGAACGCGCCGCGAAGCTGTCCAAGGACAATGGCGGCGGCTCGCTGACGGCGCTGCCGATCATCGAAACCCAGGCTAACGACGTCTCGGCATACATCCCGACAAACGTGATCTCGATTACCGACGGCCAGATCTACCTCGAGCCTGACCTCTTCTACGCTGGGATCCGGCCCGCGCTGAACGTCGGTGTCTCGGTCTCGCGCGTCGGCTCGGCCGCGCAGACCAAAGCCATGAAGAGTGTCGCTGGCAAGCTGAAGCTCGAGCTCGCCGCGTTCCGTGAGCTCGCCGCCTTTGCCCAGTTCGCGAGCGACCTCGACCGCACCACCCGAGCTCAGCTCGAGCGCGGCCTGCGATCCCAGGAGGTCCTGAAGCAGGGGCAGTTCGTGCCCTACTCGCTGGCCAAGGAAGTCACGATCATCTTCGCCCTGACCAACGGGCTGCTGGACGACGTGGCGATCGACAAGGTCCAGACCTGGGAGACCGAGTTCCATCGCTTCATGGAGACCGCCCACCCCGACGTCATCGAGACGATTGAGAAAGAAAAGGCTCTCTCGCCAGCCACGACCGAGGCCTTGAACGCGGCGATCGCCGAATTTAAGCAGCAAGTCGTGATCTAGGCACCAATGCCATCGCTCCGCGACATCCGCCGCCGCATTCGATCGATCCGGAATACCGCCAAGATCACCAAGGCCATGGAGCTCGTGGCCGCGTCGCGGCTGCGTCGGGCGCAGATGCGCGTGATGGCTGCCAGGCCGTATTCCGAAGCCATTCGCGCGCTGGTCGCCGAGCTGGGCGCTCAGGCGCCGAGCGGCGGCCAGGCGCTGCACCCACTGCTGGTCCAGCGCGAGGTGCGCACGGTCGGCGTCCTGCTGGTGACTCCGGATCGCGGCCTGGCGGGCGCCCTGAATACCAACGTGATCCGCCGCGGCACCGAGGTGATCCTCGAAACTGAGCGCACCGAGGGGCGGACCGTCCAGGTCGTGACGGTCGGCCGCAAGGGCCAGGACTTCCTTGCCCGTCGCGGTCGGTCGTTGATGGGCACGTTCACGGGCATGGTGGCGCAGGTGCGCTACGACGACGTGATCCCCATTGCGCGGGTCATCATCGACGCGTTTGTCAGTGGGTCGATCGATCGCGCGGTGCTCGTGTATCCCCGATTTATCTCGACGCTGTCACAGCGGCCCGAAGTGGTCCAGCTGTTGCCGATCGAGCCGCCCGAACCGGCTCGCGAGCAAAATGCTCCGGCTCGAAGGCTCGACTACATCTTCGAGCCCGATCCGCAGAGCATTCTCGAGCAACTGCTACCGCGCTACATCGAGGTCCTCATCTACCAGGCAGTGCTCGAAACGGCGGCATCGTTCTTCAGCGCCCAGATGGTCGCGATGCGCAATGCAACCGACAACGCCAACGATCTCGTCGAGAGCTTGTCCTTGACGTACAACAAGGTGCGCCAGGCGAACATCACCAACCAGGTGACCGAAATCGCCTCGGCCGCTGAGGCGATGGCATCCTCGCGCCGCTAGCCGGCTCAGTACTTGCCGTGGGAGCATATCCAAGACCATGACTTTGACCGCACCTGAAAGCTCCGGCGTCGTCGCTGGGCCCGTGACGACCGGTCACATCACCCAGATCATTGGCCCCGTCGTCGACGTCCAGTTCCCTGCCGAGCACCTGCCAGACATCTACAACGCCCTCGAGCTCGACCTGGCCGAGACGGTGAGTACTGGCGACGGCGCCAACAGCGCTGAAGCAGCCGCGATGCGGGGCGTCGAGCAGGGTGGCGGCCGACTCGTGCTCGAAGTGCAGCAGCACCTGGGCAATAACGTCGTCCGCGCGGTCGCGATGGGCCCGACCGACGGCCTGCGGCGTGGCGTCGAAGTCCGCGACACCGGGGCGCCAATTACCGTGCCGGTCGGTCCGGCGTCGCTGGGACGCCTGTTCAACGTGCTTGGCGAGCCCATCGACGGCAAAGGCGCGGTCCATTCGGACACGCACTATCCGATCCACCGACCCGCGCCCGCGCTGGTCGATCAGGCGGTGACGCCCGAGCAATTTGAAACGGGCATCAAGGTCATCGACCTGATCGCGCCGTTCCGCAAGGGCGGCAAGATCGGTATCTTCGGCGGCGCGGGGGTCGGCAAGACGGTCATCATTCAGGAGCTGATTCGCAACGTTGCCCAGGAGCACGGCGGCTACTCGGTCTTCGCCGGTGTGGGCGAGCGCAGCCGTGAAGGGAACGACCTGTATCGCGAAATGAGCGAATCGGGCGTGCTCGACAAAGTGGCCCTGGTCTTCGGCCAGATGAACGAACCACCCGGCGTACGCCAACGCGTCGGACTGACGGGCGTGACCATGGCCGAGTTCTTTCGCGACGAGGGCCGCGATGTGCTGCTGTTCATCGACAACATCTTT
>DATGER010000077.1:0-3050 GCA_035309865.1 Chloroflexota bacterium
ATCGTACTGCGGCCGCTCCGCGTCGGCGTGGGCGTGCCGCTCAGCCGGGCTCATCGCCTTGACCGAGTGGACCCAGTCGATCCAGGCCGGGCTACGCAGCGGCGCGCGGCTGCCGGTGCGTCCGGAGCCGCGCCGAGGGTCGGCGGCGAATCGCCGTCCCACCAGCCGGGGTCCTCGAGGGCGACGCCGCGCAGCCGGGCGGATGCCTGGACGGCGAGGTCCGCGGCGGTGCCGGCGCCCATCGAATGACCGACCAGCGCCGGGCGGTCCAGCTCAAGCTGTTCGACGGCGGCCAGGACGTCGGAGGCGGCGCGCTCGCGGAAGCCGTGCCCCACGCCGCCCGACTTGCCGTGGCCGGCCGCGTCGAGCATCACCAGGTCGTAGTCCGACCCCAGGTCGCGGGCGAGGCGTAGCCAGGTCAGACCGCCGTCGCTGAAGCCATGCAGGAAGACGACCGGCGGACGCCCCCGGGCGCCCATCCGGTAGTAGTGGACGTCGATGCCTGCGATCGGCAGGTTGCCCTCGGTGTAGCTGGCCACTGGTTTCACTCCTTGTCGGTCTTGGCGACCATCACGTCTACCCGACCGTCTGGCCGCAGGCGAGCTCCACGCCAAACCACAGCGGCCGGCAGGATCCGTACCGGAATGGTACGGCCCGCTACACGTTCGACACGCCGCCGTCCGGCACGAACACGCTGCTGCTGTACGTCTGCACTTGCGATGTGCCTGGCTCAGGCCGCCAACGCCAACGCGGCCGGCAACGTGGGATTGCGGCCGCCAGTGTTCGGCTCCAGGCCATCTTCCGCCGGACCTGGCTACCCATCGTTGAGCAGGCGATGGGTCACCAGGCGCTGGCCTGCTCAAGCAGCTCGAGGCCGCCGCCCAGGCAGCCGATGACCTCGCCGAGGCGACCCGACTCGTCTTTCAGCAACATCCGCAGATGGCCATCTTCACCAGCTTCCCTGGGCTCAGCGAGTTGCCTGCGGCACGTCTACTGGCCGAGATCGGCGACGATTCCACCCGCTTCGCCGACGCTCGCGGGCCTCAAGGCGTACGCTGGCGCCGTCCCAGTCACACGGGCCAGCGGAAAAAATCTCCTCGTGCTCCAGCGCAAAATAAAGAACCAGTGCCTGGCCGCCGTCGGCTACCTCTGGACGTTCGCCGCTCTGCGCCTCCTAACCGGTGCCAGGGCCCACTACGACCGGCGGCGGGTCGCCGGTGATCGGCACACCGCCGCACAACGCCATCTGTTCAACCGCTTCCTCGGCTGCCTCTACTACTGCCTCCAGACGGGCCAGTGCTATGCCGAGGATCAGGCCTTCCCGGCAGCCCAGCCGATTGCTGCTTGACAAGTTATGTTCCTGGGATGTCTCGGCGTAACCCCATTATTCCATCGCGAATCAGCCCCGCCTTTTGCCTGGGATTCCTCAGCGTTTCGGCCAGCGAGCTCTCGGGCGCTAGACGGGCACAGATAGTGCTGCCGCGGCCTGCGTAGCCCCGCTTAGGGAGAGAGCTCGCATGCATTGGTTTACGGATCGCAGCGTCAGGACAAAGCTGCTGGCGGGTTTTCTCGTCCTTGCCCGTGATGCGCCAGTACCGGCCGATTGTGGTGTTTCTTAGCGGGGTTGTGCACGCGATAGTATGACTGCGCCGCTGCTTACCCCTTCACGTAACCAAGCGTTTCGCAGATCCGGCCATTGCGGAGTCGCATCACGTCGACGCCTCGAACGTGGCCCACTCCCCAGTCATAGCGCCAGCGCACAACGCACCGATCGCCGGCCGCGAACACCTCCTCTTCATCGAAGCTCGCGCTCGGATTGGCTTCATAGAACCGCGTGAAGAACTCGCGCACCGCCGCGGCCCCCTCGTAACGCTCGCCGTCGGGCGCCGGGCCCGGGCTCTCGAGCACGACGTCATCAGTCATCTCGGCAATGAGACCGTCGACGTCGCGTCGCTCGAGCGCGGCGCTGAAACGGGCAAGCGTCGCCAGCGTGGTCGCGGTCTGGTCCTCGATGCTCGTCATGCTCGTCGGCCCACCAACGCCAGCAGCTTCGTCTGCGGGTCCGCGTCGGGGCTGACCGACAGGTTTTCGCCGAAGACGCCCGCGCTTCGAAATTGCGACGTGATGTGTTGCGCGATGGGCAGGCACGCCTGCACGAGGCCGGGATCCAGCCGCGAATCCTGCCCGGTCGCCCTGGCGATGTCCCAGCCATGGACGAGCAGGTCCATGAACAATTGCGCCGCATAGTCCGAACCGGAGAAGTCGCCGAATGAGAGACGACAGGTTGTCTCCATCGCACCGGGCGCACTTACGACCGGGGTCGCGGCCTCGACGGAAGCTGCATACGCTCGACCAGGATCGCTTCTGGCCAGGTCACCATCCAGGCGGCTGCCCACCTCCCCAATCGTTTTGCCCTGGAACAGCTCCGCTGCCCACAGGTTCTCACCGATAATGTGGTTCACAACCTGTTTGACGTCCCATTCGGAGCAAGGCGTCGGTCCGTGCCACTGGTCGGGTCTGACGCCATCAACGTAAACCCGCGTTGACCCCATGGCCCTGATATAGAGATCACCTGTCGTTGGCATTGTCGTGTTCACTGCTTCACCTCCGGGCACGCCAGGCTCTTGTTTCCGCACTGATGTGAAGGGTGCCAGCGTAACCCAAACTGCACGCGCGCAAATACCCGCGGCAGCACGGATACTTGCCGTTGGTAGCTGGCCGATGCATATTGCTGTGAGCGACAGCACGATACGCCATTGCGCTGCAGTGTCTGCTCGTAGGGTCGCTCCGGTGCCAGGCGTCGTGGAAAGCTCGCGGGGACAGCCCAGCTAGCCAGTCACTCAGTCTGAAACACGAAGACAGATGACAATGATGAACCTAACATCTGTTCGCGACGGGTCGACAAATCCCGCCGTTTTTCCGGTGCAGTCTCTCGCGACACCCGTATCGCGAGCAGCCAAGGCTTTACCCGCGCGATAGACCGCGACAAGAGAGCAGCATCTCGCGGTTGGTGGCTCGCCCGAGCGGCGGCGGAGCCTTGGCGATTGAAC
>DATGER010000078.1:0-7560 GCA_035309865.1 Chloroflexota bacterium
TGACCGAACTCAATAATGACCGCGTCTGCAACTGCCAACAGCTCGACGAGCACAGTGCTCGCATCCTGTCCGGCGCGTGCCGACAAAACGATGCCGGCCTCAACCAGCGCTGGAGCGCCGACGGCGATCGTGTCCGCTGCATTGATCTTGGCCACGAGCATCTCGCGCTCGGGCTCGTCAAGAGCGATTGCGATCAGCGCCGACGCATCGAGAATCACACGCCCTCAGGG
This sequence comes from Chloroflexota bacterium, assembly GCA_035309865.1. Classification (GTDB taxonomy): domain Bacteria; phylum Chloroflexota; class UBA6077; order UBA6077; family CF-72; genus CF-72. Next base: position 231 of record DATGER010000078.1, read on the forward strand.
CCGTAGCCGAGGATCGCTTCCCGCTGAGCCCTGGTGACAGGCGCGCTGCGGACGCCCGCGGGCAGCTTCGGCCACAGGCTTGCTTCGAGCACGTCCACCATCCGGTCGCCGCGCCCTCGGCCGTCGCGCGCCAGCAACAGGCGCTGCCGCCGCTCGCGCAACGCCTGGCGGATGGCGGCCGTCTTGGATTCCCCCGCGAGGCTGGCGACATCTGCTGCAAGTTGCTCCGTCTCCGGGTCCTTGATGTTCAGGGCCATGGTGTAATCATAGGAGAATGGTGTAATACTGCGCAGCATCCAAGACGGACTTCCAGCCACCACGCACGCCTGCGTTGCTCGCGGCGCCGGGGCGGTCACAGTGCGCCTCGTGAGAGTCGCGATCAAGCGTTGGCGGACTAGCACGAATGATCAGTACGCAAACGACCCAGCCGATCTAACCGCGTGGCGTGGCCGTTGGCTCCGCGACCAGGATTCGAACCTGGAACCTACCGGTTAACAGCCGGACGCTCTACCGTTGAGCTATCGCGGAATGGGGTTGGGCCTAGACTGTCTGCGGTAACCCATCAGCCTCGGCAGCTCTCCAACCCAAGTGTACGAAAGCCTATCTGACGGCGACAATGCATCGCTCGTCGACCACGTCGTCGACCTGCTGGGGAGCGGTCGAGCGGGGGTGATCACGGATGTCGACGGGACCATCAGCCCGATCGTGGCGCTGCCTGAGGACGCTCGCGTGGAGCCAGCGGCACACCAGGCGCTGCAGACCCTGATGCAGCACCTGACGCTGGTGGCGGTGGTCTCGGGTCGGACCGCTACCGAGGCCCGCCACATGGTTGGGCTCGACGGGCTCACGTATATCGGCAACCACGGCTTCGAGGTGCTGCGCGCGGGCGGGCCTGAAGTCGTGCCAGCGGCGCTGCCCTGGGTTCGAAACCTCGCGGCCGTGCTCGACTCCGTCCAGTCCGAGATCCAGCAGCCGGGGGTGCGCATCGAGAACAAGGGCGCCACGGCCAGCCTGCACTACCGTCTGGCGCCGGACCCGGCGCGCACCAAGCACGACCTCCTCGAGGTCCTGGTGCAGCGCGCGGTACCCCTTGGATTCCAGATCGAAGAGGGCCGTATGGTGATCAACGTCCTGCCGCCGCTCGGCATCTCGAAGGGTTCGGCGGTCAGCTGGCTGGTTGCCGAACATCGTCTCGACCGAGTGGTCTACCTGGGTGACGACGAAACAGATACGCATGCCTTCAGAGCACTGAAAGTCCTGCGTCAAAGTGGCGAGGTCCGGACCCTCAGCATTGCCGTGGTCGACCGCGAGACGCCGCTGAGCGTGCGACAGCTTGCCGACGCCAGCCTGCCGTCGGTCCACGCCGTCGCCGACTTGCTGTGCCGCGTAGCTGAACTACTCGAGCCCGAGTGCTAGCATGGACCCGAGGTCCGAGCGAACCGTCCGGAGTCGGAGAAAGACGCATGGCTAACGAGGCGCGCACAATCTTGAGCTCCACTGACAAAGGCACAGAAGGCGGTGGCGAACTGGCGGGGATGCGCATCGCCATCCTGGCGGAGACCCTGTACGAGGATCTCGAGCTCTGGTACCCGTACTACCGTCTGCGCGAGGCCGGCGCGGACGTCTTTGTGGTCGGCTCGGGCAGCGCCGAGACCTACCAGAGCAAGCACGGCTACCCGGTGACCGTCGACGCGGAAGCAGACACGGTCACCGCCTCGCAGTTCGACGGCGTGCTCATTCCCGGGGGCTACAGCCCGGACTACATGCGGCGCTATCCGAGCATGGTCAAACTCGTCCGCGAGGCGCACGAGCAGGGCAAAGTCGTGGCGGCGATCTGTCACGCCGGCTGGATGCTGGCTTCGGCCAATATTGTTCGCGGCAAGACCGCGACCAGCTACCGCAGCATCAAAGACGACATGGTCAACGCCGGGGCGAACTGGGTCGACCGCGAGGTCGTGCGCGACGGAACGCTGGTCACCTCGCGCTCGCCGGCGGACCTGCCCGCCTTCATGCGCACCACGATCGCGGCACTCCGCGAGCGGCGCGGCGCGGACGTGGGCCACCGCCAGGTCGCGCTGGCCCACTGAGGGCTTTAAACAAGAAACGCACGAGCGAGAGCCACCTGCGCAGCCTCCTCATCGGCCAGTCGGGCGGGCCGACGGCCGTCATCAACGCCAGCCTGGTAGGCGCCATCTGCCAGGCCCGCGCCGACGGCTGCACGCACGTGCTCGGGATGCGCAACGGGGTGCAGGGCGCACTGCAGGGCCGACTCGTCGACCTGGCGGCACTTGACGATGCGGCGCTCGAGCGCCTGAAGCGCACGCCGTCGGCGGCGCTTGGCTCATGCCGCTACAAGCTGCAGGACGGTGACGCGGCGCGATTGGTTTCGTTATGTAAAGAAGAGAACGTCGGCGCGTTCGTCTACATGGGCGGCAACGATTCCGCCGACACCTCGCGGCAGGTCGCCGCGGCAGCCGACCTCGCCGGCGTGGACTTGCGGGTGGTGGGTGTCCCCAAAACCGTCGACAACGACCTGCCCGTGACCGACCACTGCCCCGGGTACGGCAGCGCGGCCCGGTTTGTCGCCCAGGTCACCCGCGAAACGGCATTCGACACCGTCGCCATGCGCAGCACTGACCCGATTCGCCTGATCGAGGTCATGGGCCGCGACGCGGGCTGGCTCGCGGGCGCGGCGTGGTTGGCCAGGGCGTTGCCCGACGACGCGCCGCATCTCGTCTACCTCCCGGAGCGGCCTCAGGCGATCGAACGCATCGTGGCCGACGTTCGCGCGGTGTACGCCGCGCTCGGGTGGTGCGTCGTGGTGCTGTGCGAGAACCAACCGACGCCGGATGGGCGGATCATCGGCGCCGTGGGCGAGCCGCGCTGGCGCGACGCATTCGGACACGCGTACTTCGACAGTCCCGCGCAGGCGCTGTCGCAACGGTTGCAGGCCGAGCTCGGCGTGCGGGTGCGCTTCGACAAGCCCGGCACCATCCAGCGCATGGCCACCGCGTACGTGTCCACGACGGACCGCGCCGAGGCAGAACTCGTCGGGCGCGCAGCGGTCGCACTGGCGACCGCTGGGACCTCAGGGGTGATGGTGACCCTGGAGCGGCAAGCCGGGCCAGGCTACAGCGTGCGCACCGGCACGACCCCGTTAGCGATCGTCGCCAACCAGCAGAAGCGCCTACCAGACGAATTCATCGCCGCCAGCGGCACGGCCATGACCGAAGCGTTCGTCGCCTACGCGACACCGCTCATCGGCGAGCCGCTCCCCGAATTTCAGCGTCTTTAGCACCGCCCGACGCTGCGCTTCCTCTTGGCCGCATCGCTGCGCTCGCTCCCTTGCCAGTCAGGAGAATCTAGACTACTGAGCTCGATACAGAGCGATGCGGGCGATGCGGGCGATGCGGGCGATGCGGGAGCCTTGGCTCAGGCGGGCGTTGGCGTGTCGCCGGAGCCGAGCGCCTTAGAAGGGTCGGCGGCGGGGGCGGCGAGGCCTTTCTTTTCCTTCAAGGCGGCCAGCTGGCTATCGACCTCGCTCTGTTGCTCCATCAACTGGAAGCGGTGGTCCATCGTGTCGGTGTCGAGCTCGCCGAGCGCGGCGGCGCGCGCCTCTTGCTGGTTGACCTTCTCTTCGATGCGGTTGAAGCTGGCGAGCGCGCTGTTCTGATCGATGCCCGAGAGCGTGGTGCGGATCTGCGTCTCAGCCTTGGCCCGTCGACTCCGGGCGATCAGCAGCTCCTGCTTCGTCTGCGCATCCTGGACCTTCGACTCGAGCTGGCGAAGCGCCTCCTTGAGCTGCTCGACCTGGGCGGCCTGCTGGTCGTACTGGGCCTTGAATCCGTCGGCGGTCTGCTGGAACGAGTTGCGGCGGGCGAGGGCTTCGCGCGCCAGGTCGTCCTGGCTCTTCTCGACGGCCAGCTCCGCACGCTGCTGCCAGTCGTTGGCTTTGGCCTCGTTGTCCTGGTAGCGCTGGTACAGCAGCTTTTCGTCAGCGATCGACGCGGCAACCTGCGTCTTGACCTGCATCAACTGGTTGTTCATGTCGATGATGAGCTGCTTGACCATCTTCTCCGGGTCTTCAGCGCGATCGACCATATCGTTGACGTTGGATCTGAGGAGCAAAGAAACGCGGTCCAAGATGCCCATATGTGGTGCAGAGACCTCCCAAGATGCGCGGCGGCGGCTCTAGCTGCCAACTGTAACGCTTACGCCGCCTACGCGGTAGAAGGCTTGAGCGCCCGACCCTGACACACTAGAGTGGCGACAACTGAGCAAGCGCGGGCGTAACGCGCCGCCCTCCTCCAGCGTATCAAGTGCGACGGACACTCCTATGGCCCTTGACAACCCACGTTCCCAGGTGGCGCACCTTTTGCGTCGAGCTGGCTTCGGCGCGACCGAAGCCGAGCTGGACCAGTACACCCCGCTTGGATTCGCCGGCGCCCTCGACCGGATCCTGAACCCCGAACAGGTCGACGACTCGGCGACCGATCAACTCCTCGCGCCGCTGACCACCGACCTCGGCGACCCCAAGAAAATCGAAGCGGCCAAGTTCTGGTGGTTCAACCGCATGCTGTACACGCAGCGGCCGCTCCAGGAGAAGATGACCCTCTTCTGGCACAACCACTTCGCGACGGCCAACAGCAAAGTCAACAACTCGGTGCTGATGCAGCAGCAGATCCAGTTGTTCCGCGACAACGGTCTGGGCAACTTCGAAACCCTGCTCCAGAAGGTCACGCGCGACCCCGCCACGCTGATCTGGCTCGACAACCGGCTGAACCGCAAGGGCGCGACCAATGAGAACTTCGCCCGCGAAGTCCAGGAGTTGTTCACGGTTGGCATCGGGAACTACACCGAGCAGGACATCAAGGAGGCCGCCCGAGCCTTCACGGGCCACACGCTCGACAAGAACGCGAAATACATCTTCAACAAGAACCAGCACGATGCCGGCGTCAAGACCTTCCAGGGCCAGACGGGCAACTTCGACGCCGACGACATCCTGGCTATCCTGGTCCGCAATCCGGCCACGGCACGGTTCATCACCACAAAGCTGTTCACGTACTTCGTCTACGACAATCCCGACCCGTCGACGATCGATCGCCTGGCCGGGACCTTCGTGAGCTCGAACTTCGACATGCGATCGGTGATGCGTGACCTCTTCGGTGGTCCAGAATTCCTCTCGCCGCAAGCGTTTCACGGCCAGATCAAGCAGCCGGTGGAACTCGTCGCCGGCTCGCTCAAGGCGCTGAACGTGCAAAACGTCGGGCCTGACGTGACGCAATTCCTGCGCCGGATGGGGCAGGACCTGCTCAATCCGCCCGACGTCAGCGGCTGGAAGGGCGGTTCGGCCTGGATCAACGCGACGACCCTGTTCGAGCGGTTCAACTGGGGTAATCGCCTGGCCATGGGCCGCGATGCGACCAAGCCGTATTTCGCCGACGTTCCCGCGCAACTCCAGTGGCACAACCTGAGCTCGCCTGAAGGCTCGGTTGACTACTACCTCGGCCTGCTCGTCGACGGCGATGTCACGCCCGAAGCGCGTCAGGCGCTGGTCGACTACATCAACGCTTCTGGCCCGCTGGCGCTCGACAACGGCGCCGCCCTTGACCTGCAAGCCCGTGGCATGGTGCATCTCGCGCTGGCCACACCTACGTTCCAGCTCGCCTGAGGCCCTCTACCATGGCATTCAACAGACGCTCACTCCTTACTCGAGGCGCACTTCTGGTGGCCTCAGGATTCCTCGCCCCGTCGTTCATCACGCGCACGGCGATGGCGCTCGGCGGCCCGACCAGTGTGGTTGGCCCCGTCACGCTCGATCCGTCGAAGAAGAACCAGATCCTGGTAGTGCTCCAGCTCTCGGGCGGCAACGACGGGATCAACACTTTGATCCCGTTCACCGATCCAAACTACGCACTGCTGCGTCCCACGCTCGGCGTCGCGCCCGCGGACGTGTTGCACCTGACCGATTCGGTCGGTCTGAATCCCAACCTCACCAAATTGAAAGACCTGTACGACCAGGGCAAGATGGCGGTCGTCCAGGGCGTCGGCTATCCGAACCCGAATCGCTCGCACTTCCGCAGCATGGACATCTGGCACTCGGCCAGCCCCGACACGTTCGAGCGTTCGGGCTGGCTGGGGCGCTACGTCGCGGCGTGCCAGTGCGCCCAGGACAACGCCCTGCCGGCAATCAGTGTCGGCGATCAGCTCAACACGATGTTCTGGACCGACACGACCCTCGTGCCCGCGGTGGCTAGCATCGGCGCGTTTTCGTTCCTTACCGACACGAAATACAAGAACGACCGCGCCTTCCAGATGCAGACGCTGCAGAACATCTACAACCAGGCGGGCAACTGGTCGAGCTCCGAGAGTCTCATCCGGCGCGGCACGCTGCAGGCGCTGGCCGGCTCTGACGAGCTGCAAAAGGTCGCGGCCACCTACCAGACGCCGGTCAAATACCCGGCCAATAACGGCCTCGCCGGCCAGCTGAAGACGGTGGCCCAGGTCATCGCTGGCAATCTCGGGACGCGCCTGTTTTCGGTCAGCATGGGCGGCTTTGATACGCACACCAACCAGAAGGTCAACCAGGACAAGCTCCTCGGCCAACTCGGCGACGCCATCGACGCATTCATGCAGGACCTGGCGAACATGAAGATGCAGGATGACGTGACCATCATGACGTTCTCGGAGTTCGGTCGGCGAGTGAAGCAGAACGGCGGTAATGGCACGGACCACGGCACGGCCGAGCCCATGTTCATCATCGGCAACAAGGTGCAGGGTGGGATGTACGGGACGTACCCCAGCCTGAGCGACCTTGACAACAACGGCGACTTGAAGTTCAACGCCGACTTTCGGTCGGTGTACGCGGGCATCCTCCGGGATGTCGTGGGCGCCGATCCTGCGCCGATACTCGGCGGCACGTTCGACCCGATCGCCGTGCTTCGCGCCGCGGCATGAAGCTGGGACGCGCTGTGGGCGCGAGCGTTGTCGCGCTGCTGCTGCTGAGCAGCAGCAGCGGCTTCGCCGCGCCCGACATGACGTCGGTCAATATCGTCGAGCCCAGAGTAGAGGCGAAGTGGGGCTACGCGCCGGGCACGCTGCGGGTGCAGCCCGGCTCGTGGATCACCTGGTCGAACGCCGGCCAGGATCCGCACACCGTCACCGCGATCGACGGATCGTTCGATTCGGGCAATCTTGACCCCAGCGAGGGCTTCTCCTGGTTCTTTCCGGACGCTGGCACGTTCCCGTACGTGTGCACGCTGCATCCGTGGATGAAAGGCAAAGTCATCGTCGGCGACGGCGTCGCAGTGGATGCCCCGCCGCCGACCGA
>DATGER010000079.1:0-47961 GCA_035309865.1 Chloroflexota bacterium
ACGATCGGCGGGACGAACCACCACCAGAGCTGCCGGATCAGGGCGCCGTAGAAGATGGCCCAGTAGATCGTCAGGCCGATCGACGGCTCATTCTGGGGGCCGAGCCCCAGCGCCGACAGACCGATCGACGCCAGGATGGCCGCGGCGATCGTGCCGACGAGACTCGCGGCCACAAATGGCATCAAGTTCGGCATCAGCTCGCGAATGATGATCGCCAGCGGGCTCATGCCGTTCAGCCGCGACACCTGCACGTAGGCCCGTTCGCGGATCGTCAGGACTTGCGAACGGACGGTCCGCGCGGGCCACATCCAGGCCCACGCGGCGATGATGATGCCCATCTGTTCGACCGACACGCCGCTCAACATCGACGCGATGACAATGAGCACCATCAGGTTCGGGATCGTCAAAAATACGTCGATGAGGAGCCGAATAATCGCGTCACCGGCGCCACCGACATAGCCGGCGTAGAGACCGAGTAACGTACCCACGCTCACGCCGATCATCCCCGCGATCACGCCGATCTTCAGGGTGGCCGGCGTCCCGAAGATCAGGTTGGCCAGGACGTCTCGGCCCTGCTGATCGGTGCCCAGCAGATGCTGTAAATCTGGTGGTCTGGCGGGCCGACCGGCGCCGACGTCAGCCTGCTCGTGCGTCACGAACGAGCTCCCGACGACGCCGAACAACAGCACCAGTATGAGCACCACCACACCGGCCACCAGCATCTTGTTGTTGACGATGGCGTGCAGCACCCGGCGCGCGAGCTGTGCCACCGTGCCGATCAGCCTTTACGAACTTGAATGCGCGGGTCCAGCAGCGGATACGTGAAGTCCAGTAAGAGTAAGGCCAAACCGACGCTCAGGATGACGAATAGTACAACGCCCTGGATGACGAAGTAGTCGTTGCCTGAGATGGCGCGGAACAACAGGAAACCGATTCCGGGATACGCGAAGACGACTTCGACCAGGATGGCGCCCGACATAATGCCGGCGAGCGAAATCGCCAGGCCGGTGACCTGTGGGAGCAGGGCGTTGCGCAGCGAGTAGCGGAAGAAGATCGTGCGTGAGCGCAGGCCTTTGGTCCGGGCCATCGTCATGTAGTCCTCACCCAGGATGGTGATCATCATGGCGCGCATGCCGAGACCCCAGAAGCCGATGCCGGCGAGAATGATCGAGCTTGCTGGAAGAATCGCGTGCCGCGCGATATCCGCGGCGATAGGCCAGCTCAGCGTCACTCTCGCGCCCGAGGTATAGGCGCCAGCAGTTGGTAAAATCGGCCAGACCAGGGCTAGTAGATAGATGAGTAACAGGCCGAGCAGATAGTACGGAATGGCTGACAGCGTCATCAGCACGGGCACGAAGATGTTGAAGAGCCGACTCGTGTTTGGCCAGGCCAACAGAGCGCCCAGAACGGACCCGATGAGAAAGGCCAGGATGGTCGAGACGGCCAGCAGGCCGATGGTCCAGGGCGCGGCGCGCAGAATCTCGTCTCGAACCGAGCCGGGGTAGAACGAGATGGAAGTGCCCAGATCAAACCTGGACAAATCGCTCCAGTAATTGAGGTACTGTTGCCATAGCGGTTTGTCCAGGCCGAACTTCTCGTTGTAGATCGCGATCATCACTTTGATGTTCGCGGCATTGCCGCCACCTTGCTGGGCGAACTCGTTCATCCGCGCCTCGACCGGGTTCGTCGACCTGAGGCGCGGGATGAAGAAGTTGATGCTTACGGCCAGAATGACGACAAGGAAGAAGACGCCGATTCTGCGCGCCACATACGTGAGTGTCACGTGGTTGTTGGCAAGCCACGTAAGCGCTGGCGAGCCAGCCCCGCCTCGCCAGGCGGAGCGGGCCGCAGGCTCACGGCCGCGCGGAGCGCAGCGGAGCTCAGAATCACTGCGCTGGCCCTGGCCCTGGCTCGATCTTCAGCAGCGATAGCTCGAACGGCGCCCACAGGCTGTAGGGCGCCGCGTATGGGTTCGACGCGTTCATCCAACCCGTCCAGTAGGTGTTGTTGAACGTGACCACGTGGCGCTCCTCGGCCAGCGTGATCTCGATCACGTCGCGCAGGAAGATATTCACCGCCTTGCTCGTCAGATCGGTGTAGGTCGCATCCGTGGGCGACGGCAGGATCCCATCCATCTGGTTGATGATCCCGTCGTACTCGGGATTCGAATACTGGCTGTTGGCCCAGATATAGCTGTTCTGCTGGCCCTGGGCGGGCGAGTCATACTTGCTGTGGAAGTGCTGGAGGGTGCCGTACGGCTCGCTGCTGCTGCCGCAGTGGACGATGATCCACATGTCTGACTTACCCGAGCGGACCGAGTCGAAGAACGGATTCGTATCTGGATCGTAGAGTTTGAAGGTGGTGTCGAAGCCGTTGTCGCGTAGCTGCTTTTCGAGCACCGGGCCCATCGGTTTCAGCCAGCCGGGCGTGGGCAGGTCCAGCGTGAGCCGAGTGCCGCCCTTGGCCCAGAATCCAGCGGAGTCCTTGGTGTAGCCAGCCTCCTGCATGTCGGACGCCACGATGGTGGGGTCCGGATTGTCTGGCTTGTACTGGTCGATGAGTGGCTGGACGAGCGTCTGATACGGCACGAGGCCGCCGTACGTCGAGAACGGGATGACCTGGGTGACCGTGGCGTCCTCGTAGGCGAGATCGACCAGCTTCTGACGGTTGATCGAGTGCTCGACGGCGTGTCTCACTCGAACGTCAGCCATCGGGCCCCACCTGGTGTTCAGGCCGAGGGTGAACAGGCATGCGTCGGGCGCGCCCCAGGACGGACCCGAGGAGTTCCAGCTGACGATATTCGGGTTCCTGGCCCGCGACGCCTCGAATACCCCGGGCTGCATGATCGCGCCAGCGTCGAACTCGTTGTTGATCATGCGCGCCGCCGACGTGTCGGCGCTGCCAGGCTCCGTGTAGATCACGCGCAACGGCTTGGGCAGGGCCTGGAAGCCGGTCTTGGCGGCCCACCAGTTGTCGTTGCGATCGTAGAGCTGGGCCTGACTGGACGCGTCGACCAGGACGTACGGACCGGTGCCGACCGGTGAGCCCGTGGCCAGGTCGAAGTTGGAGAACGTTGCCGGGTCCTGGCCCTGCCAGATGTGCTGGGGCAGGATCGGAATGTGGATTTCGGAGTTCTCGACGAAGTAGAAGTAGAAGAATCGGACGTTGGGCTTGTTCAGATTGATGCGGAAGTGCGTGGCGTCGATGACCGTGACATCCTTGACCCACTCCTTCATGTCGGCGGCGAACACCAGCGACGGCGTATCGCGCAGCAACTCCACCGTGAACTTGACGTCGTCGGAGGTGAAGGGCTGGCCGTCAGACCACTGGATGCCGTTACGCAGGACGACGTCGACGCTCATCGCGTCCGAGGCAGTCGTGTAGCTCTGCGCCAGCCACGGGATCTCTTCACCCGTGTTGTGGTTGTACAGATACATGAACTCGTAGATCGTCTTGTTGAGGATGGCGCGCACCCGCCCGGTGCCGCCGAGCGAATAGGGGTTCAAATTCTGCGGGTCCTGAATTTCGGTGAGCCCCGGACCGAAGTCCGAAACGATGAGCGTATCCTTGCGCGCGACGTCGCTTGGCGCCGCGGACGCGAGTGTCACGGGGCTGATCGCCGAGCCCACCAGCATGGCGCTGGCACTCAGGCCGGTCAGCATGGCGCGCCAGCGGGCGCGGCCCACTTTTGAGAACACGGACTTTACCATCGTCGATCGTCCCTCCCTCGTCGTGGGGGCTCGTGGCCGGGCGTTTGACTTGACGGGCAGCCCCCCCGCCGCTAGCCTACCGCAGACATTTGCCGACTGTCGACAGATGCCGAAACGCCCGCGATGAGGGAGCCACGCCGATGCCGCTACAGCTTGCTTTCAGCGCCTGGGCCATGCGCGAGCTGCCCCTCGAACGTCAGCTCGAGATCGTCCGGCAGGCCGGCTATGTCGGCATCTGCCTCGTCTCCGATCCAGCCTTCGCCTCCCTCGACCCGGCCACGACCAGCGCTACCGAGCGCCGCCGCGTCCGCGCCCTGCTCGATTCGGCCGGCCTGGCCCTGACGGCCGTCGCCGGCCACGCCAATCTGCTCGAGCCAGATCCACTGGCGCGGGCCCGCAACCTCGACCGCATTCGGGCCGGTCTCGATCTCGCGGCTGACCTGGCTGGACCCGCCGGCCCGCCGCCGCTGGTGACTATGGGCTACGGCACGCCCGAGACCTACGCCGCCGACCGCGAAGCCCTCGCCGAGCGGTTCGCGGACCTCGCCCAACACGCCGCCACGACCGGGGGCGCCCTGGCCCTCGAGCCGCATGTCGGTCAAGCGATGGACGCCCCCGAAAAAGTCGTCTGGCTGATGCAGGCTGTCGGTTCGCCGCACTTCAGGCTGAATTTCGACAACAGCCACTTCGAGGTGATGGGCCGCGACATGGCCGAGTACGTGCCGATGCTCGTGCCGTACGCGGTCCACACCGACCTGAAGGACCAGCGCGGTCGCAGTCCGGAACACGAGTTCCTGGTGCCAGGCGAGGGCGATTTTGCGTATGGCCGCTATCTGCGCGCGCTCGAGGCGGCCGGCTACGACGGCTACCTCACCGTGGAAATCAGCGTCATGGTCCAGCGCCGGCCGGACTACGATCCGGCCGAGGTCGCGACGCGCGCCTTCCGAACGGTGGTCGACGCCGCGCGCGAAGCGAACGTGTCACTGGTGCATCGCGGAGCAACGCTGACGACGCGCCAGTGAAAGACGCCATCGTCGCGCCGGCGCGGGCGTTTCGCCCCTTGTCCGAGGAGGCCTATGACGCGCTACGCGCGGCCATTCTCGGCGGACGCTTGCAGCCAGGTGCGCGCATCGTCGAGGCCGACATCGCCCGCCAGATGGCCACGAGCCGCAGCCCGGTCCGCGAAGCGGTGCGCAAACTCGAGCACGAGGGCCTGCTCGAATATGTCCCCCGGCGCGGCACGATCGTGGTCGGCCTGTCGCCGGACGACGTCGCAGATGCCTACCAGCTGCGGGCCCACCTCGAGGCGTACGGGGCTCGACTGGCCGCCACCCGCGCCTCTGAGGAGCAGCTCGCGCGGTTGCTGGAGATGATCGAGCGCATGCGCGGGTGTGCGAGCTCGAACGACCTCGAGGGACTCGTCGCCGCCGACGTGGAGTTTCACCGCTCGGTGTGCGACGCCTCCGGCAGTCCCCGGCTCCTGCAGGCCTGGGAGACGCTCAACCCCGCACGCTGGACGCTGGTCAGCGGACTGCGGGCCACCGATCTGTCACTGGAGCAGATTGCCGAGCGGCACTGGCCGATCCTGGCGGCACTGCGATCGCACAAACCGGACCACGCCGAGACCATTATTCGCAGCCATATTCTCGAGCTCGGCGAGCGGGTGCTGTCGGGGTTGGTCGAAGCCGGTGTGGGGAGTGGGGCACGGAGTGTCTGAGCTGCGCTTCGGCTGGTGTGTGCCGCTGTTCGCCAACCCCGGCGCCGGCTTTTTCCGGACTCCGGCCTGGACCGCGTTGGAGCCCCGTGCCGCGGTCGACTCGGCGGTCGAGGCGGAGCGCCTCGGCTACGACTCCGTCTGGGTAGCCGACCACCTCATGCACGGTTACGACGACGCGATCCTCGAGGGCTGGACGACGCTCGCGGTCATTGCCGGGCGCACGCGGCAGATCCGGCTCGGGACCATCCATCTCGCCCAGCCGTTTCGCGCCCCGGCGATCGCTGCCAAGATGGCCGCGACCCTGGACGCGCTCTCGGGCGGCCGACTCATCCTGTTCTATGACTGCGGCTGGCAGGAGGCCGAAGTGCGGGCGTATGGCCTGGACTGGCCGTCCGAGGCGGAACGCATCGCGCGCATGGAAGACGGCCTGGACCTGATCAAGGCGCTGTGGGCGGCTGAGGCTCCGATCGACTTCCGCGGCCGCTACTATTCGACCGAGGGAGCGATGTGCCGGCCAGGTCCCGTGCAACGTCCGCGCCCGCCGATCTGGCTTGGCGAAGCCCGCCACGACGGCTGGATGGACGCGATCGCCCGCCACGCCGACGGTTGGAACAGCACTCCGGCGAGCCCCTTTCGCCTGAGCCAGAAGCTCGACGCCGTGCGTGCGGCCTGCGAACGCCACGGCCGGAGCCCTTGCGACCTGGAGTTGTCGCTCGAGATCCAGATCCTGGTCGGCCCGACCGAGGCGGAGGTGAAGCGTACGGCCCGCGAGATCGTCAAGTTGCCCGCGTCCAAGCGCGGCGGAGTCCGGGAGGATATTGTCATGGCCCTGGCGACGGACGATCACCGGCCGTTGAGTGCAACCGTCGACGACTGGCTGGTCGGCACACCCGAGGACGTGGTTCGTCAGATCCGCGCGTATGTCGGCCTGGGCATTTCGCACTTCATGCTGTGGTTCCTGGACTTTCCGTCCCTGGCAGGCATGCGGCTGTTCGCTGAACGCGTGATACCTGCATTGCGAGAGTCCGCGTGAATACCGTGAGTTCCGCTGCGGCCCAGACGGTACGCCGGCCACACGTGGAGGTGCGTTGCAACGTTCCGTCCCTGGCGGGCATGCGGCTGTTCGCCGAACGAGTAATACCTGCATTGCGAGAGTCCGCGTGAGCAAACTCAGTTCTGCTGCGCGCCGCGAGGGCACGCGGCCGCGCATCCTGGTGTGCTGCAACTCGACGGTTCGACGAGAGTACGTCGCTGGCGAAGGCGTCGAGCGGTTGCAGCGACTGGCCGATTGGGAGTGGCTGGCATCCGAGGGCGTGTCCTCGCGTAAAGACATCTGGGGTGGTCCATCCGACGACGCCGCCGACGCGACGCGACTGCGGACCCGGCTGGCGGAAGGATTCGACGCGCTGATCGTGTGCCACGGCGCGCCCTACGTCGATGCTTCGATCATGGACGCGGCGCCCCGCACTCGGCTGATCGGCGAACTGGAAGGCGATCGCTTCGCCAACCGCATCGACGTCGAGGCCGCCATTGCGCGCGGCGTCCGGGTAGTTGACACCACGCACGGCTCGTCACTCCCGGTCGCCGAGTGGGCCCTCGGCTTGATGCTGATCGGCTTGCGCAACGCTGGAGCCCAGTTTCGACGACTGATCGGTGGCGAGGAGTTCCACCGCTCGACCGACGACGCCGGCTATCGTCTCGGTGAGCTGACGGGCCGATCGGTGGGCTTGATCGGCCTCGGCCATATCGGCCGCCGGCTGATCGAGCTGCTCGGACCGTTTCGCTGTCCGATCGTGGCCTATGACCCGTATGTCTCCAAGGAAGTGGCGCTGGCGCTGCACGTCCAGTTGGCGCCGCTCGAACGCGTGATGGCGGAGTCGGAAGTCGTGGTGTGCACCGCGCCGCTCACGCCACGCACCCAGCGGATGCTGGGAGCGGCCGAGCTGGACCTCTTGAAGCCGGACGCGGTGTTCGTCAACGTGTCGCGTGGCGCGATTGTCGATCCGGACGCGCTGATTGCTCGCGCTCGACGGGGTGATATTCGCGTGTCGCTCGACGTCTTTGACCCGGAGCCGATTCCGGCCGGTAGTCCCATCCGCGACCTGCCCAACGTCTTTCTGAGTCCGCACATCGCGGGTGTCACCGCGGCTTGTCGGCCGCGCTTCTTCAGCTTCATGGTGGATGAACTGGAGCGATTCTGCGCTGGCCACGAAACCCTGTTCGACATCACCCCGAGTACGCTCGCGAACCGACGCGGTGTCGCGACCCCAGGAGCCTCGCGTGGCTGAACCCGGCTTCAAGATCGGCAAGATCGCCCAGGTGGCGTTTGTTGTGCGTGACCTCGAAGCCCGGATGCGGGTCTTCTGGGAAGACTTCGGGATCGGACCCTGGAGTATCTACGCGTTCGAGCCGCCCCGCGTCAAAGACATGACCTTTCGCGGCCAGCGTCAGGATTATCGCATGCGGGTCGCCTTCGCGATGTGCGGCGATACCCAGATTGAGCTCGTGCAGTCTGTCGCCGGACCCAACCTGTACGAGGAGTTCCTGGCGCAGTGCGGTGAAGGCGTCCAGCACCTGGGCATCCACGTGGCGGACATGGACAGTGCGATCCGCCACATGCAGACGCTTGGCTACGAGTTGGTTCAGAGCGGTCGGGGGTACGGAGTTCGCGGCGACGGCGCCTTCGCGTACTTCGCCACCGCCGACCGGCTGTCAACACTGATCGAGCTCATCCAACTGCCCCAGGAGCGCTATCCGCCGGACGCCACGTATCCCTAGTCGCGCGAGCTGCCGCCGTAGCCGAATAGGCGGAGCAGCGCGAGGAACAGGTTGAAGATGTCCAGGTACACGCTCACCGCCAGCAGGATGGCCTGGCCCTCGGTCGCGCCGCGGCTGTTCGCCACGCGGTTCAGATCGAAGATCAGGAAGCCGGTGAACAGGATCGCGGCGACGATGGAGATGCCGACATACAGCACGGGCAGGTGGATGAAGATGCCCACGACCGATGCCACGATCACGCCGATCAGCCCGACGAACAGAATGCCCCCCAGACCGGTCAGATCGCGTTTGGTGGTATAGCCGTACGCGCCGGCGGCTAGCGTCACGGCGGCGGTCGTCGCGGCGGCGTTGAAGACGACGTCACCCAATCCCTGGCCGATGTACGTCTCCAGGATCAGGCCAAGCGCGATGCCCTCGAACGTGGCGAACGCGTACAGCAGCCCCAGGTTGAGCGGCGCCCGGTCGCGGAGGAACTGCAGCGCGATGAGCGTGCCGAAACTGCCGACGATCGACAGCAGAAACGCGCCCGGCCCGAGCGTCCGGCCAATGACCGCCCCGCCGGCGGTGAACAGGAAGGCGAACCCGAGCAGGCCCATGACCCTGCCCAGCACCGCCGGCTGATCGGTGATCGCCGCGCCGGTGCCGTAGCCGGCCAGGCCGCCGCGCCGAGAATAGTCATACATTTAGCAAACTCCCATGTGTGCATCCGTGAGGCACGCTGATACTACGCCGTCGCGCGCCCAATAGTTGCGTTGCGTTTGACTACGGACAGGCGGCGCATGGTGGCGAACCCGCGAACCGGCCCAGGCGGCGTCTGGTGGCGAACCCGCGAACCGGGACAGGCGGCGTCTGGTGGCGAACCCGCGAACCGGCCCAGCCCCGGCGCTTCGCGGCGGACCTTGACCCGTGGCGTACGCTGGTCGCGCGCAGGTATGGCGTCTATCTCTGAGGTAGCAACCGTCGATTCCCCCGTCGCGCGCTCCCGAGGGCCTGGCCGCCTGACGATAGGGCGCCGCTTCGCGACCGGTCTGGCCTTCTTCGCGCTGGTCGGCGCGGGCCTGGTGGCGGCCGTCGTCGACGATGCGCCGCTCACCTGGGACGGCGCGTACTACCTGTTTAAAGCGCTGGACCTGCAGACGCCGTTCGTATCGACCAATCGCTTGATTAATGCGGCGCTGCAGGCGCCGGTCGTGGTGGCCAGTTACTTCACGTCCGATCTGGGGGTGCTGCGCCGAGTATTCGACGCCGCCTATGTGCTGGTCCCACTGGTCAGCCTGGCGAGTGCCTGGTGGCTCTGTCGTGGGCGACCGGGGCTATTCAAGTGGCCAGCGCTCGGTATCTGTGTGGCGTCACTGCCTGGCCGGATGTTTTTCGTCGGCGAGAGCACCATGGCCACCGATCTGTTCTGGCCACTGCTGCTCGGTCTGCTGCTGGTCGACTTTCACGCCGGGGACCTCCTGCTGCTGGCGCTACTGGCCGCCGGACTGTGGGCCAGCCACCCGATTGCGGTGGCCCTGTTCGGACTGGCCGGACTGATCGCCGCTGTCCGTGCCTGGCGATCGGACCGGCGCTGGTGGGCCGTCGGCCTGGTCTGTCTGCTCCTGGCGGTCACCCGAGCCCTGCTGCCGCTGTCGGGCTACGAGCTCGAGAGCGCGACGGCCGCGAGATTGGGCGACGCCTTCTCGAACTCGGTCGCCGGCAAGCCGCTGCTCGCACTGGCGTGTACCGCCGGTGTGGTGATCGTGTGGCTGCTGCGGCCGCTGCTGGTGCGCGAATCCAGCCGTCGACTCGGATTACTCTACGACATGGCGGCCGCGGGCCTCATCCTGCTAGCTGGGGTGATCCTCACCGTCTGGGCGTCGCACCCCGAACAGTGGGAAGCCGCGCTTGACTTTCGTTTCTGGCAGGCACCTGTCAGTCTCGCCCTGATGCTGCCGGCGATTGCCGATGCGCTCCGGCGGCGAAGCACACTCGGGCGGTGGGAGCCCGCGGTGCTCGCGTGCGGCATCGCGTTCTGCCTGGTCGTCGGCGTTCAGGCGTGGACCTGGACGACCGTGACTCGACGTTTCGAAACGTCCCTGGCGGCCCAGGCCGCCCCCTGCTCCACGCTGACAACACTGGACGACACGCGCGGCGCCTCGCCGCTCAACCACTGGGCGAGCGCCGTGTACGCCGTCCTGCTCCAGTCGCGTAGGCCGACTATGTTCGTCCTCGCCGACGACGCCAGTTGCCAGCAGTTGCTCGCCACCGGCAGTCTGGCCATCGCTGCCTGGGACGTGCGTTCGCCGAACGGCGGCTGGTTCCAACTGATGCTCCCGTGATTCGACTACCGGGCGCGCTGTCCAGCCGCACCGGCACTGATGGCTCCGGCGCCTGGTACGTGGCCGCAAGCGATCGTCAGATCGTCTTTGCCGAGACGTACCGCACCATCAACTAGCGCGGTGCCGGTGGGCTGCCCGTGTAGGGCTCGAGCAGGCGCATCGGGAAGTAGCCGACCGAACCGTCATAGACCCGCAATTCTCGCGGACGGATGCCCATCTGGGGTTCGACAATTCCGGTCGTGACCACGTCATCGCACCGAAACACGCGACCATAGCCCCACACGTAGCTCGCGTCCCGTTGATCGGGGCTCGTGCGCTGGACGTCGAAAATGCAGCCGGTGTGCAGCAACGGTTCATGTGCGGGGCTGGTGCGGTCCTGGATCTGCGAGTACAGCGGAAACGGGCCAGCCGTCACTCTGTAGAGCGCGGTAAACTGCTCCGTCGTCGTCGGCGGCTGGCCAGGCGCGCGACAGCCAACCACCGCCAGGGTCAAGAGCGCGCCCGCGATCGCAGCATGGTCTCGTTGTCGCATAGCCTGATAGCGCCGTGGATAGCGCCAGCGTAACACCCGATTTGCTGCGCGACCTGGTGGTCGCCAATCACATTCTGGCGAACGAGGGTGTTGTGGATGCTTTCGGACACGTCAGCGTGCGGCACCCGGAGCTCGCCGACCAGTACGTTATCGCTCGGTCGGTGGGTCCGGAGCGCGTGACGCTCGAGGACTTGCAGATCCATGCGCTCGATGGCAGGCAGGTGGGTGGCGACGCGCGACCCGCGTACGCCGAACGGGCCATCCACGCCGCGGTGTACCGCGCCCGGCCCGACGTGCACAGTGTGTGCCACAACCACGCGCCGTCGGTGATTCCATTCGGCATCACCGACGTACCGCTCCGGCCGGTCTTCCACATGGCCGGGCTCCTCGGCTCCGACATCCCGACCTGGGACATCGCCGCCGAGTTCGGCGAGACGGACCTGCTGGTGCGCACTAGCGAACAGGGCGAGTCACTGGCGCGGACGCTTGGATCGCGCCGCGTCGCGCTCATGCGCGGACACGGCAGTGTGGTTGCCGGCAGCACCCTGCGTGAGGTCGTCACGTGTTGCGTGTACCTCGAGCTCAACGCTCGGCTACAACTTCAGGCGCTGGGCCTTGGCCGCCCGATCACCTACCTGACGGACGCCGAAACGCAGCAGACGGCGCACATGCTGACGCGTTCGCTCGCGGCGGACCGGGCCTGGACCACCTGGGCCGCGCGTGCGAGTAACGCACTGAGACCGTCAGCGACCGTCTGACGCCGGGTTGGGCGCGGGCGCGGCGCCGAGGCGGGGCTGGTGGTGGACCCGGCGGAAGCGCAGCGGGGACCGGTCACCGATCCACTGTGCCGGCGGCGACGCCCAGTAGTGCGCGAGCGCATTGACGCGCCCGGCGTACTCCGAACGCAAACGCGCAAACATCGTCCAGGACTCGTCCGGGTCGCGCAGCTTGTAGCCAGCGCGCTCCAGCCGGAGGCGCGCTTCGTCAAACTCGCTGCGCTCGAGCCCGACATCAGGTTCGACATCCAGACGGAAAGCGAGCACGAGGTCCTCCAGGCAGTGACCGCCCACGGTGCGGTACAGCTTGGCCCAACCGTGCGGTCCGTCCTCGAGGGTGGTCAGGACGAGGGTGGCGGCATCCATCACGGCCCCGAGCGAGCTGATCCACGAGTCGCCATCGTGGCTGCTGCGGAAGTACGCCAGAATGGGATACGCCAGGTGGCTGTCCATGATGTCGGCGGCCCAGGCCTGCCAGTCCGCGAAGACGCGGGGCAGGTCGCCGACGATTCCGAGCAGGGCATAGGTCTCGAGCAGGTTGACCCCGGACGGCGGCGCGCCGGCACCCGCCTCGAGGACGACGACCGCCACTTCGCGACGCTGGAACGACCCGTAGAGGGTGAAGACAAACGTAATGACCAGGGCGAACAGGCCGAGGCCGCTCGCCGCGGCCACCAGCGACGTCAGCCGCGCGGCGCCGCCGACGGGGACCACGTCGCCGAAGCCAATGGTGAGCATCGAGACGCCCGCGAAGTACAGCGCCGCCCCCAGGTTCTCAGGTTCAGGTTTGATCTGCGCGCGAACCGCATCGAGAATCAGGCCGTAGCCCAGGATCAGCCCGGCCGCCCAGGCGACCAGCAGCAAGATGACGCTGAGCGACCCGAACATCCCCAGGAACGCTTCACGGCGCTCGGTCGAGTTCAGCCGCAGGCCAATGGCGCGCCACACCTTCCAGAGTCTGGGAATGATGTGGCTGCTGACGCGCGCCTGGCGCCCGATGGTGGGTGCCCGGCGAGGCACCACGACGGCCAGGAAGACGTCCACCAGAATCGCGGCGACGACGGCGATGCCGATGACTGCTTCCAGGACGAGTGAGAGAACCATGCGCTGCAGACCGTACGCGGAAGCCTACCAAGCGCGCGTGGGCATCACACACCGGAAAAGAGCGCCGCAGCCCGCCGGGTGCTCCCGGCTGGCTACCGACGAAACCCGCGCGGGGCCAGCTTCGGACACGCAGTGTTGCACGTCTGTGTGTCGGGAGGGCTAGTGCGTGGAGCAGAGTCGATCGATCAGCTGCCGTTCGAAGCTCGGGGCATCGACCTGGACCGCGACGTGCACGTTGGCCGGGGCACTCGCGGTCGGCTGGTGAAATAAAGTCGCGCCCGCGGCGTGGGTACCACCGAGTTCGACGTCGACGTGCAATTCCTGCCACTGCAACAGCTCTGGCCAGACCAGCGATGCGACGGCCAGTGGGTCGTGCAGGAAGGTGTACCCGTGATCGCGGAACCGCGGATACAGCTCCACCTGGCGGGCCACGGCCTGCTGGAACGGACTGCCGGCGGCCACCAGGCGGTCGACATCCGGGCGTCGGATGCGGGTCTGCGTGGTGACGTCCAGCGGCACCAGAAAGACCGGTGCGCCGGCCGCGAGGACGATGCGTGCCGCCTCAGGGTCGGACGCGATGTTGTGTTCGGCGTAAGGTAGATCGAGCCGGTCGGCGCCGCGGATGGCGCCGCCCATAATGGTCAGCCGCGCCACGGCGGTGGCCAGCCGAGGCTCGCGCTTCAGTGCCAGCGCCACGTTGGTCAGCGGTCCGATGGCCACCAGGTGCATGGCGCCCGGTCGATCGAGCACGGTGCGCACCAGAAAGTCAACGGCGTGCTCGTCGGCCAGCGGCTGTTCGACGTCGCCCGGGTCGAGCAAGCCCACCCCCTCATGTCCGGTCCAGTACACCGCGCGCTGGCCGAGCAGCGGCTCGCGCACGCCCAGGCGCACCGGCACCTCGGGCACGCCGGCGAGCGTCAGGAGTTTGTGCACCATGCGCGCGCGCAGCGCGACATCACCGTACACGCAGGTCATGCCAACGGGCTGAAGTTCCGGCGACCGCAGCAGCAGGGCGAGCGCGAGGCAGTCGTCGACGTCGGTCCCGATGTCGGTGTCGAGCAGGACGGGCAGCGGCATGGCTTTGTCCAGGTCCGGTCCGGGCGCCGAACACTCTACCGCACACCGGCGGCGCCCGATCGGCGTTTTAGCGCAGCAGGCCGCTCAGCCGCGCATTTTTAACTTGCGCGTAGGCGGGCCGCGGCGTGCCATCGGGGTCGGTGATGGCCCACCAGTACTCTTCCCGGGTCTGGTCCCACGTCGGGTCGGAGAACGTCCAGAGGACCATGACCCCCATCCACGGGGTCCAGTGATCGCGCGCATACTGCCAGGCCGCCACGATGTTCGCGGCTTTCTGGTCCTCCGAGACAGCAAACCAGCTGTACGCCGGATGGACCCGATCGGCAGTCCAGCCCCACTCGACCAACCAGATCTGCCGCGGACCGTCGCCGTTGTCGAGCATGACCTGTCGGAGTTGCTCGACGCGTCGGAAGTAAAAGCTCGGGTGGGGGAAATCCTTGAGCGAGCCGAACGGCGCGGCCACTTCCGGGGCCTGGGCGTTGGCGTGTGCGCCGAGCACGTCGAATTTTCCCTTCACCCCCGCCTGATACATCCAGTTCAGGTACTCGACGTCGTCCGCGGAGTGCGCATCGGTGACCCCGGTGGGCGACAATCCGGCGGCGAGCACCAGGATGTTTGGGTCGGCGGCGTGGGCGGCCAGATAGGCGCCGCCGAGCAAGCGGACATAGTCGGCCGCCGAATCCACATTGATCGGCTGGTTGCCCCATTCGCGGTCGAGGTTTGGCTCGTTCCACACCTCGATCGCGTGGACGCGGCCGATGGGCGACGCGCTGTTGTAGCGCGCGACAAATTGCGACACGAAGTCCCAGTAGTCCTGATAGTTGTCGGGCGGGCCGTTATGCGCGTGGTCCTGGCGCGCCCACATCGGCTCAAAGTCGAGCCGGGCAATGATCCGGACCGAAGCCGCGGTGCTCGCACGCACGACCCGGTCGGATTCGGCCCAGTCGAATTGGCCCTTGCCGGCGCCCTCGATCTCGCGCCACTGGAAGAGCGTCTTCTGCCAGCGAAAGCCGGCGTCAGTGGCCAGCGTCAGGTCGCGCTGCGTGGAAGCCGGCTGGCCCCAGATGAACAGGTGGATGCCGTAGTCGATGCTGCTGACTGGGGCGGCGTCAATCAGGCGTGGCGGGGCGGGGGTCGGGGTCGGCGCCACGACGGGCGGGGCAGGCGGCGCGCCACACCCGGCGACGAGGACTCCGCACAGGATCACTGCGGCCAGGAGACGATGACCGATAGACGTCCGTCGCACAGATGGAGGTGCGAGAATACTCGACCGGTACGCGACCCGCGGGGGTGGTGCGCGACACAACGGCCATACAGACGCGCGTTCGGCCGGCAGTCAGGAGACCACGATCGGCAGCGTGAGCACCTCCTCCTTGCCGGAGGACGTGGCGCGGGCGTGGACGTCGAGCGTTTGCGGGCCGTTGGGAACGGTGATCGTGGCGCGGAATGCGGCACTCGAGGAGGTGTCGGCGGTCGCCGAGCCGACCAATCGGCCGCCGCGGTCGCGCCCTGGCCCGAGGAACACGTCCACGCGATCGGCGCGCGGCGCCAGGATCTGCAACACAAAGCTGCGGGGTACCAGATCGCCCGATTGAGGCCATTGAATCTCAGCCGCCGGGAGCGGTGCGGGCGTTGGGACCAGCATCGGCACGCTGGGGGCCAGGGAACGCGCAACCGGATCGGCGCCCAGGGTGGGCACCTCCGCGCGCAACGTCGTCAGCCAGGTGCCCCACAGCGGCGAATTCGCGGCCAGCACCAGCGTGGACGCGCCGCCAGGCAACTGCGCGAGTGGCACGCTCAGCTGGAAAACGGACGTTGTCCCGTCGGTGGACGCCGTGGCCGACGCTGGGTCCGGGACGCGCAGGGTCACCGGCGCCGACGCCAGCGCCGGCGCTGGCGGGGCGCCCGGCGCACTGCTCCCGAGACGGACCTCGACGGTCTGTACGTCCGGGGCCTCATTCGGGGAGGGGTCGACGATTCGGCCGGTGATGGCCACCGTATTGTCGGCGCGGTTGCCAACCACACGATCGATGCTTGCAATCAGCGGGTTCGGGGTATCGGCGTCTGGCAGGGCCGTCCACTCGCCTGCGCCGTCGAGGCGCACCGATCGCAGTCCACGCAGCGCTTGCTCGAGCTGGCAGCGCACGCCGGGAGCAAGGTCAGGGACCGGGTCGTAACACGACCCGCCGCCACGCGCGCTAGAGCCGTAGGACGTCAAGCCGCGGCGGGTGTCGAAGAACGTATGATCGATCAGGCGGGGGCTCTCCCCGTTCCAGACGCCGAAACCGACCACTTGCGGGTAGCTTCGGACGAAGTCGATCTGGTGCAACTCCTGCGCCAGCCGGCCCTGCTCGTCGTCGGCGGAATAGACGCCTGGCAGGCCGCGCGAGGTGCCCAGTTCTTCGACGATCACCGGCAGCGTCCGCCCGCTGGGGCACGGCCGCGAGGTCGTGATGTCCAGGTCCCAATTGATGGGCATGTCGCCGGGACGTTGTGGACTGACCCAGTCATACGCGTGCAGGGTGTACGCGTCGATCGGCGCCTCACAGTACAGCCACCGCGCGATCTCCGACTCCGGGGTACCGGGCTCGACGTGGTTGGCGCCCATCGTGCCCGGCAGGATCGGCGTCGCCGGATCGAGCGAGCGCACGAGGGCGACCGCGTCGGAGATGAACGGAATCAGAGCGCCTGGCTGCCTGGGGGTGTGCAACTCGTTCCCCAGCTCCCAGGCGTACATCACGTCCAGCGCCCCGCGGGCATCGACGGTCGAGATCAGCGCGCTGACGAACGACTGGTAGGCACCGTGCCACGTGGTCGTATAGAACGGCAGGAGCAACTGCCAGTAGCCATCCATCCAACCGCTGCTGGTGGGCGGCTCCTGGGGAACGGCGCGATGGTTGTTGACCAGGGCGACGATCAGGCGCACGTGCGCCGCGCGCAGCATCGGCGCGATGTCGGCGATGCGCGTCCCGACGCGCTGGCCATCCCAGGTCTGCAGACCCTGACTGTCGGTGGCAAACACGCGAATGACCCCGCTGCCGAGCCAGCGCGCGTACGTGACATCTTCTTGAATGTCACTCAACATGGGGTGGAAGAGCATCCCGTGCATGTTGACCAGGACGCTGCCGCCGTTGAGTGGGTCGACATTGGACAGGCGGGACGCACTCGCTGCGCTCTGGGCCACGGGCGCGACGAGGCCGTCGGCCGAAGCGACGGGCAGCACGCTGATGCAAACACCGAGCATCGCGGCGAGCAGGATGCTCGCCCGTGCGGCTGTCAAAGGTGGGACCAACGGCAGGTCACTGTTGGACTCGAGTACTGGGGCTTCGCGACCCGGGTAGCCGAAGATGTGCTGCAGATGCGCGACGACGTCCCGGGGCTGACCGCCTGGCGAGCTATTGTACCGGCGGCGCCGGTGAAGGGTCCGCCGCTGCTCAAGCCGTCGAGCGCTGGATCACCCAGCTTCGTCAACAGCTTGACCCGCGCGACGACCGCGCGCACGGCCTTCACGCCCCCGCGCACGCGCTACGCCAGCCCGCAGCCCGAGAGCTGGAGCACACCCGCGCGCGGACTGCCCAAGCCGTACGTCAGCCCGCTGGCGGGCAGCCGCTACCAGCCCCCGACCTCGCCGCCCAGGCCGCCAACACCGTCGTCGGCGCGAACGTCCCTCAGCACGCCGCCGAAGTGGAGCACGCCGCCACGGCCGAGCTTGCCGCCGTCGCTGGCGCGTCCACCCGCCACGCTCACGCGGCCCAGGCTGGCGCCGCCAGCACCGAGTCCCGCGTCGGCAACGCCGGCGCCGCCCATCGTCACGACGACCCCGCTGGGCTCGCCGATGGCGCTCTCCGGGTACCCGCGCCCACCGCAAGACAACGGGCGTGGCATGCACTGGATCCCGACGACAAAGCAGTCGCCCGGTACCGTGGACCGCTTCGTTGCCGAAGCGCAGCGCATGGGCGTCAAGTGGGTGACGTTCTTGAACGACGGCGCCACCACCGCCGACAACGACTACCTGGTCAGCAAACTCGTCGGGGCGGGAATCGAGCCGATCATGCGCGTGTACTCGCCGACGATCGCCCCGCTCACCGGCGACATCGAGGGCATGGTCCGGCACTACAAGGCGATGGGGGTCAGTTACTTCCAACCGTTCAATGAACCGAACTTGAATTGCGAGAATCCCGATGGCAGAGTCTCGGTCGACCGGTATCTGGATGTCTGGGTCCCGGCGGCGCAGGCCATTGTGCGCGGCGGCGGGTTGCCCGGGTTCGGGTCGATGGCGCCTGGCGGCGACTACGACGACCAGAAGTTCCTGCAGGCGAGTCTCGACGGCCTCAAGTCGCGAGGTCAGCTCGGCGCGCTGGACAACTCGTGGCTGTCGATGCACAACTACACGTGGAATCACCCGATCGCGGACCGCGGCGACGGCGACGGTTTCTTCAAGTTCCGCGCGTACGACGCCATGGTGCGCCAGGCGCTCGGCCGCGACCTGCCGATCATCGGGACCGAGGGCGGGACCTTCGAGGGCCAGCAGGAAGATCCCAAGATGCCGGCGGTGACCGCCGCGATGGCGGCGAACTGGACCCGCGACTCGTTCCAGTATTTACGTGACAAACGTGAGCCCTGGCTCCTGGCCTCCTCGGTCTGGACCATCGCCGACATCGCCGGCGGCGGCTCCGACGATCGCTTCGAGGCGCAGGCGCTCTTCAAGGCCGACGGCCGCACGAGCTCCGTCGTCGGCGCACTGCAGAACCTCGCCTGAACCAGGCAGAACTCGCACACTCCAGTCGAGGAGAGCCTCGCGCTGGCGGGATCCGCGCGATCCCGCTATGCCACTGGACACACGCTGGCGACGCTGGCACTCAAAGTTTTGGAGCCGGTTACAGTCATGTTACGTCCCGTCACGGCAGGCCGGAACACACGTTTCAAACCTATGGGCCGGGGCGGCGTCGAGAGTATGCTACGCCAGCTTTCCAAGTCCCTGCCTCTTGATCGGAGATCATTTCGTGCCCCACTGGTTCTCGAATCTTTCCCTCTGGGGCCGCGCTTCCTCAGGCTCACCCTCCGCTCACATCCGTGTTGAGCGCCGCCGAGGCGGGGCTCTGAAGCGTCTACCCGCGCTGGCCATGGCCGGGTCGCTGCTGCTGTTGAGCATCGCCACGCCGGCCGCGACATTTGCCCAGGCCGATCCGCGCATGTTCGCGCAGACCGGGTTCCGCATCGACCGCGATTCCTTCTGGGATTACTTCTCCCATCGCGGCGGCGTGGCGACCTTTGGCTATCCGGTCAGCCGAGACTTCCTGTTCCAGGGCTGCACCAGCCAGTTCTTCCAACGCCTCATCGTGCAGCAGTGCGCCAACCAGGGTGTCGGCACCGTGAACTTGCTGGACGACGGTCTGCTGCCCTACACGAAGATGAACGGCAGCACCTTCCCGTCCGCCGACCCGGTCCTGACGTCGGGAGCGCCGAAGGTCGACAGCCCGAACTATGCGACCGCCATCCTCGACTACGTGCGTAAGAGCGCGGTCGACACGTTCGACGGTCAGCCCGTGAAGTTCCAGAGCACGTTCTTCAACACGATCAAAGCCGACGTCGCCGGCACCAGCGATCCCAACATCCTGGGCCTGCTCGATCTGGAGATCTGGGGCGCGCCTACCTCTGCGCCGGCCTACGACCCGACCAACCGTAACTTCATTTACCAGCGCTTCCAGCGCGGCATCATGCACTACGACAAGAGCTGCGGCTGCACGCAGGGCCTGTTGCTGGCTGACCATCTGAAGGAGCTGCTCACCGGCGACAACCTGCCGGGCGATCTGGCCCTCCAGGCTGCCGCCAGCCCCTTGCTGCGCGCCGCCGTTGCCGACAAGGGGCCAGCGGGCACCTTCTTCGGGAACGCGTTCGTCAAGGGCGCGGGGAGCGTCACCGCCACCGGCCCGACCGTGGGTACGGCGCCGACGGTCGCCGGAGTGCCACCGCTGGCTAACTGGACGCCGCTAGCGCCGCCGCCGCCAGTTTCCAGCCCCGACTACGGACTCAGCATGTTCCTGTGGGGCAATACCCCCACCACCGATCGCGATCTCAAAATTGCCAGCGGCGCCAATTTCCACTGGCAGAAGACGCTCTTCCAATGGCGCACGATCGAGGGCAAGGCCAAGGGTGTCTACGACTGGACCGAAGCCGACCGCATCGTGAAGGCCAGCGGCGCCAACGGCATCAAGATCATTGCCCGCATCGACTTCCAGCCGGATTGGTCCCGCAAAGACATGGCCCACAACGGGCCACCCGACAACTACCAGGACTACGCCGACTTCATCTCCGTGTTCGCCAAGCGCTACGCTCCGGGCTCGCCGCTCGGGACGGTCGACGCCGTCGAGGTCTGGAACGAGGTCAATCTCAATCGTGAGTGGGGCAACCAACCGATCAACCGGCAGCAGGCGGCCGACTACGTCCGCTTTCTGACACTGGCGTATCGCGCGGCGCACGCTGCCCAGCCCAACATCGTCATCATCACCGCCGGGTTATCGCCGACTGGCGTCCGCACCAGCGACGCCTGGGATGATGCCGAATACCTCCAGTGGCTGTACGACGCGGGTCTCAAGGGCGGCGTGAACTACGACGTTCTGGGCGCCCACGGCAATACCCAGGCCCCCGAGGTCGCTGCGCCATTCAACTCGTTGCCGGCCTTCCAGGACGCCAGCTTCTACTTCCGTCGCGTCGAGCAGTTGCGGGCGGTCCAGGTCAAAGCGGGCGATGCCGCCTGGCAGATCTGGTTCCTCGAGTTCGGCTGGACCGCCGACAAGATCCACCCCAACTACTCGTGGTTCGCCGTCACGGAGGACAAGAAGGCGGACAACATCGTCAAGGCATTCCAGTATGCGAAGCAGAATTGGTCGCCCTGGATCGGGGTCATGACGCTGTGGACGCTGGCCGATCCGACCTGGAACAACCAGCGTGAAGAGTACTGGTGGGCGATCGACGAGCCCGATGGCACGGCCCGCGCAGCCCTGACCGCGGTCAAAACCGCGCGCCTCAACGGCTCAATGTAAGTACTCGGTGGCGTGGACGCCGCGATCGCGCAAGGCGGTCGCGGCGTCGTGGGCCAGGAAGTACTCCGCGGCGGGGTCGTCCTTCAGGACCGCGTCGAAATGCGCAAGCGCCAGGCCGCGGGTAAACGTGACTCGCCAGGTGCGTGCACAGAAACGATGACTGACGCCGGTGACCCGCGCTCGGATGCGAAAAGAGGATGAGCGGATAGCTGCCCGCCGTCTCCCTGGGATGCCACATTTCGAACGGCAGTGGCCGGTCGTCGCGCTGGTGATCGATCAACACACCGCCGCGGACACCGACCGGCAGCGGCCCGTGGACAAAGGGGTCGTACGCCATAATTCAATCCGGGCTGCATTATTTCTCATGCCAACTATCCGTCGTGCGCAGGCTGGCGATCGACTCGAGCACGCGCGGATGCGCGCCGCGCTCTGGCCTGACGAAGACCCGGCCGACCTGGAGGAGGATCTGCGGGAGCTGCTGGCGGACGTCACTCAGGTGGCGTTTGTTGCTGAGCGCGACCACGGGCGCCTGTGCGGCTTCGCGGAGGCCAGCGTGCGACGTTTCGCCAACAGCAACGACGAGTCACCGTGTGCCTTCCTGGAAGGCTGGTGGGTCGACGCGGACGTCCGCCGTGGCGGCGTGGGGCGCGCGCTACTCGCCGCGGTCGAGGACTGGGCGCGTGCCCAGGGCTTCACCGAACTGGGCAGCGACGCACTGCTGGACAACACTCTCAGCCACGAAGTTCACCGCGCCCTGGGGTTCGAGGAGCGGGAGCGCGTGGTCTACTTCCGCAAGTGGCTCTGAGCCCGTATTCTTGGGGCGCCAATGCAAGTAAAAATCCCAACGCTTACCGCGTCGCAGACAAACCTGCAGCACATTGACGTTGGCTCGTTGAACGTGGGACCGCTGGCGGTCGGCAGCCTCACCGTGGCGAACACCGACTTCGCGATGGACGCGACGGACGCGTTCCTGCGCAATCTGTCGGTGACGCTTGGCCTCGACATCCAGGCCAAGTGGTCAATCGATCTCGAGGTGTATTCGGATTCAGGCACTGAAACCCTGGTCAACCTGCAGTTCAACATTCCGCTCCCCGATCTCCACCTCGCGCCCCTCAATAACATCGCGGTTAAGATTCCGGCGCTGACTGCCACGAACGTGATGGTCAAGGCCAACCCGATGGTGCTGGGCGTCAACAATGCCTCCGCCAGTGGAGTGCGCGCCACCAACACCGCCTTGCCAACCGCGGGGTTCAGCATCGCCGGCCTGACGCTCAATTCGCTCGACGGCTCAGCGGTAACCGTTCCCGCCGCAAACCTCGATTCGGCGACCGTCGATCACGTCCATGCCGACCCCGTCACCCTCGGTCAGATTGGACTCGTCGATCTGAATCTGCCAGACGTCCAGATCCCCGACATCACGAACACTGCGCCGTTGGTGATGCCGCTCGTGCTCGGCGCACTACCAGAGATACCCATCATCGACCTTGGGTTTCTCTCGGTAAAACTGGTCATCACGCCCACGGTCACCACCCATGTCGGGAACCTGGAGATCAAGTCGGTGACCGCCCACGCGACGGTCGGCCAGATGACGCTGCAGAACGTGATCGTGCCGTTCGATGTGTTCAATCTCACGCTGTCGCAGGTTGGGATCGATACCATCGCGATCCCAACGTTCACCGCATCATAGAAAGGCAAGTCCATGTCGACGGACACTACGGGTGGCGGCCAGTCGGGTCCGCGCAGAATCACGGTTGAAGACATCCTGGACGGACTGATCGCGCGCACCAGCCGCGCGCTCCAGCCGGATCCCGGTGGCGTTGTGTCATCCGATGAGGTCAAGGCGCAAGCGCAGCAAGTGGTGGATCTCGCGCAACAACTCAAGGACGCGGTTGGCAAGATCAGACAGCTCGACCCGACGTTGCTGACCGAAAACCGAACGCCGGTGGTGGCTCAGAGCTGATCGAAAGCCGGTTGCCGTGTGCGGCCGAGCCCGCGCCAGACCTGGGCGACCAGCTCGTTCAACTCGAATGGCTTGCGCAGACCGACATAAGCCCGCATGTGGCGGGCCTTTTCCGCGGCGTGTCCGTCCGCGGTGATCGCCAGAACGGGAAAGGCTCCGCCCAGTAGGTGTCGCAGCCCGTCGGCGACCTGGTGGCCATCGAGCACCGGCAGCCCCACGTCCAGCACCGCGAGGTCGGGCGCGCGCTCCGCGGCAACTGCCAGCGCTCGACCACCATCGGCGGCAGTCGTGACGGCGAGCCCTTCGTCCTCGAGCACGCCGCGAATTACCCGCAGCATATCGGGATCGTCGTCGACCACGAGCACCAGGGGCGTAAGGTCAGCGACCCTACGCATGCGCTTGGTTGCCCTCCGGATCGATCGGTAGCCGCATTGAGACGGTCGCGCCATGCCTGGGTCCACTCACCGCCGTGAGCGAACCACCATGGTTCTCGACAATATGGCGGGCGCTGGCGAGGCCGATGCCGCTCCCGGCGATCTGGCCAATCACGTTGGTACCGCGCTGGAATCGTCCGAAGACGCGTTCGACTTCATCCTCAGGGATCCCGATGCCCTGGTCCTCCACCGCCACGACCGCCCAGGCGTCCGTTTCGCTCTCGCTCTCGCGTCCGACGTGCACGCGGACTGGCCCACCGTCGGGGCTGTACTTGATGGCGTTGTCGAGCAGGTTGCCCAGCACACGCCCGAGCCGGCGGCGGTCCCAGACCCCGACCAGCTCGGGAACCTGCGCGACGAGTCCGATCTGGTGGCGATCCGTCCGTTGCTGGTGCTCCTCGACGATCTCGCGTGCGAGGACCACCAGATCGGTCGGCTGCGTGTCGAGGTCCAACGGGCGACCCATCTGGACGCGGGCGATGTCGAGGAGTTCGTCCACCTGACTCGCGGCGCGGGTGGCGATCGAGTCGATGCGCTCCAGACCCACCTGGAGTTGTTCCAGGTCGAGTTTCCCCGACCGGCGGAGACGCCGCTGCAGGAGTTGGGCCGACGCCTTGATCGACGCGATCGGATTTTTCAGATCGTGCGAGGCCGACGCCAGAAACTCGTCTCGTGTCCGCATCGATTGCTCCAGCTGCGTCATTGTCTCACGCAAGGCGGTATTGAGCTCGCCGTGAATGGCTCCCTGCTCCTGAGCCTCGCGATACAGCCGGGCGTTGTCCGCCGCGAGCGCCGCCCGCACGGCGAGATCCTGGGCCATCGCCAGGTCGTGCGGGCCGTAGCGACGGCCTGATTCGGCGGCCACCAGGGTGATCGCTCCGAGCGTCCGTCCGCGTGCCACCAGCGGCACGATGATGACCGACCGGAGTTGGAGCGAGCGCAGGATGGCCAGATGCTCTGCGTCGCGCGCCCCAGCCTGCAATTGTTCGTCGGAAATCTCGGCGAAGAGCTCGGGCTGGCGGGTCCGCAGCACGTGCGCCACTCCGCGCGGCGCGGCCGGGTCCTCGGGGTAACGTTCGGCGAGCTCGCGCGCCCACCGTATTTTGGTCGGGTCGACGTGGGCGGCGGCCAGCCGTCGCACGTGTCCGGTGTCTTCGATCACGTCGACCACGCACCAATCTGCCAGCGTCGGCACGGCCAGTTGGGCGATGCGCGTGAACGTGGGCTCGAATTCGAGCGAGCCACCCAGTTCGGCACTCGCCGCAGCCATGAATCGCGCCGTATCCTCGGCCCGCTTGCGCTCGGTGACGTCGCGGAAGATCGACACCGACAACTGCACCTGGCCATCGGCGCCCAGTACCGGGGTCGCGCCAACGAGCGACCAGCGCTCCTCACCCGTGGCGAGCACGCGGAACCGCACCAGCTCCTCCGGCACGGGGTGGGCCTGCAGTGCCAGTCTCCCCGGGAGACGATCGGCGGTCAGCGTCGCGCCCGTTTCGTCAAAGATCTGAAATCGACTCAAGATCTCGCTGGCGGGCACGGCTAACAACTCCGCGGCGCTCGCGAAGCCGCACAGCCGCGCGGCGGCATCGTTGGCGTACACCATGTGGCCCGCGGCGTCCTGCACCGTGATCCCTTCGGCCACACCGGCGAGGATGGCCGAGAGCTGATCACGGGACGCGCGCAACTCCGCCTGGGAAGCCTCGGACGCGGCCCGCACGCCTTCCTCCCGGCTGGCGATGGCATGCGCCTCCTCGGCTTGTTTGCGCTCCGTCAGATCGCGCGTCACCTTGGCGAAGCCACGCAGCTCGCCGCGTTCGTCGCGCAGTGCGGTCAGGACAACATCCGCCCAGAACCGCGAGCCGTCCTTGCGCACCCGCCAGCCTTCGGATTCGACGCGGCCCTCGGCCGCGGCACGCGCCAGCAGGGCCTTGGGCAGGCCCGTGGCCACATCTTCCGGCGGGTAAAACCGGGCAAGCGGCTGGCCGAGAATCTCCTCGGGGAGATATCCCTTCAAGCGCTGCGCGCCCGCGTTCCAGCTTTCCACACGGCCTTCTGGCGAGAGCAGGAAGATCGCATAGTCCTGGACGCTGTCCACCAGCAGCCGGAAGCGATCCTCGCTTGCGAGCAGGTCGGCCTGCATGCGTCGGCCCTGGGTAATGTCGGTGTTGATCTCCAGGGTGGCCGCCGGGTAGCCGCGCTCGTCGAAGTGCACGGCCTGGCGACTGGCGACGACGAGCTGCTCGCCAGTGCGCCGGGTGTGGACCAGTTCGCCTTCCCAACGTCCGGCTCGCTGGAGGGCATCAGCCAGGTCTGCTCTCGACACCGGGAACTGGGTTCGCAACAACAGATGGGTCACCTGACCGATGGCTTCGTCGCGGCTCCAGCCATACATCTCCTCGGCGCCACGACTCCAGTAGGTGATCGTGTCGGTTTCGAAGGTACGCACGATCACGCCCGCCGGTACGAGTTCCAGCAATTCTCCCAGATGTGCCAGATTTGTATCGAGCGAAGTCATTTCCAGCGCGTTCCTGAAACGCAAGGCGTGTGCCCAGCGCACCCAGAGGCCGATGCTACTCGCCCTTTGGTACGCTGCGGGCGCATGTTTGACGGCTTCGAGCTGACGACAATCGACACGGGGGAAGCCCAGATCCGGGTCAGGCATGGCGGTAGCGGACCGCCCCTGCTGCTGCTGCATGGCAATCCGCAGACCCACGTGATGTGGCACCGGATCGCCCCGCGCCTCGCGCGCGAGTTCACGGTGGTCGCGGCCGATCTGCGCGGCTATGGAGACAGCTCGAAGCCGCCGTACACCGACGATCACGCGCCCTATTCGAAGCGGGCGATGGCGCGCGACCAGGTCGAGGTGATGCGCCAGCTCGGGTTCGAACGGTTCTGCCTGGCCGGACACGACCGCGGCGCCCGCTGCGCCTATCGGTTGGCGCTCGACCACCCCGAACGCGTCCTCAAGCTGGCGGTGCTCGACATCATCCCGACGGTCGAGCAATTTCGCCGCGCGGACATGCAGTTCGGGCTGCGGACCTGGCACTGGTTCTTCCTGGCCCAGCCAGCGGACTTTCCCGAACGGGCGATTAACCGCGCGCCAGACGTGTTCTTCGAACGTCGGCCGACGGCCTTTTTCACGCCCGAGGCCCGCGCGGACTACTGGCGGTGCTATCAGAACCCGGACACGATCCGGGCCATCTGCGAGGACTATCGGGCGGGTGCGAGCATCGACTACGCCCACGACGAGGCGGACCGCGGCAAGCGGAAGATCGCGTGCCCGGTCCTGGTGCTCTGGGGAGCGAAGGGCTCGATGCCGCCGGCCTGGGACTTTCTGGCAATCTGGCGCGAATGGGCCGACGACGTGCGCGGACGCGGGCTCGACGCCGGCCACTTCCTGGCCGAAGAAGCGCCGGACGAAACGTACGCCGAACTGCGCGCCTTTTTTTCCCGCTGAAGGCCAGCGCTCCAAGCGCTCCGGATCGCGGCGCTCGCTCCAATCAGCGGCTCCCCATTGATATTCCAGAGCACCGCACGAGAGCGCGCGCAGCGATGCGGGCAGCGCGCGACTTGGCGTCACTGGACAGGCTAGGCTATCAGCTATGACCAGTGATGTAGCGCGCCACCTGATGGTCGACTTCACCCAGATGAAGACCTTCGCCGAAGATCCGCTCGTGCTCGAGCACGGCGAGGGCATTCGCGTGACCGATGACCGCGGTCGGACCTATATCGATGGCCTGTCGGGCGTGTTCACCAGCAATCTCGGGCATGGCAATCCGGAGATTGTCGACGCGGTGGCGACCCAGGCGAAGAAACTCGCATTCGGGGCGCCCACGATGGGCACCAACACGCGCGCGGCTGAACTGGTCGAGCAGTTGTTGCGGCTGGTGCCCGCGGACTTCACCACCGTCAAGCTCCTGTCGGGTGGCTCGGAGGCCAACGAGGCGGCGATCAAGCTCGCCCGCCAGTTCCACAAGCAGACGGGTCACGCGACCAAGTACAAGGTTGTGTCGCACTATCGGGGCTACCATGGCGGCACCGGCAACGCGCTGGCGGCCAGCGGCTGGGCCCATTGGAAGAACGCATTCGAGCCCTCGCCGACCGGCTTCATCCACCTGCAGACGCCCGACATAGATAGCCCGCTGCATCCCGGCCTGTCGGCCGAGGAGGCAGCGGAGGTGTACTGCCGGTTGGTGCGGGCCACGGTCGAGCTCGAGGGGCCCGAGACGATCGCGGCCATCATCACCGAGCCGATTCTGATGTCGGCCGGTGTGGTGGTGCCTCCGGATCGCTATATGCGCGCGCTGCGCGAGGTGTGTGACGAGCACAACATTCTGCTCGTGTTCGACGAGATCATCACCGGCTTTGGGCGGACCGGCAAGTGGTTTGCCGCCGAGTACCCCGGCGTGTGGCCGGATATCTTCTGTTGCGGCAAGGGCGTCACGGGTGGCTACAGTCCGCTGTCGATCGTCTTCATGACTGACCGGGTGGCCGAGCCGTTCTGGGGTGAACCGGGTACGCAGTTCTTCGCCGGGCACACGTACGGCGGCAATCCGGTCGCCTGCGCCGCCGGGCTGGCGGCGCTGGAGTACATGCAGGCGTACGACGTGGTGGGCCAGTCCGAACGTACCGGCGCGTACCTGCGGACGCAACTGCAGGCCCTGGCGGCGACCGACGCGGCGATTGGCAAGGTGCGCGGCCGCGGGATGCTGCAAGCGATTGTCTTCGACACCAACACGTTCGAGCCCGATCCGCGCCGTCGGATCGGACTCCAGGTCGCACTCGAAGCGCGCCGCCGCGGACTTCTGCTGCGAGCGGCGCCGTGGTTCGTCGCGGTCGCGCCGCCGCTGGTGGCAACACGCGAGGACATCGACGCCATCGTCGACATCCTGCGCGCGTCGCTCAACGGGAGATGACGTCGAAGGTCGCGCTCTCCATCCCGCCCATCACCGGGAAGGGAACGCTCGAGCCGGCCGCCGCGACGTCGATGAGTCGATCGAGGTCGTCGTCCGTATGGGTCGGATTGTGATGAAACAGCACCAGCCGACTCACTTCCGCCAGACGTGCGAACCCCACCGCCTGACGAATCGAACTGTGCCCCCAGCCAACGCGATCGGCATATTCCGCATCGGTGTACTGGCCGTCATGGATCAACAGGTCCGCGCCGTGCGCCAGCCCGAAGCCGGAGGTCCACTCACCGCTCAGGTAGCTGCCTTTGAGCCCGAGCGCGGGCTCGTGATCGGGCAGGTAGGCCAGCGTCGCACCTGAGTCGGCAATGCGGTACCCCAGCGTCGGCCCGGGATGGCAGATGAGCTCGGCGGACACGGTGAATGGCCCGATCTCGAAGCACCTGCCCACCCCAACGTTGTGGACGTGCAGCCACGGCAGGTCGCGCAGATACACCGGGAACAGCGGCGGCGAGAGGTACCGCACCAGCCGGGTCCACAGGTCCTGCGTCGGGCTGCACGGTCCCCACAGGTGCACCTCGATGGCCGGGTCGTGCAGGGGATCGAAGAAGCCGAGTCCTTGAATGTGATCCATGTGCAGGTGGCTGAGCAGGACGTCGACCCGCCGCACGCCCGCGTCCAGTGACGACCCGAGGCGGCGAATGCCGGTCCCCGCGTCGAGGATGAGCAGCGTCCCGTCCGCGTGGCGGACCTCGACGCACGACGTATTGCCGCCGTAGCGCGCCGTTTCGACGCCCGGCGCCGCGACCGACCCACGAGTTCCCCACAACCTGACCCGCATCACGACTCCCACAGTGTGGCGACGGCCCCGAGCGGTGTGCCCTCGAGGCCGATCAACGGGAAGGCCGCGACTTCAATATGGCGCCGCTGGCCATCCATGCTGCGAATCCAGAACGCGCGTTGCGACGGGGTGTGTCTGGCCAGCGCGACCAGGAGCGGGAATTCCTCCGGCGGGAGCGGCTGACCGTCGGCGTCCGACGGTGCGAAGACCGTGCTCCAGGCACTGGCCGGTAGCTCGCCAACCTCGTCGAACCGCTTGCCGAGCAGGACTTCGGCCGGCTCGTTGAAGTACAGGAGGGTGCCCAGCGGATTGACCACCAGCATGGGCGTCGCCAGATATCCGGCCAGTTGCCGCATCAGGATGACCTCGACCCGCTTCTCCGACATCCGAACCAGCACTTTTGACCGTAGGGGCCCGCCGCCGGCGGAAGAAGTAATGCAGATCACACTTTTGGTGTGAATTGTTTCACTCGCGTTTTGCCCGCGCCCTGGCGGCGGTGCTAGCCTGCCGTGGAGCGAGGAGCGAAGCCATGGCTGCGGACAAGTTCACGTTAAACCGGCGCCGGTTCCTTGAAACAGGCATCAAGCTGGCCATGGCGCCAGCGTTGGCCCAGGCACTGGCCATGGGCTCGGTTGGCCGCGCCTTCGCGCAGGCGCCCGCGACGGACCAGACGCTGCGCCTGGCCTACACCAACCCGGTGACAGCGTTCGACACGGGTCGCGAAGGGGGCACGCCCGAACTGCACCTGCTGATGTTCGACGGCCTCACCTTTTACAACTGGGAGACCCACGTCACCGAGCCGGTGATCGCCAACAGTTGGGACTACGACCCCACCACGTTGACCTATACCTTCCATCTCCGCGACGACGTGTTGTGGACGACCGGCGCGCCGCTGACGGCGGCGGACTTCGAGTGGACCTGGAAGCGCAACCTGAGTCCCGAGCTCGCCTCGCCCAACGTCTCATTCCTGGGCTACATCAAAAACGGCACCGACTACAACGCGGGCAAGGCGCAGGCCGCGGACGTCGGCGTGACGGCCCTGGATGACCGAACCCTGCAGGTGGTCATGCAGGACCCGACCCCCTTTTTCCCGATGGTCGCCTCCCTCTGGCCGTTCTTCCCGCTGCCCCGCGCCGTCATCGAGGCCGTCGGCGACGACAAGTGGATGGAGCCCGAGAACATCCAGTCCATCGGCCCGTTCATCTTCGAGCGCTGGGATCACGATCAACAGATGGTGTTCCGTCGCAACACGGCCTACTGGGGGAAACGCCCGACGCTCGAGCACGTTGTCTATCGCCTGTACGCCAACGCCTCGCAGCAGGCGCTGGCGAGCTACGAAGCCGACGAGCTCGAGTTGGCGCAGGTGCCGCCCGCCGAGGCTGACCGCGTGCTTGCCGACAGTCGCCTGAGCCAGGAAGTGGTGCACTGGGCCGAGTCGCGCAACTGGCAATTGCGGATCGATCATCGCAACCCCAACACCGTGCTCAAGAACGTCAACGTGCGCAAAGCGCTGTACCTCGCCATCGACCGCGACCTGATCGTCAAGCAACTACTCAAGGGCCAGGGCATCGCGTCCCTGAACTTCGTCCCGCCCGACATTCCGGGCAACAACCCGGCCGCGGCGCTGCCCGGCGGACCGACCGAGGCCAGGCAATTCCTCTCGGACGCTGGCTACCCCGGCGGCAAAGGGTTCCCGGGCTTCAAGCTCGGCTACGTGCCTACTCAGGCGGAGGGGGTGCTCGTCTCGCAGGCCCTGGTGAGCATGTGGAAGGATGTCCTGAACATCAGCGTCGACCTTCTGCCGGTCCCGACGGACTGGCGCACCCGCATTCGCACCGAGCCATACGACATGTACTACGGTGGCTGGGGTTCCGACTATCTCGATCCCAACGACTGGCACAACGTGATCTTCGAAGGCGACTACTGGCAGAGCCACTACTCGGATCCCACCTATCTGGACATGATCAAGAAGGCCAACCTCGAGCCGGATCCGGACCTGCGCAATCAGAAGTACGCGGCCGCCGAGAGCTACTTGATCAAGGATCAGATGGCGACAATCCCGCTGTTCTTTGGCGCCACGACGTGGGTGCAGAAACCGTGGCTGCGCGGCCTGCGCATCGCGCCGCTCAATACCTACATCGACTCCCGCGACGCCTGGATCGGCGCTCACTAACTAACCCACCCTGCGTACCTACCTGATCCGGCGGCTGTTGACCTTCATCCCGTCAATGCTGGTCGTCTATACGCTCGTCTTCGGGATGATCCACGCCACCCCCGGTAACCCC
Organism: Chloroflexota bacterium; assembly: GCA_035309865.1. Lineage (GTDB taxonomy): Bacteria > Chloroflexota > UBA6077 > UBA6077 > CF-72 > CF-72. The sequence goes on from DATGER010000079.1 coordinate 31,489, forward strand.
TGGGACACGGTCGACAAGCCATTTCCACCGCAGGTGCTCCAGAACCTGGAGGCCAAGTACCACATCAACGATCCACTCTGGAAGCAGTACACCGACTATCTGGTGGGCATCGTCACCCGCTTTGACTTCGGGCCCAGCTTCAAGCGGGGTGTCACCGCCAACGAGGTCATCGCGCGCTTCCTGCCGGTGTCCGTTCAACTCGGCTTGCTGGCGTTCGTGCTCGCGGCTGTCGCGGGCGTCCTGTTGGGGGCGGTCTCGGCCGTGCGGCACAACACCTGGCTCGACCGAGTCGCCATGTTCGGCGCGGTGTTTGGCGTCTCCACGCCGAGCTACGTGTTCGTCACCGTGCTGATCGTGGCGCTGGCGGTCCAGTTGCGCTGGGTGCCGACCGGTGGGTGGGGTGGCATCGCCGACACGCGGATCATCATCCCCGCCATCGCGCTGGCGCTGGCGCCGACGGCGGCCATCGCACGCTACACCCGCTCCTCGGTGCTCGAGGTGCTGCACATGGACTATGTCCGCACCGCGCGGGCCAAGGGCCTGCGAGAGTGGATCGTCCTCAGCCGCCATTCACTCCCCAACGCTTTGATTCCGGTGGTAACTGTGGCTGGCGTCGCGCTGTCCGACCTGATCACCGGCTCATTTTTTGTCGAGGTCATCTACCAGGTGCCGGGGATCGGCCGCTACTTCGTCAGCACGGTCCAGGACAAGGACTACCCGGTGCTAATGGCGGTGACGCTGATGTACGCCGCCATCATCTGGTGCACCAATTTCGTCGTCGACGTGCTCTACTCGGTGCTCGACCCGCGCGTGCGACTGACCTAGACGGGCCATGGCCATTTCGCACAGTCTGCCGGCTCCCGTCGACGTCGTGGCGCCCGGCGTACCTGGCCGGGCGTTTGCTCGGCCGCCGCGGACGTATCTGGGCGAAGTCGTCAGCCGCCTGCGGCGCAATCGCACGGCCATGGTCGGCCTGGCGTTCGTCACCGTGCTGATGCTTATGGCAATCTCGACGCCCTGGATCGCCCCCTATGACTACAGCATTGGCACGCTGCTGCAAGCCAACCAGTTGCCATCGGCGACCCACTGGCTGGGCACCGACGCCCTGGGTCGTGACGAGTTGACGCGGCTGATGTGGGGCGGGCGGGTGTCGCTGACCGTCGCCATCGGGGCCCAGATCATCGTGCTCCTGATTGGCGTCACCCTGGGGCTGGTCAGCGGATTCTTCGGCGGCTGGCTGGACTACATCGTCATGCGCATCGTGGACGCGCTCTACTCGCTGCCCAGCCTCCTGGTCGCGATTCTGGTGATGTCGTTCCTGCGCGGGGTGCTGTCGCACTCCGAAGAGTCGACCGTCGCTGGCATCGCCCGCCTCAACACCGCCACCGGCGGCCTCCTGGGCGTCTTTATCGTCCTGTTTCTCACCCACTGGCTCACCGTCTGCCGGCTGGTGCGCGGCCAGATCCTGTCCATCAAGGAGCGCGAGTTCGTGCTCGCCGCGCGCGCTGTCGGCGCCGGTCGACCGCGGCTGATGCGCATTCATCTGCTGCCGCACGTGCTCGCGCCGGTCCTGGTGGCCCTGACCTTTGGCATCCCCGGCTCGATCAGCCTGGAAGCCAGTCTCAGTTTCCTGGGCATCGGCGTGACGCCGCCGATGCCCTCCTGGGGGACCATGATCGCCGAGTCGTTGGCGGCGATGCGCACGTACCCGCTGCTCCTGTTGTTCCCGGGCGCGGCGCTGTCGCTCACGTTGCTCGCCTTCATCTACGTCGGCGACGCCCTGCGCGACGCGCTCGATCCGCTCATGAAGCGGTGACCATGCTCACTCAGCGGCCGCGGGCGCGTGACGCGGGCGTCCGCATCGGTCCACTCCAACCCGGGGGGTACAACGCCATCACCGACGTGCCCGGGGTACGCGTCGGCCACGTCACGCTCGACTCCGGCGACGGCCCGTTGCGGATTGGCCACGGTCCGGTGCGCACCGGCGTCACCGCCATCCTGCCGCCTGGCGACGACTGGTACGCCGCTCCGGTCGAGGCCGGCAACTTCGTCTTCAACGGCGCCGGCACCACCGCCGGTCTGTCGCTCATCGACGAGTTCGGGCGGATCGAAACTCCGGTCATGCTGACCAACACGCTCAGCGTCGGCGCGGTGTACGAGGGCGTGGTGCGTTACATGGTCGAGCACACGTTCGCGCCCCGCGGCGATGTGCCCTGGTTCAACCCGGTCGTCGGCGAAACCTCAGACGCGTATCTCAACGATATGGGTGGCCTGCACGTGCGCCCGGAACACGCCATGGAGGCTATCCGCAGCGCCGCCGGCGGCCCCGTGGATGAGGGCTGTGTGGGTGCCGGGATGGGTACCGGCGCGTTCGGTTTCAAGGGCGGCATTGGTACGTCGTCCCGCGTCGCGGAGGTCGGGGGCGAGCCGGGCATCATCGGCGCGCTCGTCCAATCCAACTTTGGCGGTCGCCTCGCCATTAATGGCGTGCCCATGCACGATCTGCACGCGCCCGTGCCGGAGGCAGCGGGCGCGTCGTTGATGATGATCGTCGCCACCGATCTGCCACTGTCGAATCGCTTGCTCAACCGCGTTGCAAAGCGCGCCACGCTGGGCATGGCGCGCGTCGGCTCGACCGGCGGGCACGGCAGCGGCGACTACGTGATCGCGTTCTCCACGACGTACCGCTCGCCTGAGGTAATGGGCGCGGCGCGACGCGCGCTCGCCGCTAACGAGAGTGCGATTGACGTCGTCTTCCAGGCGGTTGCGGACGCGACTGAAGAGGCGATCCTGAATTCTTTGTTTCGGGCCCGCACGGTTGTCGGCCGCGATGGCCACACGCGCCTCGCGCTGCCGCTCGAGGTGGTGCTGGAGCGTCTCCGCCGGTGACACCGGAAAATATCTTCGGACTTCGCTCGGCGTCCGATGCCCAGCCCGCGCCGGACGGGCGTTCGATTGCCTTTGTCGTCGGGGAGTTGGACCGCGCGCTTGACGAGGCGCGATCTTCGGTCTGGCTCGTCCCTTCCGGTGGCGGCACGCCCCGCCGCCTCACGACGCTGAACAGCAGCCAGCCCCGCTGGTCACCCGACGGCCAGACCCTGGCCTTCATCGCCCGCAACGAGCACGGGCCGCAGATCTGGCTGCTCGCGCTCGAAACCGGTGAGCCCGTTCCGCTCACCGACGTGCCTGGGGGTGTCACCGGCCCGCCGGTGTGGTCACCGGATGGGCGGCGGATTGCGTTTACGGCGCGGTTGCGCGCGGGGGCTGTGGGCGCGCCGCGCGTCATTCGGCGGCTGCGCTACATGCTCAATGGCGACGGGTACATCGGCGATGGGTTCTGGCACGTCTTCACCGTCTCGACCGACGGGGGCCAACCGGTGCAGCTCACCCGCGGCGAGTGGCACCACTTCGCCCCGGCCTGGTCGCCCGACGGCGCCCGGATCACCTGCATCACCACCCGCCGGGACGACTGGGACACCGAGTGGGTCTGGGACGTCTACGTGGTCGATGCCGGGGGGCGTGGCGATCCGCCGCGCTGTGTGACCGACTCGCAGGGCGTGTGCGCGGCGCCCGCCTGGTCGCCGGACGGCCAGTGGATTGCCTATTTCGCCAACGAGTGCCCCGGAACCGCATATACCCAGGACTATTACCTCTGGCTCGTCCCGTCTGACGGCGGCGTCGCACGCAACGTGAGCAAGCAACTTGACCGCGGCTGCCAGGTGAGTCAGCCGCCCAGCACGAATGAGCCCCCGCATTGGTCGGCCGACTCGCGGACTGTCTTTATCCATATCCGCGAGGGCGGCTTCTATCACTACTACGCATATCGTCTGGCCGACGGGTCACTGCGCCGCGTGCTGGCGCCGAGCAACGTAGCAGAGCCCATCGCGGGACTGGTGCGTCAGAGCAGTGACGGCGGTCTGTTGGTCAAGGCGGCCGCGACGGGCGTCCGCCCGGCGGAGGTCTATACGTTCGCCCCAGACGGCACGGGTCGCCGCCAGGTGACCGACCTCAACGCGCAAGAGATGTTGGAGGTGCGCACGCCCGAACGGGTCTGCCACACCTCACCCGAGGGGTGGCAGGTTGAAACCTGGCTCTGGCTGCCGCCGGCGTATCGACCTGCGGATCCACCGCTGCCGACCGTGCTCTACTATCACGGCGGCCCGCACAACAGCGTGGCGCTCGGCTTCAACGAGCAACTGCACGTCCTGGCTGGCGCGGGCTTCGCCGTGGTCGCCGTGGACTTCCGTGGCAGCACCGGGTTCGGAGCGGCCTTCGCGGACAGTATTCTGCGCGATTGGGGGCCGCGCGAGTTGGCCGACGGCCTGACGATTGTCGACCAGCTGGTGGCGCAGGGCATGGTCGATCCACGTCGGCTGGGCGTCTACGGCGCCAGCTATGGCGGGTTCATGACCAACCTGGCGCTGGCGCGAACCGACCGCTTCGCTGCTGGTGTGTCCTCGGCCACCATCTCGGGCCTGGATACCTGGGGCAATCAGACCGACCACTGGGAATCCGTCGACTGGGACAGCGGGGGTGCCGCCTGGCAAATTCCCGACTACTATCGGACGCACTCGCCGCTGACGTACGTCGCGGACATCCACGCGCCGCTGCTCATTCTCCACGGCGAAGAAGACTACCGCTGCGCGGTGGCCGAGGCGGATCAGTTGTTTGGGGCCCTGCGCAAACTCAAGCGCACCGTCGAGCTGGTCCGCTACCCCGGCGGCTCACACGGTTTCGCGCATACTGGCCCGCCGAGCCACCGCTTGGACGCCCTGCAGCGTGTCGTCGGCTGGTTTCAGCGCTACCTCTAGCAGCGGGTACCGGCCCCCGCGCACGCCCGCAGGACGCACCGGCGTTGCGCGGAAGTCCGGCGGCTGGCCTCCGTCGATTCTTTCCTGGGGAAAACCGAGCCGTTACGTCGCGGCAATAGGAGTCCGCGCGCTGGCTAGCAGGTCGGCTGCGGGCTCCCGACCGCTCCGAAGGGGAAGAACTGAGCGTTGCGTCGCGTCGGCGTTGCGCGAGAGGCCCGCCGCTGGCCTCCGTCCAGTCCTTTCCCGAAGGACAACGGGACGTTACGTCGCGGCGGCGGGGGTCGGGGCGGCTGCTAACAGGAAGCCCTCGGCTTTTAGCTCGTCCCACAGGGCCTCTGGGATCGGGTGCTGGAACAGGTGGGCGTTGACTTCGATCTCGGCAGGCGATCGGACGCCGGTGAGGACGGTGGCCACGGCGGGGTGGGCCAGCGGGAACTGGACCGCGGCGGCGGCGAGGGGGACGCCGTGCCGCTGGCAGATCGCCTCGATGCGCAGGGCGCGATCGACGATCGAGCGCTCGGCTGGCTGGTAATTGTAGGTGGCGTGCTCGCTCGGGTTGGCGAGAATACCGCTGTTGAAGACGCCACCGATGATGACCCTGATGGATTTCGCCTCGCAGAGCGGCAGCAGCTCCGCCAGCGCACTCTGGTCCAGCAACGTGTACCGCCCGGCAAGCAGGAAGCAGTTCATGTCGGTCTCGCGCGCAAAGCGAGCCAGCATCTCGGGTTGATTCATGCCCGCGCCGATCGCGCGAACCACACCCTCGCCGCGCAGTTTTTCAAGCGCCCGGTACGCGCCGTTCAACGCGTCAGCGTAGTGGTCGTCAGGATCATGGATGAGCAGCACGTCGACGTGGTCAAGGCCCAGGCGCGCCAGGCTGGCCTCGAGCGAGCGCAACGCCCCGTCGTAACTGAAGTCGAAGACCGGCTCGAGCTCCGACCCACTTTTGAATTGCCGGTCGCGCAGCGGGCCGCGGTGGCTGGGCTCATCGCCCGGCCGCGCGTTCTGCAGCAGGCGACCAACCTTGGTTGCCACCAGCACCTCCTGCCGCGGCACCCCGGCCACGAACCTCCCGAGGCGCTCCTCGGCGAGTCCGTACCCGTACAACGGCGCGGTGTCGAAGTAGCGCACCCCGAGCTCGTACGCCCGCCGCAGCGTCGCCTGGGCCTGCTCCTCGGACACCGGCGCGTACAGGCCCGCAATGGGCACCGTACCCACACCGAGGCGGGTGGCCCGCAGGTCGGTGCGCCCGAGTTGGACACGCGCGGTCGGATCCACGCGCGTCACCCGTCGAGAACGGCGCGCACCTCGCGCAGCCGATCGATGTGCACCTGCGGTCCGGCGCCAACTCCGCCCGTACCGACCGACAGATGCGACGCCCCAAAGCCACGCCACATGTCCACGACCTTCCGCCAGTCATCCGGCGTGCCACGTGACGCATCCAGCCGGCCTTCGATGCCGAACGTACCAGGATCGCGGCCCGCTTCGCGCACCCAGGCGTGCACTTTGTCCATGGTCGCCTGCCAGCCGCCCTCGAATGGCCGCAGGGGTAAGAAGCCATCCGCCAGCCTCGTCGCGCGCTTCACCGCGGGTTCTGCATGGGCGCCGATCCAGATCGGGATGGGCTGCTGAATGGGCCGTGGGTTGATCCCCGCCGCGGTGACCGTGTCGAAGCGGCCCTGGAAAGTCACGACCCGTTCGGACCACACCCGGCGCATGAGCTCGATCTGCTGTTCGAAGCGGCGCGCGCGATCCTGAAACCGCACCCCGAGCGCCTCGAACTCGATCGGATTCCAGCCAATGCCGACGCCCAGGCGTAGCTTGCCGTTGGTCAGCACGTCCAGATCGGCAGCTTGCTTGGCGACGAGCACCGTCTGACGCTGCGGCAGGATGACGACACTCGGCAGGTAGCCCAGCCGCGGCGCGGCGCACGCCAGGAACGCGCCGAGCATGAGCGGTTCGTGGAGGTAGTTGTCCACCGGGAAGACCCGCTCGAGCTCCGGATGATCCGCCGCGTCTGCCCCGACGACGTGATCCGAGGTCACCAGAAACCCGTAGCCGAGATCCTGAACGGCTTGCGCATAGTCACACAGCGCGGCTGGATCCGGCCCGAGCTCGGTCTGCGAGAGCACCGCCCCAATTTGCATGATGCTAGCTTAGCAGTGGTGTTGCGGCTGCCCGTCTCGCGCCCGATGGCGCTGATCCTGTTCACGGTCTTTCTGGATCTCGTCGGCGTCGGCCTGATCTTCCCGATCGGACCGTTCTATGCCAGTGCGTTCGGCGCCGACGCCTTCCAGGTGGGCCTGCTGTTCACGTTGTTCTCCGTGGCCCAGTTTCTGACGATTCCGCTGCTGGCGACGCTCTCGGATCGATGGGGCCGGCGGCCGATATTGCTGATCGGCATCGCCGGTGAAGTGGTCGGCTACCTCTTGTTCGGCACCGCCGGTAGCCTGACGCTGCTGTACGTGTCACGCATTGTGGCCGGGGCGTCTTCCGGCAACATTGGCGCGGCACAGGCCTATATTGCCGACATCAGCTCGGCGCGGGAGCGGACCCACAGCTTTGGCTTGCTGGGTGCCGCGGTCAGCGTTGGTTTTCTGTTCGGGCCGGCGCTGGGCGGGTTTCTGGGTCAGTACGATCTCCGGTTTCCGGCGTTCGCCGCCGCGGCGCTGGTGATTGTCAACTGGATTACGGTCCTGGTCTGGCTGCCCGAATCGCTACCCGTCGATCGCCGCTCCAGGGGATCGCTCACCACTGGCCTCAACCCATTCGGCGTACTTATCCTGCTGTTGCGGCGCCCCCTCATGCGCGGGCCGCTGTCCGTCACGTTCCTGTGCAACTTTGCGTTCAGCGGTTTTTTGACCAGCTTTGCGTTATTCACCGGCGCGCACTTCGGATGGGGTCCACAGCAGGTGGCCGTCGTGTTGGTGATCCAGTCGATCCTGAGCATCCTGATTCAGACATTCGGCGTGCGGAATCTGAGCCAGTGGTTGCCTGATACCACCATTCTGTTGATCGGCATAGGCGCCAACCTGCTGGGCTTCCTGGTGATCGCGTACGCGCCCGATCCGGTGTTTCTGTACGTGCTGTCGGCCCCGCTGCAAGCCAGCGGCAGCGCCCTCTGGCGGCCCGCGCTGTCGAGTTTGATTACGAAGCTGGTATCTGGCCGCGAGCAGGGCCTGGCGAACGGTGGCGCGCAAGCCAGCTCGGCGCTGGCGCAGATCATCGGTCCGATGGGTGCGGGGGTGCTGTTCGAGCGCGTTGGCGCGGCCTCGCCCTTTCTTGCCGGCGCGGCGCTATTCGCTCTGGCAGCGCTCACGATGGGCGTCGCCGTGCGTCTGCAACCTGGCCTTCGCGGAGCGACCGCGTCGCATCAGGCGGCGTCGTTCGAGATGCTGGTCGGCACGCCCGTCGAACGCGAGTCAGGGTAGCCCTCTGGCCAGTGTTGCGAGTTGACCTGCGAGTCTACCCGACGACCTCGCCGAGACCGAGCGGATCCTCATCGAACACCTTCGGGCGGAGGCTATTGCCGACGCGCAACTCGCGCTGGGCTCGATAATGCCGCGATATGACGACGTTCCGAACTTCCAGCCCGCCCCGCGTGTCGATCCCCGAGGAGGTGTGGAACTCCGGCTCGCTCGCGCCCTACATCGCCCGGTTGGCGGTCGAGCACGGCCCGATTTTCAGCTTTGTGCCCCAGGCGGGCGAGTTCGCCGGCCAACCCGCGGTCTATCTCGTCGGACCTGAAGCAAACCGATTCGTGCTGCTGAGTGGCCGCCAGCACTTCAGCCACGATCTGGGCTGGACGCCGGTGATGGGCGACTCGTTCGGCCATGGCTTACTGAATATGGATCCGCCCGAGCACACCCGCCACCGCGGCCTGATGAACCCGGCGTTTACCGCCAGCTTCATGGCCGGCTACCTCCCGCTCATGGAGCGGGTCATCGCCCAGCGCACGGCCGGCTGGGCCGAGCGAGCCGAAGTCGACCTGGCGCTGGAGGCGCGCGAGATCACGTTCGACGTTGCCGCGGCCGCCCTCGTGGGTGCTCAGACTGGCCCCCAGGTAGATTGGCTCCGCAAACGGTTCTACATCCTGCTGCATGGCCCGGACCCCGGTTCGTATCGGGACTGGGACGACGCGATGCAGCAGGTCATCCAGGTACGCCAGGAGCTCCAGGGGGCGCTGCTCGAACTGATCGACGCCCGGCGTCGGACTTTGAGCTCACCCGCGGACCAGGAGGACGTCCTGGGCCTGCTGGTCCGGGCGCGTGACGCTGCCGGCCAGGCGCTCAGTGACGAGCAGTTGCTGGCGCACGTCAACATCTTGCTCGTGGCCGGCCACGAAACGACCACCACGCTCGGGGCGTGGCTGCTGTTTCTCCTGGGTGGGCAGCCGACGTACGTCGAGCGGATCCGGACTGAGTTGCAGACGGTTTTGGGCGATCGCGACGCACCGTTGACGACTGAGGCGCTGCATACGCTGCCGGTGCTGAGCGCCGCGATCCGCGAGGCTGGCCGACTGAAGTCGCCCGTGCTGCTTTTGCCGCGCGGAGTTTTGACGGAATTCGAGTTTGGCGGCTACCGCATTCCGACGGGCACACCGGTATTCCTGGCCATCGCCGCGGGCCACCACCTCCCCAGCGTGTTTCCCGAGCCGGAGCGGTTCGATCCCGATCGCTTCCTGCCGCCACGCGAAGAGGACAAGCGGAACCCGTATGCCCTGGTCACATTCGGCGGTGGCCCGCGCATCTGCCTGGGGATCAACTTTGCTCAGGTCGAAGTCACCGCGCTGGCCGCGCACGTGCTGCGCCGGTTCAAGCTCAACCCGATCGCCGATCGCCCGTTTGTGGAGCTCGGCGGCATCATCCAGTCGCTGCCGCAAGGCATCCCGATGCGCATTCAGCCGCTGGCGCGCTAGACCAGCGAGATCTGGCGCTTGATGGGCGCTGGTAGTCTACAGCCGAGGAGAGATGACCGATGGCGGTGACGATCCCGACCACGCACCTGGCAATGACCGAACAGCAGCGGCGCGACTTCGACGAGCAGGGCTTCATTCTGCTCGAGGACTTCTTCAGCCCAGCCGAGTTCGAGCGACTGCTCGCCGCGATCGACGAGGTCGCGGCGCGGGTGCGCGCGGAGAAGGGGCTGACCACGAGTGACCCGTTCGCGCTGCGCAATGCACTGACCCAGCACGAGGCGTTCCTGGACTTGATCGACCATCCACGGATGCTGCCACTGGTGGTGGACGCCATCGGCTGGAACATTCAGATCCGGACCACGCACCTCGACTACCGGCCGCCGTATCCGGCCGGTCTCGAGCCGGGCGACCTGGGGACCGGCGGTGGCGCGGACCACGCCGCTGGCTACAAGAATCTCGTGTGGCATCCGGATCTCGCCGGGCCGTATCTGTTCGAAGCACCGTCGCTGGATGGGCGTTTACCATTCATGGAGATCAAGGTCGGCTACTACCTCTCCGATCTGTGCGAGCGCAACTCCGGGGCTGTCTGTCTGGTGCCGGGCAGTCACCGCCGCTCGCCGCAAGAGCTACGGGACCTGCAGCATCGCGTCCCGGCGGACCAGTTCATCGAGCTCAACGTACCGGCGAACACCGCGCTGCTGTGGCGGACCCAGGTCTGGCATTGTGTGACGCCGAACCTGTCGAACACGGTTCGCAAAGTCTTTTACGTTGGCTATCACTATCGCTGGTTGCGGCCCACCGACTACATCCAGCAGGACGCGGGGCTCATCGCCCGCAGCTCGCCAGTCCGGCGCCAGCTGCTGGGAGCCCTCGATCCAGCCGGCGATCCGCTTGGACCCGACCCCGGTTGGGAGCCGTCGTCGCGGTACTGGTTGATCAACAACTGGGAGGACGTGCCGCTCAAGGAGTGGGCCGAGGCGCGATCCGGTCTGCACGCGTCGACGGACGAGAAGGTCCACATCTGACCGATTCGCAGCTGCTGGAGCTCATCGTCCAGATCGCCGCGCGAGTCATCCGGGCGGCGACCGCCTCAATGCTGCTGCTCGACCGCGCGACGCAGGAGCTGGTCTTCACGGTGACGTTCCCGCACCGGCTCGAGGACCTCGTCCCATTTCGGGTCGCCGTGGGTGAGGGGATCGCCGGCCTCGTTGCGATGACCGGTCAGCCGATGGCCATCTCCGACGCGCGGAGCGACCCGCGGCATGCCGCGCCAATCGCCGCGCAGACCGGCTACATGCCCAACAGTCTGCTATGCGTGCCGCTGGTCTACGCGGACGACGTGGTCGGGGTCCTCGAGTTGATGGACAAAGAGGGGGCCGCCGCCTTCGACAACTCGGACATCGAAACACTCGGGCTGTTCGCCAGCCTGGCCGCGGTCGCGATCGAGCAGTCGCAGACGCGGAGTGACCTGATCACGCTGCTCCGCCGGGTCTCGGGGTTGCCCGACGCGTCCGGCCAGTCGGCAGGCCTGGCGGCGCTGGTCAGCCGCGTTGAGCAGGAGCCGCGCTTCCAACGCACGCTCGAGCTCGCGCAGCTCGTGCACCAGATCGGTCAGGCCGGCGACGCAGAGCTCGAGGCGTGCGCCGGCATGCTGCGCAGCTTCGCTGCGTACGTTCGATCGCGGTCGCATCCGCGATGATCAACTCGCAGCCGGCCTACTCGGCGCCCTTTCAACCCGAGGCGTTGCGGCAGGTGCCGCCGATCGAGGGCCTCGAGGACCTCACGCCGGAGTGGGCCTGGGGCGGCAGCACCGGCCGCGGCGTGAAGGTCGCGGTGATCGACAGCGGCATCGACGCCGACCACCCGGCGGTTGGCGGCCGCGTGAGCGGGTACGTCGCCATTCGGTCCAATGATGACGACCTCATCTACGAAACCGTCCAGCACCGGGACGCCATCGGCCATGGAACGGCCTGCGCGGGCATCATCCGCGGTATCGCGCCCGAGTGTGACCTGTTCAGCGTCAAGGTTCTGGGTCCCGGCCTCGGCGGGCGCGGGACGGTCTTTGCGGCCGGCATCCGCTGGGCGCTGGACAACGGCATGCAGGTCTGCAACCTGAGCCTGGGCACCTCGAAACCCGAGCTGTACGTTGCGCTGCACGAGCTGGCCGACCTGGCCTACTTCCGCAACATTGTCCTGGTCGCGGCGGCCAATAACCTGCCCGTCCCGACCTATCCGGCCGTGTACGCGTCGGTGATCTCCGTGGCGGCGTCCGAGGGCCAGGACAGCGAGGTGTTCTACTACAACCCAGAACCGCCAGTGGAGTTCGGTGCGCCGGGTATCAATCTCCGCGTGGCCTGGCGGAATGGCGCCTGGCTGACGGCCACGGGGAACAGCTTCGCCGCGCCGCACATCACCGGCATGGTTGCCCGGCTGCTGGGCAAGTATCCGCGCCTGACACCGTTCCAGGTCAAAATGATCCTGCGGGCGTTGTCGGCCAACGTGACCGGTTCACGCCCGCGCGAGCGCTGATTCGCAGGCACACTTGCCAGGTCACCTCTTCAGATTAGATCCGCCCGCTACGTGTCGGAGTCAGACCACGCGTAGCCCGGACCACTCCTGAGATGACATGCATTCGGATGCTTCAGCCAGTGGGCGCGCTGGCCAGTCTTCGCTTCGCCGCGGCGTAGACATCTGGCGGCAGCGGGCCCTTGCGCGCCGCGGCCAGGTTCGCCGCCAGGTGCGCTGGGTCAGCGGTGCCGACGATCGTGGTGTGCAGGTCCGGATGGCTGAGCGTGTACCGCAGGATGAACTCCGTACGCGAAGCCCCGTCGAGCAGGCTGTCCAGTTCAGATCCGCTCCAGGCGCCCTTTGCCGCGCCGCCGCGGATCACCGTCCCGGCGCCCGTCGCGGCCGCCGCTGAGATGAGCTCCTCGTGCTCCGGCTGCACCGCCGAATACGGAATCTGGAACACGTCGAAGACGCCCATCGAGATCTGCTCGGGCAGATTCGGCAGGTTCCCGGACATCCCGATGAAGCGCACTTTGCCCTGCCGCTGCAGGTCCAACAGCGCGTCCAGCGCGCCCTCTTCCTCGAGCGTGGCACGTGACGGGCTCGCATGGAACTGGACCACGTCCAGATAGTCGGTACGCAACCGCTTCAAGCTTTGCTCGACGCCTGCCACGACGTTTTCGCGGGTGAAGACGTGTGGCGATCGCCCTTCGCTGGGGGCCGCGGTCGGGTCTACAACCGCACAGCCGCACTTGGAGGCCAGGAAGAACTCGGCCCGCCGGGCGCCGATGAATCGCCCGATGCGATCTTCGCTCAGGCCATAGTCGATGGACGTGTCGATGTAATTGATTCCGGCGTCGACGACCGCCTTCAGGACGGTCTCGGCCTGTTCGTCGCTGATTACTCGCCCGCGCGGGGCGCCGCGGAGCTCCATCGCCCCGTAGCCAAGCTGGGTCACCTGCAGCCCCGTGCGTCCGAGGGTGCGCGTCGGCAGTTCCGTCATGAATCTCAATCCTACTGGCGCAACCGATCCGGCGCGGACCGTATTCTCAGTGACCAGCTATGACGACGATTGTTAGAGATCCTTTCGCGGAGCGCGTGAACGCCGCCGACTGGCACGCGCTCACCGACGAAGTCGACGCCTACGGGTGCGCGCTGCTGCCGCAACTGCTGAGCCCGCCCGAGGCGGCCGCCCTGGCCGCCCTGTACGACGCGCCCGAGCACTTCCGGGCCACCATCAACATGCAGCGCTACCAGTTCGGGGCGGGCGAGTACCGCTACTTCAAGGCGCCGTTCCCGGCGCCGATCGAGCCACTGCGCCAGGCGCTGTATCCCCGACTCCTGGCCATCGCGCGGGACTGGTACGCCCGGCTCGGCCGCGCGGCGGAGTGGCCGGACACGCTGGACGAGTGGCTCGAGATCTGTCATCGGGCCGGCCAGACCCGACCGACGCCGATCCTGCTGCGCTACGGTCCCGGAGACTGGAACGCGCTGCACCGCGACCTGTATGGGGACAAGGTGTTCCCGCTCCAGGTGGTGATCAACCTGAATCAGCCGGGTGTGGACCACACCGGCGGCGAGTTCCTGCTGGTCGAGCAGCGACCGCGCGCTCAGTCGCGGGGTATCGTCACGCTCATCCCGCAGGGCCACGGCCTGATCTTCACCACGCGCGACCGGCCCGTCCAATCCAGCCGCGGCTGGTCGGCTGCCCCCGTTCGACACGGCGTCTCCCCCATCCGCTCCGGCCAGCGCCATACCCTCGGCCTCGTGTTCCACGACGCCACGTGAGTCGAGGCGACTCCCGCCCGTAAACGCCCGGTTGCCCGCGCCGCGGCGCTCGCTCCCGCGTGTGGGGTTCTCGCGATATCGCGGGATGCCCGCATCGCTTCGCTCGCTCCCTTGCGAGTTCGGTGAACCTGAAGGAGGGAGACCTGCCTCTTATGTGCTGCCAATCGCAATGGAGCGAGCGCAGCGATGCGGACAGGTGGATCGTTGCGCCCGCGAGCGGTCTCCGCACGGAACGGAGCGAGCGCAGCGATGCGGCCGCCCGCTATGTCGCGTCCTTCATCACCTCAGCGAGGACACGTAGGGCATCGATCGCGGCGGGGTAGCCAGCATAGCCGCCTAGCTGGAGGAATGCTTCGCGCAGCTCTTCGGGAGTCCAGCCCACGTTGAGCGCGCCGCGGACGTGGGTGCGCAATTCGTGCATGCGGCCCAGCGACGCCAGCACCGTGATGACCACGAGGCTGCGGTACTTCAGCTCGAGCCCCGGTCGCGCCCAGAGCCCGCCCCAGACGTGCTCCGTGCCCAGCTCGAAGAACGGCGCGACGAACGGATCGACCTCGCGCGCGGTCCGATCGACGTACGCTCCGCCCACCACCTGTCGACGGATCCGCGCCCCGCGCTCAGCGTCTTGTTCACTCATATCACTCTGTTACCAGACACGGACGCCATTTGACGAGCGGCGGGTGCGGTAGGCTCATGGCCAGCCGAAGTGCGGAGGAATGTATATGAGCGCAGTGCCGCAGGTGCTGGAGTTCGGGATGGGCGTGGACGTCCACGGTCTGGACTGCACCAAGGCAGCGTGTCGGGCGGTGTCCGACGCTATTCGACACTCGAGCCTGCCGCTACTCGGCCAGATCCGCGAGCGCGGCGGCACGATGCTGGTCGACGTCACCGTCGCGGTGCCCGACCCGGAATCGGTTGACCTCGCCGTCGTCAAACGCGAGCTCCCCCACGGGACCGTCAGCGTGCACGCGGTATCGGGCGGACTGCGGGTACCCGGTAGCGACACTCTCATCGCGTGTGCCGCCATTACCGTGAGCGCCACGTATCCATGAGTCGCCTCACGGCCGCCGCGCAACTCAGCGGCGGCGGTCCCAGACCTCGGCGTTCAACAGCCCGTGCGGCGGTTCGCCCCGGGCGGCTTGTAAGACGCTGCGGACCACCATCTCGGCACTGACCGCCTGCGCTTCCTCGGTCGAGCCGGCGACATGCGGCGTCAGCACCACGTTGGCGAGACGTTCGAAGCGGTCGTCGGTCGGCGGCTCAAGCTCGCGGACGTCGAGCCCGGCGCCCGCGATGATGCCGCCGCGGAGCGCCGCGTACAGGGCGTCTTCGTCGACGAGCACACCGCGCGCGGTGTTGATCAGCACCGCGGTGGGCTGCATCAACGCCAGGCGCGTGCTGTTCACGAGTCGCTGATTGTCCGCTTCGCCAGGTGCGTGCAGCGTCACGTAGTCACTCCGCCGAAACAGGTCGTCCAGGTCCACCAGCTCGACGTTCCACTGCTTGCAGAAGGCGTGGTCGGGAAAGGGCTCATACGCGAGCACCCGCATCTCGAAGCCGAACGCGCGTTGGGCCACGCCCTTGCCGATGCGCCCGAGCCCGACGATGCCCAGCGTCTTCTGCCACACGTCGCGGCCGAGCGGGCGTGACCACTGGCGTGTGCGGGCGACCGCGTCGAGCTCCACGACGCGCCGCGCGACGGCCAGCATCAGGGCAAACGCCTGGTCGGCGACGGCCCAGTGGTTCGAGCCTTGCGTGGTCGTGACCAGCACGCCGTTGTCGGTTGCCGCGGGCACATCCACCGTTTCGTAGCCGACGCCCCAGCGCGCGATGTGCTTGAGCGTGTCGGCGCGCTGGATGACGGACCGCGTGTACTGCTCGGCGGACGACGCGATCACGGCGTCGTTGCCCTGGACCAGCTCGACCACCGCTTCTTCGCCCGGGCGTCCACCCGTCCATCGATGGGTACGGACGTGCCAACCAGCGTCGCGCAAGGGCTGCAGCCGTGGATCGTCAGGACCGGTCACCCCCGCCGCGGTCACGAGAACAGAAGGCATGCGGCGTAGGGTATCCGCCGCTGCGTCAGCTGGTGTGGCGCCAGAACGGTGCACGCTGGCGCTGCAGGTCCAGGACGGCCGGATCGAACGGCGGCAGCTGGTGGCCCAGCGGCTGCGGCGGGCGGGGTGCGAAGCCGATCGCCAGCTGGACGGCCGGCAGCGTGTAGTAGCCGCGGTACGTGTGCTCCACCAGCGCCGCGAAGAACTCCGGCCACTGCTGTTCAATGGTTTGCAGCACGCTGACCTGGCGCTCGGCATCCAGACTCTCGAACTCGCTCCCAGTCTCGCGCTGCGCGCCGATCGCAATCTCGAGGAGCCCGTCCAGGAACACTCGCCGCAGCCGCGTTGACTCCCCGAGCGTACGCTCGATGCTGTCGCCGACATCCAGGTC
>DATGER010000080.1:0-5099 GCA_035309865.1 Chloroflexota bacterium
CATACCTGGACACGAGGGCCGTAGTTTAGAGGCAGACCCGTCCAACTAGACTGGTGATCCGCTCGCGCGCCTGTAGCTCACCGGACAGAGCGTTCGGCTCCGGACCGAAAGGCAGCAGGTTCGATTCCTGCCAGGCGCACCTTGATACTGATTTGTATAACACTGGTTTGTATAACCGCGTGCTCGAGTGACGCGCCACAAGCTCATGGCGGGCTCCATATCCCTCGCGATAGCAGGCCAGCATGAGTAGCGCGACGCGGAATCGGTCAGGTCGGCGCCGGGTCTCATTGTGCGAACTCGTGATGCGATGAGGTTGCTATTCACGTCGTTTCCGGCGTACGGGCATTTCCATCCAATAGTTCCGCTCGCGCTGGCGGCGCGCGATGCGGGTCACGAAGTCCGCGTGGCGACCGGTGCGGACCTCGCCCGCTGGTCTGAGTCATGTGGCCTTGAAGCTGCTCCTATCGGCCTGGCCCACGACGACGCCCAGCGCGCTGCCCAATCACGTTATTCAGACGACAGCTGGACCCCGCACATGTTCACGGACATTTGGGTGTCATCGGCATTGCCTGGCCTGCTCGCGTTGAGTGACTCGTGGCGGCCCGACCTTGTGGTTCACGAGGAACTGGAATATGCCGGAGTCCTGCTCGCGGCCATTCTCGGGATCCCTTGCGTGACCCATTCCTGGCACGCTCCAGTACGGCCCGCAGCCGGCAGGCGAAGGATGCGGCGAATGCTCGGGCCGGTCTGGTCCGAACACCTGCCTGGACGGCCAGCGCGCACGGCTGGCGAGGTGTACCTGGATGCTTGTCCGGCGCCCTTTCAGTCAGACGAAATCGCCGAAATCGAGGGCGTCATCCCGGTGCGCCCAGTGCCATTCGACGGGCCGCCTGTCGACGGCCCGGTGTGGCTGGCCGACCTGCCGCGACCTGCCGCCTACGTGACCCTTGGGACCGTCCCGGTGTTCAGCACTCCGGAGCGCCTCCGGCTTATTGTCGGCGCCGTTGCGCCATTGGTCGCCGCCGTCGTGGTGACAACCGGTCCAAACCCAGTCGCGGCGCTCGGACGCGTAGCCGCCAACATCCGCGCGACAAACTATCTCCCCCAGTCGTTACTGCTCGACCGGGTCGATCTCGTCGTTTCGCAGGGAGGTGCCGGTGGCACGCTGGGTGCCCTGCTTCACGGGCTTCCGCATCTTGTGCTGCCCCAAGGCGGTCAGAGTCAAATCTCGCTCGGACGATCAATCCAGCAAGCCAGTGCGGGCATCAGCCTAGACGTCGCGGCGCAGGACACAGAGTCCATTCGCGCTGCCGCGGCAGCGTTGCTCCAAGACCCCGCCTATAAGTCGGCAGCAACCCGCATTGGCCTTGAATTGCAGGTCAGGCCATCCCCAGCAGAGGTTGTTGCGATGCTGGAGGGATAACCGTCGCGGCGGACCTTGGCCTGCCGCCGCGTCAGTTGAATTTCGCCGATGTTAAGAAATGCCAAAAAGGTTCTTATTGTGGAAAGCTGGGTGCACTACCACCCTTGACAGAACGCGAACCTTTCAACTCGCTCAACGGAGAAGAATGGCTCGACAACGTGAAGCTGCGCATAGCTCCGGCCACGCGGCGAATGCATGGTTATCGAGGCGCCTTCTGGCTCCAAGACCCAGCAACAGGCAAGGTGATCTCCATCTCCTTCTGGGAGAGTGAAGAAGCGCTGCGAAGCAATGGACCGGGTCTCCAAAACGTCCCGCTGAGGCCAGGTCAGGACCCATCCAAGATCCCATCGGCCGATGCTCAGGAGTTTTACGAGGTTGTCTATTCGACCGCCGACTTGAAAATTCGGGCGGAGGAAAGCGAAGCGGAAGCAACCTCTTAGAGACCCGACCCGGCCCGGTGCGCGAACCCGAAACGAAGGGCTTCCGGAGTCACAACGCGAACGTTTGTAAGCGCCGCTGCAGTGGCCGACCAAGTGGCCCACGGCGGGTGCCAGGCTGGTGGTCGCTGGCTGATCAGGTGCGCGCGGCGGGCACCGCACGCCCGGGGGCAGAACCCACGAGCAAACCGCGCTGATACAGCCAGACCAGGCCGGCGATCGCGGCAACGCCGCCACCCAGCGCACAGATGGCGAACCAGCCGCCGGTCTTGAAGACGATGCCGGCGGCGGCCGAACCGGCGACCCCCCCGAGGAAGAAGCTCGTCATGTAGATCGCGTTCAACCTGCTCCGGGCCCCGGGCCGGAGCCGCAGCGCGACGCCCTGGCTGATCACGTGCAGGCCGATAGTCCCAGCGGTCAGCAGCGCCGCGGCCGCCGCCAGCGAAGGAAGCCAGTGTTGCCCAAGGGCTGCCAGCGCGAAACCGAGCACCGCGAGTGCTGCGAAGCCGCCAGTGGCCTCGGACGATCGCCCGGCGTCGCCGAGCCGGCCCGCCAGGAACGCAACCCCAGGGGCAGCGAGACCGGCCAGGCTGAACAGCCCGATCGCCGCGACGGAAAGGTGATGCGGCCGCCCGGTAAGGAAGAAAGCAGCTGCAGTCCAGAAGGTGCTGAAAGCGCCCATGGCAAGGGCGCCGTAAAGAGCCCTCAGCCGCAGCTCAGGCTCCTCCACACAAAGCCTGACCATGGACCCCAAGACGGTCCTGTACATCACGGCGCCGACGGTCTTGGAGCTCGGAAGTGCGACCCACAGCAGCGCACTCAGCAACGCGGCGGCGACAGCGGCGGTGTAGTACACGGATCTCCATCCGCCGGCCTGGGCCAGAAAACCGGCGACCGTGCGGGAGAGCTGGGCTCCCAGGAGCACGCCCGTCATGACCCAAGCCACAACCCTGCCTCGTGATGCGTCCGGAGCCATGTCGGCGGCGAGCGCCACGAGGAGTTGAGAGACCATCGAGGCCAGTCCGACGGCGATCCCAGCCAATGCAAGGACTGCCAGGTTCGGCGCTGAAGCCGATGCGATCAGGGCCGCAGATGCGATCAGCATGAGGGCCGATGCCAGCCGGCGCCGGTCGAGGACATCTCCCAGCGGCAGCACGAAAAGCAAGCCGGCGGCGAAGCCCGCCTGCGTCAGCGTGGACCAGGTTGCTGCAGCGGCCGGATCCACATGAAAGACGTTCGCGACAGTTGCCAGTAGCGGCTGGCAGTAGAAGACGTTCGCGATCGCCACGCCCCCGGCGAGCCCCGTCAAAGGGAATAGGACAGGAGACGGACGGAGCGTGATGCCGGCGGCGTCTGGCGATCCGCGCTTCATGTGACGGAGGCTAGGCCGAGGTCGAAGTACACGGCATCCGCTCTGCCACCCAAAAATCCACGCCGGACGCAGTCAGCATGGCGGCCAGCACCCAGCCGCTATTCGGCCGAAAGCCCTCCTTAAGGGGCGAGGGCGCGAAAAAACCGAGCCACGGCAGCGGCTCTGGCGCCCCGCCCCGCGACCCCGAACTTCACGTAGATGTTGGCCAGGTGGCGCTCGATCGTGCGTTCGCTGAGGAAGAGCCGGGCCGCGATCGCCTCGTTGCTCAGCCCTTCGGCGGCAAGCCTCAGCACGCTGGCTTCCCGGGGGCTGAGCGCCGGTCGCACGTGGGTGGATACCGAAGTGGAACCGAGGAACCCGTCGAGCTCCTGCAGGAAGCGGGGCCAGGCGGGTTCGTTCGCGAGCAGGATGTGGTTGCGGCCTTCGAGCGGGACGAAGCGTGCGCTTGGAATGAGAGTCGCGAGGAGGCGGCCCTCCTGGAACGGGACCGCGGCATCGCCGCGCGCATGAAGAATCAGGGTCGGCGTACGCACCCTGGGGGCCAGGTCGGAAATGTCGATCTCGTCCCGGCTCCGGCGAATTCGGACTGCCATCTCAGGCGCGGTCGAGAGCCTCTGCAGCTCATCGAACCAGCGCTCCTGCTCAGCTGTTGCGTCAGGGACGAAGAGCGTCGTGAAGACGCGTCGGAAGGCGGGATTGTCCTGCCCCCAACCGGCGGCGATCAGCGCCAGCATGGCTTCGAGCTCTCGTCGCGCGCTCTCCGACCCACGGCGTAGCCGGCCCCTCGCATAGCTCCCGTAGAGGACGAGCTTGCTCACGCGCTCGGGGTGCCGCACTGCGTAAGCGACAGCCGTTGGACCACCTTGTGAGGTTCCCAGCAACGCGAACTGCTCCAGGCCCGTGGCGTCCACCACCGCCTCCAGGTCCGCCACCGAGCGGTCGAGCGACAATTCCGGCACATCGCGGTCCGAAAGACCGCAGCCGCGCTCGTCGTAGCGCACGACAGTACGCCCGCTCGCCAGTCCCTCGAGCCAATGCTTCCATAGAGGGCTGTCCCAGTCGTGCTGGAGGTGGGTCATCCAGGTCGCTGCTCGAACCAGCGGCGCGCCACCGCCGTGGATCGCATAAGCGATGCGGACGCCGTCCTCTGCCGTGCAGAACCGGATCTGTTGCCTCATCCGATCAGCAGCGCCGCCAGGCTTGAACGAGGGGTGAAGGTCGTTCCCCAGCGCCCAGAGTCGGCGATCTCCCTCTCGGCCTCGGCGCGCAAGCGGACAAGGTCGTCACGCTCGACGAGGTCCAGGAGCTTCGGCTCCAGCGAAGCGGCAAACTGCAGGGGAAGCCGGAGGTACGCGTGACCGGGCGGCAGGGCAACGATCTCCGCGGCCACCTCCGCGCCATCGCCGAGCAGCTCGGGAAGGCGCCTGCCGCAGTTGAAGTCTCCGCCACCTGCGAGAAAAGCTCGCTCGATGAGGCCGATCAGACGCTGCGCCTCAGGTAGGACACGACGCCCAGGATTATGACCGTGCCCGATGGCGAGACCCGGCGGCGTGCGCTCGAGTCGATTGTTGACGTTGTCACGGCGGGTGGCGAAGGCTCGCGTGGCGAGGTGCACTAGGCAGACGACTCGACAGGCGGTACTTCAGGATTCACGTACGCCGGCTGAGCGATTCCGCGGAGGGTTGCCGCCAAGCGGCGCCCTCCGCGCCCTGCGTTAACGTCGCAGCCATGGAGCGCTTCCTCCTCAGCCCTGACGAGCTGCGCGCCCGGACGGGCGGGAAGTGGCGGATGCATCCATCCGACGTGCTTCCCGCTTTCGTGGCCGAGATGGACTTCAGGGTCGCGCCCGCGATCCAGGACGCCATCC
>DATGER010000081.1:0-6781 GCA_035309865.1 Chloroflexota bacterium
CCTCGTGGACCGAGAGAGTGCGGTCGTCCAAGCGATGCGGGCGGGGGCCGTCGTCCAGCCGGTAGCGGCGCGCGAGCGCGGCGCGCGCCTTGTGGAGTCGCGTCTTCAGCGCGCCGACCGGGATAGCGAGCGCGCCGGCCGCCTCGTCATACGACAAACCGCGCAGGTAGAACAGCTCGACCGCACGGCGCTGGCCGGTCGGCAAGTCGGCGACCGCCGAACGCACACTGCGCATGAGGTCGGCGCCGACGAGCGTCTCGTCGAGCGACGACGCCAGACCGGACCCGAGCAGCCAGGTGTCGAGTTGCTCGTCCTCGACCGGCAGCGGCGCGTGCGGTGCGAGGCGCGCCCGCGTTCGGCGGCAGACCCGGATCGCGATGCCACGCAGCCAGTTCTCAAACAGACACGGCTCGCGCAGGCTCTGCAACCGCAGCAGCGCTAGCAGCAGCGTGTCCTGGACGCAATCATCCGCCAGCGCCGGGCCGGCGACGCGTCGGCACAGGTGCGTCAGGTCTGTGATGTGCGGCGTGACGAGGGCACCGAACGCCGCGCGGTCGCCGTCAACGGCGAGCCTCACGAGTACTTCGTCGCCGCTCGCTCCGCTCACGCTTGCTGATGCGCCAGCTTGCTCATGGACTGAGCGTGTCCCGAATCTGGTCGGCGTCGAGCACCTGCTGGCGCACGAGCTGCTGCGCGAGCGCATCGACGAGCTTCCAGTTGGCGGGCTCCTCCAGGCGGTCGCGCACACGGGGGCACTCGGCTTCAATCATCGCACGCGCGGCGGCTTCGTCCACGCCGACCTCGGCGGCGCGGCGGATAGCGTGCTCTCGGTCGACCCTGCCGCCGGCCTCTACGACGCTCTCGGGTGCACCGTGGATCGTGGCGGCGACTTCGCCCGCAACCAGCAGCGCAACAAAATCACGCAACGCCTTCTGCTGATCGGCACTCTCGGTCGGCCAGGGCTGCTCCGCAGGGTGCATCCCTTGCTTTGGATCGGTCCGCGCGATGCTCAAGCGGACGATGGTGCCGCCTTGCAGGTGGTGGACGACGACGTGGCCCGCCTCGTGGTAGGCCAGGTGCTCGTCGGTGAACTGGGCAAGATGGGCAAGGCGCTCTTGGCTAACCATAGTGATCTCCTTTCATGGAGGAGTCACCTGAACCGACGCCTGGGTTACCCGGCGCCGGTATCTGGCGATCCCCAGGGCAGGCGCAACGAGGCACGTTTAGCCCGAACCTGGCTGCGGATCTGACGCCTGGCTGCGCCGTGGACGACGTATGTCGTGCGTCCGGTGAGCCGCGCCCACGCCGCTCGACATCGCGCAACGCCCTCGGCCGGCATCGCGCCAAGGTCGACCTCCGTCCCGGTCTCGGCATGCAGGAGGTCGGTCGACGACCGCCAGCCCGGGCGCCGCGGCCAGCCCTGCGTCAACCGATGCAACTGGCGGAGCGTGTCGGCGACACGACCCCAGTCGGCCTCCGTCTCGGGCGGTCTGCCCTCCACATAGCTCATCACCACCAGACCTTCGGCGAACAGCCGGCCGTCCGCAGTCGGGATCGGCACCGGCACCGTCAGCCCTGCGCGGTCGAGGTGTCGCAGCAGCTCGGTCTCCCACGCGAGGTCAGCGTCGCTGCGGGCGCCGAGACGGCCCACCGCGAGATGCCCGTTGACGCGCACGCTCCATACCTCGTTGACGCCAACTCCGCCGGTGAGCGGTTCGAGACGAGCGACGTCGTCGCCCCACTGCTCGAGTGCCTCCCATCTCACTGACCCGATCCTCCTCAGGCGATCGCTGCGTTCGTCGCGAGGGTCAGCGGTGTGACCGCGTGTCATGAACGCATCAAGCGCTTCCACGAGCGTCGGCCCGGACGCGGTGGCTCGAATCGTGCCGGATGCCACGCGACGATGCAGGCGTGGTGTTCGACCGCGCGATCTCACAGCTGCCTGCGGGTGTTTGGGCGTTGGCCGATTTGCTCGGCGAGCCCGATGAGAATGCCCTCGGGGCCTCGGATGTAGCAGAGCCGATACACGTCTTTGTACTGGACGACTTCGTCGACGAGTTGCGCGCCGTGCTCGCGGAGCCGGGCCAGGGTTTCATCGAGGTCGTCCACGGCGAACATGACGCGGAGGTAGCCGAGGGCGTTGACCGGAGCGTTGCGGTGATCGGCGACCGGAGGTGGCGTGAGAAAGCGCGAGAGTTCGATTTTGCCGTGGCCGTCTGGCATACGCAGCATTGCGATCTCGACGCGTTGGTCGCGTAGTCCAGTGACGCGCCCTGACCAGTCTCCCTCGATCATGGCTCGCCCTTCGAGTTCGAGGCCCAGCTCGACGAAAAAGGAGATCGCCGCATCAAGCGATTCCACCACGATGCCGACGTTGTCCATCCGTTGAAGCGCCATGCGGCCATTATCGCGGAACGCAAAAATTGCCGATGTAGTCGCGTTGAAAAAGCGCCATGCTTCGGACCGCGCACCGTCCGCCGGCCTCTGCCTTTGAGACGACCGACGAGGCCAAACCGTCCTGGCGGGCGACTTCGATGGGAAGCCTGGCGCCCGTTTCAGCTCCGCCGACGGCGAGTCTTTGACTAGAGGGCCGTGCGGAGCGCCAGCTGGCTAGTAGACAGCTGCCTCGCGCTCGGTCCGTCATTAGCGCTCAAACAGATTCAGGTCTTCCAGAAACCGGATCAGCAGCGTGCTTACCGCCTGGGGTTGCTCCTGCTGGACCCAATGCCCCGCGTCGGGCACCAGGTGCACGCCGCGCATGCGCGTGCACACCGCCTGCTGCATGTGTTCCAGGCGCCCGGCGCGCTGGTGCACGCCCCAATCGCTCGCCCCCGCTATAAAGCAGGCTGGAACGTCGATGGTCCGCCCGGCGAAGAGTCGCAACTCCGCCCCGAAGGTGGGATCCGTCCCGACTCGATACGACTGCAGGCCGCCCTGGAACCCGGTTCTGGCGTACTCCGAGCTGTACACGTGCAGTTCCCTGTCGGACAGCCAGTCGCACGCCGCGATCTCCGACGCAGACGGCATCTCCGACGCGACCGTCTCGGCCATGTTCTTGTCCAGGTGCATCACGTAGTAGCGCGGCAGTTTCGCCAGCTCGCCGGCGCTCCACGACGCCAGTGCGAACGGTGCGTTCGCCGCCCAATCTGCGCTCTTGACGTGGTAGTAGGCACGCAGAAAGTCGTGCACGCCCTGGGGGCAATGCCACATGTCGGCGTTGGCCCCGGGCGTCGAGTAGTACCACTGGTAGTGCTTGCGCGGCGGGCTCAGGGCAGCGAGCTCGTCGTGGATACTGGGACTCGAAAAGTCGCTACTCTCGATGGCATCGTTGGCGGTGTTGAAGGGCAGCGGCGGCGCACCTTCGAACGGCGCGCTCATGCACACCACCGAGCGGAACACGTCCGGGCGAACGAGCGCACACCACCCAGCGACCGGCGATCCGTAGTCATGCCCGACGACCGCGGCCACCGAGCGGTGGCCAAGCGCGAAGACGAGCCCCAGAGCGTCCCTGACGTGGTTAAGCATGGTGAAGGGCCAGAGATCGTCTTCAAAGGTGACATCAGTACCGTCGCTCCGCCCGTAGCCGCGCTGGTCCGGGGCGACGACGTGAAACCCCGCCGCTGCAATTGGCAACATCACCTTGCGCCAGCTGTAGGCGAGCTCCGGGAAGCCGTGGAGGAGCAGGACGCACGGTCGGCCCTCCCCCTCGAACCCAGCCTCAAGGACATGCATGGTGATGCCGTTGTTGTTGCTGACCAACCGTGAGCGGATATCGACCGGCAGCGTGGTCTGGCCGTACGCAACGTCGATGTTTGTCATGTGGGCGATCTCTCCCGCAGGCGCCGAGCTCTTGGATTGCGCGATGACCTGGCGATCTCGGCGGTACGGATCTCGACTTTGGAGTGATAGCGCTCTCTCGCCCGGGCATTGCGACACGTACGGCAGCGTCCAAGAACGCCGGTCTTGATCGACCTGATGCGCAGGAAGGCGTCGATCGGCTTGGTCAACCCGCACTCCGTGCACGTGCGCTCGGGCCCCTGCTCATGCTGCTGGTGCCGTTCGCCTTTCGGCTTCCAGGCAGATTCTCGGCACGCCGCACGGGTTTTCTTACGGTACGTGTTGCCGCTCCTGGGCCTGAAATGCTCCAGCGGTTTGATAAGGCCGCAACCAGTACAGGCGCGCATCCCCAGGGGCACGCGCCGCACTCGGCATTTGCTTGACGTTTCCTGTTCGAACATCTCGTCGCGGCACGCTGGCTCCGCTCCGACTGCCGACAGTGACTCTTGCGTTGCGGCTCCGAGCACCAGAAGGGCCTGCCCGATAGTTCGGCGATTGCACCGCCACTGGTCAGCGCCATACGTGCCTCGCGGGTAAGCTCGCACACCCTCTGGTCGGAGCGGCCCACCAGAGGCGCAACCTGCTTCACAACGAGACCACCGTGATTGCGGAGAAGATGCACTGCGGCAGCGCGAACCTGACCGACACACCGGAGTTGAGTCGATGACTGAAGGGTCTCGAGCAAGACACCCGCAAGATCCGTAACGGTCGTCAATATTGCGGCTGCGTGCTGACGGCAACGGGCACTCACCGACACGCAGTTTACGATCGTACGAGTGAGTGCGTTGACCAGCTGCCGAACGGGTCAGGCGAGACCGAACGCCGAGGCGGATACGCAAAGGCCGTGGCCGATGAGTAGTGACGCGTTTGCGCGAACTGACGTGTGTGCCCGGTCTTCACCCATCGCCGAGGACGTCGTTCGCGAACCGTCGAAAAACGCACGAAACACAGCAGTCACACTATTTGTAGTAAAGGACACTGTAAGCATGCTTTTTGAGATGTACAGACGCGAATGCGCACGCTAGTAGAGACCGCCGAGAGCGCGAGCAGCTTGGAAGGCCGGCCCGGCGGCGGGTTTTCGGTACTCCGATCTACTGTCGGTTCGTTTCGCAGTGAGCCGCGCGTTTCACTCTGTCGAGAGAACGGCTGGCCTCCAGATCTCCCAAGGCGTGGCGGCCAATCAGCAAGTAAAGTGGTGAAGCACCTGGTCGCCGAGCCTGCGCTGTCAACGCTGCGCAAGCCCTCTCATCTAAAGGCACGTCCTCTGTCGCCACCGGCAGTGTGCGCTATTGACGAGCCCGCTGGTTTTGGCGGCCTTGATTTGAGTCAAGGCGTTGGGTCGAGCGAGGGGCTAGTGTGACAATCCACTCAACCCCGGTCGACTATCCTCCGGCGTCCGTGTTGAGCAGACCGCCTGGTCCGATGCTGGCCCAACTCGACTCACGCCTACCCCGCGGTGAGCGCTGGGCCTATGAGCCCAAGCTCGATGGGTTCCGCGGTCAGTTGTGGCGTCGTGGAAACGCGCCGCCCCAGCTACTCAGTCGCAATGGTCGTGACCTTGCCCCCTGGTTTCCCGAACTGATATCGGCAGCTGAGGCACTGCCACTCAGCACGCTCCTGGATGGCGAGATCATCATCGCCGACGAAAGCGGCCTCGCGGATTTTGGCGCCCTCCAGCGCCGCCTCACACTGGCGCGGAAATTCATCGCAGGTGCAGTCAGCGAGCGCCCCGCAATCCTGCTCGTGTTCGACCTGCTTGAGCTGGCTGGAGAGGAGTTCGGGTGGCAGGCGCTCATTGAGCGACGACGCGCCCTCGAGCGACTGCTCGATGGTATGCATCCCTGCTTGCAACTCGTTGCCCACACGAAGGATATCGACGTTGCGCAGGGATGGCTGGCCGTGCCGGGTCTCGAGGGTGTTGTCGCCAAGCGGCTCGATCGGCCCTATGTGCCTGGGCGAGCACGAGATTGGATCAAGGTGAAGCGTCATCGAACCGTCGAGTGCGCCGTCGTCGGAATTGCAGGGGACCTGTCGTCGCCGCGGTTAGTTCTGGGGCTCCGCCATGCGGATGGGCGGTTGCACCTGTTAGGACGCCTCGGGGGTGTCATCTGTCATCTTGAGCGGACGCGGCGAATGCCGCTTCAAGCGCGCCAAAGCCTCTTCTGCCGTTATCGCGCGCAACAACAGGGCAGCGTTCTCTGAGATGAGACGCCGGCGATCGGTTCGGCATGCAGCCAGCTCGTCCTCCAAGCGAGATCTCGTCCTCCCCTGGTCAGCTGGGGGCCTGAGCGATCTTTGTCGTGCGATCGCCGATCGGATCTCAGCAAGCAGTTCTGGGTGACCGTCGTAGAGAGCATTCCGACTACATCCCGCCTCGAGGCATACGGCGGCGATCGAGAGCGGGCCGCCATCGACTAGGCCGGGATGCGTTGGTGCGCCGGCGCGCAGGCGCTCCCATGCCTGACGCAGGGCTTGCTCAGTGGCAGCGTGGCGCTTCACGCCGCGTTCGGCCGAAGCTCCGGCTCGCAGGGTCATGGCTTGATGCGTGCAAGCACCACGTCTGCTTCGGCGATCATGTCACGAATCGCGTCCACTGCGGCATCACGTCCTGGCAGCGTCTCAAGATCAGCGAGGAGTCGTCTGCCATCGCCTCGTCGACGATCCCAAAATGGCGCGTGCGCCGGTCCAACGGCGAAGTTCGTGCAAGAGATGCATGTCGAGAGCCCAACCCGCGCCCAGATGCCCCCGCACCTAGCAACCTCCGCGCGGTAGACGCAGTACCCGTACTCGTGCGGAAGGATTGCGAGGTCCGTTTCCTCGAGCACCATCCGGACGTAATCACTGCGTACTTGCTCTCCAGCGCGCCCACGGAAGCGATGGTTGCGCGCTACGATCTGTTCGCCGAGTT
The DNA here is from genome assembly GCA_035309865.1 of Chloroflexota bacterium. GTDB lineage: Bacteria > Chloroflexota > UBA6077 > UBA6077 > CF-72 > CF-72. Next base: position 6,746 of record DATGER010000081.1, read on the forward strand.
TGCCGGCCAAGCAGTCTGCGCCAAGAAGTTCATCGA
>DATGER010000082.1:0-67317 GCA_035309865.1 Chloroflexota bacterium
TCCGAGCTCGTCAACGGACGAAGCGGATCCTTCTTCGTTCGAGTCACACCTGCCCTCCTGGGGCAGTTGCTTGAGACTGCCCCGGAGGTTTACCGGATTCTTCACCACTTTGCCAACTCCGCTGCCAAGTGACCCACTAGCACCCGCTTGAGCGTCGCCAGCATCGAGACGGCCGTCGCACGGGCAGCAGCTTGCGCCGCGTCTAGTGGAACCTCAGAGGGGACCTTGCCAAACGGTCCGGGGAAGGAGCCATCGGGCGCCTGCGGCGAATGCCCGGCCAAATAGACGTGGGCCCCGCGAATACGCGCCCAGACAAAAGAAATGCGCAGTCCCGGCGGCACTTGCGGAGCTTCAGGCAACACGAGGCCGAGTGCCTGAAGTCGTGCTTCGATCTGGATGCCGCGATTCTACCGATCAGCGTCAATTCAGACACCCGCCGTTCAGGGGCTCGTCTCACGTCCGCACCGACCAAACCGTCATCACCAAGCACTGCCATACGGTGTGCAACAAGTGCTGCCGCCAACAACACCATGAGGCCTTCGCCGATCTGTTCCCTACGCACAGGCTGCCGGCCGAGGCACCCTGGCGACTGGCGGTGATTACGGTCTTGCAGTTCGCCGAGGCGGTCTCGGGGGAGCGCGGTGTTCACGGAAGCCAGGGGGGCGAGATTGTCGCGAATAGGGCGAACTCATTGTTCTTCAGGCCACGGACGGCCGAACGAATTGCATGTCCAGCTCGAATGCGACCCTGTCAGCCAGGATCAGGCGATCGAGGCCGCGCGGCTTGAGGCCGAAGTCGAAGTCAGTTCGGCGCAGCTCGCCAGTGGCGGTCAGTCCAAAGCGAGTGCGACTATCGGGTGAAGCCGCCAGACCGTTGGACTGGACCTTGATTGTGACTGCGCGCGTCACGCCCTTGAGCGTCAGGACGCCGCTCATGGTGTAGCCTCCGCCGACGGGCTCAATGCGAGTCGAGCGAAACATCATCGTCGGATGCTTGTCGACGTGGAAGAAATCGGCGGTCCGCAAGTGCGCGTCACGGCGAGGAAGGCTGGTGTCGATAGAGGCAAGGTCGATGGTCGCTTCGACCTGGAACTCAGTTCCGGAGGGTCCGACGTCCAGGGAAACGTCGAAGACGCGGAAACGACCGCGGACTTTGCTCAGGCCGAGAAAACGACTTGAGAACGTGATGGTCGAACGCTCGGGGTCGATGGGCCAGCGGCCTGGAGTCACCGCGAGCGATGAAGCGAGAGTCTCGGTGGCAGATGACATGGTGCGGCTTCCATAGTTCCTATTGAGTACCTGAGTACCTCTTGCAACTAACCTCATCATCAGTCACTCTTACAGACTATGGAAGACGGCACTTCAGCCGCACTTGGTTCTGAAAAAGTAACCGAGGAGTGCGCCCCCGTCTGCGGGTTGGTCCGCGACGTCCTCGACCGCATTGGCGACAAATGGTCGCTGCTGGTCATCAACCTGCTGTCGGGCCGAACCATGCGCTTCATGGACATCCGCCGCGCGATACCCGATATCAGCCAGCGCATGCTCACGGTCACGCTGCGCCACCTCGAACGCGACGGCATCGTCGAGCGCACCGCCTACCCAACCGTCCCGGTGACGGTCGAGTATTGCCTGACGCCGCTCGGCACGACGCTCATCCACTCGGTCATTGCCCTGGTCCGCTGGACCGCTGAGCACGAAGGAGAAATCGCCGCGGCGCGGTCCAGGTACGACGCGCGATTGGAGGAACGCATCCTGGTGGAGCTCCGTGACCCAGCCGCCTCGTAGAAGGTGTCCTGACCCGGGCGAACGGGGTCGGCCGGTGTTGAACACCTATGACATCAGAATGCCCATACGCGTTATCGGCTCATTCGCAGTTGCGCATCCGGGGTCGCGTGCCGACGGGACCCACGTAGGCGACCGTTCCGCCCGGCCTGACGTTGTGCTCAACGATGGGAAAGCTTTCGGAACGCTCGGTGCGGCATCCCTCGCGGCGAGCGCCAATCGCACCCCGCGCCGCGTGGCCTTGTTCTACGCCACCGACGTGATCAGGCGGCCGCCACAGTGGAGCGACTCATCTCCGCCGCGGGCTTCGACCCGGTGAAAGCCGGTGGCCTCCAGGCCGCTGGCCGCATTGAGAGTCGAGGTGGTGACCTCCAGGAGAGTGGCCTGGGAGGCTGGTCGACGCCGAGCGCGTCAGATCCTGATCAGGTTGCGGGCCGCGGGAATGAACCCCATGGACCTTTTGGCTTGCTTCCGGCGAGTGGAAGCCGGAGGATCGCGTGGACGGCGTCTGCTGTCACCTTGCGTTCACGGCTACAGGCTCTAGGACGGGGGGTGGAAGATCGCTCACCAGTACCGGGACGACAACATACGGCCCGACCAGGCTCGTCAACGAGAATCACGTGCGCACAAGAACCGTCCCAAACCCAGCAAGGTCGGACCGGGCACCTACCGACTGCTGCCTCGGGTCGATCTGTGGGACCGCTGACGGACCTCAAGATCCGGCGCCGCGATGTCAAGGAATTGCTGCCTAAGCTGGTACCTGCGGTGCTCGGGTTCGAAACCGCCAGTGTCGTCGACGCCATCGGCAGCGTGGTCGGCAGGAGCCACTCGTGAACGGAGGAACGGTATGACCCCCGATACATCCGGGTCGCGGACGCATCACCGCGAGGGCGCTCAGCGGTTTTCATCGCCGGGCTGAACTGGAAGGTCGTCGAGGACAAGTGGCCCGGGTTCCTGGAGGCGTTTCACCGCTTCGACCCGCGGTACGTCGCGAACCTGAGTCCGAAGCAGGTCGAAGCGATCGCGGAGAACCGTGCCGTGATCCGCAACCGAAGCAAGATCAAGGCGACCGTCGAGAACGCCAACGTGATGCTGGAGCTCGTCAAGGAGAACCGCACCTTTCACGACTTCCTCGCCTCGTCGCAGCTAATTGGGTGCTGACCGAGCACCTGAGAATGAAACAGCGCGCCCTTTACACATGCGCCCGGGCCGTCGTTGCTGCCAACCCCGCCTGGGACACGGGAGCTGACACTACGCGCCAACTGGATCTCTAACCCAGCGGACATTTCAGTTCCATGGCATGTCGGAGGCCAGCCAGGCACACCTACTCATTTGCCGGCGGTGGAGACAGCATCGTCCGATGTGATGTCACGGCGGCATTCGATAGCTGAAAGCTGTCACCTTGCAGCATTCAGCCGTTGATCAGCCGGTCGCGAACACTCCATTGCTGACATGACCGAGCTGCGCAAAGACGCTGGTGGTCCCGGCTGGGTTCGACTGGAATTTGAATCCGGACGCGTTGCTGGCCGACCAGGTTATTGTCGCATGGCTCATCACCAGCTCGCCAATCGATCCTTTTGGGCCCTTGACCGGTCCGCGACTGGTAACGGGCCCGGTCCACTGGATGTCGTAGCTGCACGTCGCCGCGAGCGACACGGGGCTCATGAAGCGAAACAGCGCATTCGGGATGCTGAAGAAGTCTCGAACCTGCAAGCCGGTCGCGGTCATGCGGGCCCGGCCCGCCCCAAACTGTGGCCAGGCCGTATGGCTGGCAAGCGCTGCGCACTGATAGCTGCCTGCCGCTGCCAACAATCAAGCTGGCTCTCGACTGAGCAGGCGTTGCGGTTGCTTGCTCAGGCTCGTATTTGTCGGGCGCAGAAGAAGTAAATAGCCCTATGCAGGAGTTCCCCGAATGACTCAGGGCCAGACCGGTCGCGACGCCATCTACGCGCTGGGGTATACGGAGGACGAACTCCACCGGCTCGCGGATCAAGGGCAGCTGTACGCCTCTTCCACCCGTGCACTGCTCCTGGAGGCAGGCATTGGACCCGGCATGCGCGTCTTGGACGTCGGCTGCGGACCGGGCGACGTGTCCCTGCTGGTGGCCGAGCGCGTTGGTCCGACGGGCGAAGTCGTTGGCGTGGACACCAACGGCCGCGTTCTGCAGCTGGCGCGAGCCCGCGTTTCGGCCAGCGGTGCCACGCATGTGCGTTTCGTCCAGACCGATTTGCGCGAGTTCCGCGTCGACACCTTGTTCGACGCGGTGGTGGGCCGCTTCGTTCTGATGTATCTCGCCGATCCGGCCGACGTCGTGCGCCGTGTTGCGCAATATGTCCACCCAGGCGGTGTCGTGGCCTTCCAGGAGTTCCAGTTCGAGTTCACATCATTAGGCTCCGCCCCCCTGCCGTTGTTTGAACAATTCCGCTCCTGGGGCCTCGCCGTATTTCGACGGGCTGGCGTCGACACCAGCATGGGCCTGCGGTTGCGGCAGATCTTCCTGGACGCGGGGCTGCCCGCGCCGTCGCTGCACCTGGACGGGTACATGGCAGGTCCCGGCGACCAACTGGCGGCAAGGGTCGTGGCCAACAGCCTGCGCTCAGCGCTCCCCCTGGTCGAGCAGTTCGGGATCGCAACCGCCGCGGAGGTCGACATTGACACCTTCGCGCAGCGCTACCTGGCCGAGCTGGCCACCTCAGGTGCGGTCCACATGCTTCCCCCGACAGTGAGTGCCTGGACGCGGACACCTACGCCGTAGACCCCCGGGAGCGCCATCAGCACCTCCCGCGGGCCGCCAGTTTTTTGGCGATCCAGGCATTCGAGGTCCAAGACGACATGACCATCCAGGCGCGCTGACGTTGGGTCGGGCGTCAGCCTTGATGCCGGTCATCGCGATTCCGCGGATAAATTGCTTCGAGGCCACCAGGTATAACGCCATGACTGGCGTCACCGTCAGCATGGCGCCTGCCATCCACATGTCGTAGCGTGTCCAGTACAAGTTCTTCAAGCCCGCAAGGACGAGCGGAATTGTCTGGCGGTCCTCGCCGGTGAGGACGATACTCGGCCACAGCAAGGCGTCCCAGCTGGTCAGAAACGTGATGATCGCCAGCGCCGCCAGGGGTGCGCCCGGAAGTGGCAGGACCACCTGACCCATGATCCGCCACTCAGAAGCACCATCGATGCGCGCCGCGTCGAGAAGCTCGCGCGGGATCGTCTCCATGTACTGGCGCATCAGAAATATGCCGAAGGCTGACCAGAGTCCGGGCAAGATGACGCCGAGCAGGTTCACGACCGTACTGCTCACGGCAGGCATGCTCCACAGCAGGGGGTCGAGCAGGAGCTTGCGGAAGTTATCCAGGCCGACGAAGCCACTCGAGGAGGTCCAGAGTGCTCGCCCGGGCCGCCCGGAGTGCTGGTCGACGAGGATGAGCCGAACCGACCTGCTCTAATAGGCCGCATGCGGCCTGGCAGGTGAACGACCCCGAGCGGGTGCGGTTAGCCAGTCTGCGGGGCTTGTCAGGCTCGACCCGCGAGGGAGGCGCCGAACGCGCTGAAGCAGCCGTACCCTGGCACCGGTGGGGTCCGTACCTGGCCGAACGCCAGTGGGGAACTGTCCGCGAGGACTACTCGCCCTGGGGTACGGCGTGGGAAGACTTTTCGCATGACCAGGCCCGCTCGCGCGCTTACCGCTGGGGCGAGGACGGGCTGCTGGGAATATGCGATGACCAGATGCGGGTGTGCTTCGCCCTCGCGATGTGGAATGGCGTCGACCCGATTCTGAAGGAGCGGTTATTCGGACTCACCGGCAACGAGGGCAATCACGGCGAGGATGTAAAGGAGGAGTACTACTACCTCGACGGCACGCCAACGCACTCGTACATGCGCGCGTCGTACAGGTATCCACAGCGCGCGTTTCCGTACGCGGAGCTGGTGGCCGAGAACCGTCGGCGCACGCGGCTGGATGCCGAGTTCGAACTGGCCGACACCGGCATATTCGTTGGCGAGTGCTTCTTCGACGTGGCGGTGGAGTACGCCAAAGCAGATCCAACCGATATCGTGATCCGCATCCAGGTGACCAACCACGCTCCGCAAACGGCATCGCTCCACCTGCTGCCGACGTTGTGGTTTCGCAACACCTGGGCGTGGGCGGACGGTGGTGCGCACCCACGGCTGCGTCAGGTAGATACGGGGCTGATCGAGGCCACATTTCCGGAGCTCGGTACCTACTGGCTGGCGTGTGACGCGGAGCCGCGGTTGTTGTTCACCAACAACGAAACCAATTCGCTTCGGCTGTGGGGTGTCCCGAATCGCTCGCCGTACGTGAAAGACGGCTTCGACGACTACCTGGTCCACAATGTCGCGGGCGCGGTGAACCCGGACCAGTCCGGCACCCGCGCGGCCGCGCACTATGACCTGACGGTTCCCCCGGCTTCTTCGACCAGCGTCCTTCTTCGACTGTCATCTCGACGCCTCTCCCGGCCGTGTGTCGACGCGGCGTCCATACTCGAGACGCGAGCGCACGAAGCCGACCTCTTCTATGCGAACCGCTTCGGCTTCGACCGCTTGAGCGAGCCGGAGCGGCGCGTGCAGCGCCAGGCCTTTGCGGGTTTGCTGTGGACCAAGCAGGTCTACGCCTGGGACATCGAGCAATGGCTCGCCGGCGATCCGGCCGGACCGGAACCCGCCGAATCGCGCAAGTACGGACGCAACTCCACCTGGTGGCACTTCAACACGCACCATGTGCTGTCAGTGCCCGACACGTGGGAGTACCCGTGGTTCGCGGCGTGGGATCTCGCCTTTCACTGTGTGCCACTCGGCGAGCTGGACTCGGAGTTCGCGAAAGACCAGCTGGAGATCATGCTGCGCGAGTGGTACATGCATCCCAATGGGCAACTGCCGGCCTACGAGTGGGCGTTCTCGGACGTGAATCCGCCGGTGCACGCCTGGGCAACGTGGCGGGTGTACGAAACCGAACGTCGCACGACCGGCGTGGCAGATCGAGCCTTTCTGGAGCGCGTGTTTCACAAGCTGCTGCTGAATTTCACGTGGTGGGTCAACCGGAAGGATCCTGAAGGCCTGAACGTGTTCCAGGGCGGCTTTCTCGGGCTGGACAACATTGGCGTCATCGATCGCAATGCGGAGCTACCGGCGGGGGGCTATCTCGAGCAGTCGGACGGAACGGCATGGATGGCCATGTACACGCTCAACATGCTGCAGATCGCGCTCGAGCTCGCGCGCGCGAACTCGGCCTATGAGGACGTGGCCAACAAGTTTTTTCAGCACTTCCTGTACGTGGCCAGCGCGATGAACAACGTCGGCGGCAAAGGATTCTCGTTGTGGGACGATCACGACGAGTTCTTCTACGACGTGCTGCGCGTGCCCGGCGCCGAGCCGGCGGTGTTGCGGGTGCGGTCGCTGGTTGGACTGATCCCGCTCCTGGCGGTGGAGACGATCGAGCCGTCATTGCTCGAGCAATTGCCGGGCTTCGGATGGCGCGTGGAGTGGTTTCTGGAGCATCGGCCCGCGCTCGCCAGTCTGGTGTCGCGCTGGTACGAGCCGGGGTTAGGCGAGCGGCGCCTGCTGGCGTTAGTGCGCGGTCACCGCATGAAGCGGCTGCTCGCGCGCATGCTGGACCCCGCTGAATTCCTGTCGCCGTACGGCATCCGCTCGGTCAGCAAGTTCCATGGCCAGCATCCCTTCAGCCTCGACGTGGCCGGCCAACGCCATGCGATCGGCTACGAACCCGGTGAATCGACCAGCGGTATTTTCGGTGGCAACAGCAACTGGCGCGGCCCGATCTGGATGCCGATCAACTTCCTGCTGATCGAGTCCCTCAGAAAGTTCCACCACTACTACGGCGACGACTTCCTCGTCGAGCACCCCACCGGTTCCGGCGCCCGGCTGACGCTGAACCAGATCGCCGATGACCTCTCGGCGCGGCTGACACGCCTGTTTCTGCCCCCACTCCAGCCATCCAGCGCCACCGCACCAGGCATCCTGTTCCACGAGTTCTTTCACGGCGATACCGGCAAGGGCCTGGGCGCGAGTCACCAAACCGGCTGGACCGCCCTGATCGCCAGCCTGCTGGCCGAGCACCGCTGAGGTACTCGCGGGAGGCCGGAGCCGCGCAGCACGAAACCGCGTTGCGGGTTAGGCCGGTCTGAATGCAACCGGACGCGCGCCACACCCGTCCGCGCGAGGCGGTTGCGGGCGAGCGGCGGGCGATGGTGGAGCTGCTCCAGGAGCTGGTGCGCACGCCGAGCGTCGGTGGCAACGCCAGGCGAGTCGGAGCTGCAGCAGCGACTCGCGCGCGACTTCGCGGCATCTGGTCTCGAAACGGACCTCTGGCCGTTGCCACTGACGGAGCTGGAAGGTGCGCCCGACTTCCCGGGCGTCGAAGTCGCCCGCCAGGATGCTTTCGGCCTCGTCGGCCGTCTGAAAGGCAGCGGTGGCGGACCCACCCTGATGCTGAACGGGCACGTCGACGCGCATACAACGTGCAGGGATAGTCTGCAAGCTCGGACGCAAGTCCAAGTGCCTCCTCATGCAGGGCACGACTTCCCACCGCACCGCCCTGCTGCCGGGTAAGGAGTCCGAGATAGCGCAGACACAGAAGAGTGGTGTGAATGTCACCCTCCGCCCGTCCCAATGCAACGCCTTGTTCGAATAGCGGGCGTGCCGTGTCGAAGCCGCCGCCTACCCAGGAGGCCATGGCCAGGTTGACGAAGATCGGGTGCTCGAGGTCCGTCTTGTGGTAGTTGTCATCGGAGACCACTTGGCTCTCTTCCAGGAGCGCCCGCGCACGCTCCAACCCGCCCAGCCTCACTTGTGCGTCGGCCATTCGGGCAAGGGCCAGCGCGACGTGCCGACGATCGCCAAGCGCGCGACCCTCCACCAGACTTTCAGTACTCAATCGGAGCGCGTTTGCATCGTCGCCCTTGAAGTGGGCCAACGTTCCCGCAACTAGCGGGAATTGTGCATGGGGCGCCGTACCGCTCGGCGTCCGGCTGAGCAAACGTTGAAGGCCCGACGCGTCTTTGGCCTGTGCAGAGGGGTCAAATAGTGGCAGATCTGCCACTGTTATTTCACAGACGTGAGTGGCACGATGCTCGGGCAGTCGTTTTCATCAGTCACGGCGAGGAGGGTGATTGCACCGGAACTACTTCGCGACACTTAGCACCAACCCGTGGTTGTTGGAACCACCAAGCCGACCATTCTGAGGAGCACTGGAATGCGATTACGAAGACGACCCGCCGTCTGGGCCGGAGCAGTAATTGGAGCGGGATCCCTTGTCTGGGGGATGAGTCAGTTTGCGGGAGCTGGGGGTCTGGCGCTGGCGAGCGGAATAAACCCAACCCCATCAGGGTGCTCGGTGGCCACGCTTCACGGAACCTATAGCTTCGCTACGGAATCACTTCAGACTTCGCATCCTGGCGCTGGTCCGTTCGCCTACGCGGGCTTTGTCACCTTTGACGGGGCTGGCCACGAGTCGGAGATCTACACGATCAGCGTCAATGGGGTTGTAACTAGTGGCGTCACAGAAACAGCCACGTACACCGTCACATCGGATTGCATCGAGCACGAAATCGATACAGGACAGGGCACTGGCACCCAGCATTACGACAGTTACGTCAGTCCTGATGGCAGTATGTCGATGTTTATCCAGACAGATGCTGGGGTTGTCTCGGCAGGAACAATCGTCCGCGTGGCGAAGCCCTGAGGGGTATTTGGCTTAGCGCCTGGCGCCCAAATAGGTCGCGCGGTGAAGGCATCCGCTCGCACCGATATGGCGACCTGGGTCTCTCCCGCACGCCAGCCGTTGCTACCTCGAGCCAGGTAAGTCCCTCGCCGTGGTGCGCACGCGCCTGCCAGAAGTACTGCACCGCACGCACAATCCGCAGGCCGATCTGGGCTTCTCCCAACTCCAGACTCCAGCCAAGAGCAAGCCGGAGGTTCGGATACTCTTGATCCAGGGCCGCCGTTGCCGCCCGCGGTTCTGGTCCACCCACATTTGAGGCTCGCTCCCGTTGCTCACCGAAGGCCAGGAAGAACGACGCCTGCCGGCGGCGTACCTCGGCTGGCTCGGCTCTGGTTACCAGCCGCTGGCGCCCGTACAGCAGCACGTCAGCGGGCGAGAGGGTGGCCCGCGGATCGGGGCTTGCCAGGGATGGGACGCGCCAGGTCACCGCGCCACCAATCCGTAACTGCTCGCGACTGGTCGCCAGGAGCCGCAGCCTCGGACAGCGGCTGAGCACCTGCTCGGCCAGATCGGCGCAGGCATCAATCAGGTGCTCGCAGTTGTCGATCACGAGGAGCAGTTCGCGGGCCGTGAGGTACGCCACGAGGGTGTCGAGCAACGGTTCGCCGGCGCGCTCGCGACGCCGGGCACAGCCGCCTTGGCGTACGGCACAAGGTCGGGAGTCTGCACTTGCGCCAGATCCACCAGCCACACGCCGTCTGGGAAGATGTCGGTCAGGCTCGCCGCAACTAGGAGCGCCAGTTGGGTCTTGCTGCAGCCGCCCGTCCCGGTCGGGGTCACCAAGGCGCCCCGGTGTCTGCAGTACCAGATCCAGAACCGCGGCGCTGTCGTGCTCCCGCCCGATCAGCTGCGTGTGCGGCGTTGGCAAGTTGTGGCGTCGTGTGTGCGAGATGTGTCTGGGTCGCCGAGTTGCTCGGTGCGGCGCGGACACTCAAGAACTCCCTGCATCAAGTTGCCGCCACGGATCGTAACTCTAGATACCTCCCTACAGGGCCCGGTGAGCCGCTCACTTTCGATTTGTGGGCGCACGGCGTAGCGCCCCGCCCGCCGATCGCTGCGACCAGGCCGCTGACAACCCGTCCACCCCGCCCGATACTCGCGCCTTACAACGGCCACCCACCGGCCTACCGCAAAGAGTTCCCGAACAGGCACAGCAGCAAGCGTTTCTGAAGGATCGCCCGGTCCAAGTGCTGGCGAGCGCCGGTGCTGACGCAGCGGGGCGTGATGCCCACGCACCTTCACCGACGGGTTCCTCGTCCAATGGCTGCGGCAGTCCTTAACGCCTGCGTCGTTCAGCAAAGCTTGGGGCAGGTCCTAGTCGGAGTTGTGATGCCGACGACCGAGATCTCATTGCAGCGGAAAACATCCAGTTCAGGCCGGCAGGCATCCCGGTCTCGCTTTACCCGCCTCCTGCGTCGAGGATCACGTTACTCAGCGGCACACCATGCGATAGCCTTCGATCGGTTCAAGACGCAAGCTACGCAGTTGACCCACGCAGTTGCGAGCCTTGCGTGCTATGCTCGGCCAGGCAAACTGGAGCGCAAGATGGACACCGATTTGGCGGAGCCAGTACCGCTGGCGGCAGGTTTTGATGTGCTCGTGCGATCTGTTCGGCACAGCGCGGGTGGGTTGCGGCACGCACTCGCCGACCGACCACCGCCATTCGCCACTGCCTCACCCGAACGCTGGTTTAAGCCGGATACTGCAGGCGGCGGAAACTACAGCTACTGATTACGCCCGGTTGGCAACTGGCCTGAATGCGGGAGCGACTGCGTGGATGATATCGGTGCGGCTGGTCCATATCGCCCAAGCAATATTGAGAGTCGAAACTTTGGCACTCAGCTACGCCACCTCCGAGTGGAGGCAGGACTGACGCAAGCGCGCCTGGCCGAGCGCGCCGGCCTCAGCGTGCGCGGCATCGCGGATCTCGAGCGTGGCGTTCGCCGCTTTCCATACGCCGAAACCCTCGAACGCCTGGTTCAAGCGTTAGACCTGAACGTGGCCGAGCGCGCCGCGCTTATCGCTAGTGCGAGGCGTAAGAGAGTGCCCAATCCACACGCGGATGGTAGGTTCAACCGTACGGTGCAAGGTGGCCGGCTGGAGGATGTTCGCCGGTTCGAACCGGAAGCGGCCACAGTTCGCCTGCACAACTTGCCGGCACATTTGCCGACACTCATCGGGCGTGAAGAGGCGGTCAAAACAATACGCAGGTTACTTCTGGACACCCAGGCGGGGCTTCTGACCCTAACTGGTGCGGGCGGTATTGGTAAGACGCGGTTAGCGCTGGCCGTCGCGGCGGATCTGGTGGAGGAGTTCGCGGATGGCGTCTGGCTGGTCGAGCTCGCCGCGTTGACCGACGCAGCTCTGGTTCCACAAACGGTGGCTGCGGTATTCGACTTGCGCGAGACGCTGGACGATCCCATTGAGACCGTACTGGGAACAATTCTAGGCCGACGCACTCTGCTCCTGGTGCTGGACAACTGTGAGCACCTGCTCGACGGCTGTGCTCAGCTTGTGGACCGGCTGCTGCGGAGTTGCTCCGACCTGCGAGTGCTCGCCACTAGCCGTGAATCACTTGGCATCCCCGGCGAGGTCGCCTGGCGCGTCCCGTCACTGCCAGTAGCGGACCCAGCCCGGCTCCCGCCACTGCATGAGCTGCGAGACAACGCTGCGGTGCGGTTGTTCGTCGAGCGAGCTTCCGACGTACAGACAGGTTTCATCCTCAGCGAGCGGAATGCGGCAGCAATCGCTCAGGTATGCCACAGGCTCGATGGAATCCCGCTAGCCCTCGAGCTCGGCGCGGCAAGGATTGAGGCGCTGACAGTGCAGCAGCTAGCGGCCAGGCTAGACCAGAGTCTTAGCCTCCTTACGGTCGGTAGACGGACTGCCCTGCCCCGCCAGCAGACGCTCCAGGCGACCCTCGACTGGAGCTACAATCTGCTGAGCGAGCCTGAGCGGCGGCTATTCAATCGTTTGTCCGTCTTTACTGGCGGCTGGACCCTCGAAGCGGTCGAGAAGATATGTTCCGGGGATGGCATCAATCGGCAGCATGTGCTGGATCTGCTGCAGCGGCTGGTGAAGAAATCGTTGGTGGTCGCAGTGGATGCGGGCGATGGAGCCGAGCGCTTTGTGCTGCTCGAGTCAGTGGGCCAGTACGCCCAGGAGCGGGCGTCGGAAGCCGGGGAGCTCAAAACAGTCCAGAGTCGACACGCGACGTATTACGGCGCGGCTTTTGGCGAAGCAACTGAGCAACACCGCTACGGGCGGGCCTGGCTCGGCCGGCTGCTAGCCGAGCACGATAACCTGCGGAGTTCACTGCGATGGCTCGGCGATCATAACGAGGTGGAGCAGGCGGTGCGGCTGGCCGGGCCACTCGGCGACGTCTGGGTGTGGGGTGGATTCTTGACAGAGGGGCGAATGTATCTGCGCCGGTTGCTTGCGATGCAAGGGCGCTCCCACACATCCCCTGATTGGGCACGGTTGCTATGGACTTCCGGCCTTGTCGAGTTCTTTGCGGGCGACTATGCGGCCGCGCGAGCCAGGTGGGAGGAAACCGTCGCAGTGCGTCGTATGCTTAATGATCCAGATCTGGCGGACGCGCTCAGCTATCTTGGGCAGGTAGCGCGCGAGCAGGAGGACTATGCGTCCGCCGTGACGTGGCTGGAGGAGAGTCTGTCGCTCGCACGAGCGACTGGCGATCAATGGGGTTACGCGAGGACGCTCGACCGCCTTGGCACGATTGCTCAGGCGCTGGGCGACTACAGCCTCGCCAGGTCGCGGTATGAAGAGAGTCTGTCAATAGCGCGCCAGAATGATGACTCCACCGAGATCGCATGGTCGCTGCACAACCTTGGCTGTTTGGCACTCGATTGTCATGACTATGCTAGCGCGCGTGACTGCCTAGCGGAGAGCCTGAAAGTTCGGATGGACTTTGACAATATCGGCTTCGTACACGCGCTGGCGGAGCTCTCCGTGTTAGCCGCAGGTGAAGGGCGGCCGGCACCAGCCGTGCGGCTGTCCGCGTCCACGGCCGCGTTGACCCAGAAGACCGGAATCCGCGTGCAGCACAGCGAGCGCAAACGTTACGAGCGCGCGCTTGCGTCTGCGCGCGAGGAGCTAAGTGAACGTGTCGCGGCAGCAGCATGGGCAGAAGGCCATGAGATGCAGGTGGACCAGGCCATCGCGTACGCGCTCGCTCCTCACGAGCCGTTTGCCTCGGCCGCTGACATGACCGATGGGGCTCGGGGAGCTCGGATCGCTCACCTGTTGACGCCACGTCAGCGCGAGACCGCGGTGCTGATCGCGCAGGGACTCACTAACCGTCAGATCGGTGAGCGGCTTATTGTCACGGAGCGCGCCGCTGCAGCCCATGTCGAGCATATTCTGGACAAACTGGGCATCGGCTCTCGTGCTCAGATCGCCGTCTGGGCATCTGAGCACGGTCTGCTAACGCGAACTCACGACTAACCAAGCTCCGCGATCTCGGGCTAGGCTAAGCCAAGCCAGGTGACGTGCAGACTTGCTCATAGAGCTGACGGGCCTCCGCTGCTGACACTAGCGCAGCGGGCTTGAATCCTGTCGGGTCAGAAGGTGAAGGCGAGAGTTACCTGGCCGTTACCGCTCTGCGCGCCTGCTTTGGCGGTGCGACTCGCCGCGGCGCGGTTGACCGAGCCGCCGCCACCGCCCCCGCCCCCGGACCCGCCGCCACCGCCGCCACCACCACTGTACGGACGAGGCGACCAACGCACTGTTGAGCCCGAGTCGGACGGACGCAGCCCGGCGTTCCGCCGCGACCGATGCCCTGCGACGCCAGCCAGCGCTGGTGGCAGCCGACCGGCGCGCTGTCTGGGGCGCCACGGGTTCCGGCGGAAGCTGGCGGGCGGGCGGCTACTCGCCGGTTTGGCCGTCCACTGACTCGCGGAGCAGGTCGGCGTGGCCGTTGTGACGGGCGTACTCCTCGAGCATGTGGAGCAGGATCCAGCGCAGGCTGGGGGCTTCGCCGTTGGGCCAGGCGCGCTTGGCCAGCTGGTCCAGACCCCCGCTGGTGGCCAGGGCGGCGGTCACCAGGGAGCGCGAGCGTTCCACGGCGGCCTGCCAGAGCGCGTGGAGCTGCGCGGGGGTGTCCGCGGCGGCCGACTGCCAATCCCACTCGGGGTTGGCGGTCCAGTCGACTGCGTCCCATGGGGCGGCCCGTTCGTGCGCGTGCAGAAACCGGGAGAACCACAGGTCCTCGACGCGGGCCAGGTGCTTGAGCATGCCGCCGAGGGTCATCGAGGAGACGCCGACGGTCGCCGCGAGGCCGGCGGCGTCCAGCCCGGCGCACTTCCAGGCGAGGGTCGCGCGCTGGTAGTCCAGGAAGCCCAGGATGGTGGTAGTCTCGTCGGCGGCCAGGAGCGGCTCGGGGCGACCGTGCTCGTCGAGGGTGATGCTCACGATGATCCACAATAGCGCAGGTGTCGCCTGCCCGACACCCGACGTGACGCTCACCCTGTCCAACGCCGAGGCCAGACGGATTGCGCTGGCTGCCCAGGGCTTCGCCGACTCGCGCCCGACCGGGCGCGTTGACCGGCGGCATCTGCGGCGGGTGCTGGACCGAATTGGTCTCATCCAGATCGACTCGGTCAATGTGCTGGTGCGCAGCCAGGAGCTGCCCCTGTTCGCACGGCTCGGGCCGCACCCGCGCACGCTGATCGACGACGCGATCGCCGACGGTGAGCTGTTCGAGTACTGGGTGCACGAGGCCTGCCTCGTACCAACCGACCAGTACTACCTCCACCGCTGGCGCATGCGCGAGCCGTTCCCCTGGGCGGGCTTCCGGCGACGCGTCCAGGAGCAGGGCGACTACATCGAGCAGGTCTATCAGCGCATCGTCGACGAGGGCCCGCTGGTCGCCAGCGATCTCAAGGCGCGGGTCGGTAAGAAGGGCACCTGGTGGGACTACGACGACGGCAAGACCGCGCTCGAGGCGCTGTTCTACCTGGGTCGCATCACCGCCCGCCGGCGGCCGCACGACTTCGCGCGCGTGTACCACCTGCGAGATCAGCTGATCCCGCAGGACGCGCTGGCCCGCCCCGCGTTGCCGGAGCACGAAGCCCGCAAAGAGCTGCTCGTGCTGGCCGCCAGGTACCACGGGATCGGAACGCTCCAGGATCTGGCCGACTACCACCGCCTGTTGCCAACCCCGTGCAAGCCCGCGCTGGCTGAGCTCGTGGAGGAGGGACGCTTGCTCTCCGTCAAGGTGCAGGGCTGGGACCGGCCGGCGTACCTCCACCCGGCGGCGCGGCCGCGGCGTCGGATCAGCGCGCGCGCCCTGTT
The DNA here is from genome assembly GCA_035309865.1 of Chloroflexota bacterium. Classification (GTDB taxonomy): domain Bacteria; phylum Chloroflexota; class UBA6077; order UBA6077; family CF-72; genus CF-72. The sequence goes on from DATGER010000082.1 coordinate 15,853, forward strand.
GAGCCCGTTCGACCCGGTCGTCTGGAGGCGTGACCGCGCGCTGCGGCTGTTCGGGTTCCACTACCGGATCGAGATCTACACCCCGGCCCCGAAGCGCCAGTACGGCTATTACGTGCTGCCCTTCCTGCTCGGCGACGCGCTGGTCGGCCGTGTCGACCTCAAGGCCGACCGCGCCAACCGGGCGCTGGTCGTGCAAGCGGCGTGGACGGAGCCAGGTGTGAACGCGCCCGAAGTGGCCGACGAATTGCTGGCCGAACTGCATTTGATGGCGTCGTGGCTCGGGCTTGACCGCATCGAGGTCACCGGCCGCGGCGACCTCGGCCCCACCCTGCAGCAGCTCGCCCCGATTCGATGACCGTCAGGCTCCAAGGGCGCGCATTCGATTCAGGCGTCAGTCGGCCAGCCAGCCGACCGACCCGTAGCCGGCCAGGAACGACCGAGAATCCGAGCTGCCGGCGGCGGCGTCCACGACAAACTGCCCGAGCCGCCGTACACCAGCGCCGCCGCCAATCGCTGCTTCGTGCAAGCACCGCTCGCAGCGCCTCCTTCTAGCGGCGACACCTGCCGCGCTTAAGGTCCTTGCCACGGGCCACCCCAGGCCTCGCGACTCAGGCGCTCTTGAGTTCAGTCCGCTTCGTCGACGAGCAACGGTTCGACGGCCTGGCGGGCCTGTGTTTCGGAGATCGTCAGGCGTTGCAGGAGTTCGCGGGCGCGGCCGCCGTCGACGGCCAGCACGCCGAGCAGGAGATGGCCGGTGCTGGTCTGGGGGTGGCCGCGCTCGATCGATTCGTGGACGGCGCGTTCGATGGCCGACTGAGCGGCGGACGTGTACTCGACGCGATCGGGTGTCGGGCGGCCGCTCGGTTCGCTGGTGAGCGCCTCGAAGTGCTCCAGGACGCGCGCCAGGTCACCGCCCAACTCACGGAGCGCACGCGCGCCGGCGCCGCCACGTTCGCGGACCAGACCTAGCAGGAGGTGCTCGGTATCGACCTGGGGGTGGTAGTACCAGCGCGCGGCGAGCTGGGCCTGCAGGAGCGCCTTGCGCGTCAGCCGGCTCAGGCGGTCAGTCCGCAGCGGGGATGGCGTCTCGAGCGGTGGTGGCTGGCCCAGCGCCTCCAGGACCTGCGCCCGGATCTTGTCCGGATTAACCAGCAGCGACTCCAGGACGCCGTTGGCGATACCCTCGCCTTCCCGCACGATGCCCAGCAGGAGGTGCTCCGCGCCGGCCGCGGGACCGCCGAGACGACGCGCCTCGTCCATCGCCAGCAGAATGACTTTGCGGGCCCGCGGGGTGAAGTGTGGTTCGCCCACGGGCCGGTCGCCGCGCCCGATGATCAGCTCCACGGCATCGCGGACTTTGGCGAGCTCCACGCCAAGATCGCCCAGCAGGTGGCCCGCCGCGGTGTCGGGCGCGCGCAGCAGGCCCAGGAGCAGGTGCTCCGTGCCGATGTAGTTGTGACTGAGCCGTCGTGCCTCTTCCACGCCGAACCCGAGCACGGCGAAGGCCTCATCGGCAAGCCCCTCCACGGCCTCGAATCCACCATCTGTCGGGTTGGCCAGGCGCCGCTCCAGTTGTTCGAACAGCCGCTCGACCGCCTCCGGGGTTGGCGGAATCGGCGTCGCCCGGGCGGGCGGCTGATTCAGGACGACGAGGATGGCCCGCCGCGTGTCGGCAAGCGTGATCCCACGGGCCGGCATTCGTCGGCCGCCGCGTTCGACTCCTGGCGCAGCAGGCCTAGCAGGAGGTGTTCGGTCCCAACGTAGTGGTGGTCGAGCGCGCGGGCTTCGTCGACTGCCAGCTCGATCGCCTGTCTGGCGCTGGCGGCGAGCCCGACCTCCGGCTGTGGCGGATCGACGCTGAAACCGGCCGCGGCCGCTGCTCGGGCGGCCAGCGCGTCAAGATCGACGCTCAGTCCGCCCAGCGCTTTAGCGGCGACACTGGTGCGGTCGGAGAGCAGCCCGAGCAGCAGATGCTCGGCGACGATCTGGCCATGCCCCAGCCGCACGGCCTCTTCCTGGGCGACCTGCAGCGCGCGCCGAGCCCGGTCAGTGAACTTGTCGAAGCGGTCAGGCACCGGACAAACAACCGCAGCTTACCCCCTTCCGCGAGCGTGGTTCCTCACGTGCACGTGAGCAACGGCTATAGTCAAAGCGCTCGTGGAACATGACCTGCTGCGCATCGGCGACGTCGCGGAGTTCACCGAACTCACGCCCCGGGCGATCCGCTACTACGAAGAGTACGGACTCCTGCGGCCCGCCGAGCGGCGGACCGGCGCGAATCGCCGCTACGACCAGGATGACGTGGAACGTCTGCGGCTCATCAAGCGCCTGCGCGAGGACGTTGGCCTGAGCCTGGCCGAGATCACGACGTACCTGGAGGTCGAGGACCTCCGCCGGGTGCTGCAATCGGAGTACCACGCGACTGCCGATCCGGCCGCGCAGCTGGACGTGCTCGATCGTGCCGAACCCGTCGTCCGGCGGCGGGTCGCCATGCTCGAGCGGAAACTCGCCCGCGTGGCGGCGCTGCGGGCCGAGGACGAAGCGCGGCTTGACCGCATCGCCGGGCTGCGTCGGGAGCAGCAAGCCAGGATGCGCGGCCGTGCGACCGCCGCACGTACGTGATGCATCGCCGCGCTGCTCCCCATCGGAGCCATCGAACAAGAGGAGAGGCTCGCACAGGATGGCCAGACGACTAGCTGAACCAGCGTCCGCGTCCAATGTCTAGACCCGTCGTTCTACCGACCGATGTCCACGCAGCGGCGTCCGCCGGGCGTGGCGCCAATCTCGCCGGGCGAGCGGGCTACGAACCTGGCTACGAGTGGGTCGCGCTGTCCGTGACGACGGTCGGCGCACTGCTGGCGGCGGTCCAGGGGTCTTCACTCGTCATTGCGCTGCCCGACGTCCTGACCAGCCTGAACTCGAGCTTCCTCACCGTCATGTGGGTCCTGCTCGGCTATTTGCTCATCACCACCGCGCTCGTGCCGGTGGTCGGCCGCCTGGCCGACATGGTCGGGCGCAAGCGGCTGTACGTCGCCGGGTTTGCGGTGTTCACGCTCGGGTCGCTCCTGGCCGGCTTTTCGCAGCCCCAGTTCCACGGCTGGGACCTGGTCGGGTACCGGGTGATTCAGGGCGTCGGCGGGGCGCTGCTGATTACCAACAGCACGGCCATTGTTGCCGACGCCTTTCGCCACGGCCACGTCGGTTTCGGCCTCGGCGTCAATCAGGTGGCGGGCGCCGCCGGTTTCCTCCTGGGCCCCGTCGTCGGTGGGCTGTTGACCGCGATCTCGTGGCGGTGGGTGTTCCTGGTGAACGTGCCGATCGGCGTGTTTGGCACGATCTGGGGCATGTGGCGCCTCCGCGAGCCGGTGCTGCTACCCGCCCATCAACGCTTCGACATGCAGGGCAGTCTGACGTTCGTCGCCGGGCTCGGCAGCCTGCTGCTCGCGCTGTCGCTGCTCGCCTTCCCAATGTTGCCGATGAGCGTCGTATACGGTTTGTTCGTCGTCGCCGCGGTCGGACTCGTCGGCTTCGTTGTCGTCGAGCTCCGCGCCGAGCAACCTATGCTCGACTTGCGGCTGTTCCAGGACCGGCTGTTCGCGTTCGCGTGTCTGGCGGGCGCGCTCAACGGCCTGGCCCGCGGCGCGGTGCTGTTCGTGCTGATCTTCTTTTTGCAGGGTCCGTACGGCCAGGACCCACTCAGGGCCGGGCTGATGATGACCCCGTTTGGCGCGGCATTCCTGCTCCTCGGGCCCCTGGCGGGCTACCTGTCCGATCACTGGGGTTCACGCCTCCTGGCGACGGCTGGCCTGCTGGTCTCGGCGGTCGGCCTGCTGGGGTTGAGCACCGTGCTGGCCACCACACCCTACTGGGTGCTGGCGGTCTACATGGCGCTCATGGGCGGCGGCTCCGGGCTGTTCACCTCGCCCAACGTGAATGCCCTGATGAGTACGGTGCCGCCCCGGCAGCGCGGCACGGCCTCGGGTGTCAACACCATGGTCGCCAATACCGGCCAGATGCTCAGCATCGCCATCGCCTTTCCGCTCGTGCTCAGTCGCATTCCCGAAGACTTGATGTTCAAAGTCCTGCTGTACGGCGGCGGGATGGCCGACGTGCCCGAAGCCCTGCACGCGTTCGAGCAGGGGCTCCACCAGGCATTCCTGGTCTCGTTCGTCATCACGCTGATCGCCGCGCTGGCTTCGGGACTGCGGCCGTCGCACAGCCCGCGCGAGGCCGCCGCCGCGGCCGCGGTGTACACGGCTCAGTAAACTAGTGACCGATGGATCACCTGTCGGCGGCGCGAGCAGGTCCGTGGCCCGCTTCGGACGGCGCCGCCGACGACGACCCAGAACCGGCCGGCGGCTCTGACGACGTTTTCAAGGCCCTGGCGGACCCGAGCCGGCGCCTGTTGCTCGATAGCCTGTTCGTCGACGATGGCCAGACGCTGGGCGACCTTTCGGCCCGCCTGCCCGGCATGACCCGCTTCGGGGTCATGAAGCACCTGCGCTTACTGGAGGCCGCCGGGCTGGTGACGTCGCGCAAGATCGGCCGCGAGAAACTCCACTATCTGAATCCCGTGCCCATCCGCCTGATCCACGATCGCTGGACCAGCAAGTACGCCGAACCCTGGGTCGGCGCGCTGGCCGACCTCAAAGTCAACCTGGAAGGACCGGCCAGCGGCCGACCGCGCCACGTGTTCCAGGTCTACATTCGCACGACCCCTGAGAGGCTGTGGCAGGCGATCAGCGATCCCGAAGTCACGCAGCGCTACTTTCACAGCTCGCGCGTTGATTCCCAGTGGCGGCCGGGCGACCGCGTCGCCTACTGGATCGCCGACGAGGTGGCCGTGGACGGCGAGGTACTCGAAGTGGACCCACCCCACACGTTGGTCACCACGTGGTCATTCCGCAAGAGTCCCGACCTGCGCGACGATCCGCCGTCACGCGTGACCTGGGAAATCGAGCCGATGGAGGATGCAACCTGTCGGCTGACGGTGGTGCACGACGATTTCCCCGGCGAGACGCGGACGTTCCAGAGCGTCAGGTCAGGCTGGCCGCTGGTGCTCAGCAGCCTCAAGAGCCTGCTCGAGACGGGCGCCGCGCTCACCGTGTCGCGCTGATGCGCTAGATTGCTGAGCGCCAATGCGGAGTCAATGGAACGATGGCGAGGCGGCCGGCTATCACGGCCTGCTCGCCGAGCGCGTGTATACCTCGCGGCTCCTCGGCCGGGACCACTCGCTGGTGCTGCACGGCGGCGGCAACACGTCGGTGAAAATTCGCGAGCTCAACGTCTTCGGCGAGGAAGAAGACATCCTGTACATCAAGGGCAGCGGCTGGGACCTGGAGACCATCGAAGCGGCCGGCTTTGCGCCCGTGCGGCTCGAACGGGTCAGGCGGCTGGCGACATTGGAGCGTCTCTCGGACACGCGGATGGTTCAGGAGCTTCGCGCGGCGATGACCGATCCCGCGGCGCCGACGCCGTCGGTCGAGACCATCCTGCACGCGATCCTGCCGTATCGCTTCGTGGACCACACCCACGCCGACGCGCTGCTGGCGATCACCAACACGACCGATGGCGAGCGGCGTGTCCGCGAGATATATGGCGACTCGGTGGTGGTCATCCCGTACGTCATGCCGGGGTTCGACCTCGCCCGAGTGGTCGCCGAGCGCTTTGCAGACGAGTCAGGTCCCGGCACCGTCGGCATGGTGCTGCTCAAGCACGGCTTCTTCTCGCTCGGCGAGACGGCGCGCGTCGCGTACGAGCGGATGATCGACCTGGTGTCGCGCGCTGAGGCGTATCTCGACGAACACCACGCCTGGACGCTCGCAATTCCCGCCGCCCCCGACGCTCGCTCGACACCACGTGCCGAATTGATCAGCCTGCGCAGCCAGGTTTCGCAGGCAGCGGGCTTTCCCATGGTGCTGAGCTGGCACACCGATCCGCGCTCGATGGCTTTCGTCCGGCGACCGGATCTCGACAACATCTCGCAGCAGGGTCCGGCCACGCCCGATCACGTGATCCGGACCAAACGAGTCGCGCAGCTTGGCCGCGACGTCGCGCAGTTCAGAGAGGCCTATGAGCGCTACTTCGTACAGCACGCGTCCGGAAAAAACTTGAAAATGCTGGATCCAGCGCCACGGATCGTGCTGGACCCAGAGCTGGGGGTGATCGCGATCGGGCGAACCGCGCCGGACGCCGCGATCGCGTTCGACGTCTACGCGCACACCATCGATATCGTGCTGCGGGCCGTGGCGCTCGGCGGGTATCGCGCGTTGCCCGCGTCAGACATTTTCGCGGTGGAGTACTGGGACCTCGAGCAGGCCAAGCTGCGGCGGGCTGGCACTTCAGCGCTGTACGCGGGCGAGATCGCGCTCGTCACCGGCGCAGCTTCGGGCATCGGCAAAGCGACGGTCGAGGCCTTTCTCAAACGCGGCGCCGCGGTGGTTGGCCTGGACATCAACCCGAGCGTGTCGGGGATGCTGCCGCGTCCCGACTTTCTCGGTCTGGCGTGCGACGTCACGCGCGCCGCGGACCTCGAGCAGGTCGCGGACAGCGCCGTGCGGGCGTTTGGCGGTATCGACATGGCCGTGCTCAACGCGGGTATCTTCGGGGCCAGCCAGCGCATCGCGGGACTGCCGCTGGCCGAATGGCGACGCGTCATGGACGTCAACCTGGACGCCAACCTGGCCCTGATGAGCGCCGTCCATCCCCTGCTCAAGTGCGCGCCGCGGGGCGGACGGGTGGTGGTCGTCGGCTCCAAGAACGTGCCGGCGCCAGGCCCGGGCGCGGCGGCGTACTCCGCCTCCAAGGCGGCCCTGACGCAACTGGCGCGGGTCGCGGCGCTCGAGTGGGGCGCGGATGGCATCCGAGTCAACGTGGTGCACCCGAACGCAGTGTTCGACACCGGCATCTGGACCGATGACATCCTGAGCAGTCGCGCCGCGCAGTACGGTCTGAGCGTGGACGCCTACAAGAAGAACAACGTCCTGGGGGTCGAGATCACGAGTCGCGACGTCGCCGAATTGGTGGTGGAGATGTGCGGTCCGCTATTTTCGCGCACCACCGGCGCGCAGGTGCCGATCGACGGTGGCAACGATCGAGTGATTTGACGCCACGATTTGTAGTCGGCAAGGCTGCGCAAGATACCGGGCCGTTTCGTGGCTGGCTGCTCGGTCACTTCATCCCGCCCGAGCTCGGGCCCCGCGCGACGGACGCGGTCGAAGTGAAGTGGGCGACGCACGCGCTGGGCGAGACACGCTTGGCGTGGGCAGCCAGCACGCGGGCGACGACCCTGAGCATCCTCGTCCAGGGCTGGGTGCGTTGGCCATCGCTGGCCGGCGACGTGGTGTCATCCTGAGATGGCGACGGTGGAGGGCGACGAATGGCTCGAACTGGCGGCGGAGTCCGAATCGGAAGCCGTTGAGTCGGTGGCGGCCGTGTTCGCGGAGTACGGCCAGGGGGTAGCCATCGAGCAGGTGGTGGAGTCATCGCCGGACGGCGACGTCGTGCACCTGCCCACGGACACCCCGGTGATTGTCAAGACGTACTTGCCCACTGCCGATCCATCGACCCCCGAGCGCCGCGCGCACATCGAAAAGGCCGTCTGGGCGTTGGGTAAATTGCGCACGGTCGGGCCGCTCCAGGTCCGCACCCTGCGCGAGGCGGACTGGGCTAACGCCTGGAAGGAGTACTTTTTCGTGCATCGCGTCGGCCGGCGCACGGTCATCGTGCCGACCTGGCGTGAAGACGAGTACGAGCCGCGGCCGAACGACGCGGTGCTGCTACTCGATCCAGGGATGGCATTCGGCACTGGACTCCACCCGACCACGCGGTTGTGTCTGCGCGCGCTCGAGGACATTCCTATCCAGCCGGGTATGCGTGTGCTCGACGTCGGCGCAGGCTCGGGGATCCTGTCGATCGCGGCCGCCCGCCTGGGCGCGAGCCACGTCGAGGCGTTGGAGATCGAACCGGTTGCCGCCAGCGTTTGCCAGCAGAACGTCGCCCGCAACCGGGTGGACGACGTGGTCAGCGTCCAGCTGGGCACGCTGCAGGGCAAACCGGACGATCCGTTCGACGTGGTCCTGGCCAATATCTCCATCGCCACGCTGCTGGACCTGCACCCGCTGCTGGCGCTGCAGCTGCGGCCGGGCGGGCTAGCCGTCCTATCCGGCGTCCTCGCCGACCGCGCCGACGAGCTGTGGGAAACCCTCCGCGCCGCAGGTTGGCAACCTGAACGCACCGACTTCGAGCAGGACTGGGTGGCGCTCCTCGTGCGCCACCTTTAAGGCAATACCCACGGTTTGTGAAGCAGCACCGATTTCTCGTCACGCCGAGCCAGATCGACGGTGACCTGGTCACGTTCTCGACCGAGCAGCGGCACCAGCTGCAGGCGGTACTGCGCCTGCGATCTGGCGATCGGGTGCGGGTCTTCGACGGGAGCGAGCCCGTTGACCGAGTTGTGGAACTTGCTGGGGTGGCCGATGGCCGCGTCGTAGAGACGCGACCGCAGGCGGCGGAGCCGCGGACGCGGCTCGTGGTTTATCCGGCTTTGCTCCAGCGCGATACGTTCGAGCCGGTGCTCCAGAAACTCACCGAGATTGGCGCGGCGGCGATTCTGCCGCTACTGACTGCCCGGGGCGTGGTGCGGAAGCCCGCCGACGACCGTCGGCAGACCCGCTGGCGGGCAATCCTGCGCGAGGCGGCCGAACAATGCGGGCGGGGCGTCGTGCCGGAGCTGTCAGGCGGCCTGCGTTTTGTCGACGCCATCGCGCGCGCCACGGCTGAGGGCACCGTGCTGGTGGCGTACGAAGGCGAGAAGCACCGATCGGTGCGTGCGGCGCTGGGCGGCGCACAGCGAACCGTCTCATTGTTTGTTGGTCCCGAGGGTGGGTTCGCGCCCGAAGAGGCAGACTGCGCGGCAGACGCCGGAGCGCGACTGGTGACGCTTGGCCCGCGCATTCTGAGAAGCGAAACCGCCTCGCCGCTGCTGGCGGCGCTGGTGCTCCACGAGCTGGGCGATCTATCGTGCGCAGACGATGACGCTTGATCGAGATCCCGAGTGCCTCTTCTGCAAGATCGTCGCGGGCGAGATCCCCGCCAGCATCGTGTTTCGCGACGGCGCGGTGACGGCGTTTCGCGACATCAACCCGCAGATGCCGCTGCACGTGCTTGTGGTGCCGAACCAGCACGTCGCCGACACCGATGCCCTGGAGCCGACGCATGACGCGCTCGTCGGTGCCGTCGTGCGCGCCGCACAGCAGGTCGCGCGCCAGGAGGGCGTCGCCGCGCGCGGCTACCGGCTCGTCTTCAACACGGGCCGTGATGCGCAGAACAGCGTGGCGCATTTGCACCTGCACGTCCTCGGCGGCCGTCCGATGAGCTGGCCGCCCGGATAGCTGTTTAGTTTGAGGCGGAAAAGTTGTTGTGGGGTCGTACGGGCAGCCCGTTCGGCACCGCGGCGGGGTCGTCCGTGGGGCGGGCCTCGCCATCAAGTCGCTCAACGCGCCACCAAGCCACACACAAGTACGGTTTTAAAAAAAGTTGGGGCGGGGTCGTACGGTCCGGCCGTTCGGCACCGCGGGCGGGGTCGTACGTGGGGCGGGCCTCGTCATCAAACCACTCAACGCGCGGGCCTTCCGCGCAGCGACCGTCCGAGCGAGGCCCGCTCCTGGGGTACATCCTGACTTCGGTCGCGCGCAGCGCACTTCGCCTGCGGGCGGCCGTTCCGCGTAGATCAAGCTGGGACCTTGCCGTTGCGCACATCGTGGTCGCGGTGGTACCCGCGTACTCCAGGCTCGAGGCGTGGCCGCCCGCAGGGCGAACTCCGGATGTTCTCAAGGAGCGGGCCTCGCACGGACGGTCGCTGCGCGGAAGGCCCGCGCGTTGAGTGGTTTGATGACGAGGCCCGCCCCACGGACGACCCCGCTCGCGGTGCCGAACGGCCTGGCCTCATCATCCCGCAACAACTTTTTCCAAAACCGTAACTTGTTCTTGAGCTTGCCCGCGCGTTGAGTGGCTTGATGGAGAGGCCCGCCCCACGGACGACCCCGCCCCAACTTTTCCAAAAACCGTTACTTGTACCCTTTAGCTATGGATCTCTTCGAGTACCAGGGGAAGCAGTACTTCGCCCGTTTTGGCATACCGGTATCCCCGGGGGGTGTGGCCGAAACGGTGGACGACGCGGTCGCGCAGGCTGAGCGGGTCGGCTACCCGGTCGTCGTCAAAGCCCAGGTGCTCGTCGGCGGTCGGGGCAAGGCGGGGGGCATCAAGCTCGCCCGTGGCGCCGATGAGGTCCGCACGCACGCCGGGGCCATCCTGGGTATGGACATCCGCGGCCATACCGTTCAGCGCCTGTGGATCGAACGCGCCTCGGATATCGCTCAGGAGTACTACGCGTCGTTCACACTCGACCGCGGCGCGCGTTTACACCTGGGCATGGTCTCAGCCAGGGGCGGCGTCGACATCGAGCAGGTCGCGGCCGAAGACCCGGACGCGATCGCTCGGCTGCACGTCGATCCCGTGAAAGGGCTGTCCGACGAAGATGCCCGCCAGCTGGTCGACCGGGCCGGTCTGGATCCGGCGGCGCGTGCGGGCGCGGTCGACATCCTGCGCAAGCTCTATCGCTGCTTCGTCGAAGGGGACGCTGACCTGGTCGAGATCAATCCGCTGGTGCTGACGCCGGATGGGCGGGTGCAAGCGCTGGACGCCAAGGTCAGCCTGGACAACAACGCCGAGTTTCGCCATCCCGAGTGGGACACATATCGCGCGACCGAGGTCCTGGACGAGCGCGAGCACCTGGCGCGCAGCAAAGGGCTGCAGTACATCGGTCTGTCCGGCAGCGTCGGCATCATCGCCAACGGCGCCGGGCTGGCGATGAGCACCCTCGACGTGGTCAATCAGGTCGGTGGCTCGGCGGCCAATTTCCTGGACATCGGCGGTGGCGCGGATGCCACCGTCATGGCCAATGCCCTCGAGGTCATCAACACCGATCCGAACGTGCGGTCGATCCTGATCAACATCTTCGGCGGCATCACGCGCGGTGATGAAGTGGCCAACGGTATCGTGCAGGCGCTCGAACGCGTGCAGATCAACTCGCCGATTGTCATCCGCATCGACGGCACCAACGCCGAGGAAGGTCGGGCGATCCTCAAAGCGCACGCCTCCGAACAGCTGACCTCTCAGCCGACGATGCTCGAGGCCGCGCGCAAGGCCGTCGAGTTGGCCAGAGCCGGCGGGGCACCCGCATGAGCATCTTCGTCGACGAGCACACGAAAGTGGTGTACCAGGGCTTGACCGGCTCGGCGGGGCGCTTTTACGGACTCCGAAATCGGGCGTACGGGACCAAAGTCGTAGCGGGCACCAATCCGAAACGGGCCGGCACCGACGTCGAGGGTATCCCGGTGTTCGCGACCGTCTCGGATGCGGTCCAGGAGACCGGCGCGACCGCGTCGTGCGTCTTCGTGCCGCCGCCGGCGGTCGAGAGTGCGGTGCTGGAAGCCGCCGCGGCGGGCATCACCTTCATCGCCGTCATCACCGAAGGTGTACCCGCCCAGGACGAGGCGCGCTTCTTCAATCGCCTGCTGCAGGAGTACCCGCGGGTACGGCTGCTGGGGCCGAATTGCCCGGGCATCATTTCGCCCGGCAAGTGCAATATCGGCATTACAGCGGGTGAGATTGCTACACCGGGTGGGCCGGTTGGCATCGTCAGCCGGTCGGGCACCCTGACCTACCAGGCGCTGTACGAGTTGACGCTGAAGGGCATCGGCGTGACGACCTGCGTCGGCATCGGTGGCGATCCGGTGCCGGGTACGAATTTCATCGACTGCCTCGAAGCGTTTGAGGCTGATCCCGAGACCAGGGCGGTCATTCTGATCGGCGAAATCGGCGGCTCCGAGGAGGAAAAGGCGGCCGAATTCATCGGCGCGAAGCTGACCATGCCGGTTGTCTCGTACATCGCCGGTGTGACCGCGCCGCCCGGCAAGAAGATGGGTCACGCGGGCGCGATCGTGTCGGGCTCACAGGGGACGGCGCAGGCCAAGATGGATGCGCTACGCAAGGCGGGTGCGCGGGTGGCGTTGAACCCGACCGAGGCGGGCGAGATGATGGCCGAGGTGGTCGCCGGCCTGCGTCGCTAGGCTTGACAGAACTCGAGGCGTTGATCCGCGAGCGGATCCGCATCGACGGGCCGCTGCCGTTTCACGAGGTGATGCAGGCAGCGCTGTACCACCCGACGCATGGTTACTACACCAACCTGCGCGGCTTCGGTGCGGCGGGTGACTTCATCACCAGCCCGGAGCGCCATCCCGCGTTCGGCTGGCTCCTGGCCCGGCAGGCCCTCGACGTCTGGGAAGCGCTCGCTCGGCCGCGTCCGTTCAAGATCCTGGAACTGGGCGCAGGCAGCGGCGCGCTCGCCGAGCCGCTCGTGTCGGTGGTGCGGGCCGCGGTGCCGGAGGTCGTGTACACGCTTGACGAGACGAGTCCGTCGCTGCGCGCGGTGCAGCAGGGGCGGCTGAGGGATCCGGCGTTCAGGTGGCACGGCATTGACGAGCCAGCGCATTTCATCATCGCCAACGAGGTGGCGGACGCGCTGCCCGTTGACCGCGTCGTGGTGCGCGGTGGGGCGCTGAGAGAACTACGCGTCGGGTTGGACGCGGATGGGGCGCTGAGCTGGGTCGTGCACGCGGGCGTGCGGCCAGAGATCGAAGCCTACTTCGCGGGGTTGCACTACCTGCCGCCGGAGGGCCAGGTCGTCGACGTCTGCACGGACCTGGCCGACTGGGTCACGAGTGTGGCGCGGCGACTCGAACGGGGCGTTGCGCTCGTACTGGATTACGCGGCGTCGCCGCCGCGCGACAGCCTGTTGACGTATTACCGGCACACCATGGGCAGCGACCCGCTGGTGCGACTTGGCCAGCAGGACATCTCCGCTCACGTCGACCTCCGCACGCTGGTGCGGCTCGCCATCGCCGAAGGCCTGCGGGCGGGCGCGACGGCGCAGCGCGCCCTGCTGTTCAACCTCGGGTTGCAGCAAGTGCAAGCGCGCCTGCCCGGCTCGACCGATCGAGCCGCGCTGGCCGGCCTCGTCGACCCCAACGCCCTGGGCGGCCAGATCGCCGCCGTCTTCCTCGTGCGCGGCCTGCCCGATTACAAACCCGTCGGCGCCGTCGGCCGCGCCGACTGGCCCGAACCAGCCGCGAATGAGATTCCGTCGTTGCCAATAGACCACGACGAGGCCGAATTCCTCAGCCAATGGCACGAGGCCTTCCCGCAAAGCTAACAACCGAGCCCTGGGGTACTATGCTCGAACCTCAAATTGAATTCCTGGCGGGAGGCTTCTGGCTTGGCTCTCGATTTCGTCAGTAACGAAGAACTCATTCGGGAAGCCCGCCGGCGGATCAATCAGGGCGCCTGGGATTACCTGGTGGGTGGCTCCGAATCCGAGACCACTTTGCGCCGCAACCGACAGGCCTTCGACCGGATCGCCTTCAGGCCGCGCATTCTGGTCGACGTGACGAACATCGACACGTCGACCACGTTTCTGGGCCAGCAGCTGCGCATCCCCGCCATCCTGGCGCCGATCGGCTCGTTGCAGGTGTTCGATCCGGACGGCGCCGTGGCCGTCACGAACGCCGCGACCGACTTCGGCATCATGCACTGTGTCAGCACGGCCACGCTGCCATCGCTCGAGGAGACGGCCGCCGCGACCCCCACGCCCAAGATCTTTCAGTTGTACGTCTTCGGCGACGAAGCCTGGACCGACGACATCATCAGGCGCGTCAAGGACGCCGGTTACGTCGCGCTGGCGCTGACCGTGGACGTGGCCCACTACAGCCGCCGCGAGCGCCCGATGCTCACGCGCTACGTGCCGCCGACCCGCCGCGTCGGGACCGCGCCCGAGCGCCACTGGCAGGCGGGCCTGACCTGGGACACCCTGGACCGAATCAAAGACCTGGCCGGTTTGCCGTTCATGCTGAAGGGCGTTCAGACGGCCGAGGACGCCGAAATCGCCGTCCAGCACGGGGTCGACTACATCTGGGTGTCGAACCACGGCGGACGGCAGATCGACCATGGCCTGGGGAGCCTGGACACCCTGCCCGAGATCGCCAGAGCAGTCAACGGGCGCGCGCGCATCATCGTCGACGGTGGCGTGCAGCGGGGTGGCGACATCCTCAAGGCCATCGCGCTGGGCGCCGACGTGGTGGCGCTGGGCCGGCTGCAGGGCTGGGGCCTGGCGGCGGCGGGCCGCGCCGGTGTGGTCCGCATGCTGGAGATCCTCGAGGACGAGCTCATCAGCGCGATGGGCCTCACCGGTCTCACCAGCATCGACGAGGTCAGCCAGAAGTACATCTGCCAGGCCGAGCCCGTCACCGAGGCGCACGAGATGAGCAGCTGGGTCAACATGCCCGTCGGCCGCATCCTCTGATTTGTTATCTTCAGCTACGACCTCTACTCCGAGCGCTCCCATCGAAACGTACGCGCCGTACAACCCGGCCGAGACCGAGGCCCACTGGTACGACTTCTGGGTTGCGCACGACCTGTTTCGGCCGGAGTCGCACCCGAACTTTGGACAGCGGCCGCCGTTTGTCATAACCATGCCTCCGCCCAACGTCACGGGCGGTCTCCACAACGGGCATACGTTGTTCGTGGCGCTGGAAGACATCATGATCCGCTGGCACCGCATGCTCGGTGACCCCAGCCTGTGGGTGCCTGGCCGCGACCACGCTGGCATCGCCGGGCAGCTCGTGGTCGAGCGCGACTTGAAGAGCCGCGGCCTCAATCGGCATGACCTGGGGCGCGACGCGTTTCTCGATCAGATGTGGGAGTGGATGGAGTCATACGGGCTCCAGATCCAGCGCCAGCTTCGCCGACTCGGCGCCTCCGCCGACTGGTCGCGCGACATGTTCACTATGGAACCGCACCACGTGCGCGCGGTTCGGACCGCCTTCGTTCGCCTGTACGAGAAGGGGTTGATCTACCGGGGACACCGCATCACCAACTGGTGCAAGGACTGCCAGACGGTGCTGTCGGACCTCGAGGTGGAGTACCGCGAGGTCAAAGGCCAGTTGACCTACGTGCGCTATCCGGTGGTCGATGCGGAGGGCGAGTGGATTATGGTTGCGACGACGCGTCCCGAGACGATTCTGGGCGACGTCGGCGTGGCGGTCCATCCCACGGATCCGCGCTACGCCCTGCTCGTCGGAAAGCACGTGCGAATTCCACATGTGAACCGGATCGGCGTGATCGTCGGCGATGCCGCGGTCGATCCGGAATTTGGCACCGGGGCGGTGAAGATCACCCCAGCGCACGATCCGACCGACTTCGAGATTGCGCAGCGGCACGACCTCCCGGCGATCAACGTCATGAATCTCGACGGGACCATCAACGCCGAGGGGGGCGCGTTCGTCGGGCTCACCACGCAGGAGGCCCGCAAGCGCATCGTGGCGGAGCTCGAGCAGAACGGCCAACTGGTCAAACAGGAGGCGTATACGCACAAGGTTGGCCACTGCCAGCGGTCGGGCACGGTGCTCGAGCCACTGTTGCTCGACCAGTGGTATCTGCGTATCAAGCCGCTGTCAGATCCGGCCGCGGCGGCCGTCCGGGACGGTCGCATCCGGGTGATTCCCGAGCGCTACGCGCGGGTGTACTTCAACTGGATGGACAACATCCGCGACTGGGGCATCTCGCGCCAGTTGTGGTGGGGCCACCGGATTCCGCTGTACTACTGCGACGCACCGGGTTGCGACGAGCGCTGGGCCAGCGTCGACGAGCCCGAGCGCTGCCGCCAGTGCGGCAGCACGCTGTTCCACCAGGATCCCGACGTGCTGGATACCTGGTTCTCGTCCGGTCTCTGGCCGTTCAGCACGCTCGGCTGGCCGGATGAAACGCGCGACCTGCAGATCTACTACCCGACCTCCGTCATGGAGACGGGCCACGACATCCTGTTCTTCTGGGTGGCCCGGATGATCATGTTCGGGCTGGAGTTTACGGGTCAAGCGCCCTTCCACACGGTCTACCTGCATGGGCTCATCCGCGCCGAAGGTGGCGTGAAGATGAGCAAGACCAAGGGCAACGTGCAGGACCCGCTGGAGCTGATCGACGAGTACGGTACGGACGCGCTGCGTCTGGCGGTGACGATTGGCATCACCCCCGGCAACGACTTCACGCTGACGCCAACCATCCTGGATGCCCGGCGCGACTTCGTGAACAAGCTGTGGAACATTGGCCGGTTCGTCATGGCCAGCACCACGCCGCAGGATCGGCGGCGCGCCGTCGAACGGACGGCTCCGAAAGCCGACGCGCCGCTGGCCGAACGCTGGATCAGTAGCCGGCTGTCCAGCGTGACAGCGGACGTGACCCGCATGCTCGGCGAGTTCAATTTTGGTGAAGCGGCGCGGGTGATTCACGACTTTATCTGGGACGAACTGGCCGACTGGTACGTCGAGGCCTTCAAGGTCCAGTCGCGGAACGCGGGCCTGGCCGATGGCACGCTACTCGCGCAGGTGTTTGAGAAATTGCTGCGGCTGCTGCACCCGTTCGCGCCATTCGTGACCGAGGAGCTCTGGCAGCGTCTCACGACTGGCACTCCCGACCGCCCGGTCGCGCTCATGATCGCCGACTGGCCGCAACCCACTGACGATCGTGACCTGGCTGCCGAAGCGGACTGGTCAGACATCATCTCGCTGACGCGCGCGGTCCGCACCGTGCGTGCCGAGTACCACATCGAGCCCGCGAAGGTGATCTCGGCGACTCTCGTACCCAGCAGTCCCGACCGGGCAGCCTTCTGGGAAGGACAGACCGAACTGCTCGGCGCACTGCCAAGCGTGCGCTTGCGGCCCATCGAAGTGCTCGCCAGCGCGCAGGGAGCGCCGACCGAACTCGCAGCGCGGTCCATTGCCACCGTCGCGGGTGGCGTGGAGCTGCTGATCCCAGCGGAGGGTCTGTTCGACGTCGCCGCGGAGCTTGCGCGCACCGAGCAGGAGGTCGCCGACGCCCGCAAACAGGTCCAGCGGTTGGAAAGCTTGCTTGGCTCTGACTTTGCGCACAAGGCCCCGCCCGAGACCGTGGCCCGCGAGCGCGAGCGCCTGGACGAACAGCACACGCGGCTCCAGACCCTGGAGCGCCGCCACAGCACCCTGGCCCGCCTCAGCGGCGGCGGACGCACGGAGTGAGCGTGGCCAACGCACCTGCCGAGCGCGGCTCGCGCTGGAGGCGGGGCCGCATCCGCGGGTGAGGGTGACGCAGGAGCCGCTCCGCTGGCTCGGACTCCAGTCCCACCCGCCGCGGACCGGGGTGGCGTACGTCGGGGTCCGGGTGGCGGTGTACGTCGTGGCCCTGGTGCTCACGGTGCTTGTCTATGGCACCAAGGAACGCGGGCTCTTGATTGCCCCACCTGTCGGCCTGTTCGCCGCGGCCGGGACGTGGTACTTCCTCGGCGACACGGCGGTCGAGGCACGCCGCCGGGTCGTCCTCGCGGCCGGGGTCGGATTCCTGCTGGCTGAGCTGACCTGGGCGTTTGGCTACTGGAACGTGCCGTCGCTGGTCGGCGCCGCGGGATTGTGGCTGGGGTTTTACGTGCTCTCGGGGGTCGTGGAGCACGGCGCGGCGCTGAGCCTCGACCGGCGTATCGCCGCCGAGTACGGGCTGGTTGCCGGGGTCGGCGCACTGGTCATCTTCCTCGTCGCCCGCCCCTGGAGCATCTGAGCCTGATGGCCGGCGCGCTGCACGGCCTGCGCGTGCTCGACATGAGCCGCGTGCTGGCCGGCCCGTTCTGCTGCATGATGCTCGGCGACCACGGCGCGGACGTGATCAAAGTGGAGCCGCCGGACGGCGACGAGACCCGCCGCTACGGGCCGCCGTTCGTCGATGGCGAGAGCACCTACTACCTCGGGATCAATCGGAACAAGCGCTCCATCGCGCTTGATCTCGGCACCCCCGGCGGTCAGGAGATCGTTCGGCGGCTCGCGTCGACGAGCGACGTCCTGGTCGAGAACTTTCGCACGGGCGCCATGGAGCGCTGGGGGCTTGACTACCGATCGCTGTCGGCGCTGAACCCGCGCCTGGTCTACCTGGCGATCTCAGGGTTCGGTCGGAGTGGGCCGTATGCCAGGGTGGCCGGCTACGACGGCGCGCTGCAGGCGTTCGGCGGGTTCATGAGCATCAACGGCGCGGCCGACGGCGCGCCGCTCAAGGCTGGCATCGCCATCGCTGACCTGGCCACTGGCCTGTTCGCCAGTCAGGGGATCCTGCTGGCGCTGCACGCCCGTCACGTGACCGGGCTCGGCCAGCAGGTGGAGGCGTCGCTGCTGGAGTCGATGCTGGCGGTCCTGCACCCGCATTCCAGTAGCTATTTGAACGCGGGGCTGGTGGGCACCCCGCACGGCAACAGCCATCCGATGCTCGCGCCGTACGACTTGTTTGCCACGGCGGACCGACCCATATTTCTGCCCAGCGGCAACGACGGCCAGATGCGGCGGCTGGCGGAGGTGCTCGGCCGCGCCGAAATTGCCGACGATCCGCGGTTTCGGACCAATCAGGATCGCGTTGCGCACCGCCGCGAGCTGCTCGACATTCTCGAGCCGGAGTTCCGCAAGTGGCCGGCGACCGAGTTGTGCCGGCGCCTCTGGGACGCCGCGGTGCCGGCCGGACCGGTCAACTCGGTCGACGAGGTGTACGCCGACCCGCAGGTGCTGTACCGCCAGATGCTCCAGCAGATCCCGCACCCAGGCCTGTCGAGCGGCACCGTCCGCCTGGCCGGCATTCCCCTGAAACTCTCCGCGACGCCAGGCAGCGCCCGTCGGCACCCCCCGCGCCTGGGCGAACACACCGCCGAGATTCTCGCCGAGTTGGGCTACGCCGTAGCCGAGGTGGAGGCCCTGATTGGCGCGGGCAGTGCGCGTCGACTCTGCTGTGACCGTTGAGCTCGTCCTCCAACTGCTCGTCTATGGACTGACCGATGGCGCGGTGGTCGCGCTGAACGCGGCGGGGTTTACGCTGGCGTACTCGGTCGCCCGACAGATCAATCTCGCCCACGGGAGTGTTTTTGCGCTGACCACGGTGGTCGTGGCCAACCTGGCGGCCTTCGCGGGCGTCACGGCCGCGGCGCCGGTGCTGGTGCGCGTCGCGGCACTGCTGGCCTTCGCGGTGTGCGGCGCGGTCTGCGGCGGTGTGCTGAATGTCGGCGTCGAGCGTCTCGCCTTCCGCCCGTTCCGGGGAGTTCGCGACCCACTGGCGCCGCTGGTGGCCTCGGTCGCGCTATCCTTCATTCTGTTCCAGGCCGCGGTGTGGTGGCACGACTTCCGTTTCGTCGCGCCGCCAGGCGCGCATCAGGGCGTTGATCTGCCATACCTGGCCATGCCCGATCTGGTGCCGAGCGTGGAGCTCGGCTGGGGCGGGGTGTCCTTCACGCTCAAAGACGCGCTCGTCCTGGCAATCGCCGTGCTGGTGGCAGGCGGCGGTGCCCTCGCGCTGGCCAGCACGAAAGTCGGCCGCTTGCTGCGCGCGGTCGCCCAGGACCCCGAAACGGCCGCGCTGATGGGCGGGGACCCAGATCGAGCGCAGACGATCGCCTTTGCTGTTGGCGGCGCGGTGGCCGGCTTTGGTGCGGCCATCTTCGCCGCGTACTTCGGCGGCGCCAACGCCCAGTACGGCTTGCGGAGCGGTCTGGCCGCGATGACCGCGGCCGTCCTGGGCGGCGTCGGTGATCCGCGGGGTGCGCTGCTCGCCGGGGTCGTGCTGGGGATCTTCAGCTCGTTCAGCGATTACCTGCTCGATGCGCAGTGGACGCCCGTGCTGGTGCTGCTGTTGCTCATCGGCCTGCTGGCATTTCGTCCGACCGGGCTGCTCGGGACCACTTCAATCGGCAGTGAGCCGCCCTCGGCAGCAAGTCCGGTGCTCGTGGCGGCGCGGGGAAAGGCCTCGACGAAGGTGCTCGCGGGCCTGCTGGTGCTGGGCGTCCTGTACCCGTGGGTCGATCAGGCCGCCGGCTGGTACCGACTTCCCGGCGCCACGATGGCGCTGTTGATGGTGACGCTGTCGATCGGCCTCACCGTGGTGGTTGGTTTTGCGGGTCTGCTGGATCTGGGCTACGCGGCGTTCTTCGCCATCGGGAGCTACACCGCCGCGCTGCTCACCAGCTCCGGCAGTCATCTCGCCCTCGACCTGCCAATTGGCTGGCGCGAGCCGTGGCTCGCGTTGCCGCTGGCTGGTCTGATGGCGGCCGGGTTCGGCGTGTTTTTCGGTCTACCCAGCGTGCGTACGCGGGGGGAATACCTGGCGATCGTCACGCTCGCGTTCGGCGAGATTGTGCCGCTGGTGATATGGCATCTGCCTGACTGGACGGGCGGCCCGCGGGGCGTGAGTGGCATCCCGGCAGTTGCGTTCGGGCCGCTGCGCGTGAACGCGGCGGTCGGTACGTATGGTGTCGCTCTCGCCGTCGCGTGCCTGGCGGCTATCGCGGCCCTGCGCCTGAATACCTCGCGCATCGGGCGCGCCTGGGCCGCGGTTCGCGAGGACGACATGGCCGCCGCCGCCGCCGGGATCAATCCGCCCGTGCTCAAGCTGCTGGCGTTTGCGATCGGGGCCGGATTCGCGGGCGTGGCGGGCGCTGGTTTTGCCCAGTTGTTTGGCTACGTCGAGCCAGGCGAGTTCGACTTCACGGTTTCGTTGATGGTGCTGGCGGCAGTCGTCATCGGCGGCCGTTGGGGCGTGGTGGGCGCCATCCTGGGCGCACTGGCCATCGCGGCCTACGATCGGCTCCTGGTGGATGCCATTACCGCGGGGCTGCACGCGGTGGGTACGGCGCTCAACAACTCGGCGCTCCTCGCCGCCGATCTGCGCCAGCACAGCTTCGCCGTCTTCGGGCTGGCACTGTTTCTGGCGACGCTGTACCGGGCCCGGAAGACCGCGTGAGCGGGCGCTATTCGATGCCCAGATACGCTTTCTGGACCTGCTCGTTCTTCTGGAGCGCGCGGGCGTCGTCCTCCAGCACGATCTGGCCCGTCTCGAGCACGTAGCCGCGATGGGCGACGTTGAGCGCCATCATGGCGTTTTGCTCCACCAGCAGCACGGCCACGCCCTGACGGTTGATCTCGACGATCGTGTTGAAGATGGTCTCCACCAGCATTGGCGCGAGGCCCATGCTCGGCTCGTCGAGCAGCAGGATCTTGGGCCGACTCATCAGCGCCCGGCCCATGGCCAGCATCTGCTGCTCGCCGCCGGACAGCGTCCCGCCGCGCTGCTTCAGCCGCTCGCGCAACCTGGGAAAGAGCACCAGCGTGCGTTCGAGATCGCGTTGAATCTCGAGCTTGTCCGAACGGGCAAACGCGCCCATCTCGAGGTTTTCCTGCACCGACATGCGCGAAAAGATGCGCCGCCCCTCGGGCGACTGGCACACGCCCATCTCGACGATGCGATGGGGTGGCACGCGATCGATCCGCTGGCCATTGAGCAGCACCTCGCCCACCCGCGGCGGATTGATGCCCGAGATCGTGCGCAGCGTGGTCGTCTTGCCAGCGCCGTTGGCGCCGATCAGCGTCACGATCTCGCCCGGCTCGACGCGCAGTGAGACGCCCTTGATGGCGTGGATGTGCCCGTAGAACGTGTGGATGTTGCGCAGCTCGAGCGCCGCAACCCCATCGCGGGGTCCGGGCACGGTGTTCATGCCGGGCTCGACTCCTGGGGCTGGTCGGCTGTCGCCTCGGCCCCGGCGGCTCGACCCAGGTACGCTTCGACGACCCGCGGGTCGCGCTGCACTTCGGCCGGCGTGCCCTCGGCGATCTTCTGCCCGTAGTCGAGGACCGTCACGCGATCCGAGATGCCCATCACCACCTTCATGTCGTGCTCGATGAGCAGGATGGTCAGCCCGCGGTCGGCCCGCAGCCGCCCGATCAAGCGCGTCAACGCCGCGGTTTCCTGCGCGTTCATGCCGGCGGTTGGCTCGTCGAGCAGCAGCAGGCGCGGCTCGGCGGCCAGCGCGCGCGCCACCTCCAGGCGGCGCTGGTCGCCGTACGGCAGGTTGCGCGCCCACTCCTCGTGTTTGCCGGCCAGTCCGACGTACTTCAGCAAGTCCAGCCCGTGCTCTCGGGCCTCGCGCTCCTCGCGATTAAACCGTGGCGTGTGCAGCACCGCGTCGACCGCGTTCGACTTTAATCGCGCGTGCATCCCGACCAGCACGTTGTCGAGGGCACTCATCGTCGCGAAGAGGCGAATGTTCTGAAAGGTGCGCGCGATGCCGAGCCGCGTAATGGTGTGGGGTTTGCGGCCCGTGATGTTTTCGCCGTGGAAGGTGATCGCCCCGCTGCTCGGGGTGTACAGCCCGGCGATCATGTTGAAGAACGTGGTCTTGCCGGCGCCATTGGGCCCGATCAGACTGACAATCGCCTTCTCCTGGATCGTGAAGTCGACACTGTTGACGGCGGTCAGGCCGCCAAAGCGCTTGGTGACGGCTTGAGCAACGAGTAAGTCGGGCATTCGAAGCTACGCGCGGACGCCGCCCAGCGGCCGGTCGATGAGCGCAGCTTCGCCCAACTGGTCGTCGATCGGCTCGACGTCGTCGCCGCCGTGCATCTCGACGGCCCGCTGGCGGTTGGGGAAGATCCCCTCGGGCCGCGTGAGCATCAGGATGACCAGCGCCAGCCCAAAAATCCCGAACTTGTACTGGGTCAGGTCGACCGACGCGAGCCACGGGCTGAGCAGCGGCAGATTGAGCGCGGTCCCCAGGCCGTGCAGCCAGTTGCTGGCCTCGCTGGTCAGCACGCGATCGTAAAAGCCCAGGACCACGCCGCCGAAGATGACCCCCCAGATGTTGCCGATGCCGCCGAGGATGATCATCGACAGCACGACGATCGAGATCGAGAAGTCGAACTGGAACGGATCGATCAGCTGCAGCATGCTCGCCCAGAGCGACCCCGCGAAGCCCGAGAACGAGGCGCCGAGGGCAAACGCGAGCAGCTTGGTCTGGACCAGGTCGATGCCCATGGCCGATGCGGCCAGCTCGTCTTCGCGGATGGCCATCCACGCGCGGCCGATGCGCGAGTGAGCCAGCCGATAGATGAGAAAGACCGAGATGCAGCCGACGACAAAGATCAGGTAGTACCACGGCGTCTGGTCCGAGTTCGACAGCTGGAGCGTCCCGAGCTGGCCATCCTGCAACCACGGAATGGTGGGCCGGCCGATGGGGTTGATGCCTTTGGAGCCCTTCGTCCACTGCTCGAGGTTCAAGAACGCGCGCGGCACGATTTCGCCGAACGCCAGCGTCACGATCGCCAGGTAGTCGCCTCGGAGGCGCAGCGTCGGGGCGCCGAGAATGACGCCGAACGTGGCCGCGGTCAGAAACGAGAGCGCCATCGCCACGTAGAAGTTCGTTTGAAAGATCCCGAACAGAGGGCTCTGGGGCGAGGTCAGGAACGCCGCGGTGTACCCACCGATCGCGAAAAACGCGGCGTACCCCAGATCGAGGAGCCCCGCGAAACCGACCACGATGTTCAGTCCCAGCGCCAGGACGGTGTAGATCAGAATGGTCGGGAAAGCGCCCATCTTGCCCCAGGCGAACTGCTTGTCCAGGAGTGGGTAGAGCGCCAGGAAGATGATGAACGTGACGAGGAACGCGTTGCGGAACACCGTGCCCGCCGATTGACCGTTGCGCCTCAACTGCAGGGCGCCGAATCGGTTAGGCACGTTCGGACGTCTCTTCTCCGAGGAGACCCGTTGGCCTGAAGATCAGGATCACGACCAGCAGGGCAAACACGACCGCCTCTGTCCAACGGGGGTCCCAGACGCGATCGGCGAGGGCCGCCACGAGCCCGATGATCATGCCGCCGAGGAAGGCGCCCTGGATGTTGCCGATGCCGCCCATGACCGCGGCCGTGAAGCTGTACAGGCCGTTGCGAAAGCCCTGGAAGAACCACGCCGAGTTGTTGTAGAGGCCAAAGATCGTACCCGCGGCACCGGCCATCGCACCGCCAATCAAGAACGTCAGCGCGATCGTCATGTTGATGTCGATGCCCATCATCGCGGCCGCGGTGCGGTCCTGCGCGGTGGCACGCATGGCCTTACCCAGCCGGGTGCGCTGCACGAACAGGGTCAGCCCGATCATCAACGGAACCGCGATGACGATGACGAGCAGGTCCTTCAACGTAAAGAGGATCAGCGTGTCGATGTGGAAGATATCGCGCAGGATGTCCACACGCGGCACCAGGTCGGGATAGTTGACCTGGGAAGCACCCTTCCACACCAGCCCCACGTTGACCAGGATGAATGACACGCCGATCGCCGTAATCAGCGGCGCCAGGCGCGGCGCATTCCGCAACCGCCGGTACGCAATCCGCTCGATCGCGACGTTGAGCCCGGCGCAGACGAGGATGGACGCCAGCAGCGACCCGAAGATCAGGCCGACGAGCGCCAGCGGAGGCAGTTGGGTCGCCTGTCTGACGCCGAGCACGCCGGGCACCCAGGTCACCAGCGTGAGCGAGATCATGGTCCCGATCATGAACACGTCGCCGTGGGCGAAATTGATCAGTTCGATAATGCCGTACACGAGCGTGTAACCCAGGGCGATCAGCGCGATGATGGCGCCGTTGGCAATGCCAATCAGCAGCACCTGGATAATTTCGTCGTACCACTGCATTGTGGGGCGTGCGTAATGATGCGGACCCCGCACCCCAACTGGCAAGTGGGGGTCACAGGGGGCTTTCGCCCCCTGTCCCCTGACTGTTGTTACGGCGCTGCGAGAGTCACCGAGTTGGCGTCGTCGAAGGCGCCATTCTTGATCTGGCGACCGCTCATGGCTGTGATGGTGGTGTCGCCCGTGTCGGTGAAGCTCCATGTCCCCAGGGCGCCGCTGTAATTCTTGGTGTTGAAGATGGCGTCGCGAATTGCGGCGCGGTCCTTCTTACCGGCGGTCTGGATGGCATTCAACGCCACCTTCATCGATTCGTAGCCGTACCCGGCGTACGCCTCAGGCTCAGCGTTGAACTGCTTCTTGTAATTCTGGTACCAGGTCGCGCCGAGGCCGGTCAGCTTGCTCGGCGGGACACCACCAAAGGTGATGTAGCTGCCTTCGGCCGCCGGGCCAGCCGCATCGATGAACGCCTGTTCGAAGATGCCATCGGGACCCATCAGTTTGAAGTCATTGCCGAGGGTCGCCCGCAAGTCGATCCACAACTTGCCCGCGTTGGCCTGGGTGATGCCGCCGAAGTACACGATATCGGCGCCGCTCTGGCGAATCTTCTGGGCCAACGCGCGGTAGTCGCTGGCCTTGTCGTCGATGCCCTCGGGGCCACCGACCAGGGTGAGGCCGGCCTTGGGCGCGGAGTTGGCGAAGACCACTGCCAGACCATGTCCGTACAGCTGGGTGTCGTCCAGAACGTACGCCTTGGTGGCGCCGATTGTCTTGGCCCAGGCCGCCGCCGCGGCGCCCTGGATCTCATCCGAGGGGACGACGCGCGTGTAGTTGCGCTTGCAATTCGGGTAGTAGACGTCGGGCTCGTTGGACTCGACGGCACCCGGGATGTTCTTGGTCAGGCCAGGGTAGGTGTTGGCCGGCGAGATCATGCCCAGGTTCTGGGCGCAGAGGATCGGGATCGAGACTTTCGCGGCGCCCGAGTTGAACGTCCCGATATAGACCATGACGTCGGGATCATTGACGGCCTGGTTGGCGTTTTCTGCCTCTTTGGCAGCGTCCCACGAACCTTTGGCGGCGGTGGCGTCGTCGAGGTCCTGGTAGACGATCGTGGCGCCGCCGATCTTGGCGCCGACACCGTCGGTCGCGCCGAGCTCGTTCAGGGCCATCTTGAACGAATTGACCAGCGTATCGGTCTGACCCTTGTTGCTGCCGGTTCGAGGCAGGCTGGAGACGATCTTGATCGTGGTCCCAGCCGGGAACTGGGCCGCCGCGGCGACCGCTGGGGCGGCGCTCGGCGATGCAACCGCAGCCGGAGCTGCCGAGGGCGAGGCCGCGGGCTTGGCCGCCGGGCTCGCGGCGGCTGCCGCGGCGGGGCTAGCCGCGGGTGAAACGGCCGGGGCGGCAGCCGTCGTGGGCTTCGCCGGCGCGGTTGTCGGTGCAGCCGGCGCCGCGGTCGGCTGAGCCGCACCGCCACCACAGGCCGCTACGAACAGCGTCGCGGCCGCTGTCAGCGAATATAGACGCACGAGCGTCATAGGTTGGATCCCTCCTTGGGACGGCGGAGTTTGCCAGGCAGGCCGACGTATGGCACGTGGCCCTGTGGTAGGAGACGATACCGGTTCACCAAAAGTTCCTGCGAAGTAGCCGGCCCGCATCGGGCACAGACGGCGTCGCCAGCGCGTGCAGGCAAACGAAGCCGTGATGGGCCTTCAGAGTAAACAACCTACACATGGAGAATGAAGGTTGTCAACGCGGGTCGCCCCAGAGCGCTTGCGGCCCCGTTACATTGCACGCTCGCAATACGAGCGCTAGACTGCCCCACGCCGTATGGCTGCGTTTCCCACTGAAGACCGGTTGCGCCAGAAGCGCACCAAGTCAGAGCAGGCAATCACTCTGGCGATGAAGAATCGCTGGGACCAGGCTGCCCAGGTTAACCGAGAAATCCTGGAAATGTTTCCGAACGAGGTGGATGCGTACAACCGCCTCGGGAAGGCGCTCACGGAGCTTGGCCGCTATGCCGAGGCTCGTGACGCCTACGCGCACGCGGTCAAGTTGGACCCGCTGAACGGGATCGCAGCCAAGAATCTGGTTCGCCTGGGGAAGTTCGCCGGCGAGGGCTCGGGCACGCTGCAATCGTCGCCCGTGGATCCTCGGCTCTTCATCGAGGAAAGCGGCAAGACCACGGTCACGCTGCTGACCGACGTCAAGCGTACTGAAGCCACGGCCAAGCTCAGCGCGGGCGACCAGTTGCACATCGAGCGCCGCGGCAACCAGGTCGTGATGTCTGACCTGACCGGGCAGGAAATTGGCCGCGTCGAGCCCAAGCTCGAGCAGGACCTGATTCGTCTGATGGGGCTGGGCAACCAGTACGCGGTCTTTGTAACGGCCGCCATCGACCAGACGGTCCACGTGATCATTCGCGAGACGCGTCGCGCGGCCGCCATGGGCAATCGACCGTCGTTCCGACCTTCCGCCGCCGCCGAGAGCGGCGGGGTGCGGGCGTATACCCGCGAGGGCATGCTGCGGTACGAGTCAGAAGAGGAAGAGGAAGACGACGACGAGATGGGCGACGACGACGAAGAGGAGACCGAGACGGTCCCCGCCGACCTCGAAGTCGGCGTCGAGGAAACGCCGCTCGAGGTCCTCGCCGCCGAAGAGGATACCGAGGAGTCCGCGTAGCTGCGGTCCAGTCCGTGTGACGGCACCGCCCTCTCGCTCGGTACGAGCCTGGCATCCAGGGAACTCTGTCCCTTTGTAAGGACGTCGCTACTCAGCTGCCCGTCCTGCCGCGTCCTCGGTAGCCTGGCCCCCTGACTACCCGGCCAGGCGTTGCCCCGGTGTGCTCGCCGTCGCGTAGCACCGGCACGCCGTTCACGAGCACATGCTCCACGCCCGTGGCGTACTGGTGCGGCCGCTCGAACGTGGCGTGGTCCTGAATCGTCGTCGGGTCGAAGACCACGACGTCGGCGTAATTGCCGGGCGCCAGGCGGCCACGACGACGAATGCCGAGCGTTTCGGCGGGAAATGACGTGAGCCGCCGGACCGCCTCCTCGAGCGGGATGACCCGCTCGTCGCGCACGTACTTCGCCAGCAGTCTCGCAAAGCTGCCATACGCCCGCGGGTGCGTGCCGCTATTCAAAAACACGCCTTCGGGAGCCAGCGAGCCCGAATCCGAACAGAAACTCACCCAGGGCAAACCGACGGCCGTGCGCACGTTGTCTTCGGACATCGTGAAAAACACCGACCCAACCCGGCTGTCGTCTTCGACGACCAGGTCCATGATCGTGTCCTCTGGCGAGGTACCCCGCATCGCGGCTACTTCGGCGAGCGACTTGCCCGTCAGATGCCTGAGCGCTTCGTTGCGGAAGCTGACCAGCAGGATCCGCTCGGCGCTCACGAACTCGTTGCCAGTGTGATCCCCGGCCATCTCGTGACGGAGTCGGCCACGCACGGCCGGATCCTTGAGTCGCTCGACCCAGGCCTGATGCCCGCCCTCCTGCACCCAGCCGGGCATGGTGGCGTCCAGGCCGGTCGACGACGCGTGATACGTGTACATGTCCGCGGTGATTCGCACGCCCTCGGCGCGCGCCGCGTTCACACGTTCGATCGCCGCGTCGAACTTGTGCCAGTTGCGAGGCGCCGACGCTTTGAAGTGCCAGATCTCACCCGGCGCCCCGGATTGACGGCAGATGCCGACGAACTCATCGATGGCCTCGAGCAGCCGCTCACCCTCATTGCGGATATGCGAGATGTACATGCCCCCGTACATGGCGGCCACTTCAGCGAGCGCGATCAACTCGTCCGTTGCGGCGAAGCACGCGGGCGCGTAGATCAACGACGAGCCAATGCCGAACGCGCCGTCTTCCATCGCCTGGGCAGCCAGAGCCCGCATGCGCGTGAGCTCCTCGGTGCTGGGCCGCCGGTCCGCGTAGCCCACTTCGTGCACCCGCAACGACGTGGCGCCGACAAACGACCCGACGTTGCACGCCACGCCGCGTCGAACGAGATACTCGAGGCCCTCGTCAAGGGTGGTCCAGGTGATGTCGTAGGTGATGTCGCTCTGCCGTTCGCGCTGCGTGTGTTTCATCGATTCGGACAGCGGCCCCAGTGAGACCCCTTCACCGAAGACTTCGAGCGTCACCCCCTGGCGAATGTCGCTCTGCGATCGTCCGTCGGCGATCAGCGGCTCGGCTGCCCAGCTCAGCATATTGATGAAGCCCGGCGCGACCGCGAGACCCGTCGCGTCGATCTCTGTCCGCCCGCGTCCATCGACGCGCGGCCCGAACGCCGCGAGCGTGTCACCGTCAATGGCCACATCGCCGGCCACTGGCGCGGCGCCGCTGCCGTCATAGATGGTCCCACCGCGGATCACCAGGTCGTGGGTCTCCGGCGCGCGTGTCATGGCTCCCAGGCTACACAATGGGTCCTCGATGACCACTATGGACGCCTGGGACGCCGCCGCCTGGAACGACTACAACCTCGCCTTGATCGATGATCTGCGCGCCAACAAGGGCACCGCGACCTCCGGTCGCTTCGCCGGCCGCGAGCTCTTGCTCCTGATTACCACCGGCGCGAAGAGCGGACAGCCGCGCACGGCACCGCTCGCCTTCACCCGCGACGGCGACCGCTACGTGATCATTGCTTCCAAAGGCGGCTCGCCGACCAGCCCCGACTGGTACCACAACCTCGTCCGCAACCCGAACGTCACCCTCGAAGTCGGGGGCGAGGTGTTCGCCGCGCGGGCGAGGGTTGCCCAGGGTGAGGAGCGGGAGCGGCTCTACGCCAACCAGGCCAAACTCATGCCGAACTTCGCCGCGTATCAACTCAAGACGACGCGCCAGATTCCCGTCGTCGTGCTCGAGCGCATCGGCTAGCGTGCCCTGACGTCGCGCAGCGCGGCTGGTACGCTAGCGCGCCAGGTGGCCCGGAGAACATAAGCCGCCGGCACGGGCCGGCACCCCGAGGTGTAGGACACATGAACCGGACTGTCGATTTCGTCCCGCGTCTATTCGGAGTTGGGGCCAGCCTGTTGCTGGTCGTCGCGTGCGGCGCGCCTGCTACGCCGGCCGCGCCGCCGACGGCTGCCACGAGTGCCACGACCGCACCAGCCGCGGCCGCCAAACCGACCGTCGCGCCGGCCGCCGCCGCGACGACCGCACCGGCTGTGGCCGCCCAGCCGACGACCGCACCCGCGGCGGCCACCGGCGGTCAGAGCCTGATCATCGATCTCGATCAGTCGGACGTAAAGACCCTTGACCCTGCGCGCGAGTTCGAGTTCGCGGCGGCGTTCATTGTCTTGAACTCATACGACACCCTTCTCACCCAGAAGAGCGCTGACGACCTGACCACGTATGTGCCGGTGCTCGCCAAAGACTGGACTGTGTCGCCCGACGGTAAGGAGTGGACGTTCCATTTGCGCAACGACGTCAAGTTCGCCAGCGGCAATCCCTTTACCGCGAACGATGTCAAGTTCAGCCTGGAGCGTCTGAAGAACGTCAAGGACAACCCCGCCTGGATGATGGACCCGCTCAAAGAGGTTCAGGTGGTCGATCCGTACACGGTGAAGACCGTCATGAACGACCCGTTCGGCGATTGGCTGGCGGTCCTCGGCGGGCCGAACAGCGGCATCATGGATAGCAAGCTGGCGATGGAGCATGGTGCGACGGCTGGGGCCGACGCCAACACCACCGACAAGGGCGAGGAGTGGCTCGACCAGAACTCGGCCGGCTCCGGCCCCTTCCTCTTGAAGGGCTGGCAGAAGAACAACGTCATTACGCTCGAGCGCAACCCGGGCTACTGGGGCACCGCCGCCAAGGTGGCGAAAGTCGAGGTCCGCGATGTGACCTCGCCCGCGACCCAGAAGCTCCAGGTCGAGACCGGCGACGTCGACATCGCGCTCAACGTGACCCCAGATCTCGTCGCCACGATGAAGACCAACCCGAGCCTGAAGATTGTGAGCGGGCAGTCGCTGGACAATCTGTATCTAGGCATGACCGTCGATCCCGCTATCAATCCCAACCTGGCCAAGAAGGAAGTCCGTCAAGCTATCCGCGCCGCGATCGACTACGACGGCGTCCTGGCCTTGACCGACAACCAGGCCGTGCGCGGACCGGCCATCTTCTCGGTCGGGGTGCTGGGCCTGACGCAAGCCGACGCCGATCGCTTGAACCCGAAATACGACCTCGCCAAGGCCAAGGACTTGATGTCGCAGGCGGGCTTATCGGCTGGGTTCTCGTTCCCGCTCGAATATGGCACCGGTCCGTCGCCGGTGGGCATTACCTACGACTCGATCGCCCAAAAGGTGCAGGCCGACCTCAAGAAAATCAATATCGACGTCCAACTCCAGCCCGAGGAGTTTCTGACGATGATGACCAAATATCGGGCCAAGGACCGCACGGCGGTTATCTCGTACAACACCCCGGACTATCTCGGACCCTCCGACTGGGCCGACCAGATGATCCTCGGCACCTGGGCGCCGCGCCTGCACTACGACAGCAAAGCGGCCCAGGACCTGGCCAAGCAGGGTGACGCCGAAAGCGATCCGCAGAAGCGGATCGCGACCTACCAGCAGATGCTCCAGCTACTCGTCGATGAGGGGCCGTACGTGATGCTCGTCCAGGGCAAAGTCCAGATCCCGACCCGCTCGAACGTGACGGGCTACTCGTTCTTCCCGATCGGTTACGCACGCCTCGCCGGCGTTGGCAAAGGCTCGTAGCCACGCGCATCAACCTGCCCAAGCCGTGATTAATCTGCCCGCATCGCTGCGCTCGCTCCCTCCAGTGGCGGACATCCCGAAGGTGGACACCGGGACTGCTTCACAGCGTGCAGTGAGCGCAGCGGGGCGGCAGCTCCAGGGCTGTCGCCGTGGGCCCCGCAGGGCTGCCCCGACCCGGCTCAATGGCTGGGAACCCCGCCGTTCGCATGGGTAGCTACCTGCTGCGGCGGCTGCTGCTGATGGCCGTCGCGGCGATCGGGGTGACTTTGATTTCGTTTGTCATCAGCCACGCCGTGCCTTCCGACCCGGTCGTGGCCAACCTCGGCCAGCAGGCTTCCCAGCGGCCCGAGATCGTGGCCGCGTACCGCGCGCGTTGGGGCCTCGACCAGCCGCTCTACGTGCAGTACTTCACCTTTCTCGGCAACTTGACCCACGGCGAGCTCGGCACGTCGCTCAACACCCGTCGCCCGATCAGCCAGGACGTGAAGCAGTTCCTGCCCGCGACGTTGGAGCTGTCAACGGTGGCCATCGTATTCGCGCTCGTCCTCGGCCTGCCCCTGGGCATCCTCTCGGCCATCTACCGCGACGGGCCGATCGACCACTTCGCGCGCTTCGTCTCGCTCGTGGGCGTGTCGATTCCCATCTTCTGGCTCGCCACGGTCTCGCTGGTGATCTTCTACGCCGCGCTCCAGATCGCCGTCGGCCCCGGCCGACTCGGCCCGCAGATCGACCCGCCACCGGCTGTCACCGGCCTGTATACCGTCGACAGCCTGCTGGCGGGCAACTTCGCGACGTTCCGCAGCGCCGCCGAGCACTTGATCTTGCCTGGCCTGGTTCTCGGTAGCTCGGTGATGGGCCTGATTACCCGCGTCACGCGCTCGTCGCTGCTCGAAGTGCTGGGCCACGACTACGTGAGAACCGCGCGCGCCAAGGGGCTCGTCGAGCACACCGTCATCGTCCGGCATGCGCTGCGGAATGCCTTGATCCCGACCGTCACCGTGCTCGGGCTGGCCTACGGGAGCCTGCTGTCTGGCGCGGTCATGACCGAGACCATTTTTGCCTGGCCCGGCCTCGGCCGCTACGCCTACCAGTCCGCCGTCTCGAACGACTTTCCGTCCATCATGGGCGTCACGTTCGTCATCGCGCTGATGTATATCTTTGTCAACCTGGTGGTCGACCTCCTGTACGCAGTCCTCGACCCGCAAATCCGCTACGCCTAGCAACCTCGCGCCAGTGGCTACCACAAGCGTTCCCGCGCCGGTGTTCGTCGGATCTCCGGATGTCGTGCCGCGGCTGGTGGTCCGGCGGAATCGGAGCGCCTGGCAGATCCTGATGCGGAATCGCATGGCAATGCTCGGTGCGGCCGTGGTCGTGGCCTGGGTATTGACTGCGCTGCTGGCGCCGCTGATCGCGCCATACGATCCGGTCGACCAGGACGTGCGAGGCCGCCTCCTGGGACCGTCGGCCTCGCACCTGCTGGGCGTGGACGAGCTCGGGCGGGACGTTTTGAGCCGCGTCCTGTTCGGCGGGCGGGTGTCGTTGCCGGCCGCGTTCGTGGTGGTGTTGCTGGCGAGCGTGTTCGGGACGATCTATGGCGGTCTGGCAGGCATCGCTGGGAAGTGGGCTGACGACGCGTCGATGCGCGTGGTCGACATGGTGCTCGCGTTCCCGTCGCTGATCCTGGCGATGGCCATCGGCGCCGCGCTCGGCGCCAGCATTCAGAATTCGATGCTGGCCATGTTGCTGGTGTGGTGGCCGCCCTATGCCCGCGTGTCGCGCGGCCAGGTGCTCAGCTTGAAGCAGCGCGACTTTGTGACCGCCGCGCGCGCCGTCGGACTGTCGGATTGGCGCGTACTGATACGTCACATCCTGCCAAATGCGCTCTCACCCGCCCTGGTGTTGATGACAATGGATTTCGGCAACGCGATCATCATCACCGCCGCCCTCAGCTTCCTCGGCCTCGGCGCCGTCCCGCCCACCCCCGAGTGGGGCGCGATGGTGGCCGAAGGCCGCGAGCTGGTCCAGCAGTGGTGGATCTCGACCTTCCCAGGTCTGGCCATCTTCAGCGTCGCCATCGCCTGCAACTTCATCGGCGACGGTCTCCGCGACGCAATCGACCCCCGGCTGCGGGTGCGTTAGAGAGCTTCAAGCGGCTCCTGAAGTGGCGCGCGCACGGTGAACGCCGGCCACAGTCCGCAAGCGTTCAGGCCGCCGTTCGGTGGCGATGCGGTGCTGCATCTGCTCGACACGAACGCGCCGCCTGCAGCGGCCCCGCCCGCCCCGGCGGCGGATCCCGACAGGGCACCACCCGCCCCCAACGGACGTCAAGCCACCTCCCGGCGAGGGCGATTAGTACCGACTGGGACCCGCGCCAGCGCTCGATCGCAGCGTCGTCGGGACGGCAGTGCTGACGAGCCGCCGCGCCGGCGATATACTGGGGCTCGCCGCGTTTTTGCGGGGGTAGCTCAGTCGGCAGAGCGCAACTTTCCCAAAGTTGAGGTCGCGGGTTCGAATCCCGTCCCCCGCTCTCGTTCCAACAAATGTCGAAGTTGAATACGGCATTTGGTCGATGTGCGGCGCGGCACGCGTGGGCGATGCTACGGGGGTCATGACGTGTTCTCGCCTGCTGATTGCCGACGATCGAGCGCGCACGCGGCGAGCGCTGCGGGCGGTGCTGGCGCTGCAACCTGGCCTCGAACTGATTGGCGAGGCCGCTGACGGCGAGGAGGCCATCACCGAAGTCGAGCGCTTGCAGCCCGACATCGTGATCCTGGATATCCGCATGCCGCGGCTGGACGGCATCGCCGCCACGATGCAGATCAAGTCCCGCTGGCCTTGGATACGCGTCATCGCGCACAGCCTGGCCGAGGAACTGAGTCAGGCAGCGTTGGCCGCGGGCGCCGATGCGTTCGTCCCGAAGGGTGCGCCGTCGACCGAGCTCCTCAGCGCGCTCTGGGCGCCCCCCGCCAGCCAGTGACCGCTGGCGTACTGCCCACACGCGGCATACAGTTACGGCGTGTCGTCGCGCGCCGGCGGCCAGCTGTTTCCGCTGCTCAGCCAGGTCCTGAGTCCGCGTAGGGTCGGTGTGGCTCAAGCCGACCTGTTGGCCGCCTCGGAAACCTTTCGCTGGGTGCGACGCGCGGTAGCGGTCGCCGTCCCGATCCTGGCGACCAACACGATCTTCACTGCGTTCGCCGACAACATGCCGGCCTTTCATCACGTGGCGGCGCTGATCGCCGTCCCGGTCATGGTGGTCGCCTGGGAAATTGAGCTGTGCGGCGTGCGTTGGCCTCGCCTGGCGCTGATCGCCGGGGTCATCGGCCCGAATGTGTGGCTGACTCTCGTCGGGCACATCGAGACGAACTACCTGTTCCTGGCGCTGCTGGTCGGCTGGGTCGCGTATACCGGCACTCGCGGCGAGGGGCTGCTCGCCGTGGTGCTCGCGTATGGGACGATCACGCTCGGGGTGATTCTGTATACCGCCCCCAACGTTGGGGCCTGGCCCTGGGAGTACTGGACGGAGTGGGCGTTCACCCTGGTTCTGACGTGGTTCCTGGGTTTCACTTTGCGCAAGCAGGAACGCCTGGTCACCGACCTGGGCCAGCGTAGCCAGGAGCTGCGGATGCTGCTGACCGTCTCGGGCTCGGTTGCGTCCAGTCTGGAAATGCGGCCACTGCTCAATGCAGTCTTCGACGCGCTCGCCAGCATGCTCGACTACAGCGCCATCGCGGTGCTGACCCTGAACGATGCGCGCACCACGCTGACGCTCGCCCACATGCGCGGACCGGACGCGCAGATGTTGCTGGAGTTGCACCGCACGCAGTATCCGGTGTCGGACCTTGGCCCGGCGTGGGACCGGTTGTGCCGTGACGAGCCAGTGGTCATTCCCGACGTCCGCACGCTGCACGCCGAAAGCGGACTCCGTCAATTCGAGGGCGCCGACTCCGGTGTCGTCCGGTCGCTGATGTGGATCCCCCTGGTCGTGAGGCAGCAGATTATTGGCATCCTGACGATCGCCAACGCCACGCCTGACGCCTTTCGTGACCGCGACACCACCCTGGCGCTCGGTATCGCGCGTCAGGCGGCGGTGGCGATCGAGAATGCACGCCTCCACGAACGGACGCGGCAGGCAGCCGTCCTGGAAGAGCGCCAGCGCCTCGCCCGGGAGCTGCACGATTCGGTCACTCAGGCGCTGTACGGCATCTCCCTGTACGCCGAGGCGGCCGATCGAGCGCTCGCCGACGGCGACATAGAGCCCGTCGCGACCAACCTGCGCGACGTTCGCGAGACGACGCAGGAGGCCCTGGGCGAAATGCGGCTGCTCATCTACGAGCTTCGACCGCCGTTCCTCGAGGAGTACGGCCTGGCGGCAGCGCTGCGGACGCGGCTCAAAGCCGTCGAAACCCGGGCGGGCCTGGTGACGGACTTCGAGTCCGACGGCGAGGATGTCCAACGGCTGGCACCCGAGACGGAGCAGGAGTTGTATCGGCTGGCCCAGGAGGCGTTGAACAACGTGCTGAAGCATGCGCACGCCCAGCGCGTTCGCGTCCGACTCGCGGTGGACACCGACCGCACGACGCTGGAGGTCGCCGACGATGGCGTCGGCTTCAAGCCCACGTCGCGCGGCGTTGACGGCTTCGGTTTACCGGGCATGCGTGAACGCGCGGCACGGCTCGGTGGAACGCTCCAGGTCGAAAGCTCGCCTGGCGCGGGAACTCGCGTCCGCGTCGAGATAGCGCGTTGACCGACACTCCGGCCGACGCCCCGCTCGTCACCGGCGGACGCCCGATTCGGGTCATGCTCGTTGACGACCACGCGGTCGTCCGGAAGGGCTTGCGGGCGCTCCTCGACCGTGAGCCGAGCATCGAGGTCGCCGGCGAGGCCGAAGACGGCCAACAAGCCCTGCGCGTCGCGGACCGCTGTCGACCCGACGTCATCCTGATGGACCTCGAGATGCCCGGCGTGAGCGGGATCGAGGCGACCCGCCGACTGACGGAAGCGCATCCCAGCAGCAAGATCGTGGTGCTGACCAGCCACGCGTCTGAGCAGGACGTGTTCCCGGCGCTCAAAGCTGGCGCCCTCGGCTACCTGCTCAAGCACTCCGCGCCCGAGGACGTGCTGCAGGCCATCCGGCAGGCCTACCGCGGTGAAACGGTGTTGCACCCGGCGGTTGCGCGCATGGTCCTGCAGGAGCTGCACCGGCCGTCGGCAGCCAGACAGCCGCAAACCAGCGACCCACTGTCTGAGCGTGAGCTCGAGGTGTTGCGACTCATCGCGCGGGGCATGAGCAACCAGGACATCGCCAATACGCTGGTCGTCGGTGAGGCGACCGTACGGAGCCACGTCAGCAGCATTCTGAGAAAGCTCCAGCTGGCGAGCCGCACGCAGGCGGCGCTGTACGCCCTGCGGCAGGGCCTGGTCGCCCTCGACGACCCACTCGCCTCGCCCTGACCTTACGCACTGGCCAGCTTCGCCTTTTGTTGGACTGGATCCTCCACCCCGCGCGGATGGAGTCCCGTCTGGAAGCCGCGTCGCGTGGGGCTTCGATCCGCTGCCTGTCCGATAGCCCGCGGAGACGAACCGGCGACACTCGCAGACATCACGTAAGCAGGAACAGTCTGCGCCAGGCGCGCTCGGGCGCGAGCAACCCCGCGGCCCGCCTGAACGAATAGCGTGCCGTCCGCGTGGCCCGTCCCCTGATGGGGCCCCGCGGCGTTGTTCCATTCAAAGGAAATACGAAGCCTTGCCCCACCTCCGTTTCCGCACGCGTGGCGTTGCCGCGATTATCACTGGTCTGATCATGAGCCTGGTCTCGGCCTGCCAGGCTGCGCCGCAACCGATCGTCGTGACTCAACCGCCGGTACCCGCGATGCCGGCCAGCGAGCCGGCAGCAAGCCAGCCGGCTGTTGCCGAATGGGCAGCCCCCGCGGAACCCGAGGCGATCACGCCGGCGGCCGCGGCACCGGCCCCGGCACCGGCCCCGGACCCGGTGGTTGTTGGCCGACCGCAGTACGGGATGGATGCCCAGCACAGTGGCCGCAGCCCGTACTCGGGTCCGGCGCAACCAACGCTGCTGCGCAGCTTTGACTCTTCGGGTGTGCCGACCAAATTGCCCGGCGGTCCCAAGATCGACATTCAGAGCTCCGCCGCGATCGGCCCGGATGGCACGATCTACATGGCGGACTTTCCTGGCAATCTCATGGCATTTCGAGATCCGGGCACTGGCAAACAGCTCGAGATGGTCTGGTCATTCCATCCCGAGGGCCAGAGCTCCTTCCACTCGACGCCGGCGGTTGCCGCCGACGGGACCGTCTATCTTGGGTTCAGCACGCCTGTACCCGACCCGCACGGAACGTTCTACGCACTCAGCCCGAAGGGCGTGGCCCTCTGGACCGTGGACCTGGGCGCTGGCCGGACGACCAGCTCGCCCACGCTCGGCTCCGACGGAACGGTGTACACGACCAGCGGCACAGGCAAGCTGTTCGCGATCTCGCCCGCGGGCAAAACGTTGTGGACGGCGCAAACGGGCCTGATCCTGAAGGCGTCACCGGCGCTCGGCCAGGACGGCACCGTCTATGTGGCGAGCATGGACGACAAGCTGTACGCGATCGCCCCGCCGCTCGCGGGCCAGACGGAGGGCCAGGTGCGATGGACCTTCCGCTTCGGGGATTTCCCCGGCGGGGGCACGCCCGTAACCGCGACGGCGCCGCCGTCGGGCAGTGACGGCCTGGGATCGGGCGCAACGCCGACGATCGGCCCCGACGGCACCATCTACATCGGCGCCGACAACAGCAACATGTACGCGATCGCTCCCGACGGCCAACTCAAGTGGCAGTTTGGCGCGGAGCGCGAAGTGGCCGGGATCTGGTCGAGCGCGACATTGAGCGCCGATGGCCAGACGCTGTACTTCGGTGCGAATAAGGGCGGTGTCTACGCGCTGCGTACCGGCGATGGCAGCCTGGTGTGGCAGTACTCCATCGGTGGGTCGATCTACAGCTCGCTCACCCTGGACAAGAATGGCGTGCTGTACACGGGCAGTACCGCTGGCCATCTGATCGCGATCGATAGTCGAACCGGCAAACAGGTCTGGGACTACACCAATCCGGCCAACGTCTCGGTCTGGTCGGCGCCCGCCCTTGACAGTGACGGCAATCTCTTCATCGGCGACCGACAGGGACTGGTGAGCCTGATCGGCAACGGCTGAAACCGCAGTCGACTGCCAATGCCGGCGAATCTCGCCGGCAACCCGTCCCTTTTTGGCGCGGGCTGCGTTTGCCTCACTGCGTGACCAGGACGCAAACGTCTGGTACCCACGCGACGAGAGCCAGTCGGCCGAAAGGAAGCCCGAACCTGTGCCAATCATAACCGTGTCGAATCAAAAAGGGGGAGTCGGCAAGACCACGAGCACGCTCAATCTCGGCGCCGCGCTGCAGGAGATGGGTAAGCGGGTCCTGCTGATTGATCTCGACCCACAGGGCAGCCTGACGGCGGCGTGCGGCATCCCGGACGTGGATGCGGTCCCGATGTCCATCGGTGAGCTGCTGATCTTGCGCGCCCAGGGCGATCCGTCCGACATCATGACCGCGATCCAGCGCGGCCCATGCGGCCTGGATCTGGTGCCCGGGAACGCGATGCTGAGCGCGGCGGAGCTCATCCTGGCGGGCGCGGACGAGCGTGAGTCGATCCTCGACGCTGCGCTAGCGCCGGCGCTCGGGGCGTACGACTACGTGCTGATCGACTGTCTGCCGAGCCTCGGTTTGATGGCCATCAACGCCTTGCGCGCGGCGACCGGGGTGATCATCCCGGTGCAGGCCGACTTCCTGGCGGTGCACGGGCTGGTCCAGATGCTGGAGACGGTCGGCGCGGTACGCACGCAACTCAATCCGAGCCTGGAGATCTACGGAATCTTGTTGACGATGGTCGACTCCCGCGGCACGCACGCGCAACGCGTGGTCGCAACGGTCCGCCGCAGCCTGAAGGATCAGGTGCCCGTCTTCGAGACCGAGATCGCCTACGACATGGCCCTGAAAGAAGCGGCCGAGGTCGGCAAAAGCATTCTCGACCTCCGATCCGGCAGACACATCGCCTCGATGTATCGCGAGTTGGCCCGAGAGGTCATGGTCGCCGCGGGCGAGGTCTATGCGCCTGTCAAGGCCCGCCGACAGAGCGTCGTCGACCGGTTCGTGAGCGGGCTGGGACGACTGGGCCGAGCTGAGACCGGAGGAGCGCCGAATCGTGTCCGCGCGGCTTAACCCCGACGGCGGCCTGCCGTACCTGGAGGCGAAGCTCGGCGTCTTTACGCACGGGCCATCGCACGTCCGCCGCAATGCCGCCCTCGACATCCTGACCGGTCGCGTGGTGGATTACCGACTGCGCCCGGTTCCCGCGATGGGCAGTCCAGACGGCGTTACGATGCTGGACGTCATTCGCCAGGGCTCCAGAAGCCGGGTGAGGAATATCGTGGCCCTGTCAACGAGTGCGCTACCGGCCGTCGACTGGTCGACCCGCCTGTATGCTTCACCCTGGCTGGCGGCGAGCGACGAGCCGCCGGTGCGCTTGCGCATCGTGCGCACCAGTCCGAACCTGCCATCCGCCCGGTGGCATATGCCACCATGGTTGCTGGCGGTCGGGGCGGCGGGCGTCCTGCTGGGCGCCGGCTTTGAATTGCGGGCATTCACCGATCGCACTCCGGCGGTCCAGCCGACCGCGGTCCCGGTCGAGGCGCAAGCGCCGGCGCCGGATGCGATCCTGATCGAGGCCCCCGCGGCTGCGGCCGCGGTCGAGGTGGTGCCGACCGCCATCCGCGCCGACACCGTCAGTGCGCTTGCCGCGCCGGCGCCGTTGGCAAGCCCGCCGGCGCCCGTGCCAGCCAGCGAGTTCGGCCTGCTCCTGGATGAAGGATTCACCTCGAACGCCCGCCATTGGCCCGACGATCCGCACGGGACCGCCTGGTTGGGTGGCGGCGCCTATCACCTGGCCGGACGCCAGGCAACGCAGTTCGTGGCTGTCGGCATCCCCGGTACACAGAACCTCGCCGACAGCGTCGTCACGGGCTGGTTCCGCAAGGTCGGCGGGCCGGACGGGGGCGGCTACGGGTTGATCCTGCGCGATCAAGAGCCGCAGGCTCGCGACGGACGGAACCAGCTCGGACACTACTACGTGTTTGAGGCGGGCGACCGCGGCCAGGTGGGCCTCTGGTTGCGCGACGGTGACCACTGGGTTGATCTGTTGACCTGGACACCGTCTGACGCCGTCAGGCGCGGGACGGCCAGCAACGAGTTGACCGTCAGCGCGATTGGCGATCACCTAAGCTTTCTCGTCAACGGCGTCCCGGTGGCGAGTCAGACGGACACCGTGTGGCATTCGGGCGCCGTTGGAGTGTTCGTCGGCGGCGATGGCAACGAAGTCGCGCTCGACCGTGTCGCCGTGCGAGTCGCGCGATGAGCCAGGGCGCGCCGGTCACCCCCCGCCGAAGTGCGCGGGAGTACATGACCATTCTGGAGTCGCCACCGCAGCCGGCGAGCGCCAACGGCAGGACAACCGCGGTGGTTGGCGGCCTGGCTGCAGCGCTGGTCGGCGGCGGGGCGATGCTGTTGCTCCGCTCCGGCCTGCAAGTCCGCTCCATCCCCGAAAGGCTGATGGAGTGGATCCTGCTGTTCGTTCCCCCGGGCATTTTCGAGTGGGGTCTTCAGGTCCTGGGTTTCGAGGCCAAGCGGTACACGCTGTACCTGGCCATCCTCGTTGTGCTCGGCCTGTGGGCCTGGCTGGGTTATGACGCGCTGCGTCGGCGCTGGCCGGTCCGAACAATCGGCGTGCTCGGGATTGGCATCTGGTTGGCCGTGATGCTGGTCGTCATGCCGCTGACCTCGGCGGGCATTTTCGCGCTCGATCTGCGAGATGGCAGCGCGGCTGCCATTGGCGGCTACCTGGCGGTCGGACTGAGCTATGCGGCCGTCCTTGCGCTCTTCCGGATGCGGAACGTGCAACCCGAGCGGCACGAGGAATCGCGACGCATTGCACTCGGGCTGCTCGGTGGCGCGGTAGTCTCATCTCTCGCAACGTATCTCGCGGTACGGCTGCTGCCGCATCAAGCGGGGCTGCCCACTGTCGTGCTGGAGGACCCGCAACAGCCGGTGCCTTCCGGAGGCATCGATCCGCCGAATCCGCACCCCAGTCTCGTGGAAGCCGCGGGCGCGCCGGCACCGGCGCCAATCGCGACCGACGCACCCAGCGTGGGGTCCCTGCCCGAGCCAACCACCACCCGCGTGCTCAAGCGCGACAACGCTGGCGCCATCGTGCCGGCGGGTCGGGTGCGCGGTCAACTGACGCGACCTATCACCGCGAACGAGGACTTTTACGTCGTCACCAAGAACGCGGGCGGCGATCCGGAGCTGCGGCCGTCCGACTGGCGACTGCAGGTCGATGGCGAAGTCTCGCGGGCGTTTCAGCTCGACTACGCCACGTTGCGCAAGCTACCCTCGGTCGAGGTCACCCGGACCCTGGAGTGCATCAGCAACTTTGTGGGCAAACCTGAGCTCGCACCGTTTGGCGCCGAGCTGATCAGCACCGCGGTCTGGAAAGGCGTCGCTGTCCGCGACGTCCTGGCGCTGGTCGGGGGACCGTCACCTGGCGCTGCCTGGGTCGTGGTGTTTGGCGCCGACGAGTACACCAGCGCGTTGCCGCTAGACGTGATGATGGACCCCGCCACCTTGCTCGTGTATGAGATGAACGGCGAAGTCCTGCCCCACGAACACGGCTACCCGGTCCGCCTGCTGGTGCCGGATCGGTACGGCATGAAGAATCCGAAGTGGTTGGTGGGTCTTCGCGTGATGAAGCGCGAGTTCAACGACTGGTACGGGCAGCGCAACTGGAGCAAGACGGCAATCGTGCAGACCATGTCGCGCATCGACTCGCCAGCACCAGACACCATGCTCGCACCTGGCACGCATACCGTCGCCGGGATCGCCTTCGCCGGCAGCCGCGGGATTTCGGCGGTCGAGTACAGCGTGGACGACGGCAAGATCTGGCAACGCGCGACCCTCAGCACCTCCGGCGCGGGTGTCGACCACTGGTTCGCCTGGCAAGGCAACTTCGATGTCGCGGCCGGGTCGGACGCACGCATCGTGGCGCGCGCGACCGACGGTGCCGGGGTAGTCCAGACCGAGGCGTTCGGCCTGCCAGAACCAGACGGCGGCACCGGCTGGCCACGTATCGGCGTGCGCGCGAGCTAACCAGCCCGATC
Source organism: Chloroflexota bacterium (assembly GCA_035309865.1). Taxonomy (GTDB): domain Bacteria; phylum Chloroflexota; class UBA6077; order UBA6077; family CF-72; genus CF-72. The sequence continues at coordinate 58,426 of DATGER010000082.1, forward strand.
GTACGCCTGGCGCAGCCAGCTCACCAGTTCCGCGTTGACCTCGGTTACGCCCTCGACGCGGACGCGGTGGGTGAACATCGCATTGAAGGTTGCCGCGGACTCCAACCGGTCCGTCGCCGGTGCGCCCTTGAGGATCAGACCGACATCGACGTGCCCGGCGGCCGGCTGGAGCATCGCAAACTGTTTCTTGCGTCGCAGGCTGAGGTAGCCACGCTTCGGCGCGACCTCGATGTCGTTGCCGAAGCCACGCACGATGGTCATCAGCAACTCGTGCACGGGCCGCAAAACCGCCTGCTTGCCCGAGTACAGCTCATCCGTGGGGTCACCAGTCGGCCCCGCCGCGGCGCTTTCGCTGGCGGCCAGAGCGTCACGGCCGATCAACGCCACGCGATTTGCCGACCCGTGCGTCAGCCCGTGTTCGACCTTGAGCATGGCGACAATCTCGGCGTGCCTGGTCTTGCCGCTCTCACGGATCAGGTCGATCCACGCGGCCATGGGCCGGCCGTACGTTGCCTCGATGTTCCGGACTTGCGCTCGCAAGCCGTCTTCAACGGAGCTCATGCGCTCATCACGTCGCGTATCTTAGCGGTCGTGCTCGACCATCTTTCGATTCAATGTGCCGACGTCGCCGCCAGCGCCGCCTTCTACGACACTGTCCTGGCAGCTGTGGGTGGCGCGCGTGTGATGGACTTCGGCAACGTCATCGGCTACGGCTCCAGCGCCGGCAGACCAACGTTCTGGGTGGGTCCGCTGACATCCGGTGAGCCGAACCGCGAGATCCACATCGCGTTCCAGGCGCCTGACCGCGCCGCGGTGCGGGCATTCTTCGACGCCGCGGTCGCGACGGGCGCCACGGTGCTGCACGCGCCGCGGGTGTGGCCGGAGTACCACCCGCAGTACTACGGCGGCTTCGTCCGAGATCCCGACGGCAACAACGTTGAGGCGGTCTGCCACGGGCCGGCGTAGCGGCGGAAACCGAAGCCAAACGCGAGCCCGCCCGCGGTGTAGGCGACGGCCCCGAGCACCAGCGGCATCTCCAGCGAGCCGGTCTGGATCAATACGCCGGCCAGCGCCGGCCCGGCGGCGTTGGCCAGGCCCCAAACGGCGAAGCCGATGCCCGCCGCCGATGCCCGCTCTTCCGCGACGACCGACGTCATAAGCAATGCCTGCTGCATCGGCCAGGCAAAGTTCGCGAGCAGATTGCGCAGGACCGAGGCCGCCGCCGCAATCTCGAAGATTGGCGCGACCAGCGCGATCGCCAGCAGGCAGGCGCCACCGAGCACCTGCACGACCAGCACCGCGAAGGCGCCGCCCAGGCGCCGTTCCAGCCACGGCGACAGGGCCACGCTGCTCAACGACAGGACCTGGCCCGCGGCGTACCAGGGACCCAGCGCGGCTTCGTCCACGCCAAACCGCAGCGCGAACCAGAGGGGCAACAGCTGCACTGCCACACCCAGGCCGAGGCCGAACAGCCCCAGCGCCAGGCTGTAGCGGGCGATCACGCTGAATGAGCGCCGGGGCAGCCAGCTCCCCGACCGGGCGGCCACTCGGCGACGCTCCGACGCGGTCTCTGAGAGCGGCAGCAGCACCACTGTGGCTACCCCGGCCAGCACGATCACCGCGATGAATGGCGGGCGGTAGACTTCGAGACTGCCCAGATCTGGGCGCGCCTGGCGGAACAGTTCGGGCAGGCCGGCGCACAGCGCGCCAAGGCCGAGCGCCATGCTCCAGAGCGCCTGGGACACGGCGAAGACCCTGGTTCGACGTTGTGGCGGGGTGTGCTCGGCCAACATCGCGTCGAAGGAGGCGATGGTGAGGGCGCCGGCGGCGCCGTTGGCCAGTCCGACGCCACCGATCACGCTGGCCAGCACCAGCCAGATCGGATCGGTCGTCGCGGCCAAGATGACGTAGCTGCCGATCGGCAGCGCGGTTCCCCAGATCAAGAAGCCGCGCCGGCCGAACCGGTCCGCCAGCGCGCCCGAAAATGCCACCAGCCCCGCCGTCACCAGCCCCGACAGGCTGTACAGCAAGCCGATGATGGCTGGCTCGAGTCCAGCCCGGTTCAGGTAGAGCGGCAGGACCACCTGCAAGTACCCGACCGGCACCGACGCCAGCGTCATACTGAGCAGGAGCCAAACCACATCTCGCGACCCGGCCACCAGCATGCAGCTGTCGCTACGCTAACGTGCCGCACGGCCCCGAGTGCAAACGTCGCGGGTTGCGGATTCATCCGGGTCGGGGATCCCGCGGAGAGGCTCCGGGTTCTCGCCTGCCCAGGACTCTCGACCCGCGGCCTTCCGCGCGGCGCGATCTCCCGGGCTGGCGGGCGGCGGGATCTGTCGAGCTGCGGGCGGCGGGGGCGCCGCGGTTTAGCAGGTCGGGCAGACCAGCGCGCCGGAGCGGGTCTGGACCAGGAGCCGGCTGCAGGTTGCGCAGCGCGGTCGAGACGAGTCCAGGCGGGGCTGGGCCGGGCGTCCGAGCACGGGGCGATAGTTCAGGCCGACCAGGAGGCCCCAGCGGTAGGCGTCAACGGTCGCGAGCGAGCTCGTTGGAACGGCTGGCATCGGGACGCCGGGACTCAGGGCAGCAGAGGCTTCGAGCTCGGCGAGCAGCGTGGCCGTTTCCAGCGCGGCGGCGTCGCTCGCGTCTGCTCCGGACGCACCTGGCAGGAGACCGGCCTTTAGCGTGGCGACGACCTGCATCAGGCCCGCGACCAGCGACGCGGGGATTGGCGCAGCGCCCACGCCGACCGAATCTGGCAAGTCCACGGGTCTCGGCGCCGGCGGTCTCGTCGCGCGGCTCAGAGTCAACGCAGCGGCAGCGTCCGCAGGGCCTGCCACGGGCGAGCGGGCCGCCTCGGCCTGGCTTCCGGCCAACGAACGGGACGCCAGGGGCGATGGCGGCTCCGTGGCGGCAACGTCCGCCAGGGCGGCTGGATCCGGCATGAGGAGCTCGTGGACCAGGCGAATGACCTGCGCAACCGCGTTGCCAAGCCTGCCGGGCGAGGGCGGCGGACCCGACTGCGGTGGCGCCGGCAGTCGCGCAGCCTCATTCGCGGGGTGCGACTGCGCTCCCGGCCCCGGCGCCGCCGTCGCGAGCGCAGCCCCGGTCGGCAGCGCAGCCGTTGGGAACGCCGGCATTGCGAGCGCCGCCGTTGCGAGCGCAGCCGCCAGGAGCGCAGCCGTCGCGGACCCGGGCATCGCGGGCGCAGACGTTGCAGGCCCGGACGGGGCGGACCCGGGCATTGCGGGAGCAGACGTTGCAGGCCCCGACGTTGCGAGCCCTGCCGTCGTGGCCGCGGACGTTGCGGACGCAGACATTGCCGGCCCGGACGTCGCAGCCGCATTCGGTGCGGGCCGCGACGATGAGGGCCCAGACGTTGGAGGCTCAAACGTTGCGGGCTCCGACGTTGCGCGGAGCACCTCGTGGAGTTGGCCAAGCGCCTCGCCCAGCGCGCGGGCCAGGTCCAGCAGCGCTTGCGCCGTGGTACCGGGCAGCGTCGCCGACGGGTGTCCAACGGGCAGCGCATGCTCCGCCGGCGGCAGCAGCGTCGCGAGATCGGCGAGGGCCGCGACGAGCGTCTGAAGCAGCCTGACCGTGCCCGCCGGGAGCACGACCGCCGCCGTCATGGGCGCCGCCCCACCCGCGGCGGCAGCGTGCTCGGGTGCCGCCAGACCCTCGGCTCTGGCAAGTGCGTCGGCCGGCAGAACCGCCTGCAGCCGCGCAATCGACTCGACCAGCGAGCTCACCAGCTTTGCCAGCGTCGGCGGCGGTGCCTGGACGTCAACCACGCGACCCGCGTACTCCCGGAGTGGCAAAAGGACCGGTGGCCGGGCGTCCGGGGTGTCGGTCTGCATGGCGACAAACAGCTGCCGGAGGATCGGCGCCAGACTGGTCGTCACCTGCCGATGCTCGGTGAGCACCTGGGTCAGCGCCCGCTGCAGGTCGCGCATGGCGACCTGGGCCGTCTCGAGGAGCGCCCCCGTCCCCTCAGCCGGTGCCGCCGTCGGCGGCACCGCACCGCCGCCCTCTGTGGGCTGTTCGGCCGGCACGGCAGCGGCGAAGACTTCCAGGGTCGCCTGAACCAGCCCGACGAACTGTTTGGCCTCGGGCGTCGTGAACGACTGGCCGCGCGCGAGATCGACGCCGAGCTGATCCAGTGCCACCGCCAGCGGCGACTCGGTCCGTTGGGCCCGCGTACCCATACTGACGAGCGACTGAAACGCAAGCTGAACCGGATCGACGCCGCGCGCGAGCGGCTCGATCATCGCCTGACCACAGTCGAGTATCGACCAAACCGTCTCCGGATTGAGCCTCGCCCGGTGGTTGCAAGTCCGTATGGAACCGCGCGGTCTGGTTCAGCGTCTCCAGGGCACACCTTGTCTGTTCAGGAGACTGACAACCGATGCGTTCTCTCCCGACCGTTCTCGCCGTTTCCGTGCCACTCGCCGCCCTGGCGATCGCCGCCGCCTGGAACATCGCGGCCGTTCACGCCCAGCCGGCGCCAGCGTCGGCGGACTCCACCCGGCCAGGCATGATCCAGACCTCGGGGACCGGTCGGCTCATGGCCACGCCGGACGTCGCGTTCGTGACCCTCGGCGTCCAGACCACCGGCGGCGACGCCCAGGATGCAACGAGCACAGCGAGCACGGCGATGGCCGCGACGTTGCGCGCGGTGAAAGCGCTGGGTATCGCCGATACCTCAGTCCAGACCGATCGGATCAGCCTCGACCCCGTTTACGCCGACAAGCAACCCAACCAGATCACCGGTTATCGCGCCACGCAGAGCGTGAGCGTCACCGTGGATGACCTGGGGCTCGTCTCACGGGTGCTCGACGCCGCGGTTCAGGCCGGGGCCAACTCCAACTTGAGCATCCGGTTCGGCCTCAAAGACGCCGCTGCACTCCAGGAGCAGGCGCTGGCCGCGGCGGTCCAGCAGGCCACGGGCAAGGCTAACGCGATTGCCGGGGCCGCGGGTCTCAAGCTGAACGGCGCCTACAACCTCAGCGAGTCGAACGTGCAGGTTGTCGAGCCTCAACTGCCCAGCAGCACCGCCGCCGCCGCGCCGGCACCATTCGTCCCCGTCCAGGCGGGCCAGCTGGTCGTGTCCGCGACCGTCGAGGCAACGTTTGCATACTCGCGCTAAGCAAGGCTCCGGTACATTAGGCAGTATGCAGTTCGGATTCGATCACGTGCACCTGGTGGGGAGCGATCTCGATGCGTCGGAGCGCTTCTACCGCGAGATGTTTGGCGCCCAAACGATCAACCGCACCGATGCGGGCGGAGCGGTGAATCTGCGCATGCGGCTGGACGGTGTCAACCTGTTCATTCGTACGCCACGCGCCGGCGAGAACGTGAGTCGCGACGGTGCGGAGGTCCGCTACACCTACGACCACTTCGGCGTTGTCACGCCGGATCTCACCGCGGCCATCGAAGAGCTGCGAGCGAAAGGCGTCAAGATTCTGCAGGAACCCCGAACCGCCAATCCCGGCACCCACGTCGCATTTGTCGAAGGTCCGGATCACACGCGCATCGAAGTGCTGCAGCGCGACGTGCCCGTCTGAGCACGCCCGCGCCGCAGCCGCGATCCTCAGGCCTCGCCGAGATCCTTGAGTGCCCGCAGCACCGGTTGCTTCTCCGTATTGAGCTGGTCCGCCACGTCTTTGAACACGCCTTCGGCCGGCTCATTGTTCGCCGTAATCCGCTCGAGTCCCTTGCCGATGATCTCGTCGCCGTTTGGCACCAGCTCGCGAGCAGCGTCCTGCGGGCGCGTCTTCGGCAGCTGATCGACCGTCGTTTTGAAATTGGGGTGGGTCTCGAAGAACGTCTTCATCTCTGGACCCTGGAGGGCCACGTTGCGGACCGGCATGTAACCAGTGTTCTGTGACCAGAAGATGGTGTCGGTACCGGTGGCGAATGCCATGAACTTCATCGCCGCTTGTTGCTTTTCCTTCGGCGACGCGGCGGTGATCGCCATGCCGGAGCCGCCAGTGCAGCACCCGAATCCAGCCGGCCCCGATGGCAGGAATGCCGTTCCGACTTTGAACTTGGCGGCAGCCTCATGGCCTGCCAGCCCGGCGGTCGAGTCCAGGTACGACAGCGCCGCACCGGAGTTGAAGTCGGTGGACGGATCCTTGGAGGCCTGACCCACTCCGCTCGCAACCATGGACCGCCACAACTCGCCGGCTTTGACGGAGTTGGGCTCCTGAATGCGCATCGTGAAGTCCGGGTCGGAATACGAGCCGCCATACGCCCAGTCCACGCCCTGGAAAACCCATGCGGAGTAACTGGCCGCGCCACCGAAGCTATGCGCGGCCGGCGCCAGGGGTTTCAACTTCGGCGCGAAGTCGGTATTAAACTCATCCCAGGTATTCGGCCCGCGGTCCGGCAGTCCAGCCTTCGCCCAGGCATCTTTGTTGTAGTAGAAGATCGGCGTGCTGCGCGCGAACGGCAACACCACCTGCTTGCCCGCGCGGACCGTCTCTTTATAGAACACGTCGACATAGTCGCTCGCGCTGATCTTCTCGGCTGCCATCAGGTCATCCAGCGGCTGGAGTGACTTGTTCAGATAAAACTTGAACCACCAGGTGTCTGAAAGCAGGACGACCTCAGGTACGTTTCTGGCTTGCAGCGCGGCAGTCAGTTTGGCTGCCAGCGTCGGATAATCGTTCTGGTTCTCGAGCGTGACCTTCACATCGTTCTGGGCGGCGTTGTAGCGGTCCACGAGCTGTTGTTGGACGTCGGCGTTGCGGCCTCCGAAGGCACCCCAGTACGTGATGGTGGCCGTCGAACCGGTGGCGGCCACGACGGGCGGAGCGGCCTGTGCTGGCGCCGGAGCCGTCGTCGCGGCAGCGGCTGGAGCCGCGGGGGCGGTGGTGGCTGCCGCCGGAGCCGCCGGCGGTGATGATGGCTGCGAGCAGGCGGCTGTGAGCGCCAGCGCAGCCGCGCCACCTATTCCTTTGAGCAGGTCACGTCGAGATACGGATGTCATAGCGTGTTCCTTTCTAACCTTTGACCGCACCGGCGGCGATGCCTTCGACGATGTGACGTTGGACGATCAAAAACAGCACCAGGACCGGCAGTACCACGTAGAGAGTGCCGGCCATCACCAACCCCCAGACCGTCCCGGACTCCTTCTGGAACAGCAGCGCGATACCCACCGACAGGGTGCGCATCTCGGTGGAGTTGGTGATGATGAGCGGCCACAGGTAGTCGTTCCAGCGCGAGACCGCGGTCAGCAGGACCAACGTCGCCAGCACTGGCCGCGACATCGGGAGCACCACGTTGAAGAGGGTCCGCAAATGCCCGGCGCCATCCACTCGCGCCGCGTCGAGCACCTCGCGCGGGAGACTCAGGAAGTGTTGCCGCAGGAGGAAGGTCCCGAATGCGGACACGAATCCGGGTAACAACAAGCCCTGGTACGTGTTGGTCCAGCCGACCAGCGCCAGCGTGAGAAAATTCGGCAGCACGGTGAACTCGTCGGGGATCATCAGCGCCATGAGCAGCAGCACGAAGACCAGGTTCTTGCGGGGGAAGCTCAAGAAGGCGAACGCATAGGCCGAAAAGACGGCCTGGAGGATCTTGGCCGAGCCGCTCACCAGCGTGTACAGCAAGCTGTTGACATAAAAATTGCCGAAGGGGGCTTGCTTCCAGGCGGCGGGGAAGTTCTCGAGGGTCGGGGCGAGCGGGATCCACGTCGGTGGCGACGTGAAGATCTCCTGGTTGGTCTTGAAGGCGGCGATCAGCATCCAGTACATCGGCAGCCCGACCAGTACCACCGCGATGGCCATCGTCACGTAGCCGAGCAGCCGCCAGCCGTTAAGCTGGTTGGGCCGCTGCCAGCGCAGCGCGGAGGGCAAGACATCGGTCCGCAACGGTTGAGCGACCCGCATCGGGCTACCCGTACGTCACCCTTCGCTCGACGTACCGCAACTGGACGACGGTGAGGATCAACATCAGCGCGAACAACATCACCGCGTAGACCGCGGCGTTGCCCGCGTGGAAGGCGACAAAGGCCTGGTTGTAGTACTCGTACAGCAGCGTCGTCGTGGCGATCACCGGCCCGCCGGCGGTCATCACGTTGATGATGTCGAACGCCTGGAACGAGAGCAGGATCGTCGTCACCATCAGAAAGAACGTGATCGGCGCCAGGCCTGGAATGGTCACCCAGCGGAATCGGTCCCAGGCGTTGGCGCCGTCGACGCGAGCGGCCTCGTAGAGCTCGCGCGGGATCGCCTGCAGACCTGCCAGGAAGATCACCGCCGCGTAGCCAACCGTCTTCCAGACGTACACAATAATGACCGCGGGCATCGCCCAGTGCACGTCGACGACCCAGCGTGGCGAGGGGATCCCGACCCAGCCCAGCGCCGTCTTGAGCATGCCCCAGTTCGGGTCGAAGATGAAGTACCAGACGATGGCGACCGCCGCGCCAGAGAGCACCGTGGGGGTGAACAGCACGGTTCGGGCGGCGTTTCGAAAGCGCAGCTGCTGGTTGAGGAGCAGCGCCAGCAGCAGGCCAAGCACGAGCGTGCAGCCCACCGAGCCCACGGTGAAGGTGGCGGTGTTGAGGGCGATTTGCCAGAAGCGGCTACTCGTGACGACCGTGACCCAGTTGTCGAGGCCGACGAAGCGCTTGACGGGCGAGATCATGTCCCAGTCGGTGAAGCTGAGGGCCAGGTTCTGGAGGAGCGGCCAGTACGAAAAAACCGTCAGCAGGAGCAGGTTCGGGGCGACGAACGCGGCGAAGGTGAGCCACTCGCCGAATTCGCGGCGCGAGCGCGCGCGAGGCGGCCCGGCCGGCACGGCAGCTTCGGCGAGAGTTGCGGCGCTCACGACGGCTCCGCCAAGCATAGTAGGCCCCATCCCCAAGCTAACGTTAACACCCGGCGACGC
>DATGER010000083.1:0-9871 GCA_035309865.1 Chloroflexota bacterium
AGGCCTAGGACGCAGCCCTTTCAAGGCTGAGATCGCCGGTTCGAATCCGGCTGGGGGTACCCTGCCGGGGATACCGCGGCTGGGCCGACGGCACAGGAGAGGCATGCGGCCAACGGAGCTCTACCCGCGCTCGCGTTCGCCACGCGCTGGCAGACGGCGAGCCACGCACGTCGTCGAGCGCCGGCGTTCGAAGGACTCCCGCTGAGGCGCAATCTGCAGCTGTCGCCAACACCGCTGGTTGGCCGTGAGCGCGAAGTGCAGGCGGTGGTCGAGCGGCTGCGTACGCCGGGTGTCCGGCTCGTCACGCTGACCGGCGCGGCTGGTATCGGCAAGACGCGCCTGGCTCGTGGTGCTGGGTTGGGCGGGTTACGAACTCTGGTCGGACAAGCCAGTGAGCCGGGGAGCGGCGGCGGGCTCGGTCGCGGCGCAGCCGGATTAGGTGGGATTGGCATGCGGCCGCTACATTTGGAGGCACACGCCGCATGCCAGCCCAAAACAGCGTGAACCTCGAGGCGCTGAGCGACCTGCAGACACCCTGGTGCCTGCACGTGGTGGCCACGCTGCGGATCGCGGAGCACATCGCCGCCGGCGCCACCACGGTCGATGCCCTGTCGATCGCGGCCGGTTGTGACGCCGAGGCGCTGCACGCTGTGCTCAGCTACCTCGCCTCGAAGGGCGTTTTCCAGGAAACGACGCCGGGCACATTCGCACTCAACGAGGCCGCCCGGGGATTGCTCGACCCGGGCCTGCGCCTCGGACTCGACCTCGACGGCATCGGCGGCCGAATGGCCAGGGCCTGGGGGACACTGCTCAGTTACGTCCGCACCGGCGCACCGGCCTACCGCGACGTGTTCGGGCTGCCATTCTGGGAGGACCTCGACGCGCACCCAGACGTCTCGGCGAGCTTCGACGCGCTCATGGGACCAGCCGGGCACGGCACGCCTGACCCGGCGCTGCAGCTAACCGACGGTTGGGACGGGGTGCAGACCGCGGTCGACGTCGGGGGTGGTACCGGCGCATTCCTGGCGGAAATCCTGCGGACGCGGCCCGCCATCCGCGGCATCCTCGTCGACCTGCCGCGGACCGTGGCCCGGTCCGGCGAGCTCTTCGAGGCCGCCGGCGTGGCCGATCGCGTGACGACCATCGGGCAGAGTTTTTTCGACCCCCTGCCCGCGGGGCAGGACCTCTATCTGTTGAAGAAGGTCATCAATGACTGGCCTGATGCCGAGGCGGCGGCCATCTTGAGCCGCTGTGCCGAGGCGGCGCGTCCGAGCGGTCGAGTCGTGGTGCTCGACTCGGTGTCGCCAGACCGCGCCCCCAGAACCCTGGTCGTGGAGATGGTTCTGGTCGGTGGCAAGCGGCGCAGCGTGGCGAAATTCGAGGAGCTTGCACGCGCGGCCGGACTCACCGTTCAGAGCGCCGGCTGGCAAACAGCCGGGCGCTTTGTCGTCGAATGTCGCCCGGCGTAGGGCGAGCCGGCTACATGTGCCAGTGGGGCACGACCAGACGTCTCCCCACGCCAATTGCCTGGCCGCCGCCACGATGTGCTAGCACATTGTGCTGGTCCGGCGGCGACCGTTCAGACCCAGCGCAAGTTGTCTTGCTCTGTCTCGCCGGTGGCGCCACTCAAGAAGCGGCGCACGCTGCGACTGGAGACCGCCAGCGCCAGGCCGTTGCCGGTCACCATGTGCGGGATGCCAATGACCTCGCCGCGGGCGTTCACGAGCGCGCCGCCCGAGTTGCCGGGTCGCAGCGTGACGGACAGCCGCAGCACATCGTCGGCGGCGCTGGCGAGGATCCCGACGCTCGGCGCATTGCGCTCGCCCATGGGATTGCCGACGGCAACGACCAGATCGCCGACGCACAGGGCATCGGAGTCGCCGACGGTAATCCGAGGTTCGACACCGAGGTCATCGGTTACCTGTAGCGCCGCGAGGTCGAGCGCCGGCGCGCGGCGGACAACGCGCGCCTGGACCCGGCGCCCGCCGGCGAGCGTGAGCTCGGCGACCGGGCCTGGCACGACGTGGTGGTTGGTGATCACCAGCCCGGGCAGATCCCAGATCACGCCCGAGCCGGAACTGCCCATCGCCCCACGGACGAGCACCACGCTGCGGGCGACGCCGCGGACAAGCACGCCGAGGGCATCCGAAACTTTGCTCGAGACCGCGCCAGCGGGACTCAGCACTTCGAGGGTCATGTCAGTTTGGCCGCGGTGCGGGCGTCAGCGTTATGTCATGCAAGGCGCCGCCGCGGATCAGCCGGATCGGGGTTGGCCGATCGATTGCCTCGGGTCCGAGCGCCATCTGCAAGGCCTCACCATCCTCGACGGGGCGACCGCCGATGGCCAGCAGAATGTCGCCCGCGAGCAGGCCGCCGCGCTCGGCAGGCGCGCCTGGCTCGATGCCGAGCAGCATCAGGCCCGTGGTTTGCTCGACGTGCAAGCGCAGGCGCAGGAGTTCCTGTAGCTCGACGGGCTGCGTGCTCACCCCCAGGTACGCGCGCCGGAGGGTGCCGCCACTCAGGATGCGTTGAACGATGGCGTCGATGCTGTCGACCGGCAGGCCAACCGGGTCGCCGCCAGCCAGCTGCGCGCTCAGCATGCCGACGACGCGACCGCGCACGTCGACCAGTGCGCCACCTGATAAGCCGGGCAGAAGCGCGACGTCGGCGCGGATGTACGCGTCGAGCAGTCCGCCTTGCGCGGTCCGCCAGGCGCCGCCGACCGAGCTGACGGCGCCGAAGCTGGCGATTGGTTCAGGTGTGCCGGGTCGGCCAACCGCCAGCACCAGGTGGCCGGCCGACAGCGTGCCAGACGGAGAGCGCTCGATAGGCCGCAGCGCGGCACCGGGCACCGCGAGCACGGCGAGGTCGCTGCCGGGATCACGGCCGAGCAGGCGCGCGGCGTGCATGGTGCCGTCAGGGGCAGTGATCGAGAGATCAGTGTCCCGTTCGAGCACGTGCGAGGCAGTGATCACCTCGTCGGTACTCCAGGCGAGTCCGCTGGCGGGGAAGCGGCGCCGACCGTGCACGGCCACGACGCTGCCGCCGGCGCGTTTGACCGCGCCCGCCAGGTCGTCGGACAGGCTGGCCAGAACGCCGCTGGTCGATTCAGAAACAGTCATGCACCAGGTATAGAGTTCAACAGCCCGTCACAACATCGCCGCAACGGGCAGTCAGCGCCCATTACTTTGGATAGCCGGTAGCGGCTCGGCGGCCTGTATCGCTTCGCTCTCTTCTTGGCGTGGCGCGCCGTTGCTCAGCGGATCAGCTTGCCCGCTACGCTGTGCTCACTCGCGGACTCCACGTTGCGTCGCGAGGTGGATCGGGGGGAGTTTCTATTTCGCCGCTTTCCGGACCAACGGTCAGCGCTCGGGTGGGGGCTGCTGCGATGCCGGTGCCCGGAACTGCGGCTTGCCGACGGCTGCCTGCCGCAGCCAGTCCACGAAGCCGGGGCTGGAGCAGGCGAGGTCCCAGTCCATCTGCAGGTCGCTGGCGACGGCCTGGGCGGGGCCGGTGTTCAGACCTTCGGTGATCGCCAGGATGGCTTCGCCTAACGCGGCAGTGAAGGCGCCGGGATCCGGGTCGGCGGCGGCCACGTGGTCGAGCAGCTGAACCTTGAGGTGCTGGACGGGGCCCATCTGGACGTTGCGCTTCTTGCGCATCGCCATGCCAGCCACCAGCTGCCGCTCGAGCGCGCAGAACTCGGCGGGTCGCAACGCGCCTAACGTGTCAGCTGCCATCGCTGGCCCGCGGCCGGCGCTACCTGGGCTTTTGCGGCCAGCAATTCAAGGTTGGCGCGCACGTTGCGGCCCGCGGGCGCGAGGAGATTGGCGGCAACGCCCGTATAGATCGTCGCCACCAGTTCGTCGACGGTCGACGGCCCCCGCGCGGCGAGTGCGTCGAGGACCTGCTGCAGGCGCTGGCGGCGGTGATCGATGTACTCGCGGAGCTTGCCGACGCCATCTTCGACCAGCGGCCCGTGGCCGGGATAGATCGTCTTCGGCGCGAGCGCCAGCAGCCGCTCGAGGGAGGCCATGTACTGCGTGAGCGCACCGGGCTGATCGTCGACGACGACGGTGCCGGTACCGACCACCAGGTCGCCCGTGAAGAGGATGCCGTCGGTCGGGTCCCAGAACGAGAGGCTCTCGCGGGTGTGGCCGGGTGTCTCGAGAGCGCGGAGCGGTCCGAAGCACACCTCGTCGTCGCCCACGGGTCGCTGGACGCCGGGCAGGTCAGCGTGGCCAACGAGCCGGGCGCCGGTGCGTTCGCACAAAGGAACCGCGGCGGGCAGGTGATCGCCGTGGCGATGCGTGACGAGGACCGTGGTGATCGTCCCGAGCGGCCGGGCCGCATCGAGGATGGCCGCCAGATGGGAAGCGGGGTCGTCTGGCCCGGGGTCGACGACGGCCAGGTGGCCGGCGCCATCGCCGACGAGATAGGAGTTGGTCCCGGTGAGCGTCATCGGGCCCGGGTTCGGGGCAACCACGCGCTGGATCAGCATGCGCCTCTAGCGTACCCAGGTCACCCCAGGTCGGGTAGTTGGATTTCGCCGTCGCCGACCACGCGCACGGGGATGCGCGCCACGCGCCAGTCCGTGCCGGGCCAGCAGTTGCGGCCGCTCGTCACGTCCCAGCGCCAGCCATGCCAGGGACACTCGAGCTCGCGTCCCACAAGCGTGCCTTTGGAGAGCGGGCCGCCGTTGTGCGGGCAATTGTTGTCGACGGCGTGCAGGGCGCCCTCCACATTTGCCAGTGCGTACCAGCGGTCGCCGGCGCAGACGGCGAGGACCGAGCCGGGCGGGACGTTTTCGAGGCGCGCCACGGTGACGTATTCGAGTTGGCGAGCCATCAGCTATGCAGCGGTCAGGCCCCGCCCGCTATGCGTCGACCAGGAGACGCTCGACGGTTTCGGCCTCTTCTGGCATGCCGGTCGCGTCGATCTCCTCGATATACCGGGTCGCGGCGACAGCGGCCGTCGTCGCGTCGCCGACGGCATTGGAGATCTGGCGCACGTACTGGCTGCGCACGTCGCCCACGACGTACAGCCCGGGCACGTGCGTCTCCATCTTGTCGTCGGTTTTGAGAAAGCCCTGCGGGTCCTTCTCGAAGTCGTCGCCAAACATCTGGCTGTTGGGCAGAAAACCAACGTAGATGAACACGCCGCCGACCGGGATCCGTTGCTCTTGGCCGCTGTTCAGATCGCGCACCCGCAGCCACTCCACTTTGGCCTGGCCGCCGATCTCATCGAGCGCCGAGTTCCAGATCGGCACGATCTTCGGGTTGGCGAGCGCACGCTCCTGGAGCAGCTTCTGCGCGCGCCACTCGCCGCGGCGATGGACGAGATAGACCTTCTCGGCGTAGCGAGTCAGGAACGTGGCTTCTTCGACGGCGCTGTCGCCGCCGCCGATCACCGCCAACACCTGGTTCTTGAAGAACGCGCCATCGCAAATGGCGCAGTAACTGACGCCGCGGCCAGCAAACTCCTCTTCGCCAGGCACGCCCAGTTTGCGGGGCATGCCGCCGGTCGAGACGATAACCGTCTTGGTGACGTATTCCTCGCCGTCCTCGATCTTGACCACCCGGCGATTGCCACGCACTTCAACGCCGACGACCTCGCCGAAGGTGATCTCGACCCCGAACTCACGGATCTGCTCCTCGAACGCCTGGGCCATGTCGCTGCCGGTGATGCTCTTGATGGCCGGGTAGTCCTCGATCAACTCCGTATTCATGAGTTGTCCGCCACCCGCGCCCGCGCGGTCCAGCAGCAGTGTCTTCAGTTTGGCGCGTCCGGTGTAGAGCGCGGCCGCCATGCCCGCGGGGCCGGCGCCGACGATGACCACGTCCCAGTCAGCAGAAGGAGTGCCAGTCGACGTCATTCAGTTGATTCGTCCCGTCGGGAGTATACGCATGACGTCTTTAACCATCGGGGAGACACGCGGATTCCCGTCCGCGAACTCGGACGGGTCGGGGGAGCCTGCGGCCCCTGCGACGGCGATTTGCGTCTCTCACGGACGCGATCGGGCCGTCGCCGCGGGGGCGACGGGGCGTGGCGTCGGCTTGGCTGTGGGCGCCAGCGTGGGTGCCCGTGTAGGCGCCGGCGTGGGCGCGGGGGGTGGCGGCAGGGTGGGCGCGGGGGGCGGGGGCAATGCTGGTTTCGGCTTCGCGACCGGCGTGGCGCGCTGGGGTGGGACAGGTACGGGGGTTGGCGTTGGCGAGGGCGCGGCCACGCCGGCCAGGACACGTGGGAGGTCGCGGACGACCGCGTCCAGCGTGGGATCAGGTGTCGGCTGGCGGATGGCGCCGAGGTCGGCGGTGGTGGCGCGCGGTCCGCTGCCGCAGGCAGCGCACAGGACCGCCGCGGCCGCAACGGCGGTCGCGAAGATGCGGCGGCGGCGGCAGAGCGGCATGCGGGGCTGAATTCATGCTAGGGCCGGCGATCGGCGCCACCCGGTTCGAGGCGTCGCAAACGCGTAACGTGTTTACGGCGTCGGCGTCGCCTTGGGCGGGATCTTCAGCGACATGCCGAGCTTGAGCTTGTCTGGGTCGGGGCCGATCGTGTCCTTATTCGCGTCGTAAATGCGACGCCACTGGGTGGTATCGCCCAACTGGTCGCGGGCGATCGACAGCAGCGTGTCGCCTGATTGCACCTCGTAGGTTTGGCCCGCGACTTCAGCGGTCGGCGGCACCGACGTCGCCGCCGGGGCCACCACGGCTGCCGGCGACGGCACCGGTGAAACCAGCGGCGGCCGCTGGGGGCTCGCGGCTGGGACGGCGGCGACCGTTGCGGCAGCGGGCACCGCGGTCGGCGTGGGCGCGGCCGCACCGGCGCCACACGCGACGCCAAAGCTGAGCGCCAGCGCCGCGCTCACGGTGCGCGCCGGCGCGTCAACTCGTATGCGGAGGGAACTACGGGTAAGACGCACATTCCCCTCCCGGGATGTCAAATCGAGTGGCAGTATATCCAGGCAACTCGCCGTACCGGTAGCCCCAATCTCACTGACTTGACATCATTGTTGCCCGAACGGCTAACTGGTCGCTGAGAACTACCGCTGTGCCTCGAGTATTACCGTTCGCGGGCCTGCGCTACGCCGCGCCATCACACGAGCTCGCCAGCCTCCTGAGCCCACCGTACGACGTCATCAGCCCCGAGGATCAGGCCCGGCTGCAGGCCCTGTCGCCTCACAATGCGAGTTATGTTGAGCTGCCGTCGGACGCGGGCGGCCCGCCCGGCGGCCGCTACCGACTGGCCGCCGAACGCCTGGCGGCCTGGCGGCGCGCAGGCGTGCTGCAGCCCGATCCGCGGCCGGCCTACTACCTCTCCGAGACGGAGTTTTCGTACGCCGGCCAGACGCTGCGGCGCCGCGACGTCCTGGCGTCGCTGGCGGTGGAGCCGTGGTCCAGCGGCGCGGTACTGCCGCACGAGCACACGCTGGCCGCGCCCAAGGCGGATCGGCTGGAACTGCTGCGGGCGACGCACCTGAACGCATCGCCGATCTGGGTGCTGCACACGGAGCGTCACGCGGCGCTCGATCGAGCCTGGGCAGACGCTGAAGCGCGACCGCCGACCGTTGAATTCGCGTGGCAGGCCGAACAGCACCGGCTGTGGCGGGTTGACGATCCGTCCACGGTCGAGGCGGTCCGCGCCGCGTTCGCGGCGGGCGGGCCGCTCTATATCGCCGACGGCCACCACCGCTATGAAACCGGCCTGGTCTTTCGCGCCGAGGCCGCGGCGGACGTGCCTGGCGCGACGGCGACGCTGGCGGCGCTGACGTGGGCCGAAGACCCGGGCCTGCTGGCGCTGCCCACCCATCGACTCCTGCACGCGCTCGATCCGGCGCTCACGCTCGAAGAAACCGAAACCCGCTGGGCGGAAGTATTCCACCAGGAGTACTACCCCGTCTGGGAGGACGCCCCGGTCGAGCAGATCGATGCGCTCATGCAGCAGGTGGCCAGCAGTGGCCGCGTGGCCCCGAGCTTCGGCCTGTATGGGCTCGGACAACTGGACCTGTTTGGCGTGCTCGAGATCCGCGGCCGCACCGTGCCAGATGGCCTGCTGCCGCCCGAGCGATCGGCGGCCTGGAAATCGCTCGACGTCAGTCTGCTGCACGCGCTCCTGGTCGATCCGCTGGTCGAGGCGTCGGGTCGACCCCGCGCCGACGTGCTCAGCTACACCCGCGATCCGCACGCGGCCGTGCTGGCCGTGCGCGAGGGGCGCGCTTCGGTCGCATTCTTTTTGAATGCCACACCGGTCAGCGGCGTGCTGGCAGTGGCCAACACGGAGGACCGAATGCCCGAAAAGTCGACGTACTTCCATCCCAAGCCACCCGCTGGCCTGGTCATGCGCGATCTCGACGCGCCCAGATGAGCGCGGGTCTCCGAGTGCGATCGCTCGAACCCGCCGATATCGGGCGCCTGCTCGACCTGATCGATGGCCTCGCCGACTACGAAAAACTCCCCCGGCCAGACGCCGACGCTCGCACGCGGCTGGCGGCGGATGCGTTCGCCGAGCCCGCGCGGTTTCACGTGTTGCTCGCCGATGTCGACGGCGCCAGCGTGGGCTACGCGTTCTACTTCTTCACGTATTCGACCTTCCTCGCCCGGCCGAGCCTGTACCTCGAAGACATCTTCGTGCAGCCGGCGGCGCGCGGCCTGGGCGCCGGCGTGGCGCTCTTTCGCGCGTGCGCCCGGACCGCCGTGCAGCTGGGCTGTGGACGCATGGAGTGGCAGGTACTGAGTTGGAACGAGCCGTCCATCCAGTTCTACGAGCGGCTCGGGGCCAGACACCTGGAGGGCTGGCTGCCGTTTCGCCTGGACGGACCGGCGCTCGCGCGGGTGGGCGACTCACCTCTCGAGAAGAGTTGAGTGCCGCTGCGGCGGTGTTTCCCCACAGAGATTGTCGGTGGAACTCTGCCGGAGGGACCGGTCACCTGTACGGTGAAGATCACCGAACCCGCCTGTACGCTTCGAACAGTGGGACGCACGGCTGATTCCGGGCTCGAGTCGAAACGTGGGCTGGGTGCAGAGTCGCCCGCGGTCGACCACGCGACAGGTGACGGCGTCGGTGAGGCGCTGCCGCTGTATTTGCGCGAGATTGGTCGAGTGCCGCTGCTCACTGGCAAAGATGAGGTGCGCCTCTCCCAGGCGATCGAGAACGGGCGCGACGCCGTCGAGCGGCTGCGCCTCGAGGTGCTCTCAGAGCAA
The DNA here is from genome assembly GCA_035309865.1 of Chloroflexota bacterium. GTDB lineage: Bacteria > Chloroflexota > UBA6077 > UBA6077 > CF-72 > CF-72. Next base: position 9,201 of record DATGER010000083.1, read on the forward strand.
CAACGCCTCGAGCTCGAGACTGTCGCGCGGGCCGGGGACGCGGCTCGAGAGGCGCTGACCGATGCCAACCTGCGCCTGGTGGTGAGCGTCGCGCGGCGGTACTCAAACCGCGGGGTGCCGCTGATCGACCTGATCCAGGAAGGCAATCTCGGCCTGCTGCGTGCCGTGGAGAAGTTCGACTGGCGGCGCGGCTTCAAGTTCAGCACCTACGCCACGTGGTGGATCCGCCAGGCCGTGTCGCGGGCGATCGCCGACGACGCGCGCACGATTCGCATCCCGGTGCACCTGTACGACGTGGTCAATCGCATGGCGCGCATCGCCGGGCAACTGCATCAGGAGCTGGGGCGCGAGCCGACCGACGAGGAGGTCGGCGCGGCGCTCGAGATCTCGGCGGAACGCGTCCGCGAGTTGAACCAGGTGCTGCCTCAGCCGATCTCGCTCGACGGCTTCGTCGGCGAGGATCAGGACACGCGACTGTCCGACGTCGTCGCTGACGACAACGCGACAAGCCTGGAACTGGCCGCCGAGCAGCGGCTGCTGGCGGATCAGATCCGCGACACACTGCTGACGCTCACGCCCCGCGAGCGACACGTGATCGAGCGCCGCTTCGGGCTCACCGACGATACGGACGAAACGCTGACCTCGATCGGCCGCGATATCGGCGTGACGCG
>DATGER010000084.1:0-6759 GCA_035309865.1 Chloroflexota bacterium
GGTCTCGGTCGTCATCTACGCCGCGATCGTCGGCGGGGCAATTTCTGTCGTCATGCTCGCCCGGCGCGGCAGACTGCAGTTCGCCCTGGCTGAAATCGTGAGTCGACCGACGAACCTGACGCGTAGCGGGGCAACGGCACCGTACAGCGTCGCGATCGCGTGCGGGGTCTACCTGTCCACGCTGCTGCCCAGTGTGATCCGCTGACTGTTTTTGGTGTTGACCATGCGAGCTAGACAAAGACAACCCAGCCAGGCAATTGTGGAGTTCGGCCTCATCGCGCTTCTCTTTGTGGGCTTACTGTTTGCCATGATCGACTTTGGGTTGTTGCTCAATACCTGGGTTACCGTCAGCACAGGCACACGCGAGATCGCGCGCAGCGCATCGGTGGGCAAGCCGGCAGCGTTCCTCACGAGCCAAGCCAAGGCTCTAGCAGTACCGTCGGTCGACCCACAATACGGGGGTGGTTGGTGCTGCGGGTCCGGCAACGCCCTGTACCTCACTGTCGAGTACTTCACCTGCATGCCCGGTCCGGGGTGCTCTGCACTGCTCCCCGGATCAGTTTCGGACGTCTACTACGGCGGCGCGTGCTCGGGCTCGGGCTGTCTTGAGCCGAAAAGCGATGACATGATCAGAGTCACACTTATTGCGCAGGGCGCACAGGTGATTACTCCTCTACTACGATCGTCGTTCTTCGGCCTGCCGCCAGTGTTTAACTGCCCCGGTACCACGCCTTGCTACGTGCCAATCAGGAGCGTTGCAATCATGCGTTTCGAGGGCGCTGAGTTCTGATGCCGCGCGCAGCCGGATACCGCCAGCGCGCTCAAACATTCGTCTTCGCTGCAGTGGCCATGGTCGCTATGGTGGGTGGGCTGGCGATTGTCATCGACGGGGGAATGTTCTTTCTGATACAGCGACAGTTTCAGACGGCGGCGGACGCCGGTGCGTTAGCTGGCGCCTGGCACGATCCCATTTGTCCTGGCAACGCGCTCTACAGTCCACCATGCATAGCGTCACCGGCTGCGCCCACGCCGGTCGGAACCGTGGTGGGCACACCGCCGAACTGTGTTTCGCCGCCCTCGCCAGTCGGCGCCAATCCCTCATGCGTCGACTGCCCGGGGACACCTGGCTTTCCAGCTTGTGACGTGGCGTTGGCGAACGCCAAGACCGTCAGTCAACTCTGTATCGGGCCGATCCGTGCGATCGTGGCGACTGGCACGACGCTGATCAAGCCGGCCAGGGTCAACACGATCGTCGTGACTGTCAAATGCGATGCGGGCTATACGTTCGGGCGGATTCTCAACTTGAGTTCCAGGACGCTGTGGGCGAGCGCGGCGGCGGCGCTGGGAAACCGGAGCGCAAACAATTCGCCCCTTTGCAACACCAACCCGCCACTCTCAAATGGCGGTGATATATCGAATCTCACCCCATTTGCATCGGCGCCATGTGGCTACATTGCGCGACTCATTGAATAGATCGTTGGAGGCATCAGGTTGAGCATGATGAACCCGAGCCCCAGGCCAGGTCGAAGAGGACCGCGTCTGTTGCTGGCTATTGCGCTCGGCGCCGCGGCGGCGGCGGGCGTGTACATGTACGTCAACTCGGTCCAGCAACAGGCCCAGGTCAGCGCGCGCCTCGCTGCTCAGCAGGCCACGGCCGCGGTCACGACCCGCACGCAGGTCGTCGTCGCCAAAGTCAGCCTGGCCGCCGGGACCGCGCTCTCGCCTGACAACGTCGAGCTCCGCGACACGTCCGCCGATGCCTTGCAGCCCAACGCGGCCACCGCGCTGTCCGATGTCGTTGGCAAGGCCCTGACCGTCCCCGTCGTTCAGGGCGAGCAGATCGTCAGCTACCGACTCGGCAGCCCGGACCAGCCCGTCATCAACAAGTTTGCCGACCTCGTTCCAGCCGGCAAACGCGCCATGTCCGTGCAGTTCACGGAGCTGACCACGGCCGGTGGCCTGATCGCGCCCGGCGATCACGTCGACGTCATCGGCGTCTTCAACGCCAACACCCTTGGCAAGGATCAATCGATGATCCTGTTGCAGGACATCCTGGTGCTGGCCGTGGCGCAGGACACCTCCGTCGACCAGTTGCCCAGACAGGCCGGTGCCGCAGCTCAAAACGCGAGTCCACCCTTGCCGAACCGCGCTGGCGCGACCGTCCCCCTGCCGCAGCCAACGCCAGCCAACGTGCCGTACGCCCCCGCGCAAACCCGCACCGTGACCCTCGCCGTTGATCCCGAGGCGGCCGAACGCCTGGCGCTGGCTGAGGACTACGGCCGCTTACGCTACATCGTGCGACCTGGCAATGAACGCAATCAGTCCGCGGTGTTGCCCGCCGACCTGACCACGCTCGCCAGTCCCATTCAAGTCGCCTCCGGCCAGATCATCGCCACTGAAATCTCGCCGACAAATACCAAGGTGGGCGACACCCTCGATATCAGCATTACGGTCAAGAACACGTCTGACAAGCCGCTCCAGACGATGGGCCCGGAGCCGGGCTTCACGTATGTTCAGGGGCAGACGTACTTCACCCAGCAGTTCGCCTCCGATCCTGGCAAGTGGCGCGTCGCGCTCGGGTCCGCTGGGCTCGACGCGACCGAGATGCCGTATCGCTGGGGCCTGGGCGGCGACCTCGCCCCTGGCGCGACGACGACCGTGACCGGCCATGTGAAGATCACGCAGGACTTCAAAACGACGAACTTCTGGGCCGCGCTCGTTAATGAACCGAGCACGATTGTCCAGACTGGCGTGGGGATGACTCTTGTAACATCGCTGCCCGAAAATCTCGCCATCGTGGCCGTCGACGCGGCCAACGTGCGCAGTGGGCCGTCGATCGCTTCGAGTGTCATCGACCAGGTCAAATATGGAACCGAGCTGCAGATCGTGGGGCAGAGCGCCGACTGGTTCAAGATCAAACTGCCCGACCAGCGCGAAGGCTGGGTCGCCGCCGGCTGGATTGTCACGGCTGCCCGCTAAATCATAGGAAGCAAGACCCTGCCATGCCCGAATCCTTAAAAATTCTGATCGTCGACCAGCATCCCAACGCGGTTGCCGGACTTCGGCGTGCCCTGAATGCATTTGGCAATTTCGAAGTGGTCGGCGATGCGGGATTCGGGCCGGTGGCCGCGACCTGGGCACACACGCTGGAACCCGCGATTATCGTCGTTTCTGTCGAAGAACCGCTGAGTAGATCGCTGGCCACGATCCAGTCGCTGACCCGCGGCAATCCACGCTGGACGGTCGTCGGGCTGGTCAGTCAGTTCGACCGCGAAGTCTTCCGCCGCACGGTGCTCGCGGGCGCGCGGGACGTGCTGCTCCGCAGCTCGTCACCCAGCGACCTGCACGATTCTCTCATCCAGGCGCACAACGCCGACGCGCTGCGGATCGTGGCCACGGGGCACGATCCAACCGCGCCCACGGGCAGCATCATCACCGTCTTTGGCGTCAAGGGCGGCGTTGGCAAGACGACGCTGGCCACCAATCTGGCGGTGTCCCTGGCCCAGGAGACATCGGCGAGCGTCGCTCTGGTTGATCTCGACGTGCCGTTCGGGGACGTAGCGCTCTTGCTCGATATTCAGCCTGAGCAAGATATTTTGGACGCCCTTGATGAGTCGGCACTCGACGATACGGAGCGGCTGCAAAAGATGCTCGTGCGCACGTCCCAGGGGGTGCATGTGCTTTCCTCGCCGCTCGCGCCTGCCGACGCGACCTCGCTTGACAGCCTGCGGGTGGGCCGTTTGCTCTCGCGACTGGCGTCGCTCTATCAGTTCGTCCTGGTCGACACACCTGTCGGCCTCACCGAGCTCACCGCCGCCGCGCTGGACGTCGCCGAGCTGGCGATGCTCGTGACAACACCGGAGATCGCCGCGCTGCGACGCACCCACGCGTGCCTCGGCCTGCTGCAGGGCCTCGAATTCCCCACCACCAAACTGCAGCTGGTCCTGAACCGCGAGTCGTCGAAGACCCGCGTCAGCTCGGCGGAAGCGATTGAAGCGCTGGCGCATCCGATCTCATGGCGAGTCGCCAATGACTACGCGGCGATGCAGAGTGCCGCACTTGGGCAACCAGTCGTGTTGTCCCAGCCGAACTCGCGTTTGTCTCGAGACATCCGCGTCATCGCCCGCCAGCTGGCGGGCGTGCCGATGGCCAACCGCAGTGGTTGGCTGCCCTGGCGCCGCAGGCCGGCGCTGGTGACTGCCTGACGGAGGCCGCGGAAACACGCATGTCGCTTCTCGATCAGTTGCGTTCGGCATCCAAAGCCCCCGCGAGTCCCAGGGGTGCGCCGCAGGCACTGGCACCGACCGCGCCTACTCCTCAGGTTGTGGTCGTGCCGGTACCGTCTCCGCCCCCGGATGTGGTGCGCGCGCGCAGCGTCCGCAGCGAGGCACTGAGTGAGTTGAAGGCGCGTGTTCACGAGGACCTGATCCACGAGTTGGACCCGGCGCAGTTGCTAGGTGACACCAGCTTCACCTCCCCGGCCAGACGTGCCGTGGAGCAGGCGGCCGAAGAGCGCATCGGGCAAGTCGACGGTACGCTCGGCCGACAGGAGCGGTTGCGCCTGGCATCTGAGATCGCGGATGAAGTTCTCGGCCTCGGCCCTCTGGAGCCACTGCTCCGCGACCCGACGATTACCGAAGTGATGGTCAACGCGTGGGACCGCGTGTACTTTGAGCGCAGCGGCATCATCCAGCGCGCGGACACCACCTTCCGCGACGATAGTCACGTCCTCAACATCATCGATAAGATTCTCCGTCCGGTCAGCCGTCGCCTTGACGATTCGTCACCCATGGTCGACGCGCGCTTGCCGGACGGCTCGCGTGTCAACGCGGTGATCCCGCCGCTCGCCGTGCATGGCCCGTCGCTGACAATTCGGAAGTTCTCCCGCGAACTCCTCGCGGCCGAGGACCTCGTGCGGCTGGGTACGCTGGGCAACTCGACGCTGGAGTTTCTGGCGGCCTGTGTCCGCTCCCGGGCCAATCTGCTGATCTCAGGCGGCACGGGGACGGGCAAAACGACACTGCTGAATCTGCTGTCGGCGTTCATCCCGTCGCACGAACGCATCGTGACGATCGAGGATCCCGCGGAGTTGCAAATCAAGCATCAGGACTGGGTCAGTCTGGAGACCCGTCCGCCCAACATCGAGGGCAAAGGCGAGATCCTTCAGCGCGACCTCGTCAAAAACGCGCTGCGGATGCGCCCGGACCGAATCATCGTGGGTGAATGTCGCGGTGGCGAAGCCTTCGACATGCTGCAGGCGATGAACACGGGCCACGACGGCTCGCTCAGCACCATCCACGCGAACTCCCCGCGGGACGCGTTGTCGCGCACCGAGAACATGGTGCTCATCGCGGTCGAATTGCCGATCAGCGCCATCCGAGAGCAAATTGCCTCGGGCATCAACCTGCTGGTGCACCTCTCGCGCCTGCAGGACGGCTCGCGCCGTGTGACGCACGTTACCGAGATCGTCGGTATGCAGGGCGGCATTATCTCGATGCACGACATCTTCGAGTTCCAGGGCCGCGGGGTCGATAGCCAGGGCCGAATCCTCGGTCAGCTTCAGCCAACCGGACTTCGCCCGCACTTTCTGGATCGACTCGGCCAGTTCGGCGAACACATTCCGCTCGAATGGTTCCTGCCCCTGGCGCACACCGGAACCGACGGGTAACCGACAGGGCCATGGACCAGGCACTTCTGATCTCGGTGCTCGTGTTTCTGCTGATTGCGCAGGCGGTGCTGCTAGCGAGCACCGGCAAGATCGGCGAACGCGAGCGAGTCTCCCACCGACTGATGAAGTACACCGTACCAACGTGGGAGGGCGGGCTTCAGAGTCGGATCTCGGTCTTGCGCCGGCGCCGCTACAGCCGACTGCCCGTGCTCGACGAGATCCTGGCCCGGCTCGACCTTGCGGATGGGCTGTCACGCCAGTTGCAGCAGGCCGGTCTGCCAGTACGCGCCGGCGAGTTTCTGTTCATGCAGATGGCGCTGGCGACGGTCGGTGGCCTGGCCGGTGCCTTGCTGGCCTGGGAGAAGTTCGGCGGTCCCCTCGCGGCGGTGGTCGCTGGGATCGTCGGCTTCGTGGCGCCGCTGGCATGGCTGCGCGTGCGCGTCAACCAGCGCCGGGCGGCCTTCGAACAGGGGCTGCCAGAAGCACTGGACCGGGTGACCGGAGCCTTGCGGGCGGGCTACGGCCTGGAATACGGCTTCGACATCGTGGCTCGCGAGGGCCTGCCGCCGTGTTCGGAAGAGTTCGGCCAGATCCTGCAGGAGCTCAACCTTGGCGGCGACCTGGAAGAAGCGCTGGCGCGTCTTGTTCAGCGGGTGGACAGTGAGGATGCCCGCCTGCTGGCGACCGCCGTAGCCGTCCAGCGTCGCACCGGTGGCAACCTCGTCGAAGTGCTCGGGCAGATGGCCCAGATGCTGCGCGAACGTGAGCGACTACGGCGCGATGTTCGAGTGATGACCACCGCCCCGCGCGTGTCAGGCTACGTCGTCGCCCTGCTGCCAGTACTGACGACGGTGGCCATGTTCTTCACTAGCCGGTACTACATCGATACCTTGTTTTCCGATCCCCTTGGCCAGATCGCGGCCCTCGCCAGCGGTGTGTTGGTCTTGCTGGGATTGTTCCTGAACCACCGGATTGCCCAGGTGGATCTGTAACCGCGTGGGCCCGGATCTGGTCTCCAATCCGCTGATCCTGCCGATCTGCATGCTCGGCGTTTTCGTGGCGACCACGGCCACCGTGCTGGCCCTCACCAC
>DATGER010000085.1:0-19809 GCA_035309865.1 Chloroflexota bacterium
TCGGGTCGGGTGCGGCGGCGCCGGGGATGACCAGCGCCTGGCCGACATAGATGCGATTGGCATTGCTCAGGCCGTTGGCGGCCAGGATGGCGGGGATGGTGGTAGCGAAGCGCGCGCTGAGGCGGGTCAGGTTGTCGCCGGACTTGAGGACGTACGTGGTGGAATCGGCGTCTACCGGCTGCGCCTCGGCCGCGACAGGCGCCGGAACGGCGACGGGGTTCGGAGCCGCGACGAGCGCGGGAACAACACCGGGAGCTTCAGCAACAACGGGCGCCTCGGCGACGACGGGGGCGTCGGCAGCAACCGGCGCTTCGGCAACCGCGGGCGCTTCGGCCACGACGGGCGCTTCGGCCACGACGGGCGCTTCGGCGACGACGGGCGCTTCGGCGACTTGCACGTCGAGCAGGCCGCTGCGCGCGCTGCCGATCGGCGCGGCCTCGGGAAAGGCCAGCACTTCGTCGCGCGTGGCCAGGCGCACCGGCCACAGTGAGTTCAGCTGCTGCTCGCGCTGCAGATCGCCCGCAAGCGTGTTGTGACGCGTGTTCTGGGCGATGAAGTACACCAGCTGGCTGCCGTCATCGGCCGTCGTAACCAGGAACACGCCTTCATCGCGCGACAGACCAGGCTGCGTCGCCGGCAGTTGAGACCGAGACGATTCGGTCTGAGCGAACAGGGGCATGGACGCCCCCAGGGTCAGGGACACGGAAAGCGCGATAGCAGCCAACAGCACGATACGCTGTATAACGCGATCTCAATAATGTCCGGGACGGCCAGGGTCTCGACTCGGGCACAACATGGGAACGAAACCGACCCCGGCTTCTCGCCGGGAACGGCACAGGACCGCTGCCGCGAGGTTTCCCGCCGGGAACGGCAAGGTACCGCTACCGCGAGGCCTCTCAGTCGGGGTGCGCGGCCAGGAAGGCTTTGAGCGCGTCGTGGAAGGCCGCGCCGCGGGCGGCGGTGCGGATCGCCACCGATTCGAGCTGCAGCTGGTTGCGGATGTTGACGGTGTCCAGCAGGCGACGCGTTTCTAGTACCGCGTAGCCCGGCACGCGCTGCAGGCCGGCCGCAAACGCCACCGCCCGATCGAGCACCTGCGCGTCCTCGACCACCTCGTTCACGAGGCCCCAGGCCTGGGCCTCCCGAGCGCCGAGCCGGCGATTGGTGAGCAGCAGCTCGAGCGTGCGGGCGGGGCCGATCATGCGTTCCAGAAACGCCGAAGAGCCGCCGTCTGGAGTCAGGGCCAGGCGGAAGTACGCGGCCGTGAAGGTCGCGCGCTCCGCCGCGACTCGGTAATCCGCGGCCAGCATGAGGCCCAGCCCGCCGCCCGCGACCGCGCCGTTGACCGCGGCGACGACCGGCACTGGCATCTCGAGCAGCGTGACGATGGCCAGATGGTGGACCGCCACGAGCTCGGCCACCCCGAGCGCTGGGTCACCGCACCTGGCCAGCCATTTGAGATCGGCGCCCGGACAGAAGGTCGTGCCCGCCGCGGTGAGCACCACGGGCTGACCAGCGGCACCGGCTGCCTTCAAGTGCGCCACCAGGCACTCCGCCAGCTCAGGGACGAGCGCGTTGCGACCCGACGGCCGGTCCAGTCGCACGACGGTGACTCCGTCGCGGGACTCAGTGGCGATCATTCTCGGATGGGTGGGACGGCCCGGCGCGCGGAAGACGCACGCTGACGATGGTGCCGCCGCCGGGCCGGCTGTCGATATGGATGCTACCCCCGTGTTGCTCGACGATCTGGCGCGCGACGGCCAGCCCGAGTCCGTTGCCTGTCGTCAGACCTGCAACATTCGAGCCACGATAAAAGCGCTCGAAGACGCGCGGCAGGTCGTCGGCAGGGATGCCACGCCCGCGGTCCTGCACGCCCAGCCGGGCCATCGCGGCGTCGGCGTCGATCAGCAGGTCGACGCCTGTCCCGGGTGGACTGTAGTTGAACGCGTTATCCAGAAGGTTGCTCACAACGCGCGACAACCGCGTCTCGTCCCACCACCCTTCGAGCTCGTCGACGCTCGAAACGATCGTCACGTGCTGGCCGGCCGCCTCGAGCTCGGCGGCGAGCCGGCGCGCCAGACCGACCAGGTCAGTTGACCTCAGGTCGAGCATGAGCGCCTGCCCCATCTGCACGCGGGCGACGTCCAGGAGTTCTTGCATCAGCACTTTCATAGCGCCCGTGGCGGCGATGATACGTGCGCTCCAGTCGTGCAGTTGTTGCGCGGTGGCCGGTGGCTCCAGGTTCAATGAGTCGGTCTCGATCAGCTCGGCGTACAGGCGGATCCGGGCAAGCGGCCCGGCCAGGTCGTGCGAGACACCGGCCAGGACTTCGTCACGCAGCCTGATCGCCGCTTCGGCCTGCAACTGGGCTGCGCGGGTGCGTTCGTAGAGGCGCGCCGCTTCGAGCACTGGCGCGATCTGCGCCGCGAGGAGGGTCAACGTCTGGAGCTCGTCATCGGTCCAGTGCCGCGGCGCGTACGCGCGCACGGAAAGTGCGCCAGTGCGGCGATCGGCCACCTGCAGTGGGACGGCCATCGCCGAGCGCACGCCGCTCTCAACTGCCCAGACGCCAGCGTGGGTCCACGCCCGATAGTCGTCGACCATCACCGGCTCGCCGAGCAGCGCGACCTGGCCGGCGGCGCCGTCGCCCAATTCGATGGGTGGCTCCGGGCGAGTGTCGCAGGCGTCGGACGAGTAGACGGGCATCAGGGTCGTGCCAGCGTCGTCGAGGACGTACACGCCGACGGCGCTGACCTCGAAGAGCTCGCACGCGCGGTCGGAAACGAGCCTGGCCAGTTCGACGGGTTCGAGGACGCCGCCGACGGCAACCGCGATCTCATGCAGCGCGTGGAAAACCCGCTCGCGGCTGTTCTGCGTGCTCATACAGGGGTCAACGGGGAGTCACGGTCAGTTGTACGCGATTGTCGGCAGACGGATGCCTCCGCCGGTGTTCCGCCGCGCGCGATCGCTCACTGGACGCTTCGGGCCCGGCTGTGGTCGGGTTGCCGACACAAGCCCGCTGCGCCGCGCTCCCTCTGTTGCCAGGGCACGCTGCGCTGCGCTCGCTCCGTGGCAGGGAAGTCCGCGCCGGCGCTCGCTCCGATGCCAGGGAAGGTTGTGCTGGCGCTCGCTCTGTTGCCAGGGCACGCTGCGCTGCGCTGGCGTTTCGCTGGGAACCTAGGTATCGAGGCGATACAGGTCGTAGCTGTCCATCAGGGCCACGAGTTTGTCGGCGTAGTCGGGGTCGGTGCTGTAGCCCGCGTCGGAGAGCTCCTGGGCGAACTGTTTGGGGTCGCTCGCCAATCGCATGGCCGCGGCGTAGCGCGACGCGGTGCGCAGCAGGTCATCGTGGTCGGCCACCGAATCGGTCAGGCTCTTGTATGCCCTGAACGGGCTGACGGTTTCGAAGACCTCACCGGCATCGTCGAACTCCGCGGTCGGCATCCACACGACGCCGTCGCTGCCGAGCCGGTCGCTGGCCTTGATCCCGAAGTAGTTGTTGGCGTCGAGGGCCAACGACGAGCGGCCCCAGTCTGATTCCAGGATGGCCTGGGCGACCGTGACGCTGGCGGGCACGCCGGTCTGCGCCGCGGCCGCTCGGGCGGCTCGGGCCGTCGCATCAAGGAACGTCTGCCGCGCGGTGCCGCCCGACAGGCCGCGGGCGCCACCGGGCGCCGGGTTGGCCGGAGCCGGGATGGCGATGCGCGGCGGCAGCGCCGGGCCGGTGTCGGCGATATTGATCCAGCCACGGTCGAGCGCGGCGCTGAAGTCACGGGCGTAAATCTGGACCTCGACGCGATCCTGGACGGGTCCGTCGATCTGCTGCATCGGGGTGAGCGGGTCGAGAGTGCGCACGGCGGTGGCGCCGGGATCGGTGCTCCGCCAGAGGGCGGCGCCATTCGCAGTCACGAGCCAGTCGGTGCCAGGCGCTGAGGGCAGCACGGCGTTCGGGTCGACCCAGCCGCGGAGGCCGGGGTTGCCGTTCTCGTCGTAGGCGTTGACCTGCAGGCGGGACGACCCGCCGCCGAGTACGCGCAGGAAGGTGTACTGGCTCAAACGCTGGGCAGCCGCGGCCTCGCCGGTGTCGCTCGCGTAGACGCGCGTCGAAGCGCTGGCCACCTGGACCCAGGCGGGCAGGTGCGTCATCGTCGCGGTCCCGGCGTCGGCAGCGCCGACAGCCAGAACAGGGACGGCCTGCGCCGCCAGCAAGCATGCCGCCAGCGCCCCAGCGCGCAGGACGAAGAGTGAAGGGAGCCTGGCCACAGCGGTGGCGCACTATAGCCGGCGACCTGCCAGAAACAACTAAAGGCAGATAAAGAGAAGCGAAAAGACGGGCGCTTAGCGGCGGGACTGTTGGATCAACGCCTGGAAGTCGTCGCCGAGGCCGAGCAGGATGCTGGTGATCGCGCCCGTCGCGTCGCGGGTGTAGACAACCGAGAAGTCGCCCGTGCCGAGCGCCTGGGCGAGCGTGGGACTGGTGAACCGTTCGACCACGAACAGGCTGTTGCCCTCCGGCGCCGCGGCGCGGGGGCGCGTGTCGAGGGGGAACAGCTTGCGCGCCTCGCGCACGGCCGCATCGAAGGTCAATCGGTTGTCGGCCGCCAGGATCTCGGCCACCAGCGCCGCGCGCGGCGGGTCGGGCGTAAACACGACGTGGAACTCGCGCCCCGGCTGGCGGAACACAACCAGTTTGCCCAACGTCTCGCCGGTGGCTTTGCCCAGCACGTTTTCGAGGTCGACGCGCGTATTGCCGATGCCGCCTGGCAGCGACGGCTCACCGACAAACACTGGTGTCGGCGTCAGTGTCGGCACCAGCGCCAGCGCGGTCGACGTCGCGGCCACGGCAGCCGTCGCTTCGGCCGTCGCGGTCGCGGCGGCGGCGGCAATCGTCACGGCCGCCCGATCGGGCGGCTCGGCAACGATCCAGAGCCGCTTGGAGTAGTCGTGGGTGAACGGGTTCCACACGCCAGCACAGGTCATCAGCGTCAGGCGCGCGTCGTCGGCGGGTCGCAGCGGCGCCGGATCGTCGTTGGCACTCTCATACGTCCGGCTCACGACGAAGGCGTACGGCAAACCCCGCGACGTCGCGGTGATCTCATCGCCCGGCTTGAGCTGATCGAGGTGGGCGAAGATGTTGCCGGCCGCGCCAGTGAGATGACCCACCAGCACGGTGTTGCCCTGGGTGATGTTGGCGGAGCCGTTGAGCTGGCCGACGGCGAAGGGCGGCGGTTCGAACGCGATCTGCACCACGCCGCTGTGCAGCTTCAGGGCGGGAATGTCGATCGACATCACGGGACCCGGTCGGGGTGTGGGCGCGGATGTTGATAGCGTCGCCTCGCCGATCAGGTCGCCACTTTGTGACAGAACCTTCACCGCGGGCGCCTGAGTGCCCTCGCCGATGGCGGTCACGTGCAGCTCGAAGGTCGCTGTCGATCCGGCGTTGAGCGGTGGGAAGCTGAAGCTGCGCAGGCCGGCGTCGTCGGTTCGATCGTCCGACACGGCCGGGGCAGTACCGATGATGCGATAATCCTCGAACCAGCTCGCGGGCACGCCGAGCAGGACGCGCTGGCTGGGCGCGGCGCCGTGATTGGTCACCGTGACCGCGACGCGGGCGTGGGCGTCAGGTTCCGGCGGGTCGATGAAGCGAAAGTCGCTCGCATCCAGCGAGAGATCTTCGGCGGCGGCAAACACGACGGCGGTCGGGGCAGCCATCGGTTGGGGTACCGGCACGCTGGCCGACAGGACGCCCTGAGTCGGGAGCGGTTCGATGGGCGCACTGGTCGGCGCCGGGCCGGGGGTTACGGTGGGCAGCCACACCGGCGTCGGCTCGATGGCCTGGCGCGCCAGCGCCGCGGCCTGCGGCGACGCGTTCCATGTCTGGCTGGTCGACCACGCGTCGAGGTACGCCCAGCCAGCTATCGCGACGCCGGCTACGCCGAGCAGGATCAGGCCGGCGCCGGCGAGTCGGCGCCCCCAGTCAGCTGGATCGCTTGCGTCGGAAGAGGAGCGTTCCGCCACCGATTGCCGCCAGTCCACCTGCCAGGGCGGGAACGGCCAACTCCATCGGGAAGCCGCCGGCCCTCGGCGTGGTCGTGGCGGTGGTGGTGGTCGTGGTCTTGCTGGGCACGAACGGTGTCGGGGTCAGGAAGCGGAACGGCGTCGGCGTTGGCACCTGAGCGACGATCTGTGGCGCGGCGAACGTCTCGGGACCGGCGGCCAGGGCAACCGCGACCTGAATGGCGAACAGGATCGCCAGCGTCATTCCCGCCCCGACCAACCAGCGGCCGGCTGTCAATTGCTTGAAGGGCATAGTTCCTCTCTGTGGGGGGCTCGTACTGCCATTCTACGCTCGCGGACAGACTCCCGGAAGCGTACTTCTCAATACGACCCGATCACGTGTTGTGGGCGTTGGGCACGTTCCAGCACGGAGTGCCGAGACAGTTCGGTCGTCGGACCAGACGGGGCGCCGCGTGCGAGTGTCAGGAGGCAATCACGACGGACTTTTGCTCGGTGTAGTGGTCGAGCACTTCGGTGCCGTGCTCTTTGCCATAGCCGCTGTGCTTGGTGCCGCCGAAGGGGAGCTCGTCGTGGGCGATCTGGACCGCGTTGACCCAGGTGTAGCCGGCTTCGAGCTCGTCGATGGCGCGTTGGGCTTTGTTCATGTCGCGGGTAAAGATGCTCGAGCCGAGGCCAAATTCACTGTCGTTGGCTCGGTCGAGCGCTTCGTCGAGGTCCTTGACGCGCATGATCGGCAGCAGCGGGCCGAACGTTTCCTCGGTCCACACGCGGGCTCCCTCAGGCACGTCGACGACGACGGTCGGCTCGAAAAAGTAACCGCGGCTGAATTGCTCGCCGGCTGGGCGCTGGCCGCCCGCGACGACTTTGCCGCCCCGCTCGACCGCGTCGGCCAGCTGGGATTCGATCTCGGCACGCTGTTTCTCAGTGTGCAGGGGACCCATCTGCGCCGACGCATCGGCGCCACTGCCCAACTTCAACCGTTTGGCCCGCGCCGAGATTTTCAAAATGAACTCGTCGGCGACGCTCTCGAACACGTAGACACGCTTCACGGCCAGACAAGCCTGGCCGGCATTGAAAAAACGTCCGATGGCCACCGTGCGCGCCGCCAGGTCGAGGTCCGCGTCGTCACACACGATGGCGGCATCCGAGCCACCCAGCTCCAGGGTGACGTGCTTGAGCTCCTCGGCAGCGCTCCTGGCGACGTGGATACCCGTGCCCGTTTCGCCGGTGAACCCGATTTTGCGCACGAGCGGATGGCGGATGATCTCCTCGCCGACCACGCTCCCCGGGCCGGTGACGACGTTCAACACACCGGGCGGCAGACCGCCAGCGTGCATCAACTCGGCGAGGCGGAGGGTGGCCAGCGGCGTGGTGCTGGCCGGTTTGACGACGACGGTGTTGCCGACCGCCATGGCCGGCGCAATCTTGTTGGCCATCAGCGTGAGCGGAAAGTTCCAGGGAATGATCGCGCCGACAACGCCGATCGGACGTCTGACGACCAGGCCCATCGCCTTCTGGGACGGCAGCGGCACGTGCCGGCCCGACGGCGCGCCCGAACCCACGAGGCCAGCGTAGATCTCGATGTTGTCGGCGAACCGCTCGGCCTCGATCTTCGAATCGCGGATGGGTTTGCCCTGCTCGCAGGTGAGCAACTGCGCCACTTCGTCGAGCCGTTCGCGGACATACGTCGAGGCGCGCATCAGGATCTGGGCGCGCTGGTGGGCGGGCGTCTTGCTCCACGTGGGGAACGCCGCCGCGGCGACCTCGATCGCGCGACGCGTATCGTCGGCGTCGGCTTTCGGCACGCTGTCGACCAGCTCACCCGTGGCGGGATTGCGGACTTCCATCGTCGCGCCGCTGGCGGCGTCGACGCGCTCGCCATTGATGAACATCTGGGCCATGTGCACTGATGGTACCGTCAGGCATATGTCCGAGACGGCCGCTGGGCGGTGAAGGGCGCTCAGGACCCGAGGATGCGGCGGGCTTTGTCAATCACGTCCACGGTGATGGCGAGCTCAGCTTTGCCCTGGTGGCGACGCAGGGTGATCAACCCGGTGATATTGACACCGGCATCGGCCAGGCGGTTGGTCAACTGGGCCAGGGCACCGGGCCGGTCCTCGACGCTGGTGTTGATCACGTCGCCTTCGACGAACTTGTAGCGGGCTTTCCGCAGGATTTCAGCCGCCGCGGCGTCGTCGTGCGTCGTGAGCACCGCGCACCCGTAGTTGCCGACCGCGCCAGCGCTGAGATCGCGGATGTCGATCCCGTCCTCGCCCAGGCGACCCGCGAGCCGCGCCAGAGCGCCAGGCTCGTTCTTGAGCCGTACCGTGAACTGTTTGGCCATCGCGTCGTGCCGGATCGAGCGCGTTTATTGTGTCTTACGCGGGTCCAGCGCGTCACGCAGGCCGTCGCCGATGTAGTTGATCGACAGGACGGTCAGAAAGATCATCAGCCCGGGGAAGATGGCCCAGTGAGGTGCCAGGTCCAGGAAGTTCTGCGCGTCGTAGAGCAGGCGTCCCCAGGTGGGGACGTCTGGCGGGAAGCCCAGCCCGAGGAACGACAGCGCCGATTCGGTGATGATGGCCTGGCCAATGCCGACCGTCGCCGCCACGATCACCGCGCTGAGCGTATTCGGCAAGATGTGCACCGCCATGAGCCGTCGGTTGCTGGCGCCGACGCAGCGGGCGGCTTCGACAAACTCCTTCTGCTTGAGCGACAAGAAGCCCGCGCGGACGAGTCGCGCTAACGGCATCCAGTTGAGGACGCCAATCACGCCGACGATCAGCAGGAAAACACCGACCTCGGGTCCAAAGACGCGTCTGAGCGGATCACGGAACAGGTACGTGACCATCAACAGCAACGGCAACTGCGGGAGCGCCAGGAAGAGGTCCGTCAGGCGCATGAGCAAGCTATCGACCCGCCCGCCGAAAAAGCCGGACACCGCGCCGACGGTAGTGCCGAGTGTGATAGCGATAATGACCGCGACGACGCCGACCGCCATTGACACGCGCCCGCCCAGCAGCGCCCGGGCGAAGATATCGCGACCGAGATCGTCTGTCCCAAACGGGTGCTGCAGCGACGGGGCTTGCAGACCGGCGCCGTAGTCGATCGACTCACCCGACGTATGCCAGAGGAGTGGGCCGATCAGCGTCGACAGCAACAACAGCGCAAATACCACCACGCCCGCCATCGCCAGGTGGTGACGCTGGAACTGACGCCAGGCGTCGGACCACAGCGACCGGGCGGGACGGCGGAGCGCCCGCTCGGTGAGGGTCGGAAGCCGTACGAGGTCCTGCGCGGTGACGGTGGTCGTCGTCATCAGCTGCTTACGCCTTCTTTAGTCATAACGGATCCGCGGGTCGAGTACCCCGTACATCACGTCGGCAACGACGTTGAACACGACCACCAGGAAGGAGAACGTGAAAGTGATGGCCATGATGACCGGGATGTCGTTGTTCTGGATCGAGGTGATCAGCAGCGCTCCGATACCTGGGACGCGAAAGATCTGCTCCGTGATCAATGCGCCCGAAAAGACCGTCGGCGCACTGAGCGCGATCAGCGTGACCACCGGGATCAAGCTGTTGCGGACCACGTGCCGATTGATGACATTGGTCTCAGCCAGACCTTTGGCGCGCGCAGTGCGGACATAGTCCTGCGGCAGATTCTCGAGCATGGACGCGCGGGTATAGCGCACGAAGGTGGCAGCCTGAAACAGGCCCAGCACCGCGATGGGCATGATCGATTGTTTGAGCTGCGCTCCGAGCGAGCCGAGGTCGCGCACTTGCAACGTGGAGTCATAAATGAAGGGCAGCCACTGCAGCTTCACACTCAGGATGATGATCAGCAGCAGGCCCGTGAAAAAGGTCGGTACGGAGAAGCCGATAAAGGCAAATGTCGTGGCGACATGGTCGAAGACGGAATACTGCTTGATGGCCGAGAGGATGCCGATCGGCAGGGCGATGATCAGGCTGACGAGGTAGGCAATGCCGACCACCGCCAGCGTGCTCGGGATCCGCAGTTTGATGAGGTCCCAGACCTGCATGCGGCTGCCGAACGAGAAGCCCCAGTTCCCCTGGGCCAGGGAGAACAGCCACTTGACGTAGCGCACTGGCCACGGATCGTCCAGGCCTAGTGAGCGGCGAATATTGTCGCGCACCTCGGGCGGGACAGCCGGATTGGCCGCGAACTGCGAGAGCGGATCCCCCGGCGCCAGCGACAGGATGGCGTACAGGACGAAGCTGATCAGCAGCAATGTCGGAATTGCTGTGATCAGCCGGCGAACGACGTAGCGACTCATGTCGAGGGGTCAGAGGTCAGGGATCAGCTGTCCGTAGATTCGTCGGTGACGCGAAGCGGAGCGGCATGGCTAGGAACGCTCACATTCCGCCGCGGGCCTCCGAGCGCTTCTCCAGAGGAGATGAAGAAGCACTGACGTCACTCCTTCGTGGTCCCTGACCTCCCTCGCCTATCCGCCGGTCTTCGTCCAATCGGCAATGTTCCACAGCACGGAATCCCACGGGTTCGGGATGTCGCCCTTGATCTGCTTGCTGATCCCGTCGGTCGGCTGCGTTCGCGCGACCAAAGGAATCACGACGACCTGGCTGACCAGGAGGTCGTTCGCCTTGATGATGATGTCCGTGCGCTTGGCTGGGTCCGTCTCTGTCTGCAGCTGTTTGTACAGCGCGTCGTAGTCGGCATTGGTCCAGCGGTGATAGTTGTTGCCGTGCCAGCTGTTGGCTTTCGAGGCGATCTGGTCCGATGTCCACAGCGCGATGTACTGGGTCATGTCAGGCGTCGCGGCGCCATTGGTGAACATCTCGACGTCGGTGTAGAAGTGGGCCGCGGTATCCGGATTGCCGGCGTCGCTGGAGAAGAACACCGCGGCATCGACCGACTTCAGCTCCACCTCGACGCCAAGTTGCTCCCAGCCGGACTTGACGATCGCCTGTTCCTTCTGGCGGAGCGGGTTGACCGTGGTCTGGTAGACCACGTGCATCCGGACGCCGCCCTTGGCTCGAATCCCGTCCGAACCCTTCGCCCAGCCGGCGTCATCGAGCAGCTTGTTCGCCGCGGCGATGTCGTACTTGCAAACGTCCATGCTGTCGGTATTCTTCGACACCAGCGCGGCCGGTGAGGTCACCATGTTGCACGTCGGCTGGCCGGCCACGCCGTAGAGCTGGTCGGCGATCGACTTGCGGTCGACGGCCATCGCGAAGGCCTTGCGGACGTTGATGTCCGAGAAGAATGGGTGCTTCGTGTCAGGCTCGGCCTTGGCCCCCCCTTCGTCGGTGTTCGGGTCGGCGAAGTTGAGCAGCAGCCGCTCCACATTCGGGCTCGGGGCGGTCACCAGATCACCCTTACCGCCCTGCATGAGCTGATTGAGCACCTGCGACTCGACCTGGAGGTTCCAGGCGTAGTCGACGTCCCCAGTCTGGAAGACCGCGCGGGCAGCGGAGGTGGCGTCGCCACCACCCTTGATCTGGACGTCCTTGAAGAACGGCTTGTTCGGATCGCGATAGTTCTCGTTCATCGTGTACGTCACGACGTCGCCAGGCTTGAAGTCCGTCACTTTGTACGGGCCGGTCCCGATCGGGGCCAGGTTGCCGGGTGCGTCCTTGGCCTTGTCGCCGATGAAGTCCTGGAATTGCTTCTTCTGGATGATCGGACCCTGTGCCGACACGAAGATCTGATACGGGTACGGATTGGGGTCTTTGAAGTTCACCACGACCGTCATCGGGTCCTTGGCCTCGACGCTGGTGACTCCGTCGACGATCTGGGTGGTGCTGGCCGCGGTCTTCGGATCGGCCACGTACTGCCAGGTGAAGACGACGTCGTCGGCGGTAAACGGTGTCCCGTCGGACCATTTGATGCCCGGCTTGAGCTTCCAGGTAATGCTCTTCTGGTCGGCGGAGATGCCGCCGTTGGCAACGGTCGGGATTTCAGCCGCGAGCAGCGGGACCGGTACGCCGTCCGGGCCTAAGGCCGCCAGCGGCTCGAGGACGAGTCGCGAGGCGTCCTGGTCCTTGGTGCCCTGGGCCAGGTGGGTGTTCAGGATCGTCGGGGCTTGCCAGTACAGGATCTTCAGGGTGCCGCCTGCACCGCGCGTACCTGCCGCCGCGGCTGGGGCGGTGGTGGGCTTGGCGGCCGCGGCCGGCGCCGTGGTGGGCGCGGGTGCCGCGGGCGCAGTTGTCGCGGCTGGCGCCGCGGCGGCTGGGGCGGTCGTGGGCTTGGCGGCTGCCGCGGGTGCTGTTGTTGGCGCCGCGGCGGCCGGAGCGGCCGGAGCGGTAGTCGGCGCCGGCGCCGGGGCGGCCGCGGGGCCGCAGGCCGCGGCGAACAACAGGGTCCAGGCGGACAGGAGGTAAGCGATACGCCTCATTGATCATCCCTCCCAGGATGGGGCTCAAAAAACGGATGTCGGCAAGTGGCCGGAGTGGCGGGTCGACGCTGACTCCCCTATGCGACGAAGCCTCCAAAATTCCAAACGCAGCCGTAGCCGGCGGTGGTTCCATTGTTCGAGCCAATCCGGCAAATGTCAACGAACGTTGTGGACGGTCTTTTTCCGAGTTTGGTCCTCAGGTGGTGAGGAATTCCTCAGCAAGAGCCCTATGAACTCGTTCTGGGTCGGCTCTCGCCCATTTGGGGCAGAAATGCCGCTATGGCGGCGTAGTGGTCAACCAAGTTCGCGCCCGGCGCGGACGCCAAGAGAGGCCGAGTGCCTGTGGCCTTCAGCCTAACGCCTGGACTTTGACGCAGTCAGCCCGGTGGTCCGAGTGGCTGAGTCGAGAGATGAGGCCGCCGCGGCACGATGTTGCGTCCAAAAATCCGTGGAGTCGTGAACCGAGCTACGTAGCGCAACTCAGCGAGATCCGCAGAGTCTTTCTCCCGCTTGAGGTACTCCATGCGCGCGAGGGCCGCAATCATCAACGCGAGATTCGCCAGGTCAATGTGGAAAGCGGCGCGGTGCTTGGTCGCGCGCGATTTTGCGAGGCCGTACTGCGCTTTTAGGCGACCGTTCAGACGTTCGCTGGCGCTTCGGCCGAGTCGTCGCACTTGAGCTACGGGTTCGGAGTTCCGCGGTGGGATCGGCGTTCGGTCTCGGCCACCCTGATGCTGCGAGCCAGCCTCGCTCTTGGCAATGATGACGCGTTGCTGGCGGCCCAGACGTGGCCCACTGAACACGGACGCATCGGGCCGCTCGGGCGATAAGTCGAGTCGAAGCATCCCGCTGACCCCTTGTTCAAGACACCCCTCAGTGATGTGGAGTTGGCCACAGTCACCACGGCCGCGCTGCATCAAGGAGTCCTCGATGGACAACCCTTCCAGTTCGGCCTCGCTCGGTTCACCTCCGCAGCCGTATAGCGCCCAGCCTTCATCCTCGTTCCAGTCCAGTATTGGTAGCGGCCTGAGCTTGGGTGTCTTCTTCCCCTCGGCATCCGCGCCGGCGGCCACGCCCAAGAAGCGCGTCACCTCGCCGCCAGCCTGAACCTCAATAAGCACGCTGTCCTCAACCAAAATGTCGGGCTCACCGTCGCTGGCCGAAACGAGCGCGGAGACATCTTCGCCGTAAAGACGCGCGGCCGTCGGAAGACCCTCATAGCCCGCATCGAGCGCCATCGTTTCGACTTCTATGCCGATCTCTCTGAGCTTGGGCACGTCTGGCAGGATCATGTGCTCGAGCACGCGTTGCTCAGACACGTTGAGCGGGCTTGTTGCCCACTCGATGGGGATCATCGTCAGGACGTCCAAAAGGGGCGCAACCCCGCGTCCGAGTGTGAGCTTCTTCTTGTGTGGACTGGGTTTGCCCTCGGGATCCGGCGTCAGTTCGCCTGTTCGCCCGGGTCTCTCTTTCTTCATGCCCCTGCCGGCTCGCCTTGGCGCCCAGCTTTCTTGACGGTCGTTCTTGGCTTCCCACGCGTGGGGGTGATTACTCGGCGCGTGTCCGAAGTCCGGAAAGTCACCGATGGTTTCGGAAAGTGGATCAGCCCTGTTTCGGCCAGCCGTCTCGCGCTTGCGTCCAGCCCTGGTCTGCCATGCGTACGATGTGACGACGGTTCTGTCCAGGGCGGTGTCTCGCCCAAAGGCCGGGAACAAGCGTTTGAGACGCGGGTGCAGAAAACCCTTGGCCCGCTCGACTATCGCGGGCCGCTGGCTCGGCTGAGCCAGCCAGTCCTCCATGCGGAAAAGCGTCGACTCTGACATCCCACGCCGAACGTCCCAGCCGTCTCGCTCGGCTTGATCGGTCCACGTCCAGTCGCCGTTGTCTAGTTGCTCAAACAGATAGCCACGCAGCCAGTTCTGGCGTGTGCCCAGTGTTTGCGTTCCCTCGAGCGCCAGGAACCGAAAGACGCAACTCTGCAGAGCCGCGCTGATCGGGTGCATCGGACGAGGGCCTGTCGGCCCTCGGTTCCAGCCACGCCCGTCCTCATCAACATCGAGATCTTGAACGATGTGCAAGCACATCTCCTGTACGAGTTTCCGCGCGACTCGCCCGCCAGGCACTGCCGCAAGTCGCAACGCGTCTGGTGTCGGCTCGGCATCGGTCATGGACGGCAGTTCGCCGCGCCATCGCTCCGCTCGCGCGGGGCCAACATCGCGTCTCACGCGGAGAGGCCCCTAGTGCGCGCGGCTTGTCCGACTGCGGCCAGTTGATAGAGACGGTCGACCACGTCACTGGGCCTGGCGTCCATCTTCGGCACGAAGCACACGATGTCGGCCGTGTTCAGATCCGTCACGGCCGCCAGGGGCTCCAGTGCTGCATCTCTTGCCAGCCGCAGGACACGAGCCTGGTCATCCTCGCTGACTCGGAGGAGCACGCCCGTCCAGCAAAGGGTCAGGTCGGTTTCGCGTAGGTTGTTTGCAAGCCAATGGCCGAAACGCTCTCGCGCACCGTCGACAGTGGTCGGCTTGCGAACCGATCGGGAGCGGCGTCCGACACGTATGGTGCCGATCTCGTATTCCTTCCTGATCTTGTAAACGGTGCTGCGCTCAATTTCGAAATGGTCCGCCGCATCATCGGCCAATCGAAATGTGTTTGGCGCAATCAGCCACTCTGCGATTTCCTGGCGAAGGGCGTCAGGGATGCGTTCGGCCACAGATCAACCTGCCTGACGCCGACGTGCGCGACGCTGTATTTCGACCTGATCGAGCTGAATGCGGTGCCGTGAGTTCTGGAGTCTGCGCAAGCCCTTATTAATTGTTTGGCCGACCGCCTGACGCGAAATGCGAAGAAGCCTGGCTATCTCCGTCCTACAGTGCGCCTCACAGCCGTCTAGCCCGATCAATTTGGCGATCCGTTCTCGCTGCTTTCTGCTCAGTCGCGCCAGGGCCGCAACGACCTCGCCACGGGTCAGAATCTCAAGTGCGTCGTCCTCGCTCAGTAGAGCTACGGACGGCGCGGCGGAGATGATCGCCGCACCCCGAAGCATCGACTGATCAAGTTGTTCCTGAGTCAATTCACCCAGATAGCGCCCGTGCCGCAGTAGTCGGCGATGGGCTCGCGCTGTCTCGAGCGATACGCCTACACCGGCGACCTCTTCAACGATGAGGTGGAACTCATAATCAGTAAGCGACCGCCCGTCTTGAATCTCTCGACGGCTAACGCGCCAAGCGATACCACGCATACGCCTATGCATGGCTGGGCTCAATGCAACGTAGCGCGCCAGTTGGCCCCCGAGAATGTCGAAGCCGCGCTTGAGCAGAAGGCCAAGCGGCGTGGTAAGTGCTGGCGCAATCGAAGGGTCAAACCTCGTGGCGAGCTTGAGGGCAATGCAGGCCTCTTGGTCAAAGTCATCGAGCTCGGCGAGCCCGTGATAACCACTCAATTGCTGACGTGCGGCCCTTCGCATAAAGGCAAAGGCCGTAGCCCAAACCAACAGCCGTTCGTCACTTACGTAGTGCAGAGGACGGTGCTGAATGAATAATGCAAGTGTCACCGCGTCTTCGTTCGAGACGCGGCAATCCGCGATTCCCAGCCGTGGGTTAGCGAGTGCGTGGCGGACGATGATTCGTGCCGTCGTACGCTTGGTCAGCGGTTTGTCGCAAACCCGCCGTCGGCAACACGACGCCGGCCCGATGCGCGGACGGACGAGTCGCCCAGATTCCGGGTAGTTCAAATCCTTGGAGCCCTGGGCGGACATCGCTGATCGACGGGGAGGGCCGGTCAAAATCGGAGCGTCGGAGGGTGGCAGCGGGTCTACTCCGGCGGGCGCACAAACCGAGCGAGGCCGGATCGATTCCTGATTTTCGTCTAGCCACGGAAGTGGGGGTTGGTACCAGCCGCTCCCAGGGGAACGTTTCTTCGTCACGCCACTCTCATCAATATTTGTTATGAGACCTCGTCTGTCCGATCAGGATGCGTGAGGCAGTCTTGCTGGATAACTGTCGACGCGCTACAGCCAACTCCCATCTGTACGTGTGCGTGCGTCGCCTGCGTTCGTAGTATTAATATAAGGTATTTCACTTCAACAACGCTGTGCTGTCAACCCATGTCGGCGATGCGTTGTTTCGATTAGGCGCCGAGTGTGAGCTCCAACGGGAACTCGCCTTCGGTGATGGCCCCCATTCGGAGCTCTGCGCCTAAATGAATCCATGCGTCCGCCAGATCGGGGTCAAAAGCATCCGCAGCCCACGAATGCAGGACTTCCCGCAGTAGGCCGCTCTGGCTAACGTTTCGGGCACGCTCTTCGACCTTGCCGCACTGCGGAGAGCTCCCCATCCGCTTGAATTGACGACGCACAAGTCCTTGCTGTACTTCCGTCTCGCTCAACGGAAAGGCCGGCTGCATGCCTGGCGGGGGCGACGCCTCAATCTCCTCTAGACCAATCTGAACGCGTGCATATCCGACCGCGAGGATGTCGAACAATTCAGGGTATTCAGGTGGCAAGTCCTTCTGGTGAACGCGAAAAGCGCCTCCCGCTTGCCGCTTTCGTCTTGCTGAGTTGGCTGATTGTGGCGGGGATTCATTGGTAATACCGACGTCCTCGAGCTTCTTGGACGCGAGGACCAAATCGGAAGCACGTTGCTCTATGCGCGAGGGTGCAGTCGGTGGCTCGAGTACGGACCGCAGTCGCGGGCGAAGCAGGTCTCGACCATCGACCACTGGGGCAATCGCGTTCAGCACAAGTTCGACGTACGCAGCGCTTCGCGCGAATCGCGGAAGGTCGATCGGTGATGATTCCAGTCTGCGATACACCGGCTCGTACTTTTGCGGATGGGGAGGGGGAAAAGCTCCGCACTCACATCGAGAAATCCAGACCTGGTCAAACGGCCGACCTTCCCACGGGGCCGGGAGCATGCGAGCCAGTTCGCGTTGGCCGATCCCGGCTCGGGCTCGGGCACGCCGCAGGAGCACACCAAACCTGCGGCGCGAACTCACGCTCGATAGAATTTGCGCCGTAGTGACTAGCTGAGCACGCTGATCCTGCGCAGGCACGCAACGAGTGTAAAGGTCGACAGACGCCGGGAACGTTAGCAGTCGTATCTGGAGCGGCTGGCTGTGGTCTGCAGGAGGATAACGTCGGCAACGGCACCGTTCCAACACCCAGTCCACGGTCTGCGCTCGTGAGATCGACTACCGAAACGACCTCATCTGAGATCGGTAACGGCCGCGACGGTCTCTAGTGCTGCATCTCTGTCTAGCCGCAGGACCCGAGCCTGGTGGTCAGCCTCGGCCAGCCGAGATGTGCTTGGCTCAGTCAGCCACTCTGCGATTTCGCGTCGAAGGGCGTCGGGGATGCGTTCGGCCACAGATCAGTCCGCCTGGATGCGTTCTCGGCGACGCAGTGAACGACGCACCATCTGCACCTGATCCAGTTCGCCGCGGTGTCGAGAGGTCTGTAGCGTGCGTAGGCCGAGACCCACGGCTTGGTGGACCGCCTGACGCGAAATGCGAAGGAGCCTGGCGAGCTCGCCTATACGATGCGGTCCAAAGCCATCGAGGCCGATCAACTCCGCAATGCGCTCGCGTTGGTGTTTGCTCAGTCCCGACAGAGCCCTCACCACCTCGTCTCGGGTGAGTATTTCCAGGGCTTGATCCTCGGTAATCGGACTGATCGATATAGTTTCTGACGTTTCTGCAGCACGTGCCGCTGCATCGTCCAGTTCTCCCTCGGTCAACTCGCTCAGGTAGCGTCCACCGCGCAGGAAACGCCGATGGGCTCGGGCGGTTTCGAGCGTCACCCTTCGCCGTACGACATCCTCGACGATTGCTTGCCACTCGCGATCCTCGAGGTCGCGGCCAAGCGCGATCTCGGCGTTGCGCACGCTCGAGGAGACGCAGCGCATCCACATGTGCATGTCGCCGCTCAGGGCAACGTGCCGCTCCAGTCGTCCGGCCAGGATGTATAAGCCTCTTAGCAACCTGAGGTAGAGGGGCGTAGAGATCGCGTGTGCCCGACGTGGGTCGAAAAGTCTGACGAACTCCAAGACGACGCGTATGCCCTCCTGGTCGAAATCTGAAAGCTCGGCGAGGCCCTGATATCCGTGGAGCCGGAGTTGACCTTGCCGGCGTATCAACCCGAAGAGTGATCCGCACAGAAGCAATTGCTCTTCGGCGGCATGGGTGCCTGGATACCGTTGGATAAAGGATGCCAGCGCCGCCTGGTCATCCACCGAAATTCGGCAGACAGGCAGTGGGCTGGGTGTTGTTGTCGACGCGAGCACATGACGAACGACGGCCTGCGCCAGACTCGAATCGGTGAGGGGAGTTTTGCAAGCGCCAACCTGGCAGCACGCTGGCGGTCCGACGAGCGGGCGTACGATGCGCCCAGATCGAGAGTTCACGGGCAGTGCTAGACTGCACCCACAGCCTTGAGCCTAAAGTTCGGGTTGTGTGAGTTGGCCCGCGTCCGTCAATGGCTGTCAAGACGCTAGACGGCGCGGGTCGCTCGGCGCAATTTCGCTGGGCTGCGGTGCGTCAGTCCCCCTTTCTATTTTGAATAGCGGATTGAGTGCGGCCTGACCGACTGCAGTGGAAGGGTCTGGCGCTCCAACATCGCGGGTCATGCTTCCGGTGTTCGGCTCCAATCAAAGAGAAGACGCCTCGCCCTAGCTCTTTCGCGGGCAGCCGTCCGAGCTTGATGAGGTCCGGCGCGCGCTGCGCGACCATTGCGGCTCGGCGTGTCGGCTTTCCCAGTGGACTGATATGCCGACGGCTTGCGCGGCGCCGTTCGGTCGGCCTACGACCGGCCCAGCATTTGATGCGATCGACGAGCAACCGCCGCCGTTGTGCGCCTTGGCAATCCTGAGTAGCCGACCGAAGCGACGCTGCTGGGGCGTCCATCCCGATAGAAGCTCGCGCCCGGAGGTCTTCGGTTCTGGTTTTATGCACGGGCACCTGAGGGCAAAGCACGCAGGCCAAGCAGGTCCGTAGTTGCGGTTGTATACGCAACCGTCGTGTCGCCGCGGCGCGCATTCAGGTCGGGCTTTCGCGACGCCGCCCATGCCACGTCGCAATCGGCGGCCTGGTACTGGCAGCTGCCGCACGCCAACTCGGAAGGTGACGGATTGCCTGCTCCGGTGACCGCCTCGTTCAGACTCGACAGAATGCGGGTAAGGTGGGCATCCCCCTCGGCGGCAGAGAGGGTAATAGGAGAGACCTCGCCACTGGTGAGGTCGTCCAACACAACCTGGCGCGGTAGGGCTCGCAAGTACAACTGTCAATGGCCATCGTGAAGGCGCCATTGACGGCCGCTGAGGTATCCATTGGTGGCCAGGGGTGTCCCCAGTGGTGGCCAACGAAAGTCCCCGCCCCGGGTTGAAGTCGCAGTTTGTCCTCCTTTCCCCGGGTTCTTG
>DATGER010000086.1:0-4541 GCA_035309865.1 Chloroflexota bacterium
CGCAGGGTGAGCGCCATGGTGTGGCCGGCCTGGCCGGCGCCGACGATCAGGGTGCCCGCTGCGGTCATTGGCGCGGACCTCTCTAGGCCTGGGAGACGGTTGCTGCAGACCATGGAAGGCCTACTTCATACATTCAACCTCGCCAAAGGAGCCTGTTACAACATAATTGTTGAAAATCTATCCCCGATCGACTCGTGACGCTCTCAGGCAGGCCATTACGACATCGACATTGTTGTTGATCTCGTGGTTCAACGCAAACGTTGACTAACTACGGAGCCCCCGCTAGGCTGGCGTTGCCGGCGCAGGCAGCCGCCGCGTAACAGCCAGCCGACGAGGGTCGGTCGGTCGCCACGCCCAGCGGAAGGAGTTTGCTCGATGAAGGTAATCCCGGCGGGTCGCGAGAAGGCAAGCTGACATGAGGACCGGGAACCTCAAGTTCGGCGCCACGTATCCGACGCTCGACCTCGGCACCGATCCTGCCGTGCTCCGTGACTGGGCCGTGGGGATGGAGTCGATCGGCTTCGACGAGATCTTCATCCCCGAGCATGTGGTCGGCATCAACGCCGGCCTGCGACCTGACTGGGAACCGCTCAACCCGAACACCCTGAAAAAAGACAAGCCGATCTACGACCATTCGAACCCGTTCTTCGAACCGTTCGTCGCCATGGGGTTCCTGGCCGCCGTCACCAGCCGCATCACGCTGACGAGCGGCGTGATGATCGCGCCCCAGCGGCAGACAGCGCTGATCGCCAAGCAGGCGGCCATCGCGGACGTCCTGAGCCGCGGCCGGATCCGGCTGGGCATCGGCGTGGGCTGGAACGACGCCGAGTTCGAGGCCATGGGCGCGGACTTCCGCGTGCGGGGCAGGCGTATGGACGAGCAGATCGACCTGTTGCGGCGCTTGTGGACCGAGGAGTCCGTGACGTACTCCGGGAGGTTTGACACGCTCGAGGCGGCCGGCGTCTGCCCGATGCCCATCCAGCGTCCGATCCCGCTGATAATCGGCGGCGACTCCGACCCGGCGCTGGAGCGTGCGGCGACCCGCGGGGACGGCTGGTTCCTTACCCATACGGCTGCGGAGTGCGTCGACCGGACGTCGCGATTCTGGAAGCGCGTCGACGAGCTCGGCCGGCGCGACGGCATGTCGCTGGTGGGCACGATCTACCAGGGCCCGCGGCCTGCGCAGGCAATGATCGACGAGGTAGCTGCCTGGGCGGATCTCGGCGCGACCCATCTGAACATCCGTACGGCGACCTATCCGATCCAGTGGTCGGAAGGAAAGCTGGTGCGCAAGACCGACGTCGACGAGCACCTGGAGGCCCTTCGGGAGCTGCGACAAGCGTGGCTTGCCGACTCGTAGACAACTCGCGAAGAAGGAGCCCCCGACAATGACAGAAACTCCAGGCAAAGGCCTGGGACCTGGCAACACCAAGCCCGTTGAGGAACTGATCCGGTGGTTTGTGGACGAATACAACAAAGGTCGCGGATACGCGAAGGTCGCGCTGCACCCCGAAGGCACGCTTACCGAACGCCCCAGCGCCCAGTATCCGCAGGGACGAAAGGTGGACCTCGCTGGCCTGATGGGCATGGAGGACCGGCAACTGGCACTGCAGCCGGATCGGGTGTGGCAGCCCCAGTGGATTGCCGCTCTGGAAGAGGAAGGGCACGGGCTGATCCAGTACACACACGTCGGGCACACCGTAGACGGAACCGAGATCGTTTTCTTCGGACTCAGCACGATCAAGTTCGTCGATGACCTGGTCCACACGTGGGTGGACACTGTGGTGCGGTTCAAGCGGGAGAAGGGTACGACCGAGCTGATTCCGTACTGATAGCTCGCCCCTCGCACAGGTCATACGCTGGTCCGCCACCGTCATCAATCGCGGTCGGCCGGAGACTGGAAATTTAACGCTAGCGTTGATAATCTGTACAGGCAGTGAACGATGTTTGTGGAGGCGGCCGTGAGGGTCAGTGTCGACGGTGAGCGCTGCGTCGGTTCGGGGCAGTGCGTGGACTTCGCCCCGCAGGTGTTCCGGCAGGGCAAAGACGGCGTGTCCTCCGTCATCGAGCAGCCGTCCGCGGAGCACGAGGCGGCCGTCCGCGAGGCGTGGGACACCTGCCCCGTCATGGCGATCGAGATATCCGAGGATTAGGACCCAACCGGGCTCGCGCTCTTCCGCCTCGTGCTTGGCCCTAAAGGAGTAACTCGCGATGGCAATTGCCCTGGACTCTGAGCTGGCGTTCCGCGCCGCCTTCGATCCCTTCGAACAGCAGCTCGTCGATAACCCGTTTCCCATCTGGGCGCGGGCCCGCGAGATCGCGCCGGTCTTCTATTCAGACGTTATCCAGGCGTGGGTGGTCACCGACCACGCGCTGCTCGAGGAGATCTTCCGCGACCCCAAGCGTTTTCCCAGCGGCGGCCTGGGAGTGATGACAACTCCTCCGCCCGAGGTTCAGGAGATCCTGTCCGCGATCGACGTCGTGTCGCCGTTGCGTGCGAGCGATCCGCCCGACCACACGCGGCAACGTCGTCCGACGCTGGCTGCCGTGTCCCCACGTCGCGTCGCTGCGCTCGAGCCTGCCATCCGCCGCATCGCCGACGAGCTCATCGACTCCTTCATCGACGGCGGCGCCTGCGACTTCTACCAGGCGTTCGCGTACCCGTTCCCGCTCCGCGTGGTCTCCGGGCTGCTCGGGTTCTCCCGGGAGGACGCCGAGCGCCTGCACTACTGGGCGTCGTGCCGCGTGGCCCTGGCGTGGGGACGCATGGACCTCGAGGTCTGGAAACAGACGGCCCGCGGCATGGTCGAATTTCACGACTTCATCAAGGCTCAGGTGCTCGACCGCAGGGCAAACGATCGCGATGACGGGCTGACGGACTTCGCGGCGAGCGCGCTCGGCGCGAAGGATCCGATGAGTATCCCGGAGATCGTCGAGCAGACGTTCGCCCTGATCACCGGGGGTCACGAAACGACGGCCAACTGGCTGACACTGAGCATGTACCACCTGCTGTCCCAGCGCGGACGGTGGGAGGCCGTCTGCTCCGGTGCGTACGCCACGGCCGAGCTCGTCGAGGAGGCACTCCGCTACGACAGCCCCGTGCGCGCGGTGTGGCGCAGGGCCGGCTGGGACACCTCGATCGGTGGCGTCGACATCAAGGAGGGCGACCGGCTCTACTGCGTCAACGGCGCGGCGAACCGCGACCCGGCCGTCTTCGAGAATCCGGATGACTTCTGCCCGGGCCGCAGCCAGGCTCGCCTGCACCTCACCTTCGGCCGCGCGACCCACCACTGCATCGGTGCCAGCCTGTCGCGGCTGGAGGGCACTGCCGCCTTCGAAGCCTTGGTCAGGAGGTTGCCTTCGGTACGTCTCGCGTCGGCCGAGCTGCACTGCGAGAAGAACGCCACACTGCGCATCACCATGGGCCTGCCCATCCAGTGGGATGTCACCTGAGCCAGGCCCATGACATCAGAGGGAGGACCGGTGGAAGCACTCGACAGCAGGGTGGTGTTCATCACGGGCGCGGCGCGCGGCCAGGGTCGCGCGGCTGCCATCTTGTTCGCTGAGCACGGCGCGAAGGTAATCGCGGCCGACATCTGCGAGTCCATCAAGACCGTTGGCTACCCGCTCGCGACCGATGCGGACCTCGCCGAGACGGTCCGGCTCGTCGAGGCGGCCGGAGGCGAGATCGTCGCACGTCGTGCCGACGTCCGCGATCGTGATGCCCTGCAGGAGGTTGCCGATGAGGGCGTCGCCACGTTCGGCCGGCTCGACTTCGTGCTGTGCAACGCCGGGGTGTTCTCGTGGACCGGCGACCTGTACGACACGCCGGCCGCGTGGACGGACACGATGGAAGTCATCGCACGCGGCGCGTACAACACCATCGAGGTCGCGCTGCCGGCGATGATGGGTGCCGGCCACGGCGGATCGATCGTGATGACGAACTCGCTGTCGGGCATCGCCCCCATGATTTCCGACTACCGTTTCACGTCGACGGGGTATCTCGCCTACATGACGGCCAAGCACGGCCTGGTCGGGCTGATGCGGGCCTATGCCCTGATGCTCGCGCCGTTCAACATTCGCGTAAACTCGCTGCACCCGGGCGGAGTGGCGACGCCCATGATCGCCAATGAGTCGGTCGCCGCCGTCATGACCGAGATGGCGCAGGCCATCGTCTACCGGGCCGCCATGCCGGTGGACCTGCTCGAGCCGAGCGATGTGGCCAATGCGAGCCTGTGGCTGTGCTCGGACGGCGCCCGCTACATCACCGGTACGGTGCTGCCGATCGACGGCGGGGCGATGCTGAGGTGACCGTGGCTCACGCGCTGGGGTCGATCGCCATCAAGGTTCTCTCAGCCCGGCGGCGCGCTTTTCGGCGGCCTCGGCCAGCAGCGCGAGCTCGTCGACCAGGTAGCCGGCCAGCACGTCGATGTCGGGGACCAGCTCACGGCAGGCCACCAGGCCGAAGTGCAGCTGGCCCAGGTAGCCGACCAGGGTGATGTTCAGGCCCTGGCCGTCGGTGACCACCGACACCGGGTAGT
>DATGER010000087.1:0-8445 GCA_035309865.1 Chloroflexota bacterium
TCGTGGTTGGGACACCGACGTATAGTGGGCGGGCTCAAAATCGCAACAAAGGGGAACGCGGAATGGTTCGATTCGGCCGCTGGGGCATGAGTGGGGTTGCGTTTACGTTGCTGGTGGGTGGCTCGCTGTCCGGCGTTGCGACACCCGCAATGGCGCGCGCCACCACCGTCTATAAAATTGGTGTCGACAACGCCGGACCAGCCGGACACAACTTCGAATATGTGGACTACTTTCCGCGGAGCGGAGTCAAGGTCCACCGGGGCGACGTGCTCGACTTCAACTGGAACACCGCCTCGGTCGACGGTGCACATACCGCGACGCTCGTGCCGGCTGGAGCAGCGGTGCCGGGCTTGTTCGCTCCGGATGCGGACGACGGGGCGCAGGCACTCCAGTTCAACCCGGCCGTGCTGGCGCCCAGCGACCCGAGCTGCGGCAACGCGTCGACCAACCCATGCGTGTACGACGGGACCAAGCTGCTCAATTCGGGCTTCATCCCCAACGCCGTGGGCGGTGACTTCTTCGTCAGGGTCAATCCACCGGCGAGCGGCGACTCAACTGTCGTGAACTTTGTGTGCGAGGTCCACGCTGGCATGAAAGGCTCGGTGACGGTCGTGCCCGATCGTCGCGAAGCCAGCGAGCAGGAGGACGTTCGCGAGAAGGCGGCGGACCAGCTCGAGCGCGACACACGTGGCGCTCTGCGGGCTGAAGACGCTGTCGACGAGTCGTCTGTCAAGCTCAACTCGGATGGCAAGACCCATACCGTCACCGTGACCGCCGGCACGGCGACACCATTTGTCGAAGTGGCGGAGATGTTGCCGAAGAAAGCCAACATTCGGCCTGGCGACACCGTCAACTGGGTGACCAAGACCATCCAGGATCCGCACACCGTGACGTTCCCGCGGGGTCATGGCTCTGATGGAGTCGATCCGCTGCCCGCGTTCTGCGAGGGTGTCAGCGACAAGCCGGCGGTGGCGCCCACCGACTGCGCCAGCCCCGCCGATTTCGAGGTCCATCTGGTGCCTCAGCCGATCGGCGGCACCATTATCAGCAGTCCGTCCACGGTCGCCACGGCGGGGATCATTGGCAATCCCGCGGCAGGGCTGTCGAATCATTTTGCGTTCAGCTTCCCGAACGCCGGCACCTTCGAGTACCAGTGCCGCATCCACGATCACATGGTCGGGGAAATCGTCGCCCGGACGTAGCATTTCCAGGAGGCGGGCCGAACAGTCGTGTTTCGGCCCGCCTCTGACGGCATTGACAACTCCGCGCGCTCGACCACACACCGTGGCCGTGGTTGACGTTGCTCTTGTGTCGTGGTACCCAGGAGATGCGAACTGATGTCGGACACATCTATTGGACCCGCCACCGAACCGCCGCCGGTCTCGACTGGCTATTTTGAAGATGGCCGCATGCGCGCGATCGGGACGCGACCGCCGGGCACGATCGCCCGGTCAGGCTACCTGACTCCGCAGGCTGAGTTTGGGGACGTCGAGCGCGGCAACCCGCTGCCGTACACACTGCCACTCGAGGTCCGCCGCCAGGTCGGGCTCGAGCGGGAGACGTGGCGCCTCGAGGTGGTGACGGATCCGGCGAGCGACTCGGTGATCGAACGGCCCATGTCGAAGGAGCTGGGGACGGCGCTCGATTTTGACGGGCTGATGAAGCTGGCCGACACGCGCGCTGTGCGCTACCTGAAGGGCGTCACGTGCAACAACATCGGCGAGCCGCTCGGGATGGGGCTGTGGGAAGGCGTGCCGCTGCGCGTCGCGATCTGGATGGCCGGACCGGTTGAGAACATTCGCCGGGTCTACTACTACGGCTATCACAGTGACGATCCGGCGCAGGTGTTCCAGAGCTCGCTGCCAATCGGACGCGTGCTGGAGGATCCACCCGGGGAATTGCCGGTGCTGCTGTGTTACAAGCTCAACGGCGAGTTCCTGTCGGGCAAACGCGGCGGCCCGGTGCGGATGGTGGTGCCCGAGGCATACGGCTTCAAGTCGGTCAAGTGGCTGCAGCGCGTGGTGCTGACCAATGACTGGAAAGCGAACGATACGTACGCGCTGGGCAACAACGATCTGGAGAGTCCGATGAAGACGTTCGCGCGGTTCGTCCAGGCGCCCTCGACCATCTCTGCCGGTCAACCGATCACCATGACCGGTCTGGCGCAGGCGGGCGTCTCGGGGCTCATGAAGGTGCAGTGCTGGCTCCACCCGGCCGACGCGGCCCTGCCGGCAGACGACCCGCACTTCGCGCGTGGCAACTGGCGGGACGGCACGATCCTGCCGCCGCCCGAGCACTGGGGCGGTGGCCTGCCCGACGGCCAGGCCCCGGACGCGCCGCTCCAGTTCGATCCGGCGAGCGGGGCGCCGCGGGCGTGGCCGTTGCGCTACACGGTCGTGCACTGGTCGGCGGTGTTGCCGGGTGTGCCGGCGGGTGTATACGTGCTGCGCTGTCGAACTGTCGATCTGAATGGCACCGCGCAGCCGATGCCGCGGCCGTTCGCGAAGTCCGGTCGGGCCGAGATCGAGCAGGTGCAGGTGACGGTCGAGTAATAACCATTCGCCGCCCAGCCGAACGCTCAACAGCGTCACTGGCTCCCTGGGAGCGCAATCTGTACGCGCTCACCGTTGCCAGCTTCTTGATGTTCACGGCGTTCGGGTTCGTCTTTCCGTTCCTGCCGTTGTTCATCGCCCAGCTTGGAGTCGGCGACGAACAGCACGTCGAGGTGTGGTCAGGCGTCAGCAGCTTCGCCCAGGCGCTGGTCCTGTCGATCTTCTCGCCGATCTGGGGCGCGTATGCCGATCGCCACGGGCGCCGGCTCATGGTGCTGCGCGCGGCCTTTGGCGGCGGCCTGGTGATCGGGCTCATGGGTCTGAGCCAGAACATCGGCGAGTTCATGGTCCTGCGCCTTATCCAGGGCGCGATGACCGGCGTGATCGCGGCGGTCACGGCGCTGGCGTTGTCCTTCGTGCCACGGCCCCGCGCCGGGTACGCACTGGGCCTGATTCAGATGTCGACGTTCGCGGGCAACGCCGTCGGCCCGCTGCTCGGCGGACTGGTCGCCGACCACGCGGGCTACAGATGGACCTTTGCCGTCACGGGCGGCCTGTTCATCCTGGCCGGGGTGGTCACGGTCGCATTCGTCAAAGAGCAATTCGTGCCGCCGCCAGTCGACGAACAACGACCGGGCTTGCGGGGTCTGCTGGCCGACGTGCGCCACCGAGGCGCCGACCGTCAGTTGCTCATCATGATGATCGTCCTGTTTTCGGCCCAGTTCGGTATCGCCGTGGTGCAGCCGATGCTGCCGCTGTTTGTCCGCACGCTCGATCCTGGCGAGTCGGCGGCAACCGTCACCGGGGTGATCTTCACCGTGGCCGGTGTCGTGGCGGCGGTGAGCTCGGTGGTGTGGGGCAGATTCGGCGAGCGCATCGGGTACCAGCGCATGTTGATTGGCATGTCGCTGGGGGCGGGGCTGATCTACATTCCGCAAGGGCTCGCCATGTCCGTGGTCCAGTTGATCGCGCTGCGCGGCATCCTGGGGATCTTCGACGGTGGGCTGCTGCCATCGGCCAACGCGCTGATCGCGTCATCGACGGCCGACCGGCCAGGTCAGTCGGCGTCCCACGGAACGACCTATGGGCTCGTGTACCTGGCCAACGGATTGGGGTTCGCGCTCGGGCCGCTCGCGGGCGGTCTGGTGGCCGCATCGCTGGGATTGCGGAGTGTGTTCTTCGTGACGGCCGGGATCCTGCTGGTGATCGCGGCGTACTTGCCGTTCGGGATCCGCGGCCCGTCGAAATGACGCCGAACTCAGGGCGTGCGCAGCCGCTGGATGGCGGAGGCGTAGGCGCCCCTCAGGACGGCGACGTCTGAGGAATAGGCGATGATGCGGACGCCGGCCTGGATCCAGCGGGCGGCTTCCTCGACGGTGTCCACGAGCATCGCCACCTGCTGACCGTGCGTTCGGGCGGCGGCGATCAGGCGCTCTCGGTGCTCGTCGAGAACGGCTGCCTGGCGGGGGGTGCCGAACACGCCGAGCTCCTGGGCCAGGTCGGTCGGCCCGAGAGTGACGGCGTCAATGCCGGGGGTGGCCAGGATCTCGTCGAGATGACGGAAAGCTTCGGCCGACTCCAGCATGACCGTGATGTGGACCTGCTCGTTCAGATGCGCCAGACGCGCGGCGGCGCTGAGCTCGGCGTCAAAGTCGGTGCCGGAGCTCAGGCCGGCCATCCCGCGCATCCCCAGCGGCGCATACCGCGCCGCTTCCACGACCTGGCGCGCGATCTCCGGGGTATCGACCTGGGGGACGTGTAGCCCCCACACGCCGACGTCCAGCAATCGGGTAATCCATTCGCGATTGCCGGCTGGCGGACGGACGATCAGCGGGAAATCGAGCGCGCGGGCCAGGACGGCCATGTCGGCCACCGTTTCGATCGACGGTGACGAGTGCTCCATGTCGACTCGGGCGTAGTCCAGCCCGGCGCTCTTGAGCAAGGTCAGGATCGCGGGGTTGCGCGCGAGGTTGATCCAGGTGCCAATCTGCACCTGGCCGGCCGCGAGCGCGGTTGGCATCGGGTTGTGCCGCAGGGTCATGCATGAGATAGGGTACCTCCGCGGGTTGGCGTCACTAGAATCTGGTAACTGTGGTTGGATCACCGCTCGCGGCGGCGGACGTGCGGCGCGGGTTGCCGTTTGCGACGGGGGTTGGGATCCGGCGCGGGGCACCTGCGGCTCCGCTGGGTTCGCACCTCACCCCCCTGGCCCCCCTCTCCGCCCGAGGAGAGGGGGCAAGAGTCCAGACACCCGAAGACGGAGAGGGCGGCAGTTTTCCCGCGGTCGGCGGAGGGCTGTATCCGGAGGAGGAGGCGTTGCTCGGGCCGAATGCGACTGCGCGGCGGCGGTTCTATTTCGCGCTTGGGCGGGCGGCGGCGCGGGATGCGCTGGCGGAGCTGGGCGTGGGGCCGGTCGCGATTCGGCGGGGTCCGGCCGGGGAGCCGGTGTGGCCACCGGGCGTTGTCGGCGCGATCACCCATACCGGCGATCTGGCGGTCGCCGTCGTCGGCTGGCAGACCGACTACGCGGGTCTGGGGGTCGATCTCGAGCGGCTCTCACCGGGCCTGTCGTCCAGGGCGGAGCGGCTGGTGTGCACGCCGGCGGAGCGAGCCTGGATTGGCGACGGAGTCCAGGCCAGTCGCGGCACGATGCTGTTTTCAGCCAAAGAGGCCGTATTCAAGGCCCTCTTTCCCATCGAGCACATCTGGCTCGGGTTCAGCG
Organism: Chloroflexota bacterium; assembly: GCA_035309865.1. Classification (GTDB taxonomy): domain Bacteria; phylum Chloroflexota; class UBA6077; order UBA6077; family CF-72; genus CF-72. The sequence goes on from DATGER010000087.1 coordinate 5,275, forward strand.
ACGCTGAGCTGACGTGGCAGCCGGAGCGGTGCGCGTTCGACGCCCGCTTGCTCAAACGCGCGAGCAGCGCCTATCCAGCTGGCGCGGTGCTCCAGGTCCAGTGCACGCTGACGGACGCGGAGGTCCTGTGCACGACTCACGCGCTGCCAGGCGGATCACCGATCCTCCGATAGGTACCCTCCAGGACCGTGGTCCAGGCCTGGCGGTCGGGCGCGTGCTCGAGCCGCGGGCTGTACACGCCATCGCCCACCGTGTACACGTAGCGCGAGGAGCCGGTGTGGCGGGTTTCGTGCACCAGGGTCAACGTGTCGGCTTCCCACGTGCCAAGGCCAGGGGCATCGTGCTCGATGCCAATGGAGTCGAACCAGTGCATCGTGTAGCAGCGGCCGCGCGGATCCCAGCCATACACGCCGTGACCGCGGAAGTTCGGCGTTCCGTTGCGCGCCTGCTCATAGTCGGCGATCAGGTAGAAGCCATCCAGGGCCATGCGGGCGGTGAAGCGGCCGACGGCCATGCCACCGACCGGGTCGAAGCCGCTTGGCAACAGGCGCTCCTCGCCGACCCAGGTGCCGGCCAGAGCGGCCAGGCGCGCGTGTTCGCGCGTCGGTCGGGGCATCTCAAACATGGGAACCCTCCGGTACGGTTTCGAGTGATGGCAGGGGCAGGCTCGCCGAATCTTTGACGGTCGACAGGATCACGGTGCTACTGACGCGCCCCCCGCCGGTCATGCGGGGGAGGGTGTCGGTCACCAGGGTGGCGAGGTGATTGATAGAGGCGCAGCGGACCTTGAGCAGGTAATCGTGATCGCCGGTCACCTGGTGGCACTCCTGGACCGCATCGAGGCGGGTGACCGCGTGCTGAAAGACGGCGTGCCCGGCCGGAGCGCCAACCGACACCGCGACGAAGGCTGAGACGGGCACGAGCTCGTCGGTGTCCAGCCAGACGCCGAAGTGGCGGATGATGCCGCGATCCTGGAGGCGGCGGACGCGTTGGGCGATGGCGGGCGCAGTGAGGCCGAGCTCGACGGCGAGATCGGCCCAGGTCGCGCGACCGTCGCGCATTGACTTTGGAATCGAAAGTGATGGGTGGCATTGTATTTTTCTCGGATGATTGTCGACGTCCACGCGCACTACCATCCGCGGGCCTATCGCGAGGCGCTGGCGCGGCTGCCAGGCTTTGGCGGCGGCAGCGGGTTCGCTGCTGGCACCCAGCCGGTGACTGACGACGAGTCGCACGTCCAGGCGCGCCTGGAGATGATGGCGGCCGCCGGCGTCGGTGTTCAGGTGCTGTCGCCGGCCGCGGGTTGGGCGCCGTATGCGCCAGGCGAGGCCGCGGCGGCGGCGGCCGCCCGGGTCGGCAACGACCTCACCGCGGCGTTGGCCGCGCGCTTGCCGGAACGCTTCAAAGCGCTAGTGTCACTCCCACTGCCGCACGTCGACGCCTCGCTGCGCGAGCTGCGGCGCGGCCTGGACGAACTGGGGATGATCGGCGTGAACATCCACTGTTCGGTGCTCAATCGACCGGTCGTCGAGCCCGAATTCCTGCCGCTGTATGAGGAGCTGGATCGGCGTCGCGCGGTGGTGCTGTTTCACCCGACCGGCAACGGGATCTGCTCGCCGCTGGTGACCGACTTCCGGCTCAGCACGGCGCTGGGCACCTCGCTGGAGGACACCACGGTGGCGCTCCACCTGGTGGCCAGGAGGATCCCGGCGCAGTTTCCGAATATCACGTTCATCGTGCCGCATCTCGGCGGACCGCTGGCGATGCTGCTGGAGCGACTCGACAATCAGTTTTCGGCGGCGCGCTACGAGCTGGCGGAGCCGCCCAGCGTCACCGCGCGGCGGTTCTACTACGACACCGTCGGCCATGGCTCGCACGCCGCGCTGCTGTGCGCGTGGAAGGCGTTTGGGGCAGCGCACTTGCTGCCGGGCAGCGACTTCCCGGTGCTGCTTAATTTTGAGACGTACGCCAGGACGTTCGCGTGGATCCGCGAGGTTGGGCTGCCGGCCGACGACGTTGAACAGATTCTGGAGCGCACGGCGCCGGAAGTCCTGGGGTTGCCTGCGTCGAGGTAGTCCGGATCGGGTGCAACTGTGGCGGGGGTGGGTACGTCAAAGGGGCATGCACCTGGATTTGCAACATCGATTGTATCGGTCGAATCGCGACCGAATGCTGGCTGGGGTGGCCGGCGGAATTGCTGACTACTTCGATATCGATCCGACCATCGTTCGGCTGGGGTGGCTGCTGGCCACGATTCCTATTCCGTTCATGCCGATCGTGTATGTCGTCTGTGCGCTGGTCATTCCGCGCGCGCCGGAGACCACGCTCTTGTGAGCGACGTTCGCCGCTGTATCGCCGAGGGCGGGCCAGCCGGCGACGTCCTCGGGCTGCTGCTGGCGCGCGCCGGGATCGACGTCGTCGGTTCGTCGCCCTGATCAAGCGCCGCGACTACTGGCAGGAGTTGGCGTATGTCATTGCCGAAGGCGGCTTCGAGCAGGTGTGCGCCGCGGGCCTGGCGGCCTTTCGAACGTCGGTGGTCGCCAGCGTCCCCGAGCTGGGTGACCGGGTCGCGGAGCTCGCCGATTGGGACCCGGTCAAGTTGCTGACGGTGCGCGCAGACCGCCTGCAGCGGTGGTTTCTGCCCGGGCGCGGTGCATCGGGGACGCCGCGCGCGCCAGGTCGCCAATCGCGCGTGGCGACATCAACGTGGCTTTCCGGAGACGCGGTGGATGCCGCGAACCTGCGGCGGGAGCTGCTGAGCCGCGGCGACGCGTCCACCCGGCAGCTGGCGCGCGTACAACGCCGCCGGGAGGTGCCGGTGCGACTGAAGCAGGCGCTCCAGGGGTGGCTGCAGGACCGTCCTCCGTCCGACCATCGGGTCCAAGCTGGCGTCGCCGAAGGTCCCGCAGGGCGTGATGCTGGCCATGCGGACACCGGGACCGGGGGATGTGCCGGCGCGGCTCATCGGGCTCGGGCTCTGGCACCGCGGGTGCGCACACCTGCTGCAGCGGCCCGATCCGGTCTTCGCGCGGCTGGCGGGGCGGTATTCGCGCGCGATTTCCAGCCCAGCTACTCCTTGATGGCGCCGATCAGCGCGCCTTTGACGAAGTACTTTTGCAGGAAGGGGTAGATCACCAGGATGGGTAGGGTGGCGACCACGATGGTGGCGTA
>DATGER010000088.1:0-57349 GCA_035309865.1 Chloroflexota bacterium
GAGCCGGCAGCGGCCGCTGGAAACGCATCCAGTGAGACGGTGTTCCCCCCAGCACCAGGCGAGCCGGCCGTCACTGGCCGCCGACGGCGTGCGCGCCAGGCGTCGGCGGCTGGTCTAGTGGCACCCGGCGAACCGCCGGGCAACCGCGCCGAGCCCAGCCCGTCACGGGCCGCGGCCGTGGAACCGTCACAGACTGGCATGGAACCGTCACTGACGAGCATGGAACCGTCACTGACGAGCATGGAACCGTCACTGACGAGCATGGAACAGTCACCGACGGCCGTGGAGCCGTCGCCGGCCGCCGCCGCGGCGTCACCTGCGTCCCGAAGAGCGTCACGCGTTCGCGCGGCAGCGTCACGGGTCGCGGTTGGACCGTCACTGAGTGGAATGGAGCCGCCACCGACGGCCGTGGAGCCGCCGCCTGCCGCCGCCGCGGCGCCACCTGCGCCCCGAAGAGCGTCACGCGTTCGCGCGGCAGCGTCACGGGTCGCGCTGGAACCGTCACCGACGGCTCCAGAACCGTCACCTGAGGCGGCTACGGCGTTACCTGGCCCGGCGAAAACCTCACGAGTTCGCTCCACAGCGTCACCGGCCGCGGCGGAAGCGTCACAGCTGGCTGCGGAGCCGTCGCGTGCTCCTGCCGCGGCGTCGCCAGCGTCACCCAAGGTGTCACGCGTTCGCGCGGCAGCGTCACGGGTCGCGGTGGAACCGTCACCGACGGCTCTAGAACCGTCACCTGAGGTGGCTACGGCGTTACCTGGCCCGGCGAAAACATCACGAGTTCGCTCCACAGCTTCACCGGCCGCGGCGGAAGCGTCACAGCTGGCTGTGGAGCCGTCGCGTGCTCCTGCCGCGGCGTCACCAGCGTCACCCAAAGCGTCACGCGTTCGTGCGACGGCGTCACCGGCCGCGGTGGAAGCGTCACCGCTGGCCATAGAGCCGATAGAGCCGTCGCATGCGCCTGCCATGGCGTCACCAGCGTCACCCACGTCAGCCAGAGCGTCACATGTGCGCGCGGCCGCGTCACCGGCCGCGGTGGAAGCGTCACAGACCGCGGCAACTGCGCCAGGGGTGTCGCTCGCGGCGGCCGCGGCGTCACGTGCGCCGGCGAAAGCGTCACGCGCTCGGACGCGAACGTCACCGGGCACTGAGACGCCGTCACCCGCGGGCGTCGGGCCGGCGGCCGCCGTGCCTGAGGCCGCGGCCCCAGGCACGCCGCCGTCTGCGGGCGCCGTGACGCGACCGCGGCGGCGCGCGACTCGGGCGCCGCGTGCCGAATCGGCAAGAGTTGAACAGCTGTCGACGAACGGCAGCAACACGACGGAGCCATCGGCAGCCGCGGATACCGCCAACGGGGCGGCAGCCGCGCCGCGGCCGCGCGCGCGACGCGCGGTGCCCGCAACGCCGAACGGAGCGTCCGAGACGCCGGCGCAGGCAGCCGCGGTCGACAGCCCGACCGCGACAGAGGCGGAGACGCCGCGGCGGGCTCGGCTGCGGCCGGCCACCGACTCGGCGAACGGCACCCAGACGTCGGAGCCGGCGCCGCCGTCCGGGACTTCGCGATCCAGCGCGGGGCGAACCAGGACCTCGCGAGCGAGGAGCACGCCCAACTCTGAGAGCTAGCATTGTCTCGCGGAACGGTCAGCGGCACGCACCTCTGAGCACGCTTACGAGCTCGACGGCGACAATCCGCGGAATTCTCGAGGTAATGGTGGCTTGATGACCAGAAGGCCGCCGGCCGCGAGGACGCGAGGATCAGGGCGATGGTGGCTTGATGACCAGAAGGCCGCCGGCCGCGAGGACGCGAGGATCAGGGCGATCGACACCCGGCGCCGGGCGCCATGCTGCCGCCACACGCTACGTGGCCGCGGTCGGCGAGTTGCACGCGCTGATGTGTGGCTGCGAGGTCGCGATCGGAAGTTCTGGCCTGCGCCGTGCGCGACACCGTGGGATATGCACCGGGCCACCGTACTCGCCGAGCCCACGTACCCCGTCGATGCGCTGCTATCCGCGCTCGCGAGAGCCCGAACGAAAACCGGTACCGTGAAGGCCTGGCAATGCCGGCTCCTCCTGCTTCTGTAGTGCGCGCCGCGGCGCCCGGCCGCGTCAACCTGATCGGCGAGCACACCGACTACAACGGTGGCTTCGTGCTGCCCACCGCCATTCCGCAGCAGACGGAGGTCGAGTTGACGCCCCGCCCGGATCGACGGGTCACGGCGCAGAGCACCAACGACCCGCTGCGCGGCGAGTACACGCTGGGACAGGAAAACGCGCAGGGAAACTGGCTCGACTACATCCAGGGCGTCACCTGGGCGCTGGGCGAGGCCGGGTTCGGTAGCCTCTCGGGATTCGAGCTGCGCATCAACTCGGCAGTGCCGCTCGGCGCGGGTTTGTCGTCGAGTGCGTCGCTCGAGGTGGCGTGCTTGCGCGCCATTCGGCAGGCGTTTGACCTCACCGATCTCGACGATGTCCGGCTGGCCAGAGTTGGCCAGACGGCCGAAAACGACTTCGTCGGCGCCCACTGCGGGATCATGGACCAGATGGCGGCGAGCCTGGCGGATGGCGCCACCGCGCTGTTTCTTGACAGCCGCAGCCTCGAATTCCGACGCATCCCGTTGCCGCCCGACGCGGACCTGATCGTGGTGCACTCCGGCGTGGCGCACGAGATTGCCGGGGGCGACTACAACACGCGCCGCGCCGAATGCGAAGCGGCCGCCCGACAGCTTGGCGTGCCGCAGTTGCGCGATCTGGCCCTGGCGGATCTGGCACGGGTCGAGCGGTTGCCGGACCCCCTCGGGCGTCGCGCGCGCCACGTCATCACCGAAGACGAGCGCGTGCTGCAGGCGGTGCAAGCGCTGGAGGCTGCTGAACTTGCGCGGCTTGGCGACTTGTTCTTTGCGTCCCACGCGTCGATGCGCGACGACTTCGAGGTCTCGGTGCCGGCGGTCGACCTGCTGGTCGACATCGCGCGGGCAGACGCGGCGGTGTACGGCGCGCGCATGACCGGCGGCGGCTTCGGTGGCGCGGTGGTCATGCTGGCACATCACGGCCAGGGACGGGCCGCTGGCGAGCGAATTGCCCGCGACTACGCCGAGCGTTCGGGTCGGACGCCGACGCTGCTGGTCCCGCCTGACCAGCCAGCGCCCGAGTAGAGGCGCTGGAGCGCGGCGCGCGTATGCGGCGCGACGTCGTCGGCAGACGTGGCCAGCTCGTGCTGCAGGCGCGCGAGATCGGCCGGCTCGTCGACGTCGTACCACTCCGGTAGCTGGCAAACCCGCAAGTCGAGCTGGTCGGCGCGGGCGAGCGTCTGGAAGTAGACGCGTGAGGTGCTCCATTCAATAGCGTCGAACACGCCGAGATGCGCTTCGCGCAGCCCGACCAGGTAGTACCCACCGTCCGCGCTCGGCCCAATGGCCAGATCATGGTCATCCAGCGCCGCGCAGGCCTGCTCGATCAACCCCCGCGGCAGCGTTGGGTTGTCGCTGCCGATCAGCACCACCCGGTCAAAACCCCCCGCCAGGTGGCGGGCGAAGGCGTACGGCAGGGCGTCGGCAAGACCCTGTCCGGGCTGCTCCAGCAGGCGTATCTGGCCCGGCAACAGCGCCGCTAACGCCTCGCCGCCAGCCCGCGGATGGACGACCGTCACCTGCTCCCAGCCGAGCCCCAGCCCGAGGCTGACGCTATCGAGCAGAAACCCGCGGTACAGCGCCGCGGCGCCGTCAGCCGAGAGCGGCGGAGCGAGCCGGGTTTTGGTCTGCCCGGGCGCAGGCGGCTTGCCGACGATGATCAGCGCGCGGCGCATCGCGGCAGCGTAGCACTGGCGCCTGCCCCAGACGCTAACGAATCGTTCACGTCTTCGGCCCGCGAGGTGCACTCCACGCGGCAATTATCATTTTGAAGTCTCAAGGAGTAGCGATGACGTTGAGTGAGCAAATCGAGGCGGAGCTGGCTGACGCTGGGCTGCGAGTGACGGTCGAGTCGGCTGACGGTTCGCTGGCCCTCTACGGTGTCGTCGACTCCGAAGAGGCACGCCAGGCGGCAAGCGACATCGCGTCGCAGATTGCCCCGAACGCCCGGATCGATAACCAGCTGGAGGTCGAAACCATTTTGCCGACCAGCCTCGACGATTTTGTTGGCGATCAGCCAACAGCCGAGCTGTCTCAGACCAGCGCCGACATCCGGGCTGCTGGCGGCGAGCTGGACGGGGACTTCACCGATCAGGACACGGGCCTCAGCGGGGATTTCGCACAGGCGTCCGGGGCCGGGAGCTCGGGCGCCGACGACCCGGCCGCCGGCGGCGATGCCGTCTATTCACCACCCATTGATCCGGTGGTCACGACCGATGCCCACGGCCGCGCCCACGTACTGGGCGGCTTCGGCTCGGGGGAGGACGTGGCCGTCGAACGGTCGTCGGATTACCGGCCCGGCGACGAGGCGCTCGCGGACGCGGTGCGCCAGGAGCTGGCCGAGGACGCGGCGACCGCGGATCTCGTCATCATCGTGGTGGTTCGCAACGGGGTGGCGCACCTGCGCGGCCAGGTCGCCGATCTCGACGATGCCGATAACGCCGAGTCGGTCGCCGCCCGAGTCCCGGGCATCCGCGAAGTGGTCGAGGAGCTCGACGTTTCGAGCGTCTGAAGCTCCTCAACCACGTCGAGTCGCGCTAAATTAGATGCTGGGAGCCTCGGAAGCACCCTTGCCTGCGCCGCGTTGCGGCAGCACCTGGTTGACCAGCTGGTCGATGCGCGCGTCCGCCTGCGTCTTCTGCGTCGCGGCCTGGTCAGCCGTCAATCTGCCAGCGGCGACGGCCCCGTCGATGCGCGTGTGGGCGGCGTTCTTGAGCGCCGTGGCCACGTCGTTGGCTGTCTTGCCGTGTGCGGTCGCGACCTGCGCCAGCGATTTGCCATTGAGCTCAGTGCGCAGCTGATCGGCGGGAATGCCGATCGCGGTCGCCGCGGCGGTCAGGTTCGCGAGGCCACCAGGGCGCCCGCCGAAGCCGGGGCGCGCGCCGAGGCCGGCGGGTCCGCGCGTGGGCATCACCTGGTTGACCAGCTGGTCGATCCGCGCGTCGACCTGTGTCTTCCGTGTGGCGGCCTGGTCGGCGGCGAGCTTGCCTGCCGTGACGGCGGCGTCGATGCGCGTATGCGCCGCGTTCTTGAGCGCCGTGGCCACGTCGTTGGCCGTCTTACCGTGTGCGGTCGCGACCTGTGCGAGCGATTTGCCGTTGAGCTCGGTGCGCAGTTGACTGGCCGGGATGCCGATGGCGGTCGCCGCGGCATTGAAGTCGACGCCGAACCCACCCCGCGCTGGGCCTGGGCCACCGCGACCCCGACCACCTGGGAAGCCTCCGCCGTTGGCGGGTAAGCCGGCGTCGGTGCGGGCCTGGCCGATCGCCGTTTGCAGGTTGGCGGAGGAGATGTTCAGGCGTTTGGCCAGCGCATCGATGAACTTCTGATACCCGGACGGCGTGGCCGTCGGCTGCGCCTGGGCCGCGGCGATGCCGACTGCCGCGCCGCCCAGCACGGCGACCGCGCAGGCGGCCACCAGCCCACGTCGAATTGAACCTGAAAGCAGATGCATGAGCGAAGATTGTCTCCCCATAAAGCCAGGGATCGGTACTGTTTTCCGTCCCTCGGATGAAGTGTGCGTCGCGCAATGCTAAAGGCCTGTTAGTAGTGCGTAAAACCTGGCTGAAATTCGCCGGTGTTCGCATTTCTGGCCGCGCCCGCGAAATTCCTGAAAGACTCTCAGGCCCCTCCAATCTCGAGTCCGTAGAGTCCTGGATAGATGGACCTGTCGTGACCGGAATGCTGACCGCCGATCGCCCCCTGACCCGAACTGCCTCAACTCAACCCGTCATTCTGATGGTCGAGAATGACGCCCGCCTGTCCTCTTTTCTGAGCCGCGAGCTGGCCGCCGCGGGCTATCGCGTCGAGTGTGTCGCGGACGGCGGACAGGCGGCGGCCGCGTTCGCGCAGGTGTCGCCGGACGCGGTGGTCCTGGATCTGGTGGTGCCCGGCGTCGATGGTCTCGAACTGGCGCGCAAGCTACGCGCCCGGACCGGCGTCCCGATCATCATGCTCGCGGCTCGCCATGGCGTGGACGACCGCGTCGCGGGCCTTGACGCGGGCGCCGACGACTACCTGCCGAAGCCGTTCGCCGTCGAAGAGCTCCTGGCGCGGCTGCGCGCGCTGCTGCGTGGTCGCGCCCTGGCCGCCGCCGGCGCAATCGCCGACGTGCGTCTCGGCACGCTCGCGTACGCCGACGTGCGCCTCGACCAGGACACGCGCGTGCTCACGCGTGGCGGTCGACGCCTCGAGCTGCGCAACAAGGCGTTCGAGCTGCTGGCGTGCTTCATGCGCCACCCCGAGCGCGTCCTGAGCCGCCGCGAGCTGCTCGTGGAAGTCTGGGGCTACGACTTCCTCGGCGATTCCAACGTCATCGAGGTCACCGTTGGCCACGTCCGCCAGGCCCTCGAAGCCAACGGCGAGCCTCGCCTGATCCACACCGTGCGCCCGGTCGGCTACATCCTCCGCGCCGACGGCGCGCGACACTGCAAGACCGACACTTAGTGCGAGCTAGATCGTATCGACCTCACACTGGCCGGCCAGACACGCAAGTTCCTGGGCAGCGTTCGTGAGATCGATCGCCTCATGTCGCCACAGTTTGCTGAAGTCGATTGCTGGGAACTCAGCGGCGCGGCGCTCGTACTCTTCCCGGGTGATTTCGATGTATGGCAACTGCGCGTAGTTGGCGTCAAAGGAGGGCAAGAAGGCCATCCCGCCGATTTGATCTCGATGTTCCCAGATCCACGTGGTCAGCGCTACGATCTCGTCGGATTTGTACGTGACTGTTACCGACGGATTATGGTCAGTCCAGTTGACTTTGTTGTGGAGCCAGTAGTTGCACTGTTCGATCGCGCCGCGGTCTTTGCGCGTCATCGCCCCGTCCGGAGACTTGACGGGGAAGTGGATGACCCAGGTGTTCGCGTCGTCTCGGGTCTGGCCGTTCTCGGGGTCCATCGGTACGCCGGCGTCGCGCAGGACCTTGAAGATTGGGCTGGTCGTCGCGACACGGACATTGCGCTCGTAGTACGGCGCCCAACGGGTGTGCAAGCCTGACGAGCAGTTCAACAACTGCGAGCTGTTCCCGCTCGGCTTGACGGTCGTCACGGCCGCCGACTGATTGATCCCCAGCTTGTCGGCGAAGACGCGATTCGTCTCGGTGGCCACCTCGCGCAGCGCGCGCATCGTGGCTGGATCGTGCACGGCTGGGCAGTCCATCTGGCCCGTGATATCCACGCCGAGCAAGCGCTCCTCCTCACAGTTCTGCTTCCACATTGGCCGCAGATCCGGGAAGTTTGTCGCCAGGGACTGAATCGTCCCGATAATCGTCGCGATCTGGACTTTCTCTTTGAGTGTTTCGAGCGTGTCGTTCTGGCGAGCAACGGCGATCGATAAGTTACAGAGCTCCCATTTTCTAAGGACGATTTCGCCGCATGGATTCGTTAAGTACTCGGTATAACCAGACCGCTTACGTCGTTCTGGTTGAAGATCAATAGCGGCTTGTCGGTTAAAAATGCCCGGCTCACCACGCTGAGATTTGACCATGTCCAGGACCTGCTCGATGACCTGGATCTGATCCAGGCCGCGCTCGGGCCAGACGGTCGAGTTGTTCGCGTTCCATCGCTGGCTATTTTCGCGTTCGAAGTCGCCGTTCTTGCACATCCGCATTTCGAGATCGTCATAGTCGAACAGGCTCAGCATCGCCGTACGACGTACACCACCGCTGACCGCCGCGTTGCCGACCATGCACATGATGTCGTGGGCATCGATCGGTCGCAGATAGGCACCCTGGCGGGCCAGGATCCGCGCCCGCGAAAACTCGAGCATGGTGCGCAAGGGGGCGGGGCCCGAGGCACGGCCGCCTTTGGTACGGAGCGGCACGCCGGCTTCGCGGATCTCCGAGAAGTCAAATTCGACGTCGCGGCCCTCGAACCAGGCTTCCATGCCGGTCTTGAGCGCCGCCGCCCAGCCCTGGGCCGAGTCACCGGCGGTGTGGCGGAGCGCATCCAACCCCCGCTGGCGCTGTACGCGCGGGAAATTCTCCACGTAGCGACTTTCGACCGAGTAGCCGACACCGCAGCCGGCCATCGAGATCAAAAGCGCCTCACAGAACGAATCGATACTGTCGACCGGCTGAGCGCTGCAGTTGTAGATGGCGGTTGAATCGCGTCGCGCCGGGGGGCCGGCCATGGCGAGCAGGCGCATCGAGGGCATGCTCTTCATCTCGAGGATCATGCGCCGCAGGTGCTCGTACAGCTCGGAGCCGAGGTCGGCGCCGGTATTGGTCTGGACCAGCTCGTGGAGGAAGCTGACGGCCCGGTCGACCGTCTCGATCCAGGTCTCGCGGCGGCCCTTGTCGTAGTCGAAGCGCGAGTACTTGTCGAAGAACTGGAACTTTTGAATAGGCGTCGGGAAGTACTGGTCGGCCTCGGCGAACGCCTTCCGGACTTCGTCGGGGACAGGGCGTTCCTGACGCTGCTTGGCGTGTTCGGCCCGGTACAAGATGTAGGCCTTGGCGGCTTCGAACTCGCCGGCGGCTTGCAGCGTGAGCTCGACGGCGTCCTGAACGATCTCGACCGTCGGCTGGCCTGGCCGGGCCGACATGATGTTGACCACGCGCAGCGCGAGCTCGGAAATGGGCGTGTAGGGTTGTTTGCCGAGGGCCGCGAAACAGCGGCTCAGGGCGCGCTCGATCCGCATCGGATCGAAAAACACGATGCGCCCGTCGCGTTTGACGATCGAGGTCGGCAGCGCGATTGAATCCACTTCCACGCCGTCAATCACGCTGATGCGACGCTGGGCGAAACCCATGTCGAGCTGAGCGGCGGACGTGACTCCGTTGAGTCCGTTGCTGGAATGGATGGCTTCCGCATCCGATCCGTGCATCACTGTACCTACCAGTATTTTAAGGCTTGCGCGAGGACAGATGTGGAGGTTTAGGGATCGGTACCCACAACATGTGGGGTCTCGCGACAGACTGAGCAGGCTATGTTGTGGTGCCGGGCCGATGCAACAAGCCGCGCGTCACAATGCTCCGGCGGGTGTCAAGCGCATTGACGCGGTTGTGACGCCCGCCCTCTTGACGATTCAGCGCGCGTCTGCGCCGAGCGTGACCTGCACGTCCGCGACGCCCAGACTCGCGCTCTCGGTCACGCGGGCGGTCGGTACGCCGAGGGTCGTGGCGATCTGTTCGGCGGCCACGCGGGCGCCGGTGCGGGCGATGATGGTCGTCTGCGGCTGCGTCTTCGGCGCGTCGCCGACACTCGCGATGGAAAAGCCGCGCTGAGTCAGTCGGTCGGCAGTGCGGGCAGCCAGGCCGGCCACGCCGGCGCCGTTGAGGATCTCGACGCTGGCCGCATACGCACTCCCGCCCAGGAAGCGGGCGACGGCGGGTTTGAGCTCGGGCTTCGGGTCGAGCAGGTAGGCGCCGTCCTGGCCGGTGACCGGCGTCACCAGCGTCGTATCGATCACCAGTCGGTCCGGGTCGCCCTGCTGGCGCAGGACGGCGGCCCCAATCGCTATCAGGTCGAGGGGGCTGAGGTCGGTCTGGATCGACTGCCGGACCGCGGCCGCGACGGCCGGGATGCGGGGCCAGTTGGTCGGGCTCAGCAGGGCTGTCCTCACCGCCGCCGCGACCTGCTGCTGGCGCGCGATGCGGGCGAAGTCGCTGTCCTGGTGGCGCGTACGGGCGTACTTGAGGGCGGTATCGCCGTCCATGTGCTGCCGCCCGGCGGGGATGTCGACGGTCTGAATGCCGTAGTCGTCAGTCGGATAAGTGTCGTCATGAATAGCCTGCGCGACCGTAATGTCGACCCCCCCGACCGCGTCGACAACATCGCGGACGCCCTGCAAACCGATCAGCGCGTAGCGATCGACGCGCTGGCCGAGCAGATTGCTGACGGTCTGCTTGGCGGTCTGGCTCCCGCCAAACTCGAACGCGGCGTTGATGCGTTCCTGGCCGTAGCCGGGGATCGTGACCCACAGGTCGCGCGGCACCGAGAGCATGGCGAGGCGAGGCGTCGCGCGGTCGGCCACGAGCAGCAGCAGTGTGTCGGTGCGGCCGACGACGCCCTGCTTGATCTCGTCGGGTCGGGCGTCGGAGCCCAGAATCAGGACCGACTCGCGGGTGGGCGTCAGCAGCAAGGCGGCGGCGACGAGCGCGCCGAGCAGCAGCAGCCCGACCAGCAGGAGGCGCACCACGAAACCGGCGACGTTTGGCCCACGGCGTTCAGGTTCTTCGAATGCGACGTCAGTTGGCAGCGTGGACAGGCGCTGGGTCGGCTGGAGATCGGGCGTCATCGCGCGGATCAGGTTGTAGCGCACTCACGCCTCGTCCAGAGAGGCAAATGCGAGAACGGCGGCGCCGAGCACACCCGCGTTGTCGCCGAGCTTCGCGTGAACGACCCGCAGGCCGCGCGTAAAGTCGAGTCGCGCGCTGCGGTGCACCTCGGCCTCGAGGGGTGGACCGAGCAGGTCCCAGGCGTGCAGGGCGATCGAGCCACCGATCACCACCAGCTCCAGGTCCAGGAGCGCCGCGGTCGACGCGATGCCGCGTCCGACCCCCAGGCCGGCAGTGCGAAACAGTTCCTGGGCCAGGCCGTCACCCAGGCGCGCGGCGGCCGCGATGTCGACGGCCGTCGCATCCGGCGCCAGACTGGTGATGGCGCCGGCCGCCACGGCAGCCCCGAGGCGACGGACCAGCCCCGACCCCGAAGCCACCGCCTCGACGCAGCCGTGGGCGCCACACCCACAGACGGGTCCGTCGGGCCAGACGATCACGTGCCCGATGTGGCCGGCGTTGCCCGCCAGACCGTGTAGCACGCGACCGCCGAGGATGATGCCGCCGCCGACGCCGGTCGAGACAACCATGCCCAGCATGTTGTTCGAGCCGCGGCCCGCGCCCTGCCAGCGCTCGCCCAGAGCGAGCGCCTTGGCGTCGTTGTCGACCACACACGGCCGATCGAAGGCCGCCGCCAGTCGGTCGAGGAGGGGAAAGCCGTGCCGCCAGATGGGGATGTTGAGCGGGCTGACGAACCCCGACGGGTACTGCATCGGACCGCCGCAGCCGACGCCGATGGCGACGATGTCCGTGCCGGCCGCCACCAGGACGCGGCGACACAGAGTTTCGAGCACTTCAAATAGCGCTTCGGCGGTTGGCGCGAGGGGTGTCGGGATGCGAGCCGAGGCCAGCACACGGCCATCCACATCGACGACCCCCGCCGCCAATTTGGTGCCGCCGATGTCGATTGCCAGCACGGTGTGCCGCGGCAACAGACGTACCTCCCGCGTTCGAGTAGCCGAAAGAATGCTAACGTCCAGTACTCGGTACTTTCCTTCGCCCCCCAACATGCAGTAAACCTGCGCCATGGCTGCAACCACGATCGAACCCACCCCCAATACCGACGGCGAGCAGCCCGCGGGCGATGGCAACCCCGAGGTCGCCGCCGCCCCGGTGGCCAAACGCGTTTTCTTCCGAGCCTTTGTCCGCACTGGCGGACAGGTCGGCGCCAGTCGTGAGCGCGATCGTGTCGAGTGGCACCTGACGGCGTGCACCTCGCCGCACACGGAAGTTGGCCACTGCACTGAAGGTCTGCACATGATCGAGACCATCGGGCACCCGGACGGCCACTGCATCGTCGACGGCGTCTGTGGCCTGTGCGGGGCGCCGCAGCCCGCCGCCGACTGATCCGGCGCACCCACGCCGGGGGCCCACCACCCCCCGCCGCCCACCCTCAAGCGTAATGGCGTACCGTCACGCCAGGCGTCACGCGATGGCCAACGTGCGAGCTGAACAGCCGGCCCGATGTGCCCAGGTGCTGCGCGAGTTCCGCGGTGCGGCCGCGGCGACCCGCCGCGACCGCGCGATCGAGTTGGCGCTTGCGTGACGCTGTCGCTCGGACCGCCCGGCCCTGGCTCGCACTCACGGGTGGTGCTGGTTTGAGACTGCAGCAGCTCGAGCCGACGGCGGCACCACGGTGAGACGCCTGGTACCTGGGCAGATGCGGCTGGTGCTTGGGGTGCTGGCGTTGGCGACGCTCCTGGTGCCGGTGGGGCTGCCGCTGTCGTGGGTGGGAATGCTGATCGCGGCGGGGCTAATGTATGTGACGATCGCGCTGCCCCGGCCTGGGCGTCGTGCCGGCGTCTGCCTGGGGCTCGGCTTCGCGGTCGTGTTCGGGCTGCGACTGCTCGCCGCCGGCACCGCCCCGCCGATCGGGCTCACGGCGACGTACTGGGCCAGGGGCACGCCCGACGGACCGCCGGAGCGCTCGACTGACTTCCCCGGGCTAGCGGGCCTGGCGACACGCATCGACCCCGAGCTCGACCTGCGCGGTGAAGGGTTTCCCGTGCACTTCTTCAACGACGCGTCGCGCTTCAACTTCGGGCCCGACATCCAGCCAGGCCGCGATCAACTGGCGTTCACGGTGCGCTGGGAGGGTTGGCTGCTGGCGCCGTCTGACGGCCCGCGACACTTCAGCGTCGAGTCGACTGGCCCGGCCCAGGTAACCCTCGACGGGGCGAAGCTTCCCCCGCCCGAGACGCCTGTTCAGATCTCAGCCGGCTTGCACCAGCTGCGCGTGGACTACACCCGGCCGGAAGCACGCGTGCCGATGCTGCGCGTCAGCTGGGAGCGGACGCCCGGCGGCCCACTCGTGCCGATGGCGGGCCAGGATGTGCGCTGGCAGGCCGTAACCAGTGACGCGGCCTTGAGCGGCGCCTCGAGGCTGGCGGCCGACTGGACGATGACGTTACTCGTCCTGGCGTGGGCAGCCATCGGGCTGTACGCAGCGCGCCGCTCCGGCAAGCTCGCCCGCGCGGCGCTCGGCACGCTGCCGCTGCTGTTCATGGCCTATGGCATGCTCCTGCAGGCGCCGCTGGTTGGGCGAGCGACGATCCTGTCGGGCCTCGACGACTGGCTGATCTATGAGAGCTCAGCTCGCGACATCCTGCTCAACGGACCGCTCATGGACGGCGGCCTGGGCCACGCGGGGCCGTTCTATGGCCAGCCGCTGTACCCGTACGTGCTGGCACTGGCGCACCGTCTGACGGGCGAAGGCCTGTTCGGGCCGCTGGTACTGCAGTTCGCGGGGCTTGGCCTCGTCGCGGCCCTGGTGGCGGTACTGGCCCACCGGGCATTCGGCGCGCGGCTGGATGGTCTGGTGGCGCTCGCGGTATTTCTGGTCCTGCTGCAACTGGAACCCGAGCACGTCAAGGTTGCCCGCCAGTTGTTCAACGAGAACCTGTACATGCCGCTGGTCATGGCCAGCCTCATCGCGCTCGTCGGTCTGGCGCGCGTCCAACAGCCGACTACGTGGTGGTGTGCGGCACTGGTTGGCGTGCTGCTCGGCCTGACCGCGATCAGCCGGTCACAGTTCCTGCTGTTCGTTCCATTTGGGCTAGGCGTGTTGCTCATCGCCTGGCACGGCCATCTTCGGCAGGCGTGCGTGGCCCTGACCGCGCTCGCGGTTGGCCTGGTGCTCACCATCGCGCCCGTCACGGCGCGCAACTGGATCGTCGCTGGCCAACTGGTCCCGATCAGCAGCAGCGGTGGAGCGAGCCTGCTGGAATTTCATCGCCCACCACCCGGCCTGATCGATCCGGCCGAGCTCCAGCGGGACCCGCTGTATGAGGCGTTGCACCTCGACCCGCAGACGCGGACGGTCATCGCGTTTGTGCGCGCGGATCCCGGCGGCTACCTCGCGACGCTGGTGCCGCTCGCGGCGCACAGCGTCGGGCTGCAAGGTCGCAACGACCCGGGCGTGTACTGGCCGCTACTGGTCACGTCGCTGCTCTATCTGGCCAGTCTTGCCCTCAAGCGCTCCAGACGACTGCACGTGTGGCCCATCCACGCGTTTGTCGGCACGCACCTGCTGCTGTTGATGTTGTTCGAGGCCGACACGTACGGCTACCGACTGGTGATGCCGATGTACGCGCCGATGGTCGTCATGGCGGCCCAGGTCCCGCTGGCGCTCATCCGCTGGGTGCTGAGACGGCGCTTCGCGGCCCCGGCCTGCGCGCCGCCTGACGCCGAGCGCGCGGGGCGGTACGCCGTCGCGGGGTGGGGGTTGATTGTCGCGGTGGCGCTGCTCTGGCAGGTCAGGACGCTGGTCGACTCCTGGCCCGACCGCGAGGCGAGCCTGCATGGGCTCGGCGGGCCGGCGGCGCGGGCGGCGGCGGCGGCCGACCGGGTCGGCGCGGCGGCGATCTACGTCGCTTCGATCGACGGCACGCCGCGTCGGTTCGGGGCGGGCAGCCTGCCCGGGCTGCGCTATCCGTGGTTCAAGTGGTTCGATCCGTCACGGTCGGTGCCCCTGCCGGCGCCGCCGAGCACGGCGGTGTACATGCTGTCCGAACTGGTCGGGCACACCGCGCCAGGTGACCTGGTGGCGTGCCTCGGCGCGCCGGACGCCGGCTCCGAGCTGGTCATCAGCGGCGCCCAGGCGCGGCAACAGTGCGTCGGCGACTGGCCGGCCAGCACAAGCCTCGGCGCGACCTTTGACGGAGTCGCCAGGATCGACGCCGTTCGCGTACCCGACGCCGTCGCGGCTGGCGATCCGCTCGAGACGCGGCTGGTGTGGCAGCCGCTCGCTGCCCACCCGGAACCGCAGCAGGTCTCGCTGCAGCTCGACGATCCAACCGCCGCGGACGGCACGTTGTGGGGCAACGGCACGCTCGACCTCTACCCGGGCCAGCAGTGGGATCCGACCGAAGCGCTGCTCAGCCGCTTGCCGGTGGGGACCGAAGCGACCGCGATTCCACAAGCGTATCGCCTGACCGTCGGGGTTGGACCGTCGCGACCGAACGCGCCCCAGGCGCTCGCGGACTGGCAGGGCGCTCGGACGAACCGGGTGCCGGTCGCGATGGTCACGCTGAGCCTCGGGACCAGCCCGGCCGGGCAGGCTGTTCCGGCCGATATGCGGGCCGTCGAAGGGCCGCCGCTGATCGGCGGCGGGCTCGAACTGGCCGCGCTGCGGCCGCTCGCGGCTGAGGCGGCTATCGGTGGGCCGCTGCGAATCGGCTTGCTGTGGCGCGCTTCGCAGGACGCGCCGGCAGCAGCGCAGATCCTGGTGCGGCTGGTGCGTGCCGGATCTGACCCGGCGGTCGTTCAGGATTCGAGGCTGCCGCTGTTCGGCGGCCGGCTGCCGCCGAGTGCGCTGCGGGCCGGTAGCGTGGTCCGCGACGAGCAGACCGTGGTCATCGGCGCCGGCGTGCCGGCCGAGTCGGTGGCGGTGACCGTGGACTTGCTCGATGCGCACGGGGTTCCACTCACGAGTTCGTCCGTGCGGCTCGGGAGCGTCACGATGACCGGCCGAGCGCACGTCTTTGACGCTTCGGGCGAGACCGCCGCCGAGGGTACTTTTGGCGCGGCGATGCAACTGCTCAGCGATCGCCTCGAGCCCGCGCAGGCTCGCGCGAATGAAAAAGTCACGGTACACGTGCGGTGGCGGAGCGCGGCCGAGATGACGCAGGCGTACAAGGTCTTCGTGCACGTGCTCGACCCCGCCGGCGAGCACGTCGTGGCGCAGCGTGACGCGGAGCCCCAGGACGGCCACGCGCCAACCACCGGCTGGGTCGTCGGCGAGGTCATCGATGACACCTACGAGATCACCCTGCCAGCCACGCTGACCGCGGGCGATTATCCCCTCGAAATCGGCGTCTACGACCCGCGCTCAGGTGATCGCCTCCGCCTGTCCGATGGAGAAAGCCGCGTCATTCTGCACACGCGCTTGCGAATCACGCAGTAATCTCGCCAGGCGGCCGACAACGGCGCGGGATGGGCTCTACTCCGTGATTTCGTCGAGGGTTTTATGAAAGCTGGGGGCGAAGTGGTCCAGGAAGTAGTCGACTTCGGGCATGGCCATGGCGCGCGCTTTGGTCTCGAGCTGGCGCTCGGCGACGGCGAACTCGCGGTTGCCGACGGCCAGTTCCATGGCGCACTTCAGATAGGCGTCGAGGGCGTCGGCGGCTTTGACCCAGCGCATCAGCTCGGGGTCGCGCTCGCGCTGGTCGATCAGCGGGCGGTACGTCTCGCGTAGCGCGGCGGGAACCATGCTCAGCAGGTCTTCGCTGGCCAGCGCCTCGATCTCGCGGACGCTCTTGAGCATGCCGGGGTTGTGGTGTTTGACCGGCGCCGGAATGTCGCCGGTGACGACTTCTTCGGCATCGTGGAACAGCGCCAGAATCACCGCCCGGCCGGCATCCACGTCCTTGCCGAAGATTTCGCGGGCGATCGTGCACAGGCCATGGGTGAGCAGCGCCACTTGAAACGAGTGCTCCCCGACGCTCTCGGGGATGGCGCTGCGCATGAGCACCCAGCGCTGAATGAGACGCAATCGGTACAGATAGGCGAAAAAATGACCCTGCGGCAAGGGTCGTTCAGTGGTCAGCACCGGCGGTGGCCGGGTGCACCGAGCTGGTTGCCGCGGGCGCCTCGGCGACCTGCGCGGCGCTCCAGCGGGCCACGGACTGCAAGTTGACCTCGTCGACCTTGACCACAAGCGTGTTCAGAGCTTGCTCGTCGCTGATCCCGGTGCCGGGCCCAAACTCGCCGGCGCGAGTCTGGAAGCGCCACAGGAGGCTGCGGATGACTTCGGCGAGCGTGGTGTGCCGCACGGCGTCTTCCCGCCAGCGAAAGATGTGGGTGACGCCCGCGGCGATCGCGGCAATCGCCGGAAAGAAGAGCTGCAGCCAGTTGAGCAGCTCGTTCTTGGGGTTGTCCTTGGCCAGGATGATCAGGCACGGCGTGATCGCCGCCAGTCCGACGGTCAGCGCTTGCGCGATGTGATAGCTGCGCAAGGCGCGGCTGGCCTGTGCGTCGCTGCGCGCGATCAACCGCTCGATACGGTCGAGTGCAACCTTCAGCCGGGTCGCCAGGTCACCGCCCGCTGAGCGCGGCCCGCCAACTGTCTGGAGCATGCCGCGATCCTACAGGGGGCGGGCGGCGAGCGCAGCTACCTCACGTGCCTCGCGGCTGACGAGCTCCGCAAACTGCGTCGCGGCGCGGGCCACGACGTTGTTCGGCAGCGTGCCGAGCAGCGATTCGCCCCGCAAGGCCGCGGCGGACGGGCCCTCGCCACCGTGCGGGATTTCGGACCAGGGTGTGCCGGTCGCGGTCGCGAAGTCCTCAGATTTGAGGGCCGCGTAGGGCTGCGGGTGATTGAGCACGTACGAGATGCGGCCGGGCTCGACGCTCAGGACTTCGCCGAAGATGCGCTGACACTCCAGGATGTCCAACAGGGTGATCTGCTCGGGGGTCGCCATGATGAGCACCCGGTCCGCGAGTTCGAGGCCGGCGAGGGTGACTTCGTTGAAGCCGTGGGGCAGGTCGAGCACGATGTGGCCGAAGTGCCGCCGCAAGACGGTAATTGCGGCCCGGATGTGATCGCCGGTGATCGTCTGGCCCTCCTCGGGACGCGCCGCGGCGGGGAAGATGCGCAGCGAGCTGCTGTGCGGGAGCAGGTAATAGTCGAGGCCGCCCCGATCGAGTTGTCGGATGGTCGCGGGGGCGACGTGGGCCAGCACCCCGCGCGGCTCGAGCCACAGGTTGGCCAGGGCGTGACCGAAGAGCACGTCGAGATCGAACAGCACCGTGTCGTCCGGGTGGACGCCGGCCAGGGCCAGAGCCAGGTTGACCGCCAGGGTCGTCACCCCGGCGCCGCCGCGCGGCGAGTAGACGGCCGTCACGAAGCCGCGCAGTGCCCGCGTTTCGTCGGGGGCGCTTTCGGCCGCCAGTCGGGCGTTCGCAGACGACTGGCTGGCGCCGATCAGCGCGGCGAGATAGTGCAGCAGGCCTGCATGCTGGCTGAGCAGGGCGTCGAAGTCGGCCCGCGCCAGGCGCCAGACCGACGAATTGTCGATCGCGACTGCATTTGTGACGTGGACTGTCTCGGCCATGAACGCGGTTTCGCCGACGACCTCGCCCGGGCCCAGGAATCGCAGGACGCGCTCCCGACCGACGCGCTCGCCCACGAAGACCCGAAAGCGTCCTGAATCGACGAGGTACAGCGCGTCCGCGGGCTCTCCCGCACGGAAGAGCGGCTTACCAGCCGCGATGCGTCGGTGAGTCAGCCGCTTGCGGACGCGTTGCCGAAGCTCGGGCTCGAGCAAGGCGAGCAGGGGCGCGCGGTCCACTCGATCTTCCTTACCGCCGATACGAGCAGACATGACCCAACCCGGGACTTTAGCACGCGCGCTCAGGTACGGAGGTCTCTGCTGCTCGCCGTCACATTCGACCGATGATGCCAGCAGAAGCCAGAAAGCCCTGAGTCTGGCACAGCCAATGCAGCAGTTGAAAGGTGACATCATGAGCGTGGTCGTACCGTTTCCTGGATCGCGAGCCGCTTCACGCGGCGGACGACGGAGTCGCAGCAGTCAGCCCGCGGGCGGTGGCATCCACCCCGCGCTCGGTGCGGGCCTGATCAGCTGGGTGCGTCCGGCGAGCTGCGAGTGCTGCGGTCGGCCAACGCTGGCCGGGCGATCCGGCCTGGAGGGACTGACGTTGTGCGGCCACTGCAGCCCACCAAACGTCGCCTGACGGCGACACCGCGCGCAAAGCGAAGGTCTTCTCTCGGAACGACAGCCGAGCTATTATCCGCCGGCACGTCGACTCAACTGCCTACAGTTGATTTGGCAACAACCTCGTCGCCGAAGGGTCAGACCACCAGCATGCGGGAATTCGTCCAGATAGACTCCGCCTCCGACCATGCCTGCGGGCAACCGTCCGTCGAACGCTGGCATGTGCTGGAGCCGGTGAGCGAGCGCTGGTCGTGGGTGCGTGTGTATGGGTGCTGCAAACAGGTCGTCTTCGAGCCCATCGACGAAGAAAAAGACAAACCGCGCGTCAAACGCGCCGCCTAAGCCAGCAGCTTTCGCAGCAACTCTTCCGCGACTGCCGGGTTAGCTTTGCCGGACGTGGCCTTCATCACCTGGCCTTTGAGATAAAAGATGGCTGCTGCTTTGCCTGACTTGAAATCGGCAACTGCCGCCGGACTGGCGTCGATAACAGCCTGCACGGAAAGTTCGAGCGCAGTCCCGTCTGAGACCTGAGCCAGGCCGCGCTGGTCGATCAGCATCCGCGGGCGTGTGCCTAACCGATAGACCTCTGGCAGCAATTGCTTCGCCATGGAGATGCCAACGACTCCCTCGTCGACCAGGGCAATGAGCTCGGCCAAGTGCTCTGGCTGGAGCGTCAGTCCGTCGTCGGTCGATTCGGCACGGAGTTTGGAAACGTCGTTCTGAATCCAGTTCACGGCCTTCTTGGGATCGGCCCCCAGGCGCACCGTGTCCTCGAAAAGCTGGGCCGCCACACCGTCCGTGGACAGGGCCGCCGCGTCGTACGCGCTCAGCGCGAACGTGTTCATGTAGCGCGCTCGCCGCGCGTCCGGCAGCTCGGGCATGCGCCGCCGCAACTGGTCGAGCCACGCGCGCTCGATGAACAACGGCGGCAGATCAGGCTCAGGGAAGTATCGGTAGTCGTGCGCCTGTTCCTTCGAACGTTGGGTCACCGTCACGGCGCGATCGTCGACCCAGCCGCGCGTCTCCTGAGGAATGCGCTCGCCACGCTCGAGCATGTCCGTCTGGCGGGCGATCTCGAACTCCAGGGCGTGCTGCACCGAGCGGAAGGAATTCAGGTTCTTGACTTCGACTTTCGTGCCGAGCTCCGGGTGGCCGGCGGGTCGCAGCGAGACGTTGACGTCGCAGCGCATCTGGCCTTTTTCCATGTCAGCCGTGCTGACACCCAGCGTCCGCAGGATCGCCCGCAGCTTCTTCAAATACGCGTCGGTCTCGGCCGCGGTGTGCAGGTCAGGTTGCGAGACCATCTCCATCAGCGGCACGCCCGAGCGATTGAAGTCCACCAGCGAGCCGTCCGGGGCATGCGTGAGTTTGCCCGTGTCCTCTTCAAGGTGGACGCGTTCGAGCTTGATCTTGCGCGGCGGTGCATCGCCGACGGTGATCTCGAGCCAGCCGCCCTTGACCAGCGGCAGGTCAAATTGCGAGATCTGGTAGCCCTTGACCAGGTCGGGATAGTGATAGTTCTTGCGATCGAACTTGGTCACTTCGGGGATGTCGGCATTGAGCGCGAGCCCGGTGAGCAGGGTGTACTCGACCGCCTGCCGATTGATCACCGGCAGCACGCCCGGCATCGCCAGGCAGATCGGACACACATGCGTATTCGGCGCCGCGCCGGCGTAGTCGGTCGGGCACCCGCAGAACATCTTGCTCACGGTGGCGAGTTGGACGTGGCACTCGAGGCCAATCACGACCTCGTATCTCGCGTGGTCAGCCATGGACTTTCTCGGTTGTTTGCTTGGCCACCGGCGAGCGCAGCGTGTGCCAGTCGGTGGACTGTTCGTAGGCGTGGGCAATGCGGAGCACGGTTGCCTCGCCAAGCGGCTGGCCGATGACCTGAAGGCCAACGGGCAGGCCATCAACCATGCCGGCGGGCACACTGATGCCGGTGAGGCCAGCCAGGCTCGTCGGGATCGTGAACAGATCGTTCAGGTACATCGCCAGCGGATCCTGGGTCTTGGCGCCGAGTGGAAAAGCGACCGTTGGGCTGGTGGGTCCGACGACGGCGTCGAAGTGCTCGAAGACGGCATCAAAGTCCTGTTTGATCAGCGTGCGGACTTGCTGAGCCTTGAGGTAGTACGCGTCGTAGTAGCCCGACGACAGCGCGTACGTGCCCAGCACAATGCGGCGCTTGACCTCGCGACCGAAGAGCTTGCCGCGGGTCCGTTCGTAGACCTCCCACAACGTGTCGCCCGGCTCGCGCAGCGACGAGCTGTACTTGATGCCGTCATAACGGGCCAGGTTGGCGCTGCACTCTGCGGGAGCGATCAGGTAGTAGGTCGCCAGGCCATAGCGGGTGTGCGGGAGGCTGACCTCGCCAAGCTCGGCGCCCAGGCTCTCGAGATGTTTGACGGCGGTGTTGACGGCCGCGGTGACGCCCGGATCCATGCCCTGGTCAGCGCCGATGAAGTACTCCCGCGGCAGGGCCAGCCGCACGCCCTTGAGGCTCAGGTCGCCGTGTTTCAGCGCGGCGGTGTAGTCGGGCACCGGCGCGTCGAGCGAGGTCGAGTCGCAGCGGTCGTGGCCGGCGATGACGTTCATCACCCGGGCGGAGTCCTCGACGGTGCGCGACAGTGGCCCGATCTGGTCCAACGACGAGGCGAAGGCAATCAGCCCGTAGCGGCTGACCCGGCCGTACGTTGGCTTGAAGCCCACGACCCCGCACAGCGCGCCGGGCTGGCGGATCGACCCGCCCGTATCGGTGCCCAGGGCAAACGGTGCAAACTCGGCGCCCACCGCCGCCGCCGAGCCGCCGCTCGAGCCGCCCGGTACGCGTTCGAGATCCCACGGGTTGCGCGTTGGGAAAAACCCCGAGTTTTCGGTGGATGAGCCCATGGCGAACTCGTCCATATTCGATTTGCCGAGCAGCACGCTGCCCGCCTCGGCCAGGCGGCGGGTGATGGTGCCATCCTCGACCGGTACGAAGTGTTCGAGGATCCTGGAGCCAGCGGTCGTGCGAATGCCGCGGGTGAGCATGACGTCCTTGAGGATCATGGGCACCCCGAGGAGTGGCGCCACGTCGCCGGCGGCGCGCCGCTCGTCCGCGGCGCGCGCCTGTTGCTCGGCGACCGCCCGCGTGACCGTGATCAGGCTGCGCACGGTGGATTCGTCGAGGGCTTCGATGCGGTCGAGGTGGGCGCGGGCAAGATCCACCGCCGATACCTCGCGGCGGGCGAGGAGATCGAGCATGTCGCGAATGGACAGCGAAGTGAGCTCAGGCATGTGTGGGCAAAACGCGGCCCCCGAGGTCAGTCGAGGACGGGCGGAACGAGGAACTGCTGCTCGCGCGTCGCGGGTGCATTGCGCAGGATGTCTTCGACGGGCCACGACGGCCGTGCGACATCGTCACGCATCACGGTACGCAGCGGGATGACCTGCGCGGTCGGCGGGATCGCCGACGTGTCGAGCTCGCGCAACGCCTGCATGGCATCCAGAATGTGGTCGAGCTCTGAGGTGAGCTGATCCATCTCGTCGTCGGAGAGCCCCAGACGGGCCAGGCGGGCAACGTACTGCACGTCAGCGCGCGAGATCGTCATGCGCCCACGAGTATAGGATTTCCGTCTTACGCCGGCAGCCGCGCGCGCACCAGCGCGACTACGGCGCGCATCTCGGGAACGCCGAGGGCGTGCAGCAGGGCCACGTACACCAGGCTCGCGGTAATGCCCGCGACGGTCAGTCCGACCAGGCCACCGAGTGGGCTGAGGTACGGCCAGGCAACCATCAACAGGCCCCCGACGATCGCGGCCGCGGGGATGACGCGGGCCAGAAATGGCAGCAACGCCGAGATGAGCCGCAGGCCCGGGATGGAGCGCCGCAACAGAAACAGCAGGATCAGCGCGTGGCTGCTGTTCTGGACGGCGTTGGCCAACGCCAGGCCGCGGGCTTGCAAGGCGCCGATCGTGGCCAGGGCAACGCCGACGTAGATCACGACGCACACGACCCCGACCAGTACCGGGGTGCGCGCGTTTTGCCGCGCGTAAAACGCATTGATGAGCAGGTAGTCGATGGCCGTCAGCGGTAGCTGCGGCGAATAGAACAGCAGGATCGCGGCGGTGCGCTGGGTGTCGGCCGACTGAAAGGCGCCGTGCTCGAACACCAGCGCCACGAGTGGGGCCCGAAGTACCGCCAGCAGAACGAACGCGGGGAGCATCAGCAGCAGCACCAGCTTGAGCCCGAACAGCAGCGCTTCCCGATACCCAGCTGCGCTTCCGCGGGCGTCATCGCTGAAGCGCGACAGCGTCGGCAGGATGGCGTATGACACGGCCAGCCCGACGATGCCCAGCGGGAACTGGTAGATGCGCGTGGCGTACTCCATGGAGCTCAGACTGCCTTCAGGCTGGCGCAGGGCCAGATTGCGGTCGATCAACTGCCCGGCGGCGCTGACGACCAGGCCGGCCGCGACGGTGCCCGCGAGCGCCAGGATGCGGCGCACGCCCGGGTCGGCGAGGTCGATACGCGGCCGATACGCTCGCCAGAACGGCGCCAGCCCACTGGCCTGCAGGAGGAACTGGGCCAGCGCCCCGAGCACCAGGCCGACCGCCATCGCCGGCGGTCCGAGCGGACGTGCCAGCAGCAGGACGGCGACGATGATGCCAACGTTGTAGATGGCCGTCGCGAACGCGGGAAGCGTGAAGCGATTCTGGGCGTACAGCGCGGCGGTGAGCACGCCGGCCAGGCCCTGGAACACGACCGAAATCAGTGCAATGCGCATCAGGTTGACGGCCAGGGCACGTTCGGCGTCACTCGACAGGCCGGTGCCAATGATCGCTACCAGCGGCTCGGTGAACAGTGCCAGCACGGCCGCCAGGCTGACGAAAGCCAGTCCTGCCAGGCTGAAAATGGCGCCGACCAGGCGCCAGAATTGGCGTTCGTCGCGGGCGTGCTGGACCTGGACAAAAACCGGCACAAACGCGGCCGTGTTCACCGTGCCGACCAGCAGGTCGTACAGAATCGACGGGACGGTTCGAGCGAGGACGAACGCGTCCGTACTGGCCGCGGCGCCGAAGGTGAACGCGATCACGACGTCGCGCAGCAGCCCGAGGCCGCGACTCAGGAGGTTGCCGAGCGCGATGATCGCGGCCGCGCCGACCAGGCGTCGGTGAGACCCCGACCCGGCGTTGCTACCCTGACTGTCAGATGGCGTTACTGGCGCGGTTTGCATGTGGCTGCGTGCTGCGGGTCGAGATCCCGGCCCCACCGCGGGTGCGCTGCGTCGACCACGGCGCGGTGGCCGTGCTCGTCACCACGCCGCGCGGCCAGGTGCGGTACGTGGCGCAGCCGGTGTCTCAGGACGGTCCTCCGGGCACAATCGACTCGTGAACCGTTTGTAGCATTCTTGCTCGCGTGCGCCGCCGAGACCGCACCTATACTCGGCGAGCGTGGCACAGGGTCGGGGCCGAGCGGCTCGTCCTCCGCGAGCCGGCGGCTCCTCGGCGAGTGTGCCACCGGCTCGGGGCCGGGCAACTGGTGCATCGCGGGGCGGCCGCCGCGGTGGGGGCGGGATCCCGTGGCTCGGACTGGGCCTGCTCCTGCTGATCGCTCTCGCGGTGCTCGTGGCGCGCTCGATGGGTTTTTCGCGGCCGGACACTCAGCGCTCGGCGGAGGTCACGCCGACGGCGCTGCGCACGGCCACGTCGGCCGCCACGGCGCAACGCTCCGCGGGCCAGCCCGCCGCCGCGCCAGTGGCGGTGCCGACCGCGGTGCGCGCGCAAGCGACGCCGGCACCGACGCGCGGGCCAGGCACCGCCACGGCCGCGAGCAAGCCGAGCAACGCCATCACGGCAAGCACGCCTGGCACACCGGGCAGACCAGGCACACACGGCGCCGAAGCATCATCGCCGACCAGTGTCGCGGTGCACACCCCGACCGTCGCGGCGAACGGCCCGCCCGTCGCGGCGAACGGCCGGCCCGTCACTCAGACCGCCGCGGCGGTCGGCGCCGCCGGCGCGGTGGCGCTCACGTTCGATGCCGGCGCCGACCGCGGGTACGCCCAGGACATCCTCGACCTGCTCCAGACCGAGCATGTCGTCGCCAGCTTTGGCATCACCGGCGAGTGGGCCAGAGCGAATCCTGACCTGGTCCGCCGCATGGCGGCCGACGGCCACATGGTCTTCAATCACACGCTAGATCATCGGTCGTTCACCGGCGTCTCGGACGCGCGCGGCGGACTGTCGGCGGCCCGTCGGCGCGCCGAGCTCGAGGACGCTGACGCGATCATCACCCCGCTGCTCGGCCATTCGACCCAGCCCTGGTATCGGCTGCCGTATGGCGACGACGACGCGCAGGTCGCCGCCGACGTGCGCGCTGCCGGCTACACACGCAAGGTCGGCTGGACAGTCGATTCGCTCGGGTGGCGCGGCAGCCAGGCGACCGACATCGTCGCCCGGTGTCTCAGCCTGGCCGGCCCCGGCGCGGTGTATGTCTTTCACGTCGGCCACGCGTCACAGGACGCCATCGCCCTGCCCCAGGTGATTCAAGGACTGCGCGATCGAGGCTTTTCGTTCCGTCGCATCGACCAGACGTAACCGGTCGCTACCACCGGTTGTGGTGTACGATTCTTAGAGCACAATATGTCGTTTCGTGACGCCACAAAATCACAAGATCTGGGGCCGGACCGCTTGAAACCGGCGGCAGGCACATCTATCCTCCGGGCCAGTGTTGAGGCCAAACGGGTGAGCGACCTCTGCACCGGCGCCGCGGCTCCCGACGCCGCCCGCGAGCGCATTCTCGCCTGGCTGGCGGATGGCGCGCGCGAGGTTGCATGGGCGCTGTGCTCCTTCCCCCGCGACCGCTGGGCGGAACCGCCTCCGACTCGCCTGAGCACCTGGCCGGCACTGCGCCACGCCCGCCACCTCGCCCTGCGCGAGACGTTCGTGACGCTGCCAACCGTGCGCCACGCGCTGGGCGATGGGGGTGAAGACCTCCCGTCGCCGATGGAGCTCGAGCACGCCGATTCAACCTGGGACGCGGTCGCGGCGATCGAATCCGCCGAGGCCATCGTGCGAGGTCTTGGCGAGACACGCTTCGAACTGCTCCAGCGCCTCGAAGCGGCGCCGGACGAAGTCTGGGAGCGCCCGTTGCCCGCCGCGGCGGTGACCCTTGCGCCCGAGGTGCGCCTGGCTTCCCCTGTCCAACTCGACTGGCTGATGCTGCACGCTCGCCAGCACGAGTTGGAACATCTCGCTGCGATCTGGAGAGTTGCGCTGTACTGGGATCGCGCGTCGCCGGCCGTGTCCGGCCGATCGATACGGCCCGAGGAACGGGCTGCCCCGATACCCTGCCGACAGGCTTGAGGAGTCACCTGAGATGATCGACCAGATCACGAACCTTGAAGACGGCGACATCGCGCTGCCCACGGCCTCGCTCGATCTCTCGACGCGGATGCGTGACCTGCGCGCACGCCAGGGCTTGAAGCAGAGTGAGGTCGCTCGCCGCATGCGGCTCGATCCGAGCATCCCGAGCCTCTGGGAGCAGGGCAAGCGGCTCGTCCCGGCCAATCGCGTCCGGGCTCTGGCCGATGCGCTCGAGGTGAGTGTCGAGGAGTTGCTGGATGGGGTCTCGGGCGCCCAGCGGGCAACCGCCAAAGCCGTGGACAGTGCGGCCGTGCGGACTGGAATATCCGACCTGCTCGATGGCCCGGCGATGCGCAACCACCAATCGGACGATGGCCCGTTGCTCCGCCTGCTGCCGCACGCCAGCGACGATCAACCGCCCAGCGAGCCGAGCAACGATCTGCCGTCTGAGCACTGGATCGTGCCCGAGCGTCCGGCGCTCGAGGGCTGGATTCCCGATGGCTGGCAGGTAGCGGACCGCATTCAGGACATCACCCCCTCGCTGCCGGATGGCTACTGGCTCGATCCCATCAAGCTCGAGAAGCCCAACGCCCGGCTCTTACTCAAGAGTCGACTGTGCGACGCCGACCAGGCCGTGGTCGGCGACCGGGACGTGCCGGGCGCGGCGCTGGCCGAGCGGCTATATCGGCACTGCTCCAAGGAAGACGGCTTTTTGCCGACGGGGCGACTGCCGCTGGCCGAGGCGATCTTCCGCTGCGTGGTCGCGGCCGACCACGGCGGTCTGACGGACGGCGCGCTGGTCGAGATGCTGCGCGAACGGACCGGCGCGGTGCCGGTCTCGACGACCCTGTTGCGGCGGCTCCGCGATTCGGTGCGGCCGTACCCGATTCGGCGCGTCGACGCGGATCTTTTTGGGGGGCGTCGATAGCCCTCTTACTGTCGAGCGCCGACCTGGCGCGGTTGCTCGACTTCGATCGCGTCATCGCTGCCGTCGAGGGCGCATTCGCGGCCTACAGTGGCGGCCGGACCGAGACGCCGCTGCGGGTGGGCGTTGAGCCGCCAGGCAGCGGTGGGGTGCTCCTGGCGATGCCGTGCGCGGTGGCTGAGCCGCCGGCGCTCGGCGCCAAGATCGTCTCGGTGTTTCGCGGCAATGCCGCGCGCGGGCTGCCGACGGTCACTTCGATCTACGTCCTGAGCGACTATGAGACGGGCGCCCCGCTGGCGATCATGGACGGGAGCTACCTGACGGCCATCCGCACCGCGGCGGGATCGGCGAGTGCTACCCGACACCTGGCGCAGCCCGCGGCGCGCACGCTGGGCGTGTTCGGCACCGGGGTGCAGGCGCGTTTTCACGTCGAGACGATCCGCCGCGTCCGAAGGCTGAGTCAGGTGCTGGTGAGCGGATCGTCGCTCGACAAGGCCCGCGCCTTTGCCGAGTGGGTGAGCCAGGCGACCGGTCTGGCCGCCGAACCGGCCGCGCCGGCGGCCACGTCGGCGGCGGACATCGTCGCGGCGTGCACCACCAGTACGGTCCCGGTTGTGCTGGACGAGTACGTTCGCAACGGGGCGCACCTCAACGCCGTCGGTGCGTTCACGCCGAGCACGCGCGAGTTGCCCTCGGCCCTGATGGGTCGGGCCCGGGTCTACGTCGACACCCGAGCAGGCGCGTGCGCCGAAGCGGGCGACCTCCTGCTGGCCGTCCAGGACGGCACCTTCGCGCTGGCCGACGTCGCCGGTGAGGTCGGCGAGGTGATCCTCGGGACGGCGCCCGGTCGGCCGAGCCCGGAGGCTGTCACGGTCTACAAGTCCGTCGGCGCGGCGTTCCTGGACGCGGCCACCGCGCACGTCGCCTTCGAGGCGGCGCAGCGCCTCGGTGCGGGAACTGTTTACGAATTCAGCGCTGCCCAATAACAGCCGCCCGCCAGGGTTGCTGGCACCATGCGTGCTATAGTCGCGCTCACACCAGTCAGCCAAACGCGGGGGCAACAACCACCTGGCAGCCAAGCCGGCGCAACACGTTACAGGACCAGACGCCTCCCAACACGAGGTTACGGTGGTCGGCGTTGGAGTCGAAGAGGACTTCGAGCGTCCTGCAGAGTCGCGGCGTGGGCCGGTGCCACCGCGTGAGGCGACTCCGGACAGCGTCGCGGCGCTGAACCTGGCGCGAGGCATTGTGGACCTGGCGTCCGACAAGCAAGCCAGCGACATCGTGCTGCTCGATATTCGCGGCGTGTCGCTGATTGCCGACTACTTCGTTATCTGCACCGTGGGCAGTGAGCGCCAGGCAGCGGCGATCTTGAAGGATCTGAGCGGCAAGCTCATCGAAGACTTCGGCCGCAAGCCGCTGCACACTGAGGGCAAGTCTGACTCGGGCTGGGTCTTGCTCGACTACGGCGACGTGATCCTGCACGTCTTTTCCCCCAGTCAGCGCGCGTTTTATAACCTCGAGCAGTTGTGGGCGGCTGCGACCCCCATCGTGCGACTGCAGTAATTCGAGCGAAGCGCCGATTATTGGCCCAGGACGGTCAGCAAGGAAGCGAGGCTCGGCAGGCATGGCAGGCAGGGTGGACGAGGACGACAACGACAACGAAGAGGGCATGGGTCGACCGCAAATATTCGGGGCCGGCGTCAGCCTGGGAATGTGCGCGGGTATCGTGATCGGCTCAGTGGTCACCCTGTGGCTGGGCGAAGCCGTGCTGGACGTGGCGCATCGCATGCTCGATCGCATGTCAGGCCGCCGCGAGCGCGTGAACTTCGAGCTGCTCCTGCAGTAGCGCCCCCGCGGCCCGCATCGCTGCTGCGGCCCGCATCGCCGCTGCGGCCCGCATCGCTGCGCTCGCTCCCTTCCGTCCGAATCTCTTTACAGACTGGAGGCCAGCAGGTGGGAGGCAGCGTCCTCGGTAAGGCGGCTGTCTACTCGAAGATCCATCGATCTGTGTCGCGGGTATAGGTGACGAGCTCGTCTGAGCTGAACCAGAGGGCGAGCTCGCGCTCGGCGGTCTCGGGCGCGTCCGAGGCGTGGATCAGATTGCGACCGATGTCGAGCGCCAGGTCGGCGCGAATGGTGCCTGGCGCGGCGTTGAGTGGGTTGGTCGCGCCGACGCTGTTGCGGACCATCTGGACCGCACTCGAGCCCTCGACGCACGTGACGACCACCGGACCGCTGGTGATGTACTTCAGCAGGCCCGGGTAGAACGGCTTGCCCTCATGCTCGGCGTAGTGCCGCGCCGCAAGCGCGTGCGAGACCTGGACAAGCTTGAGTCCGACGATCTTCAGACCGCGCGATTCGAGCCGCGTCAGGATGGGCCCGACCAGCGCGCGCTGCACGCCATCGGGCTTCACAATGACCAGAGTACGTTCCAAAGACATGCCGGGAGCGTAACGGATGGCCCCAATCCATCGGGCGGCTGTTGCAGGCTTGAGATTGAAACCCTATTCTCTCTCGAAGCGGCCCTCTTCTCGTGCACTAGTTGATTCGGGCCGACTTTCTCGACCTATCGGAGTCAACCGTGGCTACTGGCTACTGCATGAAATGCAAGGCCCAGCGCGAAATCCAGAACGCCAAGCAGATCACCATGAAAAATGGCCGGCCAGCGACCGAGGGCGCCTGTCCGGTGTGCGGCACCAAGATCTTCAAGATCGGCGCTGGGAAGTAGTTAGTTTTCGTCCAACGGCAGCGGCTGCTGGGCCGAACCTCGGCCCGGTGGCTTACGCCCCAGATGCGCGTACGCCTTCGGGGTGCATTGCCGCCCGCTGGGCGTACGCAGAATGAATCTTTCGTAGAGCAGGTACGGCTCGACCACGTCCTCGAGCGTGTCCATCTCCTGCTGCATGGCGGCCGCCAGCGCCGACAGGCCGGCGGGCCGGCCCTCGTAGTGGCCGATCAGAGTCTCCAGGTAGCGGCGGTCGAGATCGTCGAGGCCAAGCGCGTCGACGCCTTCGAGCTCGAGCGCTTCGACGACCAGACTGACCCCGACCGGTGCGACCTCGTGGACCTGGGCGAAATCGCGCACGCGGCGCAGGAGGCGGTTCGCGATACGCGGCGTGCCCCGCGCGCGACGGGCGATCTCTTCGGCCGCGGCGGCGTCGAGTTGGACGCCCAGTAGGCCGGCCGAGCGTCGCACGATTAAGGTCAGATCTTGGACCGAATAAAAGTCCAGTTCGAAGTTCAGCCCGAACCGGTCGCGCAAGGGCGGTGGCAATAGGCCCTTACGAGTCGTTGCTCCGACCAGCGTGAACGGTTTGATGGGGATCCGCACGGCTTCGGCATATGGGCCCTTGTCGAGCACGAAGTCGATCGTGAAGTCTTCCATGGCCGGGTAGATGTACTCGGCGATGCCGCGTTGGAGCCGATGGACCTCATCGACGAAGAACACGTCACCGTGGTCAAGCCGCGTCAGCATGCCCATCAGGTCGGCTGCTTTTTCGAGGGCGGGCCCGGACGTGCTCACCAACTTGCCGCCCAGTTCGTACGACACGATGTGGGCGAGGGTTGTCTTACCGAGACCGGGCGGGCCGCTGAGTAGCAAGTGATCCAGAGGCTCGCGTCGCTGCCGCGCCGCCTGGAGCGCGATGTCTAGCCGTCGCCGCTGAATGTCCTGGCCGACGAACTCGTCGAGTCCGCGAGGGCGTAGAGCTGTGTTGACTTGCTCGTCATCGCCGCTGGATGCGGTCGGCGCGACGAGCCGTTCACCGACAGGTGCGCCGGGCCCGGGCGCGTCCCATGGGAGCTTATCGTCGCGATCGTCCGCGGTGTGGCTCATCGCGTCACCCGGAGCGCTGGCCGCGCGCGTGCTGAGCGCGGAAGTACTCCGTCACGATGTCCTGAATGCTGATGATGTCCTCGCGGGAGGCCAGGAGCTGATCGACGCCGCGCTGCGCGTCGGGTCGCTTGATGCCCATGACGACCAGGAGCGAGACGGCATCGTCGCGCATCTCTTCGGCTTCGGTTCGGCGGACCACTCGCGCTGGCGCTTCTGACGTCGGCTGGACGAACGGGGCGACCTTCTTGCGCAGGCTGGCGATCATCTTGTCGGCGCCGTCGAGCGTGATGCCCGGCAACCCGTCCAGGAAGACGCGGTTGCCCTGGTGGATGGCCTCGGCGAGAGCCTCGATCGGCACGACCATGGCGCGCGCGGCCACTTTACCGCCGACGCGCGGCACGCTGACCAGCAGCTCCCAGAAGGCCTTCTGGCGGGGCGTCAGGAAGCCGAAAAGCACCGGCCAGGGCTGATCGCGCCCCGACTGGGTGCTGACGTGCAGGACCAGCGGGTCGTCCTCTTTGTAGGTGGCGACGATCTCCTGTTCGACGATCGGCGGGACGAAGACCTCGTAGCCAATGCCGGCCGCCTCGACGAGAATCGACTCGTCGCCGTCGGGCACGTGCCCTTTGTAGACGCCGCGCAAGTAGCTGTACATAACGTCGTCAGCGATCCGGCGACCGTTGCAGCAGATCGCTGATATGCCGCCGCAGGGCGGCCTTGCCGCGGGCGGCCTCAGGATGCGGGCTGACCACCGACCACTGGCCGCTGACCACTCGATTGTGCAAGCCCGCGAGGGCCAGGGCGATCGCGTCGGTTTCGTCCAGGCGCATGCGCTCGGTGGCCTCGCGGCCGGTCAGGCGCAGCACCATGCGCTGGACCTGCTCCTTGGACGCGTGGCCGCTGCTGGTCAGGCGTTGTTTGACGGTGGTGGCGGTCAGGGCGAGGATCGGCACGCCGGCCTCTTCGAGCACCAGACAGATAGCGCCGCGCATGTGGGCCATGAGCAGCGCGCTGCGCGGATGGCGCGGCGCCGTGAACACCTCTTCGAGCGCGACCAGATCGGGCTGATAGCTGGTCAGCACCTGGCGCAGCTGTCGGGCCCCGTCGGCGAGCCGCGCCGGCAGGTCGGCCGAGGTCGGCGGCGTGATGACGCCATGCGCCAGCACGACTGGACGGCTGCCCACCGGCTCGACGATGGCCCAGCCGGTGCGGACCAGCCCGGGATCAATCCCCAGCGCGCGCATCTCGAGGCCTCACGAACATACGTGCTACGCGCGATTATAGGCCCGGCACGAGCACCCGGTACGCACCATCGCGGGCGACCTCGGTAAACCGGCTGTTGAGCCAGGCCTCGAGGGGTGCGTTGGGGCCGGGCGGGCCCCAGGCGGCCTGCCAGTAGTCGGAGATCACGACCAGCTTGACGTGCTGGGCTTCGAGATCAGCGATCACGCGCTGAATCTCGCCCGGCGTGGCGGCGCCCGGGTTGAGATGGTCGAATTGCGTCGGGTTGGGACGTTCGGCCAGGGCGTACAGCAGCGGTGAGGTCGGGTAGACGAAGATCGGCTCGCCAGGCGCCGTCTGCCGCTGGATGTCGGCGACGACGCCCTGCAGGTCGGCCGCGGTCCGGGCCGGGACCAACAGGTCGCTGGCGAAGCGCACCTCTCGGATCGGTACCAGCGGCTGTTGGAGCAACTCGAGCCGGGCAATGGGCAGCGGCCAGATGAGCAGCACGGCACCGACAACGACGCCGAGCGCAACCGCCATCGCCCGCAGCCGGTCCAGCGCGACGGCGCCCACGACCAGCAGCAACGGCGCCGACCACGCGAGATGG
Source organism: Chloroflexota bacterium (assembly GCA_035309865.1). Lineage (GTDB taxonomy): Bacteria > Chloroflexota > UBA6077 > UBA6077 > CF-72 > CF-72. The sequence goes on from DATGER010000088.1 coordinate 32,519, forward strand.
AGCGTGTCCATCCGCGGGTACTGGGTGCCAAACAGGGCGGTGCCGGCGAGCAGGTACCAGCGCAGCCGCGTGGGCGCGCCCAATCGGCATAGCCACAGCCCGCCGAGCGCACACAGCAGCGGGATGCCGATCGACGGCTCGGCGGGCGAACCGAGACCGGCCTGATTGACCGCACCAACAAAGCCGCCGAGCAGGCCTACCTGACCCTGCAGGACGACGACCAGCGGCACCAGCCACGCGAGCGTGATGGCACAGAACGCTGCCAACGGCGTAAGGACTCGCGTCGACCGCTGGGCTGAACTGAACGCCCCCCACACGACGATCGCCGCCAGCAAGAATGCGCCGGTGTTCTGCTTGAACAGGTACGCGATGCCGGCGGCCAACCCGCTGCCGATGAGCCAGCGTCTGCGCGGCCCGTCGCCACCAGGTCCCCGCCCATGCGGAGTGTCGAACCGCAGCTGATCCAGGGCCCGGGGAGCCTCGTCTCTCGCGAGACACCACGCCGCGAGAATCGCGAACAGCGTGCTGAGCCACCCTGGGTGCGGTTCCCAGCGCTCAGGCGCATCGTCCAGGCCGAGCAGCAGGAACAGGCTCGGCGCAACGGCCCAGACCGGATGCCGCACCAGTGGCCGCGTCAGCGCGTACAACGCGAGCGCGAGTGCCGCACGGCTCCCCAGCGCCAGGGCGCGCGGCGCCAGCACGTATGGACCGCCGAGTGCCCAGAACAGCAGCGCGTGCAGGCTGACCAGTCCCGGCGTGTAGAGCGTCTGAAAATCGCGGTACGGGACCTGGCCGTGCAGCACGCGCACCGCCTGTTGGACAAAGTAGCCCTCGTCGAGGTCGTCGATGCCGATCCGCAGGACCGCCGCCTCGCCGACGAGGCAGGCGCCAATCACGCCGAGGCAAACCGCCGTCGGCAGCCAACCTCGGCGGTTTTCAGTGGAACTGCACAAGTGATTCGGACCTATGCATCGACCATAATGTCCGGCCTGGGAGGATGTGATTGAGACATGCGCCGCGTCAATATCCAGGCCGCCTTTCTGGGCGAGGGCGGGGACAGCGACACGGGTGACGATGAGGGCCTCGCGCTGGCAGTGCGCGGCGGCGAGATCGTGCTCGTCTTGCCGGCCGGTACCCCCGAAAATAACGCCGTCCACGCCGCCTCGACGTTGCGCGGCTCATTGCGACTCGAGACCGGTCGCGTGCTCACCTTCGAGATTCACGACGGCGCGGTGGGCGCATTCTTCGAAGACGAGACGGCGGAACTCTTCGATCGGCGCGAGGAGACGCCGGCCGATGGTCTGTCCAGCGTCAGCACGAAGCCCGCACCTCGACAGACGTTCGGCGGCGCCGAAGCGCTGCATGGCTCGATCGCGGTCGCCCGTGACGTGATGACGACGACCGTGATCAGCGTCACGCCCCAGGACAGCGTGGACGAGACCGCGCGGCTGCTGAACTTCCACGACGTGAGCGGCTTGCCGGTGTGCGCCGACGGAAAGGTCGTGGGCGTGGTCAGCGAAGCCGACCTGATCGGCAAGAGCGGCGCGACAGTCGGCGAGGTGATGACGTGGCCGGCGGTGACCGTCGAGGAGTCGACCGGGCTCGAGCATGTCGCCGAGCTATTGACGCAGCAACGCATCCGGCGCGTGCCGGTGGTGAATTCGGCTGGTCAACTGATCGGCGTGGTCAGTCGTCGCGACGTGCTCCGCTGGGCAGCCAGCCGGGTGCCGGTGGCCAAGGACTGAAATCGCGCGCCTCGGCGACGCTGACGGCGGAGGTGAGCCGAGGGTGAGCCAGAGGTCAGTCGTCGGTTCTGGCGGCGGCCTCGCCGTGGACTCGGTCAAAGCCTTCGGGGTCGCCCTCCTTGATGATCTCGATCAGCCGCGACCCAAAATAGTCCCAGCGAAACAGCGCCCAGCACACGCCACAGCGCAAGTCGAGAATGCGGCCTGGCTGTTCCGCGCGCCACGGGGAGGGCGTACCGCCGTCCAGCGCCGCGCGCGTGCTGAATAGTTGCTCGGGCGACGGTTCGTCGCGACCACAGCTCGGGCAAGCGCGCGGGTACACCATCTGCGCCGCAGGGTAGCACGCACAATTGGCCTGATAGAGGAAGGGTGACCCGAACTTGCCAGACCGACCATCCCGTTTCGAGCGCCGCACCCTTCAGGATCCGATCAATCGCCGCGACGAAGCGCTGGCTTTCGTCGCCTCGGACGAAACCTGGCAGCCGCCCGCCTGGTTCGAGCACGTGGCCATCGTGCTGGTCGAGCCGACGGACCCGGTCAACATTGGGGGCGTCATCCGGGCGATGGCCAATACCGGGTTTCTGAATCTTCGACTGGTCAGACCGGTCGGTTTCGATCCCCGCAACGTCATTGGGGTGGCGCACTACACCCAGCACATCGTCGAAGCGACCGCGCAGTTCGACTCACTGCCCGCGGCGGTCGCGGATAGGCACCTGGTCGTCGGCCTGACCGGCCGCCACCAGCGCGCCGAGCGCAACGCGCTGCCGCTGCAGGAGGTCATTCGACGGCTGGTCGAGGCGGCGGGCAGCGGCCGGCAGGTTGCGGTCGTCCTCGGGCGCGAGGACTACGGGTTGAGCAATACCGCACTCGACGCGTGTCACGTGGTGACGACGATTCCGACGAACCCGGGCTATCCGTCGCTGAACCTGGCGCAGGCCACCCTGCTGGTGCTGTATCAACTCTTCCAGCGGGCCGGCGGCGAAGCCCAGGCGTACCGGCCGGCGCGCAAGGCCGCGCCACCGGCATCGGCGGGCCTGCTCGAGGCGCTATTTGCGGACCTGGAGCGAGCGCTCGACGCGATCGAGTTCCTCAAGGTCCGCTCGCGCACGAACACGCTGCGCTCCCTGCGCGTGGCGCTGTATCGAACGCGACTGGACGTCCGCGAAGCTTCCCTGCTGCGTGCGGTGGTCATCGAAGTGCGGCGATTCCTGCATCGCCGCGGCGTCCTGGCTGAGATCGGGCCAGTGGGCTTGCCGCCGCCGGGCCATTTGACTCAGCCGGCTGGGTCGGGCATCCTGAGTTCAGGTCCAACCGAGGCGGGCACTCATTCCTTCGGAACAGGCCCCGAGCCTGACGCCGACACTCGGCCCGACACCTAGCCTCGTCAATCTTCCGCGCGATCCCGCTATCGTCGCGCGCTGCAGGAGGGACGTTGACAATCAGTCGCCTTGTGGCTGCCCTGCTCACGGTACTCAGCCTGGTCGTATCACCCGCCTATGCCGATGACGCGCCGGCGGGCGATGGACAGACGATTCAAGCGACGGTCACCGGCTACGCGACTGGATCTGACGGTGGCGCAGTGGGCGGCACGACCGCCACCGGCACCGCCTGCCACTGGGGCACCGTCGCCGCCGATTGGCGGCTGTATCCGCCGGGCACTCGTCTGCACATCGAAGGTTTTCCGAATGACGTCTTCACGGTTGAAGACAGCGGCGGCGAAGTGCGCGGAAACCTCTTCGACGTCTGGTTTCCCGATCTCGCCACAGCGGTTGCCTTCGGGACGAAGTCATTGCGCGTCACGGTGCTCGCGCCCTCTCCGTAAGCCCTGACCTAGTTGTCGGCGGGCGTGAGATTCGCCTCGTCGAGGAACGCGAGTGGATCGCGCAGCTGGCCATCCTGACGCACCTCGAAGTGCAGATGTGACCCGGTGCTGAAGCCGGTGGAGCCCATCAAGCCGATCTGCTCGCCCCGCTTGAGTTGCTGGCCCGGGGCGACGCCGAAGCTATCCAGATGGCCGTACCAGGTCTCATAGCCGGACGGGTGGGCGATGATGACCAGGCCGCCGTAGCCGTCGGCGTTCCAGTACGCCTTGAGTACTTCGCCACCATCGGCGGCCACCACGGGCGTGCCTTCTGGGGCGGCAATGTCCAGGCCGCTGTGGCCGCGTGGGGAGAACCGGTCGACCTCGCCAAAGTACGTCGTGATCTGTCCGTGCGTGGGCCAGATGCCGTTGAACTCGGTCACCAGCGGGCGCATGGCCGGCCCGAGCCCCGCGATCTGCTGACCACCGTCGTCGCGGGCGTCGGCCGCTGGCGTGGGCAGGCTGGCGACCAGGTTCGCATCGATCAGCGGGTCGTCCGAGATGGCCCGCTGCACCTGAGTCGGCTCGCTGCGCCTGGGCTGCGTGCTCGATTGAGCGAACGCGATGTCTGTCAAGGCAGCCGCTAGCGTCGCGATGATAAGCGTCGCGGAGGTCGCGACGTCGCGGACCCGCTGTGCTCGTGTAACTGGCAATTCGCGCGGACGTTAGTGAACTACGCGGCTCCAGTCAAGGGCGCGCCGGTCATCACATCGCGGCGTAATCGGCGTTCGGCGGCGTCTGCGTCGGGTACGCTGAGATTCAGATTCAGGAGCCGTGCTCGACGACGAGCCGTGCTCGGGAGTCCTCGAGTGACCGAATCCTCCGTTGTCCACCCGCACTCACCGCCTGAGCGTGCCTCAGGCAGGAGTCAGGCTCTACCAGAGCGCGCCGAGCTGCTGCCCGGCGTCTGGCGGCTCCCCTTGCCGCTGCGCGATAGCCCGCTCGGGCACGTCAACACCTATCTCGTGCGCGCCGACGACGGCTATCTACTCGTCGACTGTGGCTGGGACACTGCTGACACGCTGCGCGCCCTCGAGGGTCACCTGCGGGCCCTGGACGTCCGCCTACCCGACGTTCGGCAACTGGTCATCACCCATATCCATCCTGACCACTATGGACTCGCCGGCCGGTTGCGCGAGATCACCAATGCCGAGCTGAGTTTTCATCGCCTGGAGCGTCTGCACATCGAGTCGCGCTACGTCGACGCGGACGTCCTGCTGAGCGAAATGCGGGAGTGGCTACACCTCAACGGCACCCCGCCTGACGAGCTCGACCATCTCAACCGCGCCAGCATGAGCATGATGGAGCGCGTACAGATCGCGTTTCCCGACCGCACCCTCGACGGTGGCGAAGAGATCCAGTGCGGCCGGTACGCATTCCGCGTCATCTGGACGCCGGGCCACTCGGCCGGCCACATCTGCTTGTACGACGCTCGCAACAAGGTGCTGCTCTCGGGTGACCACGTGCTGCCGCACATCACGCCGTCGGTCGGCCTGCACGTGCGGACGACCAGCAACCCGCTCTCCGACTATCTCGACTCGCTGCGGCTCATCGGGCGACTCGAAGCCGAGCTGGTGCTGCCGGGCCACGGCGAGCCGTTCCACGGCCTCCCCGAACGTACCGATGAGTTGCTCGCGCACCATCAGCGGCGCCTGGAAGAGATCGTGCATCTGCTGTCGAAGCATGCCGGTGAGTCGTTGACGGGCTACGAGATCGCTTCCCAGATGAGCTGGAGCCGACGCCGCGGCTGGGACGACCTGACCGGCTTCGAGCGACGCATGGCGGTGAGTGAAGGCCTGGCGCATATCGAGTTGCTGCATGCCCGCGGCCAGGTCGAAAAGCGCTGCGCCGACGGCAGCGTGCACTATCTCGTGTCGCCCGAGATGCTCTGAAGTGATCGGCTGTTGAAGTAGATCGCTTTGCCCGACAATAAAGATGTGCGCGGCTCGAGCAACGATGACAACGTGTTACCCGGGCCAAGGGCGAAGAAGGGCTGGTTCGTGCGGGCAACGGCCGCCGAGGCAGCTGCCGTAACCGCCGAAGAGCGCCGACGGCACGGCCCGAGCCGCATCTTGCTTGCCCTGTTGCTGTTGGCCGTCCTGGCCAGCCTGGCTCTGTGGTACGTGCCACAGCTGCAGGTGTACCCGGCGCGCGAGCGCCTGAGCGCCGAAACGCAGGTGCTGCCCGGCGAGCGCCTGGTGCTCGAAAATGACCTGTTCCAGGCGGAAAACTCGGCCCGCTCGACGCTGGCGCTCATCTTCGCCGCCGCCGGCCTGCTGCTCGGGCTGGGCATCGCCTGGCGACGCTACGAAATCAGTCGGGAGCTGCGGACCCACGAGCGGTTTGCACGCGCCGTCGAGCAACTGGCGAGCGAACGCGCCGACGGGTCGCCCCGCATGGAGTCTCGCCTGGGTGGGATCTACGCGCTCGAGCGACTGGCGGCCGACTCGGAGCGCGAGTACTGGCCGGTCATGGAAGTCCTGACGGCCTATGTGCGCGAAAACGCGGCCTGGCGGCCGATCGACCACGCCTTTCACGCCAGCGGGGCGACTGTGGCGGCGAGCTCAGGCCCACCGCACACGCCGTCAGCCGACATCCAGGCCATCCTGGCCGTCCTCGGCCGGCGAAAGCCGCACGCTGCGACCGTCGAGAAGCGGCTGCTCGATCTGCGCGGGACCGATCTCCGCGGTGCGAATCTGTCGGGGAGCCGCCTCGACGGCATGACCCTGCACGGCGCCCACCTGGAGCAGGTCGACGCCACGCGCGCCATCTTGACCCGCTCGAACCTGCGCGAAGCCAGCCTCGCCGGGGCTTCGTTGACGGAAGTCGACCTGGAGGGCGCCTCGCTGTCACACGCGAACCTCGAAGGCGCGCGCCTGAATGGGGCCAACTTGAAGGCCGCCGACCTGAGTGGCGCGAACCTTGGCGGCGCCGATCTCTGGGAGGCCAACCTGAAGGGGTGCAATCTCAAGGATGCCGACCTGCGCGGATCAGACCTGAGCCAGTGCGTCCTCGACGAAGCCATCCTGTGGCGAGCCGACCTGCAGGACGCCGTGCTCAACGGCGCCCGGCTGCGCCGCGCCCACCTCGAACGCGCCAATCTGTCAGGTGCGACGGGGCTGACCTGGGAGCAAGGCGACGACGCCTTCACCGACGAGAACACTATTCTGCCCGAGTACCTGCAGCCCGAGCAGGCGCGGCGTACCGGCGTGGAGCCCGCCCCGCAGTTTGAGCCGAAGCCGCCAACGCCCGCGGAGCGTCGGACACCTCGTCGCCGGGCGCCCCTGCCCCTGGCGCTGCCGGCGGCTGTCGAACCGAAGGACAACGTCGTCGAACTTCAGGCCGCCGCTGAGCGCCGCGCCGCCCCCCTCACCCGCGCGCGAACCCTGCGCCAGGCTCAGGTCCTGCGCCAGGTCCAGGACGAACGCGCGCTCATCCAGGAGGAACAGGCGCACCCCAAGAAGGCGTCGCTGCCCAAACACCGCAAGCAGGACCTCGTCAAACCCGCGTAGCTGAAAAAATCGACGCCAGGCACGCAGTCTGCGTTAATTGTCGCCTGAGGGCAGAACACAAGTGCTTCGAAAGGCGCGCGCCTGCACACTCAACGGGCGCGAGCGTTGGGGCGACACGCGGACCGGGTTCGCCTGCCGCGTGCCCGTTTGGGGGCGCTCGTGTACTCTGCCCTCTCTCTTTGCCTGAAGCGAGCGCAACACGGCCGCGAGCAGCTCGATCGGGTTGGCGAAATCTCGAACCTGCACGACCGCCGCGTGGCGCGTGCGCGGATCGCGGCTGAGGGTGAGGACGACGTCGGCGGCGGAGATTTCGGGCAAATCCTGACCGATCAGGACGATCTGGGGTGGGTCGGCAGCGGCGCTGCGCAAGGCGGCCATCCCGTTGGAGGCCTCGTCGACGGCGAAGCCGGCCGCGCCGAGCATGTCGGACACGCTGTGGCGGATCCATCGATCGTGGTCGGCGACCAGTACGCGAATGCGCTGTTGACCAATCACGCGTGTCGTCCGGTTGACGAGTATCTCCGCGCCCACGGCCCGGCGACCACGTCACTCTTGACGAAAGAGCCGGCAGTGCATTAGGCAGACTGTCCAACTACGGGGAGGCCGTGCCAAAATCTGAGGCGTGTTTTTGGATGGGCTGCCCAAGGCGCGGGTGGCGCCGACCCCGCTAAGCTAACTACAGGTCGCCGGCGGCCGCGGTCCCCATGCCACCTCCCCGCCGCGGTCGCCGCGCGACCTGTCGCCCGACCCGCCCTATCCTATCGGTGGCATGTTTCAACTGTGCGTCGACAAAGAGGTCGTACTGGTGCTCGCCGAAGAGCGTCACGCTCAGGCGATGACCGAGCTGATCAAGCGCAACCAGGGTCGTCTGGCCCGTTGGGAGCCGTGGGCCGAGCACCCCGCGACCGTCGACGGAACGCGGGCGTATATCCGTGCCGCGCTGGAGGACTTTCTCAGAGGCTGCCAGGTGTCGACGATTATCGCGGTCGATGGTGGCCGCCGCTTCGTCGGGCGGTGCGGGATGCGGATCAATCCGGTCGCCAACTCGGGCGATATCGGCTACTGGATCGACGCGGAGTATGAGGGCCGCGGCATCACGCGACGGGCGTCCCAAGCGCTGGTGACCTCCGCCTTTCGCGAACTGGGCCTGAAGCGCGTCGACCTGCGGACCAGCGTCGAGAACCAGCGCAGCCGCGCGCTCGCGGAACGGCTCGGGTTCTCGCTCGAGGGCATCCTGGCGCGCGGTCTGCGGTTTGCGAATCGCACCGACGATCTGGCGCTGTATACGGTCACGGCCGAGCAGTGGGCCGCTATGCCGCGCTGATCGTGATCGAGTCGCGGCCCGATGCCCCATCGGGCTGGGGCAGTTGAAACTCTTCGGTCTGTACGTCGCCGTTGCCGTCGGTCGCCCGAACGGTGAGCGTCACCGTCGTCGCGGCGGGCAGCATGAGGGCGGTCTCCCAGCGGATCATCGCGTCTTTGCCCGGCATCGGCTCGAGAATCGCGGCTGGTCGCCACGTCCCGCCGTCGTCGGTGCTCAACTCCACCGCCTGCACTCCGCGAGCGCCGGCGTAGGCGATGCCCGCGACCCGCTGCGGACCGGCGGTCAGTCGCGCGCCGTCGGCGGGGACGTCGATGCGCGCCATCGTCTTGATGATCCCGTCTTTGTTCCAGTTCCGCTGCTCGTACCAGCCCTGATATTCCTGGGTCATGGCGCGAATCCCGGCCAGCCACTTCGGGTTCTTCATCCCGTAGCGGCCGGGGACGAGCAGGCGAGCGGGGAATCCGTGCACCCGCGGCAGCGGCTCGCCGTTCATCTCGTAGACGAGCAGGGTCTCGGGATCGTCCACGACCTCCGGCGGCAGACCCGCCGAGAACTCGTCCGTCGACAGAAAAGCCAGCCCGACCGCGGTGGACTTCAATCCGCCGGCCAGGTTGAGGACGTCGCTGAGCCGCGCGCCTTTCCAGCGCGCGGTGGAGATCAAATCGCAGCCAAAACTCGTCAGACCGCAACCGGCGGTGAAGTTCGAGATGCACTCGAGGGTTTTGGTCACTTCGACCGCCGGCAGCGCCAGCAGGGTGCGGTAGTCGACCTGGACCGGGCGATTGACCTCGCCGTCGATCACCAGCCGCCAGGCGGCCGCGTCGACAATCGGGTCCATCACGGCATTTTTGGTGACGACGTAGAAATCGTCGTTGGCGGTGATCGGCGTAGCGAGCTCGCCTTTCGGACGTCCGGCGGCGGTGAGCGCGCCATCTTTGTCGCGCGCGATGTGCTGTGGCGGCGGCGGGTTCGGCAGGGGCTCGAGGGTGGGCGTGGCTTGCACGGCGGGTGTCGGCTTCGGAACCGCGGTTGCTTGGGCTGCGATTGGCGGCGGCGTTTGTGCTGTCTGAGCCGTTGGCGCTGGCCGAGGCGTCGACGCTGACTCGGCGGTTGGCGCCGCGGCCAGCGGCAGCGAGCTGGCGACCAGCCCACCCTGGCTGCCGACCAGGCGGGCGATGCCGCCCGCGAGCAGCGTGCCAACCGCACCCGCCAGGAGGGCGCGCCGCTCGGCCATCATCGTCGGGCGGTCGCGGACGCCCAGATGGCTGAGCAGCCGGCCGCCGATCAGGACCACGGCGTAGCCGAGGAAGACGACGAGATACGCGGCGTTGACCAGCACCGGCGCGGTCAGCAGGCCAGTCGCGAAAAAGCCTGCCCCGGTGACGGGCATCACGCCCGCCATCGCGACCAGCCACATCCCGACGCCCAGGCCGAGCAGCCGCCAGCTGGTCCAGTTCACACGTAGCGCGAAGGTGCCCAGCGCGACCAGCAACGCCGTCATGCCGACGACGGTGCCGAACAGCGCGACCTCTTTGGCGTCCGCGCCCAGGCGCTGCAGGCCCTGTTCGAAGAGGTCGAGTGGTACGAACAGGAGCAGCCACTCTTCGACGCGTTCGGGCAGGGTGCGGATCTGCCACGTGTCGCGCAGCACATTCTGCAGCCAGAGCGCCGTGCCGCTGGCGATCGCGCTGAACACGAGGGCCGGAACCCATCTGGTTGTTGTCATGGCGAGGTCCAGTCGGCCTGCCAGGAGAGGAACTGACGCATGGGCACGTCGGGGACGTCGACGGCGACCGTCTCGCCAGGGGTCCAGCGGTCGGGTGGGTCCCACCATAGCGGGGCGATGTCCCACACGTGGAGCCGCTGGCCGTCCCGCAGGTCGAGCCAGAAGTCAAGATGGGTGCCCGTCGGCAACGGCTGTTCGGCGCGCCACAGCGTGTGCAGCCGCCCGCGCGGGCCGTCGACGTCGATTGCCGCGTCGGGGCTTGGCATCAGGGTGGCCGACAGGAGACGGACCCGGCCGTCCAGGTACGTTGTGAGGGGTTGGGCGGTTTCGTCCCGTGGCTTTGACGTGTGGGGCAGGTCGGCGATGTCCATGGGCGGGGCGTTAGGTACCCGACGGAGCAGCAAAAGCCCGTCAGCCGCGGCGTCAGGTGTCCAGCCCCCGTCCGCCAGGAGCGCGCGGACCCGCAGGAAGGTATCGCCGGCGCTGGTCGGCGCGGGGCTCGACTGCACATCGAGAAAGACGTACTCGGCGTCCAGCACGGCGGGGAACACGTACACGCTCGGCCGGCGGCTGATGCGCGGCACCAGGGCCGACGAGGCGCTCACCACGGCGTTCGGGGGCAGGCTGTCGGCGAGCGCCTGGGCGCGCAGCGCGTGCTCGGTGACCAGTGGCGGCGCATAGTTGCCAGCCAGCGGCCCGGCGCCTGCCAGGACGTAGCCCACGGCGCTCGTGAGGGTCAGAGCGGCAGCGGCGAGCTGCATGCGCGCGCGGTGGGCGCGCAGGCGTTGCAGGCCGGCCGCGGCGCCGACGGTGATGAATGGCAGGATGAGGCTCGAGTAGTGCGCCTTGCCGGCGGCCATCCAGGGCGAGGCCGACAGGGCGTTCAGCGCCAGCGCCGGCAGGGCCGGCAACAGCGCCAGCGGTGACAGCAGCCCGAGCCAGCCGCCGCTGAGCGCGAGTGTGCCCAGGGCGCCGAGGACGGTGGGTCGTCCGAGCGCCGCCAGCGCAGCTCCGGGCCCAGCGCCTAGCGTGGCGCCATAACGCACGTCGAACGGGGACACACCACCGCTATAACTACGGATGACGAGTGCTCCGAGGATGGTCGAACCGACGCCCAGGCCAATTAATGCCAGGTGGCCGTTTTGTGACGTCCACATGACGCCCGCGTGACGCTTTTCGGCTTGCGCGTGACGGTCCGCGTGACGGTTCGTCGTTACGCTTAGCTCATCGGAAGGCAGGCGGGCGGCGGCGTACGGCGGCGACGACGGGAACCGCCACGACGACGGAGGACGCACCAGCAGCACCAGCCCGAGCGCGGCGATCGCCAGGCCGACGTCCTCGCGGGCGGATGCCGCCATCGCCGCCACCGCCAGCGCCTGGATCGCCGACTGCTTCACCACCAGCCGCTCCACGGCCAGCACGAGCAGCGGCGCCGCGAGGGTCGAGGTGTGAAAGTCCGCCAGCACGGCCCACTGGCCCAGCGGCGAGAGCAGGTAGGCGACGGCGACCGCCACGCCCCCCGCTACGGAGCCCGAGGTGTACGCGCCGAGCCGGTACGCCGGCAGCGCCCCGGCGGCCACGGCGATCGCCTGGACGATCAGCAGCAGCACGGCGCCACCCCCAAGGGCGTACAGCGGCACCAGCAGGAGCAGCATCGGCTCGAAGTGGAACGCCAGCAGCGAGTCGGGCCGCGCCACTCGACTGAGGTCGATCTCGGTGTTCCAGGTCGCGCCCTGGTAGATGCTCATCCGGAAGAACTGGCCGCGCAGGAAGTTGGCGAGCACCTGGTCGGTGAAGCCGAGGTCCTCGGCGTGCGAGCCGCCCGCCAGGTGGCGCTGCACGGCGAGCCAGCCGAACCCCGCGGCCCAGGCGAGGGCCAGGGCCAGGACGGTTCGCGCGCCCCACGCGCGCCACGCGGGTCGCAGCGGATCGGTCACGCGCCGCGGCCGGGGCGATGGCGGGTGCGCGCACGCGGCGAGCGCTGGCTGACTCTGACCTGCACCCCGCGAAACCGTCGCTTCGCGGGGTGCGGACCGCTCGGCCGCCGGGGCTACAGGCTCCAGGCGAGTCCGCAATTCCGACACGACGCCGGGGGCTCCGACGAATACAGCTGCTCTCGAAATCGCTGGTACGCCGCCCCGTGCCAGACCGCCTCGACGCCGTCTTCCAGATAGTTGCCCAGCCGCAGGCTCTCAAACGGCGCATCCGTGAACGGCGCGATGCAGCACGGCAGCGCGGTGCCCTGAGCGGTGACGTAGGCCAGCCGCAGCGGCCGGCTGCACGCCCGCCAGGGCTCGGGCTGGGCCGCCCGCTCGAGCAGGCTCGCCCGCGGGCTCTGCGCGTCGGCGCCACGGAAGCTCACGCCCAGCCGCACCGCGCGCCGCTCGGCCTCGGCGATGATCAGCTCGGATTCCAGCCCGGGTGAGGCGTCCGCATAGATGCTCTGATCGCCGGTCGCCAGACCCTCGCCCCAGAACACCAGGCGCTGCAAGTAGACCTCCTCGACGCCGAGCCGCGCGGCCAGGTCGACGATGTCGGGTAGCTCCGACAGATTTTCCCGCAGGCCGGTCATCCAGATCGAAATGCGGGGTGTCGACGCGGCCAGCTGTGACCGGGTTCGCACCATCTCCCCCAGGTTGGCGACGACCCGGTCGAACGCGGGGATGCCGCGGATCTTCAGGTAGGTGTCGGGGGTGCTGCTGTCGAGCGACACCCGCAGCTCGTCGAGGCCGCTATCGATCAACTCGACCTGGCGGCGGCGGGTTAGCAGCGCCGCGTTGGTGTTGAAGACCGTGTAGACGCCGCACGCCTTGAGGTGCGCGATCATTTTGGCCAGATCGCGATTGAGCAACGGCTCGCCGATGCCCTGCAGGACCGCGCGGCGCAGGTCGGGTAGCTGGGCGACCAGCGCCTTGAACTCGTCAAGCGAGAGCTGGCGCGCGCCCTCCTGCGGCGAAAACGTGAGCGGGCACGTGGCGCACAGGCTGTTGCAGCGGTTGGCGACTTCGAAGTACGCCTCCACCGGCGATGCCAGCGGCGTTCTGGCGGCCGCGAGGTCGATGAGCTCCGCGCGCGTCGAGGCGCCAGTCGGGCCGGGTCGCCGCGGTGGGCTACTGACCACTGATTGCCGACCACTGGCGGCTCGCCGATGGGCGCCAGGTGAGATACACCACCGCGCAGCCCAGCAGCGTCGCGGCTGCCCGGAGCGATCCGCGGAGGGTGCCGGCGACCTTCGACTGGCCGCCCATCCGCGGCCGGTACTCGATGGCGGCTTCCTCGATGCGCAGGCCAGCTCGCGCGGCCTTGACCAGCATCTCGACCGTCCAGCCGTACGTCATTTCGCGCATGCGCATCTGACGCAGGGCGTCTGCGCGAATCGCTTTGAACGACGGGAGGTCGCCGAACCTGGTGCCGAGCAGGACCCGCAAGAGCAGCAGCACCAGCCGATTGCCGAGCCGGGCGTGTGGCGGCAAGGCGGTCGGAAAGCGCCGCAGGTCGCGGCGTCCGAGGACCAGATCGGCGCGGTTGGTCAGCAGCGGCGCCAGGAGGTTGGGCAGTTCGGCGGGTGGGTCGGCGTAGTCACCGTCGAGGAACGCGACGATCTGGGCGCCTTCGGCCAGCGCGGTCTGCGCGCCGGTCCAGCACGCTGCGCCGTACCCGGGCTGCTGCTGGACCAGCACGCGCGCGCCGCGGGCGCGCGCCACGGCCGCGGTCGGGTCCATCGGGCCGCTCACCACGACCAGGATGTGGTCGACGGCCGAGCGCGGCACTTCGTCGAGCACCGCGCCAATCGACTCGGCTTCGTTCCAGGCGGGGATGATGAGCGTGACTCCGGTTCGCCCGGTCATGTTCCTCAGCCTACCGCAGCGCCATCGGGAGTGATCTAAAGACTCTAACGGGTGGGATCGGCTGCGGCGCGAGGCTGCGCCGGCTGATTTTTTGTTCAGCGGGCGGGCCGAGACTCTACGCTGGCAGGACGTGAGACAGCAGAGGACGTGGATGCAGTTGACTCGACGGCGGTTCCTTGGGGGGGCTGGGGCGATGGTTGCGGCTGGCGGAACGGGACTCCTGGCGGCGTGCCAGAGCGCCGCCCAGGGACAGCCCACGAGCGCAGCGGCGCCGCCGGCACCAGCGCCGACGAGCGGGTCTACGAGCGCAGCGGCGGCATCGTCACCAGCGCCGGCGACGGCGCCCCCGCTTGCCAAGCCGGCCGCGTCGGTCGGGCCGTCAGCGTCGCCGGCCCTGGCACCGGCGGTTGCAGCGGCGCCGTCGCCCGCGGCTGCTGCAGCGGCGCCGTCACCGGCGGCTGCACCGGCGGCAGCCAGGCCACCCGCGGCGGCGAGCGCGGCCTTCGCGGGCAAGCAGATGTACCAGCAGGACGCGCAGCACTCGGGCCGCAGTCCGTTCGCCGGACCGCGTCAGGCGATGCTGCTCCGTCGGTTCGACGCGGCTTTGCCGCAAAACATGCCGCCCGACGCATTTACGCCGCGCGCGGACTATCAGAGCTCGAGCGTCATCGGGCCGGACGGCACGATCTATGTCGCCAACTTCCCGGGCATGCTGTTCGCGCTGCGCGACAGCCCGAGCGCGCCAGATCAACTCGAGGTGGCCTGGCGGTTCCACCCGCCCGCGAGCTCGTCGCTGCACGCCACCCCGGCGCTCAGCAGCGATGGCAGCACCCTGTACCTGGCATTCGCCGCCGGCAGCTTCAATAGCACCTCGCCCAAGGCCACGCTGTACGCCCTGCAGGCGCCGGCGAGTGGCACCGACCCACAGGTCGTGTGGACGGCGGACCTGGGCGCCACGCGCGTCGCGGCCTCGCCAACGGTGGGCCCGGACGGCACGATCTACGTGGCCAACGCGATGGGACAACTGTTCGCGGTCGCCGCCAATGGCAGCATCAAGTGGACGGCCCAGACCGGGGCGACGCTGAAGTCGGCCCCAGCGCTCGGCGCCGACGGCACGGTCTATCACGCGACGTCGGACGGCAAGATGTACGCCGTCTCAGCGCAGGGCCAGGCAAAGTGGACGTTCGATTTCGGCGCGCACCTCGGCCCGACGCCGCTCGTGACCGCCGAGGGCGGTGGTCCGGGCGGCGGTGGCGGGGCGACCGGTGTCGGCAGCGGCGCCTCACCGACCATCGGCCCCGACGGCACCATCTATATCGGCGCCAACAACAGCAACATGTACGCGGTCGCCCCGGACGGGAGCATGAAGTGGTTGTTCGAGGCCGAACGCGAACTGGCCGGGATCTGGACGACCCCCGCGCTCAGCGCCGACGGCAGCACGCTGTACTTCGGCGCGAACAAGGGCGGCGTGTACGCCGTGAACGCGGCGACCGGGTCGCGTGTCTGGCAGTTCGGCGTCTACGGGTCGATCTACGCGTCGTCGGTGCTGGACTCTCGCGGCGTGCTGTATACCGGCACGACCATCGAACACGTGTACGCGATCGACAGTGCCCGGGGTGAACAGATCTGGGACTACGACGCCCACAACGAGGTCTGGTCGGCGCCCTCGATCCGTCCCGACGGAACGCTGGTCATCGCCGATCGCGGCGGGCTGATCCAGGTGCTTGGCTAGGAGTTCGGCCGGAACCTGAGATTCGGGCTGCTAGCAGCGGCCGAAGTCTGTTCATTGGACGCCCTGGAGGGGTGGCAAGTGGTGTCGCTGCTGACTTTGCGGCCGTCCCCTCAAAGGCGGGTCGGTTCAGCCTTCGGCGCGCACCAGGATGCGGCCCCGGCGCAGTCAGCGCGATCGAGCGCTGCAGCGCCAGTTTCCGCGGGCCGGTGTGCGGACTGCGGCCGGTGTGGAGCGCATCCATCTGGTACATCGGCTTGCCGGCGACGGCCGCCGCGGGTGCCGCGGCTGGACGCGCCGGCACCGCGGAGGGCGACGGCTGCGCTGCCACCGCGGGCGCGGCAGCCGGCGATGGGACGACGGACGCGGCCGGCCTGGCGGCGGGCGGGACGGTCGCTGGCGCCACAGAGGCAACTGGCGCGATGGCAGGTGAGGTGGTTGGTGGCGGAGCCGGGGCGGCGGCGGGCGCAGGTGAGCTTGTCGGCGCGTGAGGCTGGGGTCCGCTCTGACAGGCAACGACCAGGCCGGTGCCACCGAGGGCAATTGATCGACTTGCGAGTGCCAGGAAGTGCCGTCGGCTGAAGTGCCTGACAAGCGAGCGTTGCGGCCTTCGGCGACAGTTGCGCAAAATGGCCGGCCCAGGGGTTTGGTTTATGCTCGGTGGCGATGGCGGCATCGGGCGCAATCAGACGCTTTCCCGACGCGGCGGCAGGCCGCGCGGCGCTGCTCGTCGGACGGGGGCAGCTGGCGAGTGACCACGCGTCGCTGCCGGCCAGCGTGCAGGCTGGCATTCGCGACACGTTCGGGCAGGATCTGAGCGCCGAAGAGGTCGTGCAGCGGGTGCTCCACGAGGTCCGCACTCGTGGCGACGCAGCCGTGCGCGACTTTACGCGGGCGTTCGACCACGTCGAGCCTGGCCGCCTGTGCGTCTCTGAGGCCGAGATCGAGAGGGCCGTGGAGCGCGTGGGGGGCGCGGTCCTGGGTGCCCTGGAGACGGCCGCGCAGCGCATTCGCGCCTTTCACGAGCGTGCGCGGCGCAACTCGTGGCTCGAACACAGTCCAACGGGTGGTGCGCTCGGGCAACTCATCCGACCGCTCGAGCGCGTCGCGGTGTACGCGCCTGGCGGACGGGCGCCGTACCCGAGCAGCGTGCTCATGGCCGCGGTGCCGGCGCGAGTCGCGGGGGTCGGGGAGGTGGTGCTGGCTTCGCCGCCCTCGGCTGCGAATGGCGACGTCGCGGACGTGCTGCTCGCGGCGGCGCATGTGGCGGGGGTTGACGCGGTCTATCGGGTCGGTGGTGCGCAGGCCATCGCCGCCCTGGCATACGGGACCGAGACCTTGCCTCGCGTCGACAAGATCGTCGGACCGGGCAATCTCTTCGTGGTGCTGGCCAAACGCATGGTCTTCGGCCAGGTGGGCATCGAGGCGCTCCCGGGACCGACCGAGTGTCTGGTCGTCGCCGACGACTCGGCCAACCCGGCGTGGGTGGCGGCCGATCTGCTGGCGCAGGCGGAGCACGATCCGCTGGCGTGCTCGCTGCTCATCACGCCGGACCACGGTCTGGCCGAATCGGTCGACTGCGAGATCGCCAGACAGGTGCAGAGCCTGCCACGCCGCGCGATCGTCGAAGAGTCCCTATTAAATCGCGGCGGCATCGTCGAAACGGCCGACCTGGCGGAGGCGGTAGAGCTGGCGAACGCGTTCGCCGGCGAGCACCTGTGTCTCGCCGTACGCGACCCGTGGGCCTGGCTGGGCAAGGTGCGGCACGCCGGCGGGGTGTTTCTCGGCGAACTGAACGCCGAGGCGATCGGCGACTACACCTCGGGGCCGAGCCACATCATGCCGACCGGTGGCACGGCGCGCTTCTCGTCGCCGGTCAACGTCGACGATTTTGTGAAGATCATCTCGGTGTTCGGCCTGGGGCCGGAGGATCTGCGCCAGGCCGGGCCGCCGGCGGTGATCCTGGCGCGCGCCGAAGGCCTGGAGGCGCACGCGCGGGCCATCGAGTGCCGGCTCGAGGCGCTCGACTAACACGGGAGCCTCGCTGCCCTCGCCTCCGGAGTCAAGAGTCAGCCGAGGACTCGACCATCCAGGCTGCTCCCGGTGATCAAGTCATCCAGCAGGTGCGCTGGAACGTCGCACTCAGGGTACGGGCTGCGTCCGCGTGACGGTGAAGCTCGAGCCGTCGGGGCTCAGGGGGGAGGGGACGGCCAGGGTGTGGCCGGCATCGTCGATCAGGGAGATGGCGCGGGCGTCGAGATCGGCGGGGGTGAGGGAGAGGCCGTTTTTGACGGCTGAGGCGGACGTGAAGGTCAGGCTGGCGAACTGCGAGAGGGGCAGCACACGTCGACGCGCGAACGGCGCTTCTTCGATCCATTCGGCCGAGCTGACGGTGGACACGTACGGGACGGTGCGCTGAAACGATTGACCCGAGGTCAGATTGGTGAACGCGATCGACCACGTGTCGTCGGCTTGCTGATCGACGGAGATCGTGAGCGTATCGCCGGGTAGGACCGTGAGCGGTACGGGATGGGAGACGTCCGGCAGGGTCTCGACCCAGGCTTCGTAGGTCACCGTCCCCGACCCGGACACGGCCTGCTGGGTGCCGGCCTGGATCAGGTCCCGACTGCGCAGGCCGCCGATGCCGATCCAGGCCGCATCGGCGCCGAACGGGCCGTCGACCGCCAGTTGTGGGATCGTCCAGGTGGCCGCCACGCTGGTGAACGTGCCGCCGCGCGCGGCGTAGCCCGACCAGTTGCGCGACGTGCTGGGACCGGGCGCCACGTCGGCCGACGGCGGTGAGGGATCTGGCACGGGCGCCGGAGTTGGTCGGGCTACGCCGGGCGTGTCGGGTCGGTCGTTGCTGGCAACTTGCCAGACGCCGCCCGCGTCCCGGGTCAGCCGGTAGATATTTCGATCGCGCGAGAACTCGGTTGGGCCGTCGCTGAACGACGTCCGCCAGGTCTCGAAGGTCGTCGCGCTCGCGCTCGCACCACTGATGGTGATGGGGCCCCACTCGAGGTTGACCAGGTCGATGATCGTCGCCCCGCCGTCGAACAGGCCCTGATTGGCGCGAACCAGCGTCTGGTAGTAGGCCCCGCTGGCGACCTCGGCCAGACGCGCCGGGTCGTGCGCGATGAAGGCCTCGATCTGAGCTGCGTTGCCGCGCGCGATCACGTCCTGAATCGCGGCCTCGTCGGCAACCTGGGCGGCCTGCACGGGGCCGACCAGCGCCAGGGCCAGGACGAGGGCGCTCGCGACGCGCCGCAACGGTGCCCCGAGTGGTCTCAACGTACGCATATGCGTTGGTTGAGTTGTACTCGGACTACTTACCGCGTGCGGTAATCGCGTGGGACAGAAAACGGAACAGCGGCCCTTCCTTGCCTTGCGCCTGGCCGAGGACGACGACCGTGTCGCCAACGTGCAGGGCGTCGAGGCGAGCGGCCTTGCCATTGAGACGGATCAGCGCGCCGGCGGCCGGGACCACGTGCCACTCTCGACCGCCAACGCCGATCACGTCGAGACCGTCGGGCAGGACGTCTTTGATGGTGCCCGCCAGACTGCGCTCGGGCACGACGCGCTCGGGGGGCGGGGTTGGGGCAGGTGCGGTGTTGGGCGTCGGCGTGCGGCGGGGCTGGTTGGGTTTGGTCGCTGGCGGATTGGACGTGCTGGGCGCCGGCGCCTGAGCGCCGGGCACTGGCTGGGCGGCGTCGGGGGGCGAATCGGCCTGATCGGGCGAGACGTCAACGTCGGGCGGGGCATCAGCAGGCGCGGGCGGGATCGCGGTTGGGTTGGGTCGCGCGCGGGTGGGGACAGGCTGGACTGGCGCTGCGTCGCTCGGTGCGGGATTGGCAGGGCTGGTTGGTGCGGACGTCGCCGCGGGCTGCGACTGGACGACGCCGGGCTGCGTCGGCGCCACCGCGGCCGGGGGCACCGGCGTGGCGACGAACACAACCGTCGGCGTGCGCCGCGGTCTCGGCCGCGCGGGCGTCGACACTGACGCAGCGTCGGGCGGCGCCAGCGCCGTGACTTGCTGGCGCGTCTGGTTAGCGCCGACAGCCGCGGCTGCGACGAAGATGCCCGTCGCGCCGATTGCCGCGGCCATATGCAGGCCGAACCGTTTGAGCCACGCCCGCACTGCTTACACGCACCTATGCGATCTGCCGCGACTGCTGAGGCGCCGGCGTGCGCGACACGACGTGGCCCGCCGCCAGCACCAGGAGCCCCGCGCCGACGACGGCCAGGGCGACCAGGCTCCACGGAATGACTTCGCCCAGCGCAGCCACGACATCGCCGGGTGCGGTCGTGAACAGGCCCAGGTCGTCGAACAGGGCCCCGACCAGCTCCAGGCCATCGGTGGCGGCCAGGCTGGCGCCAAGTTGATAGCCCGCCAGGCAGAGCAGACCCAGCGCGGCCAGCGCCGCCATCATCCACGGCCAGGCGAGCACCATGCGCGTCGCATTCGTACGGGCCACCGTGCTGGCGAGCACGCGGGCCGTCAGCGCCTCGGGCACGGGCGCCCGATCGAGCCGCGCAAACAGGCGGTCGACGTCGTCGAGCTCTTCTGGATAGTGTTGTCCGGGTCCGACTCCGAGATCACGCATGGAACACATCTCCTGCCTTCACATCAGGCCTCGCCCGTCCCCGCCGGCCCGCAGGTACTGGCGGAGCAGGGTTTTCGCGCGGTGAAAGCGTACGCGCGCGGTGCCTTCATCACAGTCGAGAATGACGGCGATCTCGGCAAAAGAGCGGTCGCTTGCATAGCGCAACGCGACGACCTCGGCGTAGGCCGGCGGCAACTCGGCAATCGCATCGGCCAGCACGTCCTGCAGGTCGGCGCGCTCGGCCATCTCCTCGGGCAGTGGCTCTTCGTCAACTGGTTCGATCACCAGCGTACTGTCGTCGGCGTCGTCGGGTACGCCGAGCGGCACGGTGCGGCGACGGCGAATCACGTCAATGCAGCGATTGCGCGCAACGCGAAACAACCACGGCGCGATGGGCTCATGTTCGTCGAGTTGGCCGAGGTGGGTAAAGAGCTGCACGAATGTTTCCTGAGCGACATCGGCGGCGTCGTCAGCCCGGCCGAGCATCCGCAGGCTGAAGTTGTAGAGCCCACCCTGGTGACGTCGCACCAGTGCTTCGAACGCCGCCGGATCGCGCCGGCGCGCGGCCACGATCTGCTGGCCCTCGAGCGTCAGGGTTGGCTGAGATTCGTGGGTGCGGGTACCCATAGCCGATGTGGGCCAGGGCACGCTAAGAGTATGGGCGAAGGCCGACATGCTGTGCTCATTTGAGAACACGCTACGCGGGGAATAAACGTTACACGGCGCACAGCTACAACTTGTCTCTATGGTTCGTGTTTCAGGCCACGGCGCGGCCGAAGGCGCGGGCGGCGACGGTGACGGCGATCGCGGACAGGATGGCCATGATGCTGACGGCCACACCGATGCTCGGGTCGGCGAGGTGATCGTTGAAGATGGCGCGCGAGGCATCTACGGCGTACGCCAGCGGGTTGGCCGCGGCGATGACGCGGAGCCAGTCGGGCGCGAAGCTCATCGGCAGCAGGACGCCCGAAAGCAGTAGCAGCGGCAGGGTCGCGGTGAAGATCAACGGCGCGAACGAGTCCTCGTTGCCGAGCCACAGCGCCAGGGCGTAGGACACCGGGGTCATCATCAAGCCGAGCAGCGCCAGCAGCGCCAGCATCAGGCCGATGCCGAGCGGATGGATGCTGAGCCCGAACGGCAGCGCCATCAGGATCAGCAAGAGCGCCTGGACGACCATGATCAGGATGTCGCGCAGGGTCCGGCCGAGCAGCAGCGCGAAGCGGCTGACCGGGGTGACGCGCAAGCGTTCGATGACCCCGCTGCGGAGCTCGGCGATCAGGCCGAAGCCGACGCCTGAGGCGCCGAACAGGCCGAGCTGAATCAGCAAGCCAGGGACGAAGACGTTGTAGGCGCCGCCGGCCGGAAAGCCGGGCATTCTGGCGATCGACTCGAGCAGGGGCGCGAAGAGGACCAGGTAGAGCGCGGGCTGAATCACGCCGATGATCACCCAGACCGGGTTGCGCAAGAAGATCTGGAGATAGCGGCCAAAGACCAGCCAGGTATCGCGGGCGAGGGTCATGCGGCTGGCTCACTTTCGGTATCGCGCAGGGAATGGCCAGTTTGCTGCAGGAAGACGTCGTCCAGACTTGGCCGACTCATGGCGATGGTTTGCAAGTGGAACCCCGCGCCGTCGAGCAGCCGCAGCACGGCCGGCATGGCGGCGTCGCCCTGGTCGACGTACAGGCGCAGCCCGTCGCCCTCCAGGCCCGCCTGGCGCACGAAGGGCTGAGATCGAAGCAGCGTCAGCGCGCGATCCACCTCGCCGCCGAGACCGAGAGTGATCACGTCCCCCGCGATCTCGTGTTTCAGCTTCTCGGGCGTACCTTCGGCGACGATGCGCCCGTGGTCGATGATCGCCAGGCGGTCGCACAGAGCGTCCGCCTCTTCGAGGTAGTGGGTGGTGAGAAAGACCGTCATCCCGGTTTCGCGCAGCCGCCGGATCTCGGCCCAGAGCCGCGCCCGCCCCTGCGGGTCGAGGCCGGTCGTTGGTTCGTCGAGGAACAGCAGCCGCGGGCTGTGAATCAGCCCGAGCGCGACGTCGAGCCGCCGGCGCTGGCCGCCGGAGTAGGTACCCGTCGGACGGTCGGCGCAGGCCTCGAGCTCGAGGGTGCTGAGCAGGTCAGCGGTCCGCCGGCGCGCGTCGGTGGCGTTCGAACCGTACAGCCGAGCCTGGAACTGCAGCTCCTGGCGACCGCTGACACTTGGATCGCTGCCGCCGCGCTGGCCGACGTAGCCAATGCGCTGCCGCACGCGGTTCGGTTCGCGGCGTAGGTCGCAGCCAGCGACGGTGGCTTCGCCGTCGGTGGGCGTCAGCAGCGTCGACAGCATGCGCAGGGTGGTGGTCTTGCCGGCGCCGTTGGGGCCGAGGAAGCCGAAGACTTCGCCGGCTTCGACCCGCAGGTCAACGCCGGCGACGGCTTCGACGGGTCCCGCGCGCGAGGGAAAAATGCGCCGCAAGGCGTGGGTCTCGATCATCTGGATCCTTCCCGATGTGCGTGTTTATCAAGCGTTGGGTCAGTAATATTTAGGCGGTCATTGAGTTTATCAAGAGTCCACGTAAGTCTGCCCGCGACGAGGTCGTCGATCACCGAACGCACCCAGGCCAGCTCGGCCTGGGCCAGGTAGCGGGCGTACTCGAGCTCGAGGATCGCGGCGCGGCCGACGCGCTCGCCGACGCCGCGCTCGACCGCCTGCCAGGCAGCGATGGCGGCTTCGAGGTTGACCAGTCGCTCGCGCAACTGCTCGAGCGCGTCGGTCGGATGGAGATGGAGGACGTGCGCCAGGGCGGCCACGAACTCGGAGGGTTCACGCACCGGCGTGGCAAGCAGGTCGCGCAGCCAGTCGACCAGCTCGTCATCGCCATCTTCGGTGATCCGATAAACGGTGCGCTCGGGCCAGCGGCCCTCGCGGCTGACCTCGATGGGTTCGATGAGGCCGTCGCGCTGGAGCTGGCTGATGGCGTGGTAGAGGGAGCCGCGTTTGAGGGCCAGCAGGTCGTCGGTGTGGCGGTGGTGCAGGTGGCGCTGCATTTCGTAGGGATGCATGGCGCCCTCACGAAGCAGCCCGAGGACGGCCAGCGACCAGAGCGTGCGCGCGCCGCGGTGCCGCCGACGACCTGGGGGTGAACTCATTCGAGTTAGCTCAGGTGAACTATATCAGGTGGACACTGGTGTTTGCCAGCTTGTCGCATCGCTCCGCTCGCTCCGTTCGGAGGCGATCACTCCGTGTCCTGCCTCGCCACTCCTGCCTCTCCTCTGGCCTATGCCTCTGCTCTGCTTGCCTTCTCTGGCCTGGGGGCGAGGTCTGGGCACCGATGGGCGGCGGGATCGGTATACTGCGGCCGATGACCGCGTTGCGGGTGAGCGCTCGGCGTTGGCAGCAGCAGCCCCGGCAGGGGCTGACTGACGACGTGACTGACTTGTAGACCAACCAGCGTCACTCGCTCGAAGCCCCCGGATCCAGGTGGTCCGGGGGCCTTTTCGTTGCCGGGGTTCTGCCCGGCTGACCGGAGGTCCTGTGGACTTGCCTTTTTCAGTCCGAGGTTTTCTGCTCGGACTTTCGATCGCGGCCGTGCTCGGGCCGATCGGACTGCTCTGCGTGCGGCGCACGCTGGTCAGCGGGTTTGCCGTTGGCTTCGTCTCAGGCCTTGGCGCGGCGACGGCTGACGCGAGCTACGCGGCGATCGCCGGCTTCGGCGTTTCGGCGGTGGCCGCCGTGCTCGTCGATCAGCGTGTCTGGCTGCGGATCGCCGGCGGCGCGTTCCTGGTCTACCTGGGGGTGCAGACCATGCGCGCCGTGCCCGCCGAGCGGCCCAGCCGGGGGGACGTCGGCGCGACGCGCCTGGTGGGCGCGTACGGCTCGACGCTGGCCCTGACGCTGAGCAATCCGATGACGATTCTGTCCTTCGCGGGCGTCTTCGCCGGCCTCGGCCTGGGCAGCGTGAGCGCCACGTCAATTGACGCGGCGCTGGCGCTCGTGCTCGGCGTCTTTGGCGGCTCGGCCACCTGGTGGCTGGTGCTGGCCAGCGTGACGACACGCTTGCGCTCCCAGTTCACCACCCGGCGTTTGCGGGTGGTGAATCTGGCCTCAGGCGGGCTGATCCTGGTCTTTGGGGTCCAGGCGCTCGCGTCGGCGTTTTGAGCCAAGCGAGCGGCGAGCGCGCAACCGCAGCAGGGCGTAGCCACCGAGCCCGAGGAGGCCGCTACCCATCAGGGCCAGCGAGTCCAGTTCGGGAGTCGCGCTGAGTTGTGGGCTTCCGCCTGGGCTGCCGGGGAGGCACACATCGCCGCACTCATCTTGAAACGTGGGTATCGGCGCCAGGGTGGTGGACGTGTCCTCAGGCGTGTCCCGCTGCGGGTCTTGCGGTGGGTCCTGCGGTGTGTCCTGCTGTGGCGTAACCCTGGACGTGGGGTTAGGGTTGCCGCCACCGCCGCCGCCACCGCTACCACCGCTACCACCGCCGCCGCCGCCGCCACCGCCGCC
>DATGER010000089.1:0-53408 GCA_035309865.1 Chloroflexota bacterium
GGACCCTTCGGTGAAGTTCACGACGCTGCCGCTCGGGTCGTTCCTGCAACCTCGGGCGGGCAGCGACCAGGGCCGCTTGCTCGTGTACTACCCGGGCGACAGCGCCACTCGTCAGGCCGGCGTCGCCTGGGTCGCCGCGCCGGACGTCGCGCCCAGCGGCCCGCCGCCCTGGATCGTCACCTCCGAGCTGGACGGCGACGCCGCACCGCCGGCCCCGCCCGGCGCGCCGCTGCGGCGAGTTCCCATCGCCCCACCGCCGGTCACCGCGCCTGAAGTAGCCGTCGTCGACGATGACTCGGGCCTGCTCCTGTACGGGCGCGACCCGCATGCTCGCGAAGCCCCGGCCAGCACCACCAAAATCGCCACGGCGCTCGTCACGCTCACCCACGCCGATTCGCTCGATGCCACGGTGAGCGTCACTGTCGATGGCGCGGCCATGGCGGCCGCCGACGGCTCCTCGATCATGGGACTCACGCCCGGTCAGCGGCTGACCATACGCACCCTGCTCGATGGCCTGCTCCTGCCCAGCGGCAACGACGCCGCCGAACAGCTCGCGCGTAGCGTGGCCGGGTCGCGCGACCAGTTCATCACGTGGATGAACGCCATCGCCGCCGACGATCTCGGCCTCGCCGACACCCACTTTGTCAACCCGAGCGGGCTCGACGCCGAGGGCCACTATTCGAGCGCCTACGACCTGGCCCAACTGGCGCGTCGAGCCATGCGCGAGGAGGTGTTCGCCGCGATTGTCGCCGCGCCTCAAATCAAGAGCGACGGCATCCTGCTGACCGGACACAACCCGCTCATCGGCGTCTATCCAGGCGCCGACGGCGTGAAGACCGGCTCCACCGACGCCGCCGGTCGAGTGCTCGTCGGCTCAGCCATCCACGCCGGGCATCGCGTCTATGTGGTCGTGATGCACAGCGACGACGAGCTCGCCGACACCACCGCGCTGTTCAACTGGGTCTGGCAGTCGTTTAGCTGGTAATCAGCGCGCCAGCGCGCCCATCGGATCCCACGGCGGGAGGATGACCGGCTCGAGATCGAGCGCCGCCTGCAGCTCGGCAGGCAGGTACTCTTTGCGGGCCGCAATCTCGAACATGTACTCGTCGAACCACGAGTCGTTCATCGTGAAGAAGCCCTTCTGACCTGGCTCCGCGCCCCATGAGTTCTCGACCCGCCAGCGGCGCGCGTCGCCGTCGACCACGTCGACGCCAGTGAAGAGCATGGCGTGCGTCATCTGCGTTTCCCCGTACTCGAGACGCGTCGGCTTGTCCATGTGGAACGCCACGTCGTACACCGCCTCGAGGTCGTACAGGTCGCGATCCATCAGGCCCAGGTCGCGGCGCATCTGTTTGCCGACGTCGCAGCCGAACCAGACTGGCTCGCCGGCCTCGAGCGTGCGCTGGGCGATGCGCTTCATCAGGCCCATCTCGACGTTCAGATACGTGACGCGCTGCCCGCCGACGACGTTGCCGAGGTACTGAACGGTATAGGTACGGCCGGGTGGATTGGACGGCCGTGGGTCGTGAACCAGACAAACGTACTCGTCCAGCGGCAGGTCAACGAACTGGCTGGCAAACTCTTGCGGCGTCAGCTCGTCGGTCCGATGGAAGGCGCTGTCCTTGTCGCGCCATTGCCAGGCCAAGCGGTCCGGTGGGGTGCCGAGGTGGATGCTCAAAATACGGTTCACCGCGCGCAGGTACTCCTGCTTGGCCGCGCGCAGCTCGTCCAGGGTCGCGCCGCGGGCATGCATGTCGCGCAGCCGCCGGGCGCCCTCGCGCAGCTTGCTGCGCAGCACGCCGTTCATCCGCCGCGAGTTCGACGAGCTGTCCGTTTCGGGCATGCACGCTTTGGGCACGAGGCCGTGTTTGCGCACCAGGTTGATGAACATGTTCCACTGCCCGCCGTCGGAAAGTGGCTGGTCGAGCAAGAACGCGATGGAACGATCGCCAACGTCGCGGTCGGCGGCATCGATGATGGCTTCGAAGAAGTAGTTTGCGCGTTCGATTTTGTCCCAGAACATCAGGTAGTTCTGGCTGAACTCGAACTCTTTGACGTCCAGGGTCTTACGGGCCGCGAAGCGCAGCAGGTTGAGGCCGGCGAACATCCAGCAGCGGCCGGTCTGCTTCTGGTTGGTGACGCCCCAGTCGTCGAGCAGCGTCGAGAACGTGTGGTCGGTTTCGAAGACGACGCGCTGGTTGAGTGCGATGTCGTCGACGCTGTTGTGGGTGACGGCATTCTGAGCCAATCGAAACGCCGGATTCGAGGCGAAGGCCGCCTGCTGGCCGCGCAACGGCTCGACTGCGAGGGCGCCGCGCGCGTCGCCGTCAGTTGCCGGGGGTCGCACCTGTGTCTGGGTCACGTACGTGCTCCTTTGTCTCGCCTCGAGTGTGATCCATTGTGTCAGGTTCGGCTTTCCGGTTGACGCAACGATCCCGCTGGTCCGCCGCTGCGCGGCTTCATGCGAGCGAGCGCAGCGATGCGGGCAGCCTGCTGGCTCAGAGGATGACACAATGTTCCCCAGTGAAGCGTGTCGAGCTCGCGTATGGGCGGAGCGGCTTGAGCGTTGAGGTCAGTCCGGACGCGGACGTGATCGAGCCGCGGTTCGTGGCAGGGCTGAGCGATGAGGCGGACGCGATTCGGACCGCGCTGCGCACGCCGACCGCGGGAAATGCGCTGCGCGATCGGGTGCCGCGCGGCGCGTCGGTGGGCATCTCCGTGTGCGATGTCACGCGACCCTTTCCCGGCCGCCGCGTGCTACCCATCCTCGTCGAGGAGCTGCAAAGCTGGGGCTGCGGACCGATCACGCTGTTCATCGCCACGGGCACGCATCGCGCCTGCACGCCCGCCGAGTTACATCAAATGCTGGGCGCCAACCTCCAGCACGACTGCCGCGTCGTCCAGCACGACGCCTTCGACGCCGCCAGACACCGCCAGGTGGGCACCGTCCTCGACACCGCCACCCCGGTCCTCGTGGAATCAAAATTCCTCGATCAGGACGTGCGGATCACCACCGGCTTCATCGAACCCCATTTCTTCGCGGGCTTCTCTGGCGGTCCAAAGATGGTTGCCCCAGGCCTCGCCGCGCTCGAGACGGTGCTCGAGCTGCACTCCGCAGCTCGAATTGCCCACCCGTGCGCCACCTGGGGCGTCACCCAGGACAACCCCGTCCACGCCGCCGTGCGCGCCATAGCTGCCCAGGTCGGGGTGACCTTCAACCTCGACGTCACGCTCAATCGCGATCACGCGATCACCAACGTCTTCTCCGGCGAGTTAGTCAGCAGCCACGCCGCTGGCTGCAAATTCGCCCGGGCCACCGCCATGGCCCCGGTCCGCGCGGCCTACGATGTGGTGTTGACGACCAACAGCGGCTACCCGCTCGACCAGAACCTGTACCAGAGCGTAAAGGGGATGAGCGCCGCGGCGCAGATCGTCAAGCCGGGCGGCAGCATCGTCATTGCGAGCGAATGCTCGGATGGTCTGCCAGCGCACGGCGGCTACCAGGACCTGCTCCGTCAAGCCGTGGATCCGGCGGCCTTTCTGGCAAAGCTGTTCGAACCGGATTTCGCGGCGCACGATCAGTGGCAGGTCCAGGTCCAGGCGCAGATACAGCGCAAGGCTCACGTGTTCGTCAAGGCCGACGGCCTCTCGGCCGACGAGGTTCGAGGCGCGTGGTTCGAGCCAGTGGAGGATGTCGGCGAGTGCGTTCAGGCCTGTTTGACGGCGGCGGGTCCCGGCGCCAGATTGGCTGTGCTGCCCCAGGGTCCGCAGACCATCCCGTACGTCGCCGAGTGAGGCGCGCATTCGGCCTCACGCTCCTGCTCTGCGTCCTCACGATCCAGAGCGCTCCACCGGCCGCCCTCGGCGCCGACGGTCGGCTTGAAGGCGCCCAGGTCCACGTCGACCACCCGACCTGGCTGCTGCCAGCGTGGACCGCCGATGGACCGGCCGTCTGGACCGAAGTTGGTGCCCCGTATGCGGCCCAGGTCGCGCTGGTGGCCCCCGACGGTAGCTTCGCCCCGCGTAACCACGGCCCGGCGGTCAGTTTCTGGCTGTATGACGTCGATGCTGGGACGCTCCTGGTCCCCGCCGACCACAACCCGCGCCTGCGCCTCGACGACGACGACCTGCCCATCGTCACGAGTGCCTGGGACGCGGCGGACCTGCACGTCGAAATGACGTACTTCGCGGGCTGGCCTGGCGGCGACGTCGCCAGCTGGTTCACTGATCACGGAACGGGCACCGAGCTGGCGGTCACGTACGTCCGTCTGTCGGCCAGCACGTCGTCACCGACGCCGCGCCACCTGGCGGTGTTCGCGGCCGTGCGCCCCTTCGGGGTCGAGCGCGACGTGCACCCGATCAAAACCGCGGGTTGTGACGGGGCGACGGGGTCGCTGTTCGCGGACGGCGCCGTGGTGCTCACCAGTCTGCACCCGGCCAGCCAGTGTGGCGCGACGTCGATCTCGCGGGACGAAGTGTCGGCGCTCGCGCTGCGCGATGAAGTGCCCGGGCCGCAGGTCGCCGCGGACCCCGCTGAGCGAGCCGAGTCGGTCCTCCGCGTGGAGGTCACGGCGCAGGCTGGGGCCCCCGGCGGCGTCGAATTTCGTGCGCCGACGGCGGCGCTCGAGCCGACCCCGCAGAACCTCGGCGCCCTCAGTTCGGACAGCTTCGAGCGGCAGCGCGCACGTGTCGCCTCCGCGTGGCGCGCCGCAGAGACGCGGACCACGTTCGATGTCTCGGACGCGAGATTGGGCGACGCGTTCAGGGCCTCGCAGGCGTACCTGCTGTTGAACCGACGCAGCGCCGCGCCTCGTTCGGGGCCGCTGGCGCACGATGCCTTCTGGGTACGCGACGCGGCGTACCTCGGGCAGGCGATGGAGCGGGCCGGCTTTGCGGCCGAGAATCAGGCCACCCTCGAGGCGCTGGTCTTGACCCAGCGCGACGACGGCTCGTTTCCAGCCATCACCGACGCGACCGTGGCTCGGTCGGTCGACGAGTGGGATGCGCAGGGCGAAGCCATCGCGGCGCTGGTGGCGCACTACCGATTCGGCCACGACACTGCGTGGCTGGCGCGGATCTACCCGAGCGTGGCCAGCGCGGCGCGCTTTCTGGACGCGCTCCGCGGCCGGACCCTGACCGAGGACCCCGAGACGCAGTCGCTGCTGCCTGCCAACATGAGTGCCGAAGATCTGGGCTCGGCCGCGTGGCACCACTACTGGGACGACCTGTGGGCCATCGCTGGCTATCGCGAGGCGGCCTTCGCGGCCAGTGAGACGGGGCAAACGGCGGATGCGGTCGACTTCGCCGCGCGAGCGGACGATTTACAGCGGAGCGTGCTGCAGAGTGTGTCGCTGGTCCAGGCGCGCACCGGGACGGCGTTCGTGCCGAATGGACCCGAGGATGTCGTGTCGTCGGCAATGGCCCGAGGGGCGACGCCAGCCCTGTGGCCGATCCGGTCGCTCCAGGGAGCCGAGTCGCTGAATCTGCTCAACGACTCGTTCCGAACTTACTTCCGGTTGTGGCTTGCGCCCCAGGGCGGCGGCTACAGCCACTACCTCGGGACACTCTGGCCATACGGCGGGCTCGGCATCGCGCACGCCGCCCTGCGTCTGGGCATGCTCGAGTCGACCTGGCAGGTGCTTGACTGGACGATGGCGCACCAGACGCTCCCCGGAACCTACGCATGGGGTGAAGCGATCAACCCGCGGACGGGCGGGCTCGAGCTTGGCGACATGCCCCACAGCTGGGCCGCGGCTGAGCTGATCAGTCTGCTGCGCGACCTGGTGGTCTCGGAGCAGGACGGGGTCCTGCTGGTCAACCCGGGCACGCCCGAGAGCTGGCTCGACCCAGGCAAGCACATCCGGCTGATGGACGCACCCACCGAGTACGGACTCGTGAACGTCAGCCTGTCGCGAAGTCCCGCCGGACCCGGCGCGGCGCCACCAGACCTGACCGTCCAGCTCGACGGCACGCCACCTGGCGGCTGGCAGGTGCGGGTGCCTGGCACGCCAGTGCAGATCCTGGTGGACGGCCGACTGACGCTGCCGCGGCCCGACGGCCAGATCGCCGTCCCGAGCGGCGGCTCGCACGCGGTCGTCGTGCGCTACGGCAGCCCTCACTAGCTGGCTAGTTAGCTAAGCTAACTAAGCTAGCTAGGTCAGGTCGTGGGCCGCGGCCCAGGCGTTCAGGTCGTGGCCGGTCAGCGCGGCGGCCATGAGCTCGGGGAAAAGATCGGGCGTACACGCGAAGGCCGGGACCCCAAGCCCGACCAGTGCCGCGGCCATGGCGTGGTCGTACGCCGGACGCCCGCTGTCGGCGAGCGCCAGCAGCGCGACGAACCGGACGCCCGCCGCGACCAGCCGCGCGACGCGGCTCAGCAGACGCTCCTTGACGCCGCCCTCGTAGAGATCCGAGATAAGCACCATGACGGTGTCAGCCGGCCGCGTCACCAGCGACGCGCAGTAGTCGACTGCCCGACCAATGTCGGTCCCACCACCGAGCCGGACCCCGAAGAGCACCTCGACCGGGTCGTTCAGCGCGTCGGTCATGTCGATGACCGCGGTATCGAAGACCACCACCCGGGTCGAGACCGCCGGCAGGCTGGCCATCACCGCGCCCAGGACCGACGCATACACCACCGACTCGGCCATCGACCCACTCTGGTCAATGGCGATGATCACGTCTTTCAGTCGGTGGCGTCGGCGACCGTACCCGACGAGCCGCTCGGGCACGACGGTGCGCTGCTCCAGCAGGTAGTGCTTCAGGTTGGCGCGCAGCGTGCGATGCCAGTCGATCTCGCGCAGGCGTGGTCGGGGGTTGCGCAGGGACCGACTCAGCGCGCCGTGAACGGCTTGCCGTAACGGCTCGGCCAGACGTTGCTCGATGTCCTCGACGACTCGGCGCACGACGATTCGCGCCGTCTCTCGCGTGCGGGCGGGTATGACCCGCGACAAAGACACCAGCGTGGTCACGAGGTGCATATCTGGCTCCACTTGCGACAGCAGCTCCGGCTCCAGAAGGAGCTGGGTCAGCCCAAGGCGTTCGAGCGCGTCCTGTTGCATGACGCGCACGACGGACGATGGGAAGTAGGTCCGGATATCACCCAGCCACCGCGCCACCCCCGGCGCCGAAGCGGCGAGCCCGCCGCTGCGTTCGGCGTCGTACAGCGTTGCGAGCACGCTGTCGAGTCGTTGGTCTTCGATCGACAGCGACGGTAGCGACTGTTCAGCTGGCTCGCCGAGCACCAGACGCCAGCGCCGCTGGCGCTCATCCTCGGTCACGTTGGGCCTCCCAACACAACACGATCCATTGCAGCGCCCACGTCAGCGAGCAAAAGGCCGTGGCGGCGAGCACGACGGCGCAAACTCAAGATCTGCTCCCAGCGGGCCCGGTGGGGAGGCGCGAGTTGCTCGATGAACAGCCGGTTCGTGGCACGGCGCCGCGCTGGCGATGGCGCAAACACCGCGCACGCAGCGCCGACCATCCCGGCGACGATCGCAAGCCAGCTCGACGCTCGGGTGACACGCTCACCTGGCCGTGCTGCTGGGCGTTCGCGCCCGGCTCGCGGCCGAGCAGCGGCGCCAGCAAGCCACCGAACAGCAATGCTGGGATCAACAGATACACGCCATACGCTACCGCTTGCCGCCCATACAGGCGCGAGCTGGTCGTTTCAACGGCGCAAGTATCTCCTACACTCGAGTCCCGTGATACGCAAGACATGCGTCCTCGTCGCGCCCTATGGCTCGCCGCGGTACCTGCCGCGGACGCGCCGGACGCCCGTTCGGCGGCCTGGTTGCGGACCGTGCGGGGCGGTGTTTGCACGGAGTGCCAAACGTGGTTGCGGGCGGTGACCCGGCGAACGCCGCGGCGTGGGCGACCGCGCTGGGTTTGGCCGCGTGCAGCTGACCAATCGCACTGACCCGGAACGCCCAGCCCTCGAACAGGAAAAACGCGCCCGCCGTCGCTATGACCGCATCCGGGGCGGGGTCGAAGATCTCGAGTTGTGGCTGCACGACCTGGTGCGCGGCGGCCTGGCGGAGGCGGCATCTCGACCCTGGACCAGTTTCGAGCAGATGGCGGAGCGACTGGTCGATGCTCAGGCGCCCGGCCTGGCTCGGCTGGTTCGTGATCTGGGCGGCCTGCCGCATCGGACCTCAGGTGCACCCCGCGGAGCGCAGCGGAGCGTGGGCTGGCCGGAGCGCATGCTCATCGAACTGGGTCGCCTGGCGTTGGTGTTGAACGCCGCCCGCCAGCTGGACTCGCTCGAGCCCGACCTGCGTGCGGAAGTCCGAACGCTCATCGGCATTGCCGAGGGGCGCGCAGACGTGCTCGCCACCGAACCGATCCGCGACGCGTGGGACGTCCTCGGCAGCCGACGTATCGTGGGCGACCGCTTGAGCGTGCAGCGGACGTGGCTCTGGGGCCAGCGAACGGCACGTTGGGCGTTGCTGCTCGACTTCTCGGTGGCCGGGCAGCCGTTCGGGCAGAGCCCGGCGCCAGGGGCGCGGATCGAGGCCGATCTTTGCTTCTACAGCGGCACGGCTCGGTTGCGGGCACTCATCAAAGAGCCGCCGGTACTGCTGGGCGACGTGAGCAGCCTGCCGAGCCAACCGATCGATCGCGTTCTCCGCGCGTTTGCCGAAGCGCTTGGACGGAACCCCTGGCAGGAGCGGATTCCGGCGGCGGTGCGCGACGTCGTGCCGCACCGGGCCGGCGCGGAGTCCTGGTGCGCCATCGGCGCGGACGGGACGCGCCTGCCGCTGGCGGGTCCGACGGGTTGGCACCTGCTGGCACTGTCGGGTGGCCATCCGCTCGACGTGTTTGGCGCGTGGGACGGATTCTCGTTCTGGCCGCTCAGCGCGATGGTCGAGGGCCGACTCACCTCGCTTCGGGCGCCCGCGGCGGCATGAGTTTCGGCACGCTGCTCGAAACTGCCCTGGCCGGCAGCCTGCGTCGGGACCCAGCCGCGGTGCTGCCCGCTTTCGCCGATCTACCGCCCGAGGATCGACTGCTGCGGAGCGCCAGCTACGCCGGCTTGCGCCGGCTGGCGGGTCGACCGCTCGACCCCGTCGCAGCGGTGGTTGTCGTCGAGCCGTGTGGGCCCGAGGCACTCAAGGCGATTTCGCCGGCGGCTGGCGCGCGATTGCTCGAGATTCTGGCCGGTCAGCCGGCGCTCCTGCTCGAATGGTTAGATCTCGCCGAACAGGGCAAGTGGCGAGTCTCGCACGACTGCCTGCCGGAGCTGCTGGACCACGCCATCGCGCACGCGGACATCCACGACCGGGTCATGCTGGTCGGAGGCGAACGGCTCAGCTGGTTAGCCAATCTCAAACCTGAATGGCACTTTGCCGCGCGGATTGATCCAGACGAGCAGTTCGCCACGGGCACGCCGACCGAGCGGGCCAGGGCGTTGCGACGGATACGACGCCAGAATCCAGCCCGGGGTCGTCAGTTGCTCGAGGCCGTCTTCTACGGGCGGACCGAACGGGCTGAGACACGTTCGGTTTTGCTGGACGCGCTGCGCGAAGGCCTGTCGGCGGCGGACGAGCCGCTGGTGCAGCAGGCGGTTCAGGATTCGCGCAAAGAGCTGCGCGAAAAAGGGCTGCGGTTGATCTGCCGCATACCTGATTCGCGGTTCGCGCAGCGTTGGATCGAACGCGCGCACCGCCTGGTGGTGGTGCGCGAACACGTGGTCGACGTTCGCGAGCCGGGGGAGTTGGACCCCGTCTGGCTGGACGATGGCCTCGACCCGCACCCGCCCAAGGGAATGGGCGCAACGGCGTGGATCATTCAGCAGACGCTGGCGTTTACGCCGCCCTCGATCTGGCCGCACGATGCGTTACCGGCGATCCAGCGCAATGACTGGTCGCAACCGCTGCTGAGCGGACTCGCCCAGGCAGCCGCGGCCTATGCCGAGGCCGATTGGTGCGAAACGCTCCTGCTCGCGCGAGCGAACGTGAGGACGAATGCCGTCCGCCCGCCGGGCAGCGATACGGGTAGTGTGCCCGCCGCGAACCCAGCGGACGCGTTGAATCTCAACGCAGCCGCGTTATTGCGCGCCCTCGCTCCCGATCGACGCGAAGCTGTCGTCGTGCGTCTGCTGGAAGTCGGAGCGCCCGGGGTGGCGGCGCTGATAGCAAGCTCGACGCATCCGTGGAGCCAGGGCTTCAGCCAGCGCATCATGGCGCACTTGCCGGAGCTGATCGAAAAGTGGCAGCACGCGGCGGGTGCGTTCCTGCATACCGCGGCGCTGCGAATTGACCCGACGGTGCTGCCCGAGGCTGAGCACGTGCTCGAGACCGCCATCGAACCGTCCTGGGCGCGCCCAGCGTTGCAGCGGCTGGTCAAGACGCTGCGTTTCCGGCTCGCCATGCGGCAGGAGCTCCAGCCAGCGTGACCAACATCGACGTGGTCCGCCGGCACGCCGAAGAGGAGTTTGCCGAAGAACTGGAGCAGCTCGCGGCGGTCGACGGACGAGGCAGGCCTCCGTCGTGGCGGCTTTCGCCATGGGCAGTGAGTGAATACCTGCTCGGGGGCCGCCTGGCAAACGGGTTCGAGGTCACGCCCAAGTACATCGGCGACCGGCGCCTGGTGGAAGTGGCGGTGGCGACACTGGCCACCGATCGCGCCCTGCTCTTGCTCGGCTTGCCGGGGGTGGCCAAGTCGTGGCTGGCGGAGCATCTGGCGGCAGCGATCTCTGGCGACTCGACGCTGCTGGTGCAGGGCACCGCTGGGACGGCCGAGGAAGCGATGCGTTATGGCTGGAACTACGCCCTGCTGCTGGCTGAAGGGCCCTCGATGCGGGCACTGGTCCCCTCGCCAATCATGCTCGCGATGCAGACCGGCCGAATCGCGCGGATCGAGGAGCTGACCCGCATGCCGTCCGAGGTGCAGGACGCGCTGATCGCGGTGCTGTCGGAAAAGACGCTGCCCATTCCCGAGTTGAACAGTGAAGTCCAGGCGCACAAGGGCTTCAACATCATTTGCACCGCCAATACTCGCGACCGTGGCGTCAACGAGCTGTCGTCGGCCCTCAAGCGCCGCTTCAATACCGTGTTCATGCCAGTCCCAGCGACGCTCGAGGAGGAAACGCGCATTGTCGCGCTGCGGGTCGCGGCACTGGGCAACGCGCTCGAGTTGCCTGCCGAGCCGCCGGCGCTCGAGGAAATCCGCCGCGTCGTGACCATCTTTCGCGAACTACGTGCGGGCGCGACCGAGGATGGTTCCGTCAGGCTAAAGACCCCCAGCGGCACGCTGTCGCCGGCCGAGGCAATCTCGGTCATCACCAACGGCCTGACGCTGGCGGCTCACTTCGGCGACGGCCATCTCAGCCCGGCCGACGTGGCCGCGGGGCTGGTTGGCGCGGTGATCCAGGATCCAATCCGCGATACCGTTGCGTTCAAGGAATATCTCGAAACGGTCATGCGCGAGCGCGACGGCTGGCGCGACCTGTACCGGGCGGCGCGCGATCTGGTGTGACCGACGGCGTCACCGTCCTGGGGGTGCGCCACCACGGCCCGGGCTCGTCGCGCTCACTGCTGCGGGCGCTGGCGCGGCTCGAGCCCGATCTGGTGCTCGTCGAAGGCCCGCCCGACGCACAAGCCCTGATGCCGCTCGCGGCCGCAGCCGGCATGCGGCCGCCGGTGGCGCTGGTGATCTATCTCCGCGAGCGTCCGGGGGTTGGCGTGTTCTATCCGTTCGCCACGTTCTCGCCGGAATGGAATGCCCTGCAGTATGCGCTGGCCCGCGCGCTTCCGGTCCGCTTCTGCGACCTGCCGCAGGCTGTCAGCCTGGCTGAGGCTCTCTCGCCACCTGCCGCGGGCGATGCTGACGACGCGGGCGACCCGATCCAGATGCTCGCTCAGGCCGCGGGCGAGGCCGACCCCGAACGCTGGTGGGAGCGTCTGGTGGAACAGCGCGCCGATGATGCCGACGTCTTTCGCGCCGTCACCGAAGCCATGGCCGCCGTGCGCGAAACACTCCCGGAGCCCTCGAGCCGCGAGGCGCGCCGCGAAGCGTCGATGCGTCAGGCGATCCGCCGCGGCCGAGCCGAGGGGTTCAACCGGATCGCCGTCGTGTGCGGAGCCTGGCACGCGCCCGCGCTCGACACGCTGCCGCAGCGCAAGGCGGACGAGGCGCTGCTGCGCGGCCTCAAGCGCGTGAAAGTCGACGCGACCTGGGTGCCCTGGACGGCATCGCGGCTGACCTATGCGAGTGGCTATGGCGCCGGAGTCGAGTCGCCGGCCTGGTACCGCCATCTGTGGGAGACGAATGGTGACCTGACGGCCTGGCTGGCGTCAGCCGCGCGGCTGCTGCGCGACGAGGACATGGACGCTTCGTCCGCGCAAGTCGTGGACGCGGTTCGGCTGGCTCAGGCCCTGGCCGCGCTGCGCGAACGCCCGCAGCCCAGTCTGTCGGAGGTCAGCGAAGCGACCCTGGCGGTGCTCTGCGGCGGCGAATCGGCGCGCATGACCCTGATCTACCGGAAACTGATCGTCGGGGACGAGATGGGCGGTCTGCCCGAGGGCGTGCCCGCCGTCCCCCTGCAACGCGATCTCGAGGCACACGCGCGGCGCCTGCGCCTGCGTCCGGCAGCCGAAGAGCGGCCGCTGGACCTCGACCTGCGTCAGCCGCATCAACTCCAACAAAGCCAGTTTCTGCACCGGCTGAGGATGCTGAACGTCGATTGGGGCCGCCTGCAGCCAGCGCCACGCGGCAAACTCGGCACCTTTCACGAGCTCTGGACACTCCGCTGGCAGCCGGAGGTGGTCCTCCAGATCGTCGAGGCCGGCGTGTACGGCACGACCGTCGTCGAGGCGGCAACCGCGCGAGCCATCGAACGGGCGGCGGTGCCCGGCGCCGATCTGGACCAGGTCGCCGGGCTGATCGAATTGGCGTTGCTGGCGGACCTGGAGGCGGCGCTGCCGAGGCTGGTGGCGCTGCTGGGCAATCGCTCGGCGGAATCGACCGACGTCTTGCAGATGCTGCGGGCCTTGCCGCCGCTGGCTTCGACGGTGCGCTACGGCGACGTGCGTCACACCGACACCACCGCATTGGCCAGGGTGGTGCACGCGATCGCCGAGCGGGTCACGGCCGGGCTCGGGCCAGCATGCGCGGGGCTCGACGACGAGGCGGCGGGTGCAGTCGCCAGCGCGATCGTCGATGCCACGCAGGCCATCGGCGTGCTGTCGGATGCGCCCAATGCTGGCCTGGTTGCGGACTGGTGGGCGGCGCTCCTGAAAGTGCTGGACCGCCCCGACGTGGCCACGCTGATTGCCGGCACGTGTACCAGGCTGTTGCTGAATGCCGAGCGCATGGGCGTCGCCGCCGCCGCGGACCGTTTGCGGCGCGGCCTCGCCCGTGGCACCGAGCCCGCCGACGCCGCGCGGTGGATCGAGGGATTTTTACGACCGAGCTCCCATGGCGGCGGCTTCGGCCTGATACTCGCGACCGTCGGGCCACTGTTCGGCATCATCGACGACTGGTTGGCGGCGCTGCCAGCGGACTACTTCGCGCAAGTCCTGCCCCTGTTGCGCCGCACGACCTCGACGTTTTCGAGCGGTGAACGACACCAGATTGCGGAGCGCGTCCGATCGGGCAGTTCACCACTACTGCTGGGCGGCGGCGACGAACTGGATCCCGAACGTGCCGCACTGGTGGAGCCGATCGTGCTGGCCATCCTCGGGATCACAGGTCGCGGAGCAACGTGACCGGTTCCGGGCCTCTCTTTTGGTGCGCATGGTTTGCGGTACCGCTTGCAGCGCATCGAGAAGATCGCTGGAGTTCGCCTGCAACGATCCAGAAACGCTGTTGATGCTGCACCTGGCGCTCCGCGCCAGCCTCGGCCAACCCGGGCCACCCGTCCGCGACAGATCCGGTCCACCTCCGGATCAAGCTTTTCTCCCCATTCCTTTCGCGTTGCTGCATGGAGCGAGCGCAGCGATGCGGGCGAGCGGCCGATCGTCGCGGGTCTACGTTACGCTCTCGGCTGCAATGGGGCCGCCGATTTATGTTCGCAACCTGACCAAAGTCTTCCGCGTCCACGAGCGCGAAGAAGGGCTTGCCGCCACGCTCCGCTCGCTCTTCAAGCGGACTTTCAAGGACGTGCCAGCGGTCCAGGACGTGACGTTTGAAATCGGCGAGGGCGAGGTCGTGGGCTTCCTCGGGCCGAATGGTGCCGGCAAGACCACAACACTGAAAATGCTCAGCGGGCTGCTGTATCCCACCAGTGGTGAAGTGCGCGTCCTGGGGATGACACCCTCACATCGCGACCGCCAGCTCTTGAGCGCGATTACGCTGGTGATGGGCAATCGGTCGCAGCTGGTCTGGGACATTCCGGCCGCGGACTCGATGCGCGTGTTACAGGAGATCTTTCAGCTACCCGAGGACCGCTACCGTCAGACCGTGGATGAATTGACGGAGTTGCTCGATCTCGAACCGCTGCTACACAAGCCCATCCGCAATCTCAGCCTCGGCGAACGCATGAAGGTCGAGTTCGCCGCCGCGCTCATCCATGGCCCGCGGGTGCTGTTTCTCGACGAGCCGACGATTGGCCTCGACGTGACGATGCAGTCGCGCATCCGCCGCTTCGTGGCCGAGTACAACCGTCGCACTGGCGCGACCGTCCTGCTCACCAGCCACTACATGGACGATGTGGTGGCGCTGTGCAAACGCGTCGTCGTCATCCATCACGGCCGGCTGCTGTACGACGGTGCCCTGACCGGCCTCGCCGAACGGATGGCGCCGTACAAGTTGATCCGCGTCACGCTGCGCGATGCGGCACTGAATTCGTTGCTCGAACCCTACGGCGAACCGATCGAACGCGAAGAAAACCGCGTCACCCTGCGCGTGTCGCGCGAAGATGCGCCTGACAGTACGGCGCGTCTGATCCAGGACCTGCGCGGCCAGGTGCTGGACCTCACCCTCGAAGATCCCGCGATCGAGGAGGTCATCGACCGCGTCTTTAACCAGGCCGAAGAGCTGCACCAGGCCGAATCTCAACTGCTGGCCGCGACGTCGTGAGCGGGCTGCTCCGCATGTACCGGGTGCTCTTCGTGGCGAACTTTCAGGCCGCGACGCAATATCGCGTGCAGTCCGTCCTGTGGCTGCTCTTCGCGGTCATCCGGCCGGTCGTCTTCCTGGCCGCCTGGTCGGCCGCGGCCAAGGCCCAGGGCGGCAGTATCGGCGACTTCACCGTCGGTGACTTCGCCGCCTACTACGTGTGTCTGAGCCTGGTAAGCCAGCTGACCATGGCCTGGGACGCCTACGACTTCGAATACGACGTCCGGCAAGGCAAGCTGGCTCCCAAGCTGTTGCGACCGCTCCACCCGCTGCACTACGCCGTGGTCTCGAACATCGTCTACAAGGTGATGACGTTGCCCGCGTTGCTGCCAGCCCTGGTCCTCATCGCGTGGACCTTCCAGGCGCACTTTCAGACGCAGCTCTGGCAACTTGCCGTCTTTGTCCCGAGCATCGTGCTGGCCATGACGCTGCGATTCGTGTTCGGCTGGGTGCTGGCGGCCCTCGCTTTCTGGACCACCCGCCTGCACGCCATCATGCACCTCTACGACCGGGTGTCGTTCATCTTTGCGGGACAGATCGCCCCGTTGTCGCTCTTGCCTGGACCGCTGGCGGTACTGGGCTACGCGCTGCCGTTCGCCTACATGCTGTGGGCGCCCTCGGAGATCCTGCGCGGCGGCGTGACCTTCGACCAGGCGATGCTGATCCTGCTCGCCCAGCTGGTCTGGCTCGGGCTGAGCTGGCTGGCGTTCGTCGCCGTCTGGCGCATGGGGCTAAGTGAGTTCAGCGCGGTGGGTGCATGAGATATCTGCGGCTGCTGGCCATCTTTGCGCGGACCGAGCTCCAGTTCGCCGCCGAGTATCGGGTCAACCTGCTGCTCGACCTGTTCGAAGAGTTGATCATCGTGGTCACCAGCTTCGGCGCGGTGCTGATTCTGTTCACCCACACCGGTGTGATCAACGGTTGGACCCTGCCCCAGATGACGGTCCTGCTGGGCGTGTACTACATCCTCCAGGGTGCCAATTCCGTGTTGTTCGAGACGAGCTTCGAGCGCTTCATGGAGCACGTCCGCCTGGGCACGCTGGACTTCATCCTGATCAAGCCGGCCAACAGCCAGTTCCTGGCCAGCGCCCGGCACGTGCAGGTGGCGCAAGCGGGTCAGGTCGTGCTGGGCCTGGTCATGATCGGCTTCGGGATTGCCCAGATCGGCGTAGGGGTCGGCGTGCGGCAGGGTCTCGCGTTCGTGGTCACCCTGGCGTGCGGCCTGGCCCTGGTCTACTGCCTGTTGCTGGTCCTGAGCACGCTCGCATTCTGGTTCGTGCGCGTGGAGAACCTGCTGGCGATTTTCTGGGCGTTCGTCGATGCGGGGCGTTTTCCGGTGGACGTGTACCCGGGCTGGCTGCGAATCACCCTCAGCACCATCGTGCCCATCGGTATCGCGGTCACCGTGCCCGCCCAGGCCATCGCGGGCCGCCTCGACACGCTGGGCCTGGTCAGCATGGTCGGCGGCACGGTGCTGGTCTGGGGGTTCGCCGGCTGGTTCTGGAAGCAGGGTCTGCGCAACTACAGCGGCGCCTCTGCCTGACCTATTGGGAGGCGATCAACGCCACGCCGGTGAGCGCGCACACGACGCCGGTGCCCTGACTCATCGAGAGGCGCTCCTTGAGAACGATCCACGCCAGGATGACCGTCACCACGGGGAACAGCGACGCCAGCACGGCGGCCAGGCTGACCAGGCCGAGCGTGCTGGCGTAGGCGTACAGGACGTTCGCGCCGGTATCGAGCGCGCCGACCAGCAGCAGGCTCGGCACCCGCGTCCAGCCCACTTTCAGCGATGGTCGCAGCACCAGCGCGGCGACCGTCATGAGACACAGGCCAGTCAGCCGCTGAACGACCGTCGCCCACAGCACGTCGCGCACGCTGGCCTCGTGGAGCAGCACGAAAAACCCGCCGAAGCCCAGCGCCGCGACCAGCGCGAGGCCGACGCCCCGCGCGACCATGGGTCGACTGACACTGTTCGGCTCCGCGGCCGCGCGCGACGCCAGCACAATGCCGACCAGCGCCAGGCCAATGCCGAGGCTTTGCAGCGGCGTCGCGCGCTCGCCGCGGAGCACCCCGAACAGTACTGGCAGCGCCGCGCCCGTGGCCGAAATGGGCGCGACGATGCTGACCGCGCCGACGCCCATGCCCCGATACAGCGCCGCAATCCCGATCAGGCCGGAGGCGCTCCCGCCCACCGCGAAGGCGATCGCGGGCACGTCGAGGACCGGCGCAGCGTGCAGCATCGCCAGCGGCAACATGAGCCCGAGCCCGACCGCCTGGGTGATCAGTAAGACCGCCACGAGGGCCACGCGCCGACTCAGGAACCCGCCCAGGAAGTCCGACACACCCCACGCCACGCTCGAGCTCAGCGCCAGCAGAACCGACACCATACGTTCACAGACTAGACGAACCGACCGCGTCCGCTACACTTTGAACGCAGCGTCCCGG
Organism: Chloroflexota bacterium; assembly: GCA_035309865.1. Classification (GTDB taxonomy): domain Bacteria; phylum Chloroflexota; class UBA6077; order UBA6077; family CF-72; genus CF-72. The sequence continues at coordinate 17,509 of DATGER010000089.1, forward strand.
AGGGGAGTAACTGCCGCCCAACTCGGCGCGAGAACGAGAACCGGTGTGGGTGCGGCCAACACACTCGATGGTGCCCAAAAGCCGTCGTGGTCGCACCGACTGGCAGCCTGCCAGTCCGGCCAGACCTCCGGCCTAATGCCCTGCCGCGGAGCGGCGTGGGGCGGGCCGGAGTGTGACCAGCGAGTCCCGAAGGTCCGCGGCGCGAGGCTTCGCTCCGCGTGGACATGCCCTCGCCATGGACGCCGCTTTTTCGCCCGCGCTGCCGCTGATCGGCTCGACTTTCGGGCTGATCTTCGTCGCCGAGCTACCCGACAAGACCGCCCTGGCTTCGCTAGTGCTGGCCACGCAGTATCCGGTCCGCCAGGTGATCTTTGGCGCCTGGATGGCGTTTCTCGTCCAGACGCTCGTGTCCGTAGCGGCCGGCAGTCTGCTGCAACTCCTGCCCAGCCAGCCGGTGCGGCTGGCTTCCGGCGTAGGCTTCCTGATCTTTGCCGTCATCGCGGCCCGGCGTGACCTCGCCGCCGAAGAGCGAGAGGAGGCGCACAAGGTCGTCGCGGTCGCCGCGGCCAGGCCGCCATGGATCGCCTGCTTCCTGGTCGTGTTCGCCGCCGAATGGGGGGATATCACGCAGTTGGCCACCGCCGCGCTGGTGGCTCAGACACGCCAGCCAGTTCCGGTCGCGCTCGGCGCCATCATGGCCCTGTGGTCGGTCACGATCCTGGCCGCGGTGGCCGGCGCCCGGCTCGGCCGCTACCTGCCGTCGAACTTCGTCAAGTGGGCCAGCGTGGTGCTTTTCGCGGCCGTCGGCGGGGCGGTGATCATCTCGACTTTCACCTCCGGGTGACCATCACGCCGGCGCGCGGGGTGCATTTTGCGTGTATGCGCGCATCCCTAGTAACCGCCGACAAACAGTGTTATGGTCATCGGGCTGTCCCTTGATGAGGCTGGCGTGAAGGGATTGACCATGGATCGGGTGCCGCGATCGGAACGAGTTGCGCTGGTTGTCGACGACGATATGTTCGTGCTGTCGGCGCTGGCAGAGTTGCTCTCAGAGGACGGCTTCGACGTGCATACCGCCTCGAATGGCTTTAGCGCGGTGCGGTTGGCGATGGAGTGTCGACCCGCGGTCATCCTGCTCGACCTGGCCTTGCCGGAGCGTTCGGGTACCGAGGTGCTGGCCGACCTGCGCGCTGATCCGGCCACCCGCGAGGTCGCGATCGTCGTGGTCAGCGGCAACGCTCATCTGCTGACACCGGCCCAGCTGGACGCGACCGACGGTGTGGTCAGCAAGCCGTTCGACGTGACTGAGCTCATGGCCGCCGTGCAGCGCGCGGTCCGTCGGGCAGCACTCCGCCGCGCGGAGGTCGCGCCGGTCGCCCCGCTGTCCCGGAGCCCGCAGTCCGTCCGCCAACGCCGCGCCGCCGGCGTACGCCATAGCCGCGGCCGGCGCTAACCGCCCGGAGCCGCGGGTTTCACACCCCCGGCGTAACGCGCGGCACGCCGCATGCATCTGAGCAGCGTGCATAACAGGCGAGCGGGAGGCTGAGGACGATGGGGTACCTCAAAGATATGGTTGCTCGCGCGCAGGTCGCGATAATTTTGTGGCGCTTGCGGCGTCGAGGTCGCCTTTCGAACAACTGACTACACCCGAACCCCCGCGTAATTATTGACATGCAGAACAAACGTTCTATACTGTCAGCGTGACAGCTGCCGCCGCTCCCGCGAGCATCTCCGCCGGCGCCGCGCGCCGACCTGCTTATCTGCCGCACACCCACCGCGCGCCGAGCGCGCCACCGAGCCTGGAGGACACGTGGTCAGGCGGGCCGTCGTTTCGCCTGGTGCTGCCCCGCGCCAAGCGCGATCGGCTGGCCGAGCATGCGGCCGGGCTGAGCCGGTGGCGGGTGTGCAGCGTGGCCGGCTGCCAGGCGGAGGGACTGCCGGTGCTGCTGGTCGACGCCGAGCTGGAAGCGGTGTTGTGTCCCGTCCATCAACTCGTGCTGCTGGACGGCTCACCGGTGGTGGGCGAACCGATGCTGGCCACCGCCGCCTGGTAGGGAAGTGCACTTGCAGACGTAGCAACATCCGGTGGCGCTGCGGCGTCCTACTCGTTAAGGGAGAAAAGGACCCGCACACATGCACCTGGTGGATAGCGCGAACACCTTTACAAAGCAAGAGCTAGAGCGCCTGGCGGCCTACCGCGGGGCCGTGGCGGCGGGCGTGTATACGGATTGGGACGGGAGCACGGGCGCCGCCGACACCGAGGTGCTGGCGTGGCTCCGCGCTGCCGACGGGGTGGCGACGCCGGGGGCGTATCCATTCACGGTCGAGGAACGCGAGCGGCTCGAGGGCTGTCGCGCGGCAGTCGCGAGTGGGGCGTACGCCGACGATCGGCCACCGGTGGACGCGGGTGCAACACCCGCGAAGCCGGAGCGTTAAGCACTCCGTCGGACGACCCGACGAAAAGGAGCGCGACACGGCTGCCGGTTGGAGGCGGCCAGCAGTCGTGTACCTCGCGCTCCAGAGCCTAGTATCGGCACCCTCCTGGCAAAATGCAAGAGCCGGAGGGTGGTCGCGCTCGCGGTGATTCAGGCGGCGATGCGCCTGGTCAGATCGTCTTCCATATGGCGGCCGCGGACCAGGAGCAGGCGAGCGTACTGGCGCTCGGTGAATGGCCACGGCGCGATGGCACGCGGTCGGCGTCCAAAGACGTACGGTTGATCGTTGTCACTTGCGCCGCTGCCATCCCTGGTGCCAGCGCCAGTCTCGGGGAGGTGAGTCCGTTCCATCGGTAGCCTCTCGGTGGTGAGTGTGGGTTACCCCAAGAGTCGACCGGTGCACCCGGGAGCAGGCCCCCAGGTGGGGGATTCGGTGGCCGGAGCAGGCTAGTGGCTGGCGCCAGCGGGCCATTCGGCTGGCGATCCGGCGCCCGCGGCGTCAGTACGAGCGCGGCATCCCCAGCACGTGCTGGCCGACATACGCCAGAACCAGGTTGTTGTTGATCGGTGCGACGCTGTACAGCCGCGTCTCGCGGAACTTGCGCTCGACGTCGAACTCGACCGCGAATCCGTAGCCGCCGTGGGTGTCCAGGCAGGCGTTGGCGGCGTCCCAGGCCGCCTGGCTGGCGAGCAGCTTGGCCATGTTGGCTTCGGCGCCGCACGGCTGGCCGGTGTCAAACAGCCAGGCGGCTTTGGAGCGCAGCAGGTCGACGGCTTCGAGTCGGGCGTGGGCCTGGGCAATGGGAAACTGCACGCCCTGGTTGGCGCCGATTGGTCGGCCGAAGATCACGCGTGTGGAGGCGTAGCGGGCGGCCCGGTCGACGAACCAGCGCCCGTCGCCGATCGACTCGGAGGCGATCAGGATGCGCTCGGCGTTCCAGCCATCGATGATGTACCGAAAGCCCATCCCCTCCTCGCCGATCAGGTTTGCGGCGGGCACTTCGAGGTCCTGGATGAACAGCTCGGTGGTGTGGTGGTTCAGCATCGTGTCGATGGGTCGAATGACGATCTGGCCGAGCTCGACGGCGCGCTGGAGGTCGACCAGGAAGACGCTGAGGCCGCGCGTTTTGTCGGTGAGCTCGTCGTACGCAGTGGTGCGCGCGAGCAGCAGCAGCAGGTCCGAGTGCTGGGCGCGCGAGGTCCAGACCTTCTGACCGTTGACGACGTAGCAGTCGCCGCGGCGCACGGCGAGGGTCTTCAGGCGCGTGGTTTCCGATCCGGCGTCGGGCTCGGTCACGCCGAAGGCTTGCATGCGGAGCTCGCCGCGGGCGACGCTGGGCAGATAGCGGCGTTTCTGCTCGACCGAGCCGTGCCGCAGGACGGTGCCCATAATGTACATCTGGGCATGCGCGGCGCCCGCGTTGCCGCCGTTACGGTTGACCTCCTCCAGGATGATCGAGGCTTCGGCGATGCCCAGGCCGGCGCCGCCGTACTCGGTCGGGATCAGCACCGACAACCAGCCGGCATCGGTCAGCGTCCGGACGAAGTCGGTGGGGTAGTCGCGCCGACGGTCCAGGTCGCGCCAGTAGGCGTCGGGGTACGCGGCGCAGAGCTCGCGGATCGCGGCGCGGATCGCGCCGTGCTCCTCAGGGATGCTGAAGTCCATCGATCTGTGGGTCGGCGAAGCGCGCCAGCGCCGCGCGCATCTGGGTGGTGAGCTCCCGCGGACGGAGTCCGGCCGGTCCGTTGGTGATGAACACCCGGTCCTCGCGGCCGTTGGCGACCGGCGTCTCGGCGCCGTCGGCCTCGATACGGACGATCTCGTGCCGCAGGCTGAGGCTGGTGCGCCCGACGCGGGCCACCCAGGTGCGGACCTCGAGCACGTCGTCCATGCGCGCCGGCGTCACGTACTCCGCCCGGGTCGCCACCACCGGCAGGCCGAGCAGCTCGGCGCCGGGCGGCAGCATGGACTCGCGCGCGATGCCCATCTCGCGCGCCAGGACGTGGGAGACGTTGTCCATCCAGGCGTAGAAGCGCGGATAAAAGACGATGCCGGCCGGGTCGCAATCGCCCCAGCCCACCTGCACGCGGAGGGAAAGACAGTCCTCACCGGCGGCCACTAGCAGAGACGTTAGCGCGCCGCCGCCCCGGCCCGCCATCGCCCCGGGCGCTTCTAGCCGACGAGGTTCGAGGACCAGCCGAGGATGCCCATGCCGGCGGCGAGCAGCAGGCAGTTGCGCGCCAGGCGCCGGCGACCGACCTGCGCCGTAAAGACAAACAGCACCACCGCGGCCACGACCACGCCGAGCTTCGTTTCGATCAGCCCGATCGGTCCGGCGTGCTGCATGATGAAGCGCGCTAGCGGGTTCTGTTCGATGGCCAGGCCGTAGACGTGCATCATTTGCAAGCCGGTGAGGAGGTCAAGCACGTGCATCGCCAGGGCGAAGCCGGCCAGCAGGGAGATGCCGAGCGGTCCGGTCGCGAGCGTCGCGCCCCAGCCATCGTCCGCGCCGAGCAGCACCCAGCGCGTCCACCCGCGCACCCTGGTTATCACTCCCGCTTGCGGCATGCCGTCCATCTCGAACGCGTAGAGTACAGGCGCCACGGCACGATTTCGTTGACGGGAAGTTGAGATTGGAACCGACGTTCGGTCGCGTTGGCGGTCACGCGCGTGTTCACGCTCACGGCGGACACAACCGGTAGTCTGTCGGGCGGGTCACGCGTCAACATGTTGTTGGCAGACGGTGGCCCGCGACGCTAAACTTAACGGGGAAGGGACGGCCGGTCTGGAGCGCCCGCGTTCGACCAGCCAGTCCCCCGGCGCCCCCTGGGGTCCACAGCCCCAGGGGGTGTGTCGTCTCGAGTGTTAAACGAAAATGCCTAGTGGTCTAGACCCGCAGCAGAGAAGTGTTGCCACCCTCCGCAGCCCCTTCCAGCGTCCACAGAACTGGCACCCGGCTTTCACCGGGTCGGGGCGGGGACTGGTCGGCCCTTTCGGGTTCTCGATTGTGGCTTCTGCCAGCCCCGTCGCGTGGTCTAGCTCACCAGGCACCGCGTAATGTACGACCGGGCCGGGCGGCGCCGCTAGGTACGCCGGCCGCACAATCTGACCAGTATGGGCAGTCTTAATTCCGCCCGTATGATGTGCGGGCAAAATGGCTCTTCAGGAAAACGTGGTCGTCGGCGCGCCAGGTTCTGTTGGCATCTCTCACACGCAGTACGTCGATCTGCCCGACCCGCTGCCGCTTGACTGCGGCCGGACGCTACAGCAGGTCCGCATTGCTTACGAGACGTACGGCCGTCTCGCGCCGGCCCGAGACAACGTCATTCTGGTCTGTCATGCCCTCAGCGGCGACGCGCACGCCGCCGGTTGGAGCGACGATCCCGAGGCGCCCAGCGCGGTCGACGGCTTCCGCGCGGACGAACGCGGGATCGCGCCACGCGGCGGCCTCGGCTGGTGGGACGGCATGATCGGCCCGGGCAAGGCATTCGACACCGATCGCTACTTCGTCGTCTGCAGCAATCTCCTCGGCTCGTGTCGCGGCACGACTGGACCCGGTTCGCTTGATCCGTCGACCGGCAAGCCGTATGGGCTCACCTTTCCCGTGGTCACCGTCGCCGACATGGTGCGCGCCGAAGAGCGCCTGCTCGCCAGGCTGGGCATCGACTCGCTCCTGGCCATCGGCGGGGGCTCGCTGGGCGGCATGCGGGCCCTCGAGTGGGCCGTGGCGTTCCCCGAAAAAGTCCGCGCGTGCATCTCCATCGCCAGCACCGCCCGCCTGGGCGACCAGGGCATGGCCTGGAACGCGATCGCCCGCAGCGCGATCATGGCCGATCCCGACTGGCAGGGCGGCGACTACTACGGCACCGGGCGTGCGCCGACCGCCGGCGTCGGCGTCGCGCGCATGGTGGGGCACGTCACGTACCTTTCGGCGGAGTCGATGCACGAGAAGTTCGATCGTCGGCTGCAGGATCGCGATCGGTACTCGTTTACGCTCACCGAACCCGATTTCGCGGTTGAGAGCTATCTGCGCCATCAGGCCGCCACCTTCGCCGGCCGCTTCGACGCCAATAGCTATCTCTACATTTCGCGCGCCCTGACCTACTTCGACCTCGCCCGTGACCGCGGCGCCGGCTCGCTCGATCGCGCGCTCGCGAACGTGCAGGCGCGCTACCTGCTGATTTCATTTTCGTCGGACTGGCTGTACCCGCCGCGGGACTCAGAGGATCTCGAGGCCGCGCTGCGCGCCAACCACAAGCAGGTCGAGCATCATCTCATTCGTGCCAGCTATGGCCACGATTCCTTTTTGCTCGAGGAGGCGCGGCAGGCGCCCCTCATCGCAGCCTTCCTGGAGGAGGTTTCCAACTATCCGCATGCCTGAAACGACGCCCCGGGCTTTTGGCTTCGACACTCGCGCCGTCCACGCCGGACAGCGGCCTGATCCTTACACCGGTGCCCGCGCCGTGCCGATCTTCCAGACCACCAGCTATGTCTTCGAGGACGCCGAGTCGGCGGCGGCGTACTTCAACCTGCAGGAGTACGGCAACACGTACGCCCGCATCATGAACCCGACCGTGGCGACCTTCGAGGAGCGGGTCGCGAGTCTGGAGGGGGGCGCCGGTGGCGTCGCCTTCGCCAGTGGTCTCGCTGCCCAGGCCGCGGCGCTGTTCACGATGCTCCAGCCGGGCGACCACATCGTGGCTTCGGGAGCGCTGTACGGCGGTACGGTCACCCAACTCAAACACCTCTCGCGCAAGCTCGGGCTGGAGGTCACGTTTGTCGATCCGGACGACATCACCGCCTGGCAGCGGGCCGTTCGGGACGAGACGAAGCTGCTCTACGGCGAGACTATCGGCAATCCAGGCGGCAACGTACTCGACATTCAGGCGATCGCCGACATCGCGCACGCCAGCGGCGCGCCATTGATGGTCGACAACACGTTTGCCACGCCGTACCTGTGTCGGCCGATCGAGTTCGGCGCCGACATCGTCGTGCACTCGGCGACGAAGTTCATCGGCGGACACGGCACCAGCATCGGGGGTGTGGTGGTGGAGTCGGGCACGTTCAACTGGGCGAATGGACGCTACCCGGTGGTGGCGGACCCGTCGCCCGCCTACCACGGCCTGGCTTTTTATGACACCTTCGGCATGTACGGGTACCTGATGAAGCTGCGCTCCGAGTCGCTGCGGGACCTGGGCGCCTGCATGAGCCCGTTCAACGCGTTTTTGTTTTTACTTGGACTCGAGACGCTGCCGTTGCGGATGGAGCGGCACGTCGCCAACGCGGTCGGTGTCGCAACGTTTCTCCAGCAGCATCCAACGGTCGAGAGCGTGCGTTACGCCGGGCTGCCCGGAAGTAAATATTCTCGGTTGGTGGAAAAGTACCTGCCACATGGGGCCGGGGCGGTCTTCGCGTTCGACCTGCGCGGCGGGCGCGTGGCGGGGCAGCGGTTCATCGAGTCGCTGCGACTCTGGAGCCACCTGGCCAACGTCGGCGACGCCAAGAGTCTGGTCATCCATCCCGCCAGCACCACGCATCGACAACTGAGCGACGACGAGCTGGTGGCGGCGGGCATCGGCGGTGGGACAATTCGACTGTCGGTGGGCCTCGAAACGCTCGACGACCTGCTCTGGGACCTCGAGCGCGGTCTCGCCGCCGCCAGCGCCACACGGGTTGACGGCGTTGCCGCAGAGGTGCCCGCATGACTCAGGTGACACAGGATGGCCTGGTCTGTGCCCTGCCGGATCGCTCGGCAGCGGCTGACGTGCGGAAATATCAGGACGCACTGGTGATCCGCGAGATCCTGCACACCGCGCGGACCATCGCGGTTGTCGGGCTCTCGTCGAATGTGCTGCGGCCGAGCCATTTCGTCGGCTTCTACCTGCAGCGGCATGGGTACCGGATCGTGCCGGTCAACCCCAACGAACGCGAGGCACTGGGGGTGCAGGCCTATGCCAGCCTCAGCGACATCCCGTTTCACGTGGACGTCGTCGACGTCTTTCGAGCACCGGCCTTCGTGCCGCCTATCGCGGCGGAAGCCGTGCGCATTGGCGCCGGCGCGCTGTGGTTGCAATTTGGCGTCATCAGCCCCGAGGGCGCGCAGATCGCCGAGCAGGGCGGGTTGAAGGTGGTGGTGGATCGCTGCATGAAAGTCGAGCACGCGCGACACATGGGCCGCATGCACTGGCTCGGCTTCAACACCGGCGTGGTGGGCTCGCAACGGCAATCGGTGCTGTAGCACGCAAGAGAAAAAGGGGGCCGCGAGGCCCCCTCTTTCGTCCCCCGGGCGACTACTGCGCGGTGCCGCCGGCTTTGATGCTGTTCACGTTCTGGACGAGCCGCGCCAGAGTCTGACCCTTGAGGCTAGCGCCGAGCGTCGTGTTTTCGTCGGTGGGTTTGAGGGTGCGCCGGGCGTCGAGGCTAAAGCGACCGTCAGGGCCACCAGTGACGTGGAAGGTGCCGTCGCTCGATCGCTGCAGGAACAGCACCTGCTCCTGCCCGACCACCATTTGCGGGTCGTGCTCGGCGACCAGCGTCCGGACCAGCGTCGGCGCCGTGGAGCCTTTCGGGCTCGGGAGCGTGATCTGGCCGCCTGGCTGGCTGACGGTGATCGTGCTGCCCTGGACGAGGCTGCCGTTCAGGACCTGCGAGATCTGGACAGTGAAGTCAGTGACGGGAATGCCTTTCGGTGGCGTCAGGATCCCCGTGTCGGAGCGCGGCGCGGCGGCGATGCCGGCGGCATCCTTGGCTTTGGCGAGACCGGCCAGGCGGGCGTCGGGCTGCAGAGCCGCCGGCTTCTGTCCCTCGGCCTGAATGAAGTGGACGGCGCCGCTGGCAACCACCCGGCCGAGCACCACCGCGTCGGAATGCTTGGTCAGCTCGTCGAGGCTGGCTACGGGCAGGCGGGAGGTGTGCATTTCCACTACCTGGTTGGCCGCCAGGCCGGAGTAGTCAGGGGCGCCGATCTGGCTGAGCGGCACAAGCGCGGCGAGAGCGAGGGCGCCAGCGGCGACGAGCATGACGCGCCGACTAGGAACCGAGCGCTGCGCGGTAAGCATCTGAACTGCCATGATAGTGATCCTTTTAGTGAGAGTTGTTGTTGAGTTGATCAGTACAGTGCGTTGACGTCGTTGATGTCGTGTTGCTGCGGGCGGTTGTAGGACCAGTTCAGGTAGTCCATGATCGAGTAGTAGCCCGTGGATTCACCGTTGTAGTAGCCCGCGTGTGCCAGGCCCAGGTTGTGGCCCATCTCGTGGGTCACGTCGCCGACGAGCAGGAAGTAGTTTGAGCCAGTGGCCTTGGCGGTATTGACCATGATCGTGCCGGCCGCGTACGTCTCGTCCCAGCGCGGATCGAGCTGCTGGTGCGAGCTGATGCAGCCAAACGGCCAGATGTACACATCGCAAATGGTGTCCAGGGCGTACGCCTGCGCCCAGCCCCAGGCCCAGTCGCTGGCATTGTTGTACGAATACGTGTCGATCCAACCGTTCCAGACAGCGCCGTTGCAGGCGTTCACGCTGCCTTCCTGGAACCAGACCGGCGTCGGCGTCGCATTCCAACCATACGCAGCGTCCCCAGCTGCGCCATAGAACGTGCCCGAGCAGTTGCGTGAGTAGTTCAGGTACAGCAAACCGCTGCCCGAATAGGCGTGCTTGCCATTGGGCCAGCCCATGAAGTGAGCATCGGCCGCCAGTGGCGCCACAACCGTTGCCAGGAGCATCATGCCGGCCAGGGCGAGGCCGCGGGCGCGAACGGACAACAAAGAACGAACGTGCATCAAACAATCCCCTCGGTCGATACCGTTGATGTGGCTGACTGCCCCCCGGCAATCAACGCAGGGGCACACTAGGCTCAGAAGCCGGTTTTCCGTATCGACACATTCACAGTTAATCTGTGAAACGCTTCACTTCACCGCGCTGACTTCGCTCAGCAACGCCTCTAATGACTGGCCATCGTGGCCGCGAGTCGCGGGGCTGCCCGAGCCGACCGGGTGGACAGTCCCTTGCGCATCGACGACCAGGCGGCCCTGGACTCCGCCGACGACGAAGAACGTGCCGTCGTTAGCCAGCTGTAGAAACAGGACGTAGCGCTCGCCAGCGGCCAGCGAGACGTCGTCGCCATTGGGCGGTGCGCCAGGGATGGGGTTGCCAGCCTGCGTCACGGTGATGCGGCCCGTCGCGGTTCCCCGCACCACACGTTCGACGTCGACGATATAGGTGGCAATCGGGATGCTGATAAAGCCGCTGCGAATCGTCTGGCCCTGGCCCGTGCGCGTGGGACCGATCGACGGGCCAATGGGCGTCTGGATCGGCTGGGGGACGTCACGCGTCGTTCCAGGCGCCGTCACCTGACCGACGATGACGAGATCAGACGCACGGGTCAGCGCCGGAAGGTCAGGAATCGCGGGCGCGGACTCGGAGGACAAGTGCACGAGTGGTGTTGGGCTGCTCGGGCCAACGCCCGTGACACTGCAAGCCGTGGCCGTGATCAGAGCAAACGCCCCGACGCCACAGCCCCACGCGACCACCTGCATGGATCGGATAGCCAGCCGAGCAGAACCGAGCATACGCGAGCATCGGGCGAACATCGCGATTCTGGTAGCAATGAACACGATTTGGTAGCCGCGGCGCACTGTCCTGCTGTAGCGTCCTAGTCTGGGCTGCGCCGAGTATCGTTCGAACCATGGCGCGGTGGGGAGTGTGCTGTGTGATACCTGCGTCCTTTAAATATGCAGCTCCGGGATCCGTGCTGGAGGCCATCGACCTTCTGCGGACCAACGAAGATGCCAAAGTGCTGGCTGGCGGCCACAGCTTACTGCCGTTGATGAAGCTGCGTCTGGCCAACCCGCCCGTGCTGGTCGACATCAATCGTATTCCGGGCCTCGATTACATTCGTGAGGACCCCGCCATGGGTCGTCTGCGCGTCGGCGCCCTGGTCCGCCACATCGAGTTCGAACGCTCCGAGTTGATTCACCGGCGCTACCCGATGCTCGCCGAGACCGCGGGCGGCATTGGCGATCCGCTCGTTCGCAATCGGGGAACCATGGCGGGCGCCGTGGCGCACGCCGACCCCGCCGCCGACTGGCCGGCGGCGCTGCTCGCCCTCGACGCCGACGTCGTTGCCACCGGCTCAGCCGGAGAACGCGTCATCCCGCTGCGGGAGCTGTACATCGCGATCCTGACGACGTCGTTGCGCTCCGATGAGCTGCTGACCGAGATTCGGATCCCGATGCCCGCAACGCGCAGTGGAGGCGCATACGAGAAGCTCGAGCGCAAAGTCGGGGACTATGCGGTCATCGGCGTCGGTGCGTACGTCACGCTCGATGAGTCCGGGCGAGTCGTCCAGGCCGGCATCGGTCTGTGTAACGCCGGCTCGACGAGCATCAAGGCAACCGCGGCCGAAGCCTTCCTGTTGGGAAAGCCGGCGGCGGCGGACAACATCAACGAGGCCGCGCGACTGGCGATGGAGGCGTCCGATCCGGTCGAAGACGATCGCGGTCCAGTCGACTACAAACGCGCGATGGTGCGCGAGCTGACGCGGCGGGCGCTGCGGCGGGCCTTTGATCGCGCGGAGGGAGGAACACCCCGGTGAGCGTCGAACCGCAAGCCACGTGCACGGTGACGCTGCGCGTCAACGGCACCGAGTTCACCAGCGCGGTGGAAGCGCGCCTGCTGCTGGTCCACTTCATCCGCGAGAACCTGGACCTCACCGGCACCCACATCGGGTGCGACACCTCCAACTGTGGCGCGTGCACGGTCCTGCTCAACGGCGAGGCCGTCAAATCCTGCACGCTGCTGACGATCCAGGCCGACGGCGGCGAGGTCGAAACGGTGGAGGGTCTGGAACAGAACAGCGTGCTGCACGCGCTGCAGGAGGGCTTCTTCCAGGAACACGGGCTGCAGTGTGGCTTCTGCACGCCCGGCATGTTGATGAGCGCGAAGGCGCTGCTGGCAGCCAATCCCAGTCCGACCGAGGCGGAGATCCGTCGGGGGATTTCGGGCAACCTGTGTCGCTGCACGGGCTACGTGAATATCGTCAAAGCCATCCAGTACGGTGCGGCGACGCTGCGCGGCGAGACCGCGGTCGGCACCCAGGCGCCAAGCACCAAGGAGCTGAGTCAATCCCATGCCTGAGCTATACCTCGGCGGCGCTGAGCACGGATGTGAGCCCAATGGAGCCTGAAGCGCCCCCCGTCATCCGTGGCTTTGGCCACTCCGTCCGCCGCAAGGAAGATCCGCGCTTCATCCGCGGCCAGGGCAATTACATCGACGACATCAAGCTGCCGGGCATGCTGTACATGGACATCGTCCGCAGCCCGTACGCGCACGCGACGATCAAGCGCATCGACACGTCGGCGGCGCTGAAGGCCCCGGGCGTGGTGGCCGTGATCACCGGCCAGGACCTGGCGGCGGCGGGTCTGGCGTGGATGCCGACGCTGATGAGCGACACCCAGATGGTGCTGCCCACCGACCACGTGGTTTACCAGTCGCAAGAGGTCGCGGCGGTGCTGGCCGAGACGCGCTACGCGGCGGCCGACGCCATCACCCTGGTGGACGTGGAGTACGCGCCGCTGGAGCCGGTCATCGATCCGTTCCAGGCGCTCGAAGCAGGCTCGCCGCTGGTGCGACCCGACAAAGACACCAAATCCAACCACATCTGGCACTGGGAAGTTGGCGATCGGGCGGCGACGCAGACCGCCATCGACAACGCCGACGTGGTCGTCACCGAGGACATCTACATCCCCCGGATCCACGTGGCGTCGATCGAGACGTGCGGCTGCGTCGCGAGCTACGACCGGGTGAGCGGCAAGCTGACGGTGTGGATGACGACGCAGGCGCCGCACGCGATTCGGACGGTGTTTTCGCTGGTCTCGAAGATCCCGGAGCATAAGATCCGGATCATTTCGCCAGATATTGGCGGTGGGTTCGGTGGCAAAGTGCCGGTCTACCCGGGCTACGTGTGCGCGGTGGTCGCGGCGTTGACGACGGGTCTGCCGGTCAAGTGGATCGAGGACCGCAGCGAGAACCTGCAGGCCGACTCGTTCGCGCGCGACTATCACATCCACGCCGAACTGGCCGCGGACAAGACGGGCAAGATGCAGGCCCTGCGCATCAAGACCATCGCCGACCACGGCGCCGCGGATGCCGCGGCCAACCCGTCGAAGTTTCCCGCCGGGCTGTTCTCGATCGTCACCGGCTCGTACGACATGCCGATGGCGCACGTCGAAGTGGATGGCGTCTACACCAACAAGCCGCCGGGCGGCGTCGCGTATCGCTGCTCGTTCCGCGTGACCGAGGCGGTGCACGCCATCGAGCGGATGGTCGACTGCCTGGCGTTGAAGCTGGACATGGACCCGGCCGAGCTGCGGATGAAGAACTTCATCCAGCCGGAGCAGTTCCCGTACAAGTCGGTGCTCGGCTGGGAGTACGACAGCGGCAACTACCCGGCGGCGCTGACCAAGGCGCTCGACAAGATCGGCTACGCCGAGCTTCGCACGGAGCAACTCGAGAAGCGGGCCCGCGGGGAGTTGATGGGCATCGGCATCTCGACGTTCACCGAGATCGTCGGCGCCGGTCCGTCCGATACGTTCGACATTCTGGGCATCAAGATGTTCGACAGCGCCGAGATTCGGATCCACCCGACCGGCTCGGCGGTGGTGCGGATCGGAGTGCAGACCCAGGGACAGGGGCACGAGACGACGTTCGCGCAGATCGTCGCCGAGGAACTGGGCCTGACGGTGGAAAACATCGACGTCGAGCACGGCGACACCGACACCGCGCCGTACGGCCTGGGCACGTACGCCAGTCGGAGCACGCCGACGGCCGGCGCGGCGACGGCGATGGCGGCGCGCAAGATCCGCGAGAAGGCGTCCCACCTGGCGGCGCATCTGCTCGAGTGCAGCGTCGACGACCTGGAGTGGATCGACCACCAGTTCCAGGTCAAGGGCGCACCGGAACGCTCGAAGAGCATGACCGAGCTGGCGTTCGCGGCGTACACCAACCATCCGCGGGGCATGGAAGCCGGACTCGAGGCGGTGTGCTACTACGATCCGCCGAACCTGACGTTCCCGTTCGGGGCGTACATCGCCGTGGTCGACATCGATCGTGGGACGGGCGAAGTCAAGGTGCGACGCTTCGTGGCCATCGACGACTGCGGCACGGTGATCAATCCCATGATCGTCGAAGGCCAGATCCACGGCGGGCTGACGATGGGTCTGGCGCCGGCGCTGTACGAGCAGATCTGGTACGACCCGCAGGGCAACATGCACGGCGGGACGTTGATGGACTACCTGGTGCCGACGTCGATGGAGACGCCCAGCTGGGAGACCGATCGCACCGTGACGCCGAGTCCGCATCACCCGTTTGGCGCCAAGGGCGTCGGCGAGTCGGCCACGGTCGGGGCGCCGCCGGCGATCGTCAACGCGGTCGTGGACGCGCTCAGCCATCTGGGCGTCACCCACGTCGAAATCCCGATGACGCCACCCCGGATATGGAAAATCCTCCAGGACAAGGGCGTCGCCTTGTGAGTGGCTATTCGCCCGGCGACTTGCTTGAACGGGCCGCGGATCTGCGACGCGCCGGGCGGCCATTTGTCCTGGCCACCGTCGTGCGCAGTCTGCGGCCGGCTTCGGCAAAGCCGGGCGACCGGGCGCTCCTGCTCGGCGATGATCAGCCTCAAGGCTGGGTCGGCGGCGGGTGCGTGCACACGGCGATCGAACGCGAGGCGGCACTGGCGATGGCAGATGGGGCGCCGCGGCTGGTGCGCCTGAGCCCGGAGCCGCACGCGGAGGATGGCGTGGTCAGCTATCCGATGACGTGCCACAGCGGGGGCACGCTGGAGATCTACCTCGAGCCGGTGCTGCCGGCGCCGGAACTGGTCGTGCTCGGGCACTCACCGGTGGCCGAGGCGCTGGTCGCGCTCGCGCAGCCGTTGGGGTTTCGGGTGCACGCTTCGCTGGATGCGGTCACGACGGCTGACGCCTGGGTCGTCGCGGCTGGCATGAGCAGCGACGAGGACCACCCAGCGGTGCGCGAGGCACTTGGGCAGGGTGCCCAATACGTGGCGATGGTCGCCAGCCGGCGCCGGACGGCCGCGCTCGTCGACGAGCTGCGTGCCGACGGCGTGGCCGAGGAGGTCATCTCGCGCTTGAAGTCACCGGCTGGCCTGGACATCGGGGCGGCCACGGGTCCCGAGATCGCGCTGAGCATCCTGGCCGAGATTGTCCAGCGGCGCCGATCCCACCCCATCGCCACGCCTGCAACGCCGCCCCCTCAACTCGCGATCGACCCCATCTGCGGTATGCAAGTTGACATCGCCACGGCCAGATACACCGCCGAACGCGACGGCAAAACCCACTACTTCTGCGCCCCCGGCTGCCGCCGCACTTTCCTCAGCGCTGTCCCCACGCCCTGAGTCCTCCTCGTCTCCGCATCGCTGCGCTCGCTCGTAGCGAGGTACCCGAAGGTCGGGGGCCAGAGCGGGCTGACGCTCGAGCAGCTGATGCGCTGAGCAGGTCACGCCGAGCTCCGGTACGGTCTGCGTTTCTCAAGAATTCGGAGAACGCAAGGGAGCGAGCGAGGCGATGCGGAGGTCACGCCGAGGTCCGGTACGGTCTGCGGTTTCTCAAGAATTCGGAGAACCGCAAGGGAGCAAGCGAGGCGATGCGGAGCTACGGGCCCGTCGCGGCGGTCGGGGTGTCGGGGTGGACGTCGGCCTGGACTTTCCAGGCGCCGTTGTCCTGCACGAGGGTGTAGATGTTGCGGTCGCGGGCTTGTTCGGTCGTGCCGTCGCTGAAGGTGGTGCTCCAGGTTTCGTAGACCGTGGCCGTCGCGGTGGCGCCGTCGGTGGTGATGTCACCCCATTCGAGTTTCAGGAGCTTGACTTCGGTGACGCCGCCGGCCACCAGATCCTGATTGTTCTGGACCTCTTCGGCATAGAACGCCGGCATCGCGGTCGACGCCATCACCGTCTGATCGTTGGTGGCAATCGCCTGGGCCTGGGCGTTGTCGAGCCCCTCGACGACCTTTTGAATCGCCGCCTCAGTAGCCGCATCCACCGGCACACCGGCTGCCGCGGCCACCACCGCGGTGGGCTGGGCGGCCGCGGTACTGGGCGCGGCCGCGGGCCGTGACAGCGTGCCGGTCGGCAGCCGCGTGATGGCCACGGCGATCACCGCGATCAGCAGCACCAGCAAGCCAAACATGACCACCAGGCCGCCCGCCCGGCGCGGGCCGCGAGCCTTGGTCGACGGATTCGTGGTCTCCCATTCCGAGGCGTTACTGGGAAGCATGGCAGGAAACAGTCAGCTGTCAGCTAACCAACGATTGATATCAGAAATGCGAACGTCCCAGCGAGAAAACCGGCCGAGACCTGATTGCTGACGGCTACGTTAGCGCAACCGCCAGATTGCGGGCCGTGGCCCGCTCGACCTGTCCGACGAGATCGTCGTAGTCGAACGGCTTCTGAATCACCCCTGCTGCCTGGTGAGCGTCCTGCTCGTTCATCAACGTCCCATACGCGCTCACGATGATCACTGGAATCGCGTCGGTCGAATCGTCGCTTTTGAGCTCCCGCAACACTTCGAGGCCAGACTTGGTGGGCAGCGCCAGGTCCAGGAGAATGGCGTCCGGGGTGTGCTTGCGGGCCATGGTCAGGCCCTCCTCGCCATTCTTCGCTTCGACGACTGCGAAGCCTTCACCGGCCAGCAGCGCTGTCGTGATCGTGCGCGTCCAGGGGTCGTCTTCGATGACCAGTACCGTTTTTTGGCCCGTTGTCGCCACGATCATGTGAATGTTGCCCTCCTGAGCGCGCCCTGGCCACCGGTGGGTGGTTTGCATCTGAAAGGTAACACTCCGGTCTCAATAAGCCAAGGGGCAAAGTGCACAAAACCCCCGCTTGTGATCTCACACGAGGCTGGCTGGAACGCCTGTGCAGCGCCCCAGCCAACCGGCGATGGTCGTCGTCGTTACGGGAGCGGTGGCGGCGTGCCGTCCGTTACGTGGTTGGTCGGATCGTACCCCGACTTGGGGCTGCGAACATACGGGAACTGCGCCATGAACCCCTTGTGATTGGCCGCGTCGCCGACGTTGTTCTGGTTGTCGCCGTCGCCAATGCTGTTGTTCGGCGACTTGTCGGGGAGGCCGGCTACTGCCTTGACGACCGCACCGTATCCCTGGGCGATTGCCCGGACCTCGATGTCGACGACGTCGTCCTCGAGCCGTCGCCCGTTCGGGAAGCCTGCCAGGTCACCGGCCAGGACGCCCAGCGTGTTGCCCGCGCCAATCGCCGCGGTCGGGCCGACGGCCATGTTGAGGCGCAGGAGGTCCATCTCGCGATTGCCAGTGAAGGTGAAGTTGGTCACTCCCGTCGGATTGCCAGCCGGCAGCTTGAGGCCGGTCAGCAGGATGGCGACGAGGTCGGCTCGACCGCTCTCGTCGATTGGCGTGACCGTTCCCTGGAACAGGGCGTTGATCAAACCGGCGGGTTCGGGATGCGTATAGAACTTCTCGAACTGCTTGTCCTGGACCGGATCGGTGGCATTCCAGTGGTCCTTCAGGCCCATCGGAATGAGCACCTCGTTGATGAGCGGCTCGCCGAGCCGCGAGACCTGAACCCAACTGCTGCTTGAGTTGTCGTCGTCGTTGGCCGAGTCGTCGAGCACGCGGGTCGTCTTGCGGCTTGCGCTGGCGTACACGCCGATCACGGAGTTGGGGTTGTTGGGATCGGTCGGCGGCTCGTGGTTCGCCGCGAGGTCGGTCTTGGGCACCTGCAGGACGATGCTGTGGACGCTCAGACCAGCCACGTCGTCGACGCCGTTGCTGGTCGGGCACGGGTTGGCCGGATCGGGACACGGGATCTTGTGCGCGGCGTTAAAGGGACGGAGACCGAGCAGATCGAAGACCGAGCCGAGGTCGACGAAGAACGGATCGTCGCGCTGGCCAGCGAAGACCTTGCCGCCGTTGGGGAGGTCGGTGATCGCCGCTTTGGCCAGGTCATCGTAGAAGGGTGTCGACCGCGGGCCGATGTTGACGGGCGGGACGAGCGCGTCGGACTCGAGCCGTGTGGCATGACCCATCTCGTCGACTCTGGTCACGCTGTAAGTCTGGGGCCGGTTCCAGTTCACGTACTTCGTTCCGTCAAAGCTGATCGGACCGACGTTGTAGAGGAACGTGTTCGGATTGACGACGGTCGTCTTGAAGCGGAACTGGTAGGTGATCTCGTCGTTCTTGCCATTGCCGTTGTGGACGTGGATTTCGTAGAGGACGGATGGATCCCATTCGTAGAAGTTGGGTCCGCCCGATGGCTCTTCGGCAGGAATGTAGTTCGCGACCAGCGTGACGGTGTCCGTCTTGTCAGGGGTCACGAACGCGTAGACGTCGGTATTGTCGGCCGACGGGTCTTTGCTGATCGACGGCGCCTCGCGGTGACTCGAGGCGCTAGCGAACGGCACAGCCAGGGTGCCAGCTAGAACGCCAACGGTCACGGCAAGCGTTCCGACGAGGGCAAGTGGGCGCTTGATGGGCACGGCCACTCCTTGTGTCCAGCATGTGGTGTCGTGAGCGCCGGGCGGAGGTGCCGGCCTCCCCACCCGGCGAACCGGGTGCTGGATCCCGATCCACGCTGCATTACGCGGCGCAGACCGGACTGGATCAGTTCGAGCGGTTGCGTTTTCTACAGCGGGATGGGGTGCCCTTGCGCGTCCGCTAGCTCGCGCAGCCGCGACCAGTCGACCGTGACGTAGTACACGTAGTGGCCAGGCTGTGGCTCCTCGGTGCGGACCTCGGCGTACCCGGGCCGAACCAGGTACTGGATCAGCACGTCCGCGGCCGCGCTTTGCTCGGGATCGCGGCCGTCGTAGGGCACTTCGGACTGGCCGTCAGGTTTGCCGCGCTGGCGAACGTCGGTCATCGCGGCGCGGAAATCGTGCAACTCCCGACGGGCCTCGGCCAGTTCGCTGCGTTCGGCGCGGTGCTGGTCGTTCTGGACCTCGGCCAGGCTGCGCAACGCGGTCGCCTGCATCTCGCGTTCGACGCCCTCGACCTCGAGCCGGTCGCGCGTCAGCGCATCGAGCAAGGCGGCGTACGCGCGTTCGTCCGTGCGCCAATCCAGGGCACCCAGACCGCTCAGCCAGCGCTGCGCAGGCCGCGTTGGTTCGGACATCTGACGCACTGCACTATCAAGAAGTGTGCCGGGCCGCGAGGAGCGCAGCGGAGCGTGGGGGAGGGCGAATAACGGTCGGCGAGAACGGGCTTCAGGCGGCGCGATCGGACCAGCGCGGGGCACCGCACGGTAGGGCGCCGGGCTGTCGGGGCGCCGACCACCCGGCCAGGCACGCGCGTCGGCGGCCCGGGCGAGGGTAGGCTGTCACGTCCACCTGGGGCGCGCCGCAATGCACACACCGGTCCTGGGCGGGACGGGGATGGAACTCGATGATCACGGCTGGCTGGCTGGTCTGCACGGCTGTACGTGAAGTATCGGCACCGCATGTTCTAAAACTTAGCGCAGCCCGGACGCGGCACGCGGGTTGCAAATGCCTGCGTGGGCGATGTGCCAGGGAGAAACGCTATATGGCCAGTACGTCATCGATACCGTCTTCGTCGGATCACTACACGCCGACCGAGTGGACTCAGCATACGATGCTGTCCGACGTCATGCAGCAGAAAGGCCTGATCATCGGCGCCGGCGTGCTGGTCGGGGTCTGGCTGTTCATGCTGCGCCGTCGGCGGAAGCCCGCGGAGAAGGCGGCGCGACGCCTGGTGCGCGACTGGCGGAAAGTCGACGACGCCGCCGACGTGCGTGACCTGCTGGGATCGAATTTGCCGACGATTGTCCGTCCCGCGCTGCTCATGGCGCTGCACGAGATCGAGCGTCAGGTGCACAAAGGCTTCGAAAGCCTGGAACGCGATATCGAGCGGCTCTAGGACGTCTGCGCGGCCAGCGAATATCCCGCCCGCGAGTGCGTCAGAACATACCGCGGCTCGCTGGCGACGTCTTCGATCTTACGCCGCAGCCGAGCGACGTTGACGCGCAGCAAGTGGACCTCATCGCGGTACGCGGGGCCCCAGACGTGCTGCAGGATCGCCCGGCTGGCCCGGATCTGACCGGGAGCGCGAGCCAGGAAGGCCAGGATCTTGAATTCGGTCGGGGTCAGGTCGACCTGGCGCTCGGCCTTGTAAGCGAGGTGCTGGTTGAAGTCGATCCGTAACTGTTCGCAGACGAACATGTCGGATCCACCGTCGCGGGTATAGACCTTCGCCCGACGCAGCAGCGCCCCGATGCGGGCCAGGAGCTCGCGGCTCGCAAACGGCTTGGTCTGGTAGTCGTCGGCGCCGGCCTCGAGGCCAGCAACTTTGTCTTCCTCGCCACCGAAGCCGGTGAGCATCATGATGGGCGAGATGACGTCTTCGGCACGGAGTTGGCGACACAGCTCGACACCGCTCATGCCAGGCATCCCGACATCCAGGAGGTACAGATCCGGCTTGAGCTCACGCGCCGTCTCGAGGGCGGTGAGCCCATCCGCGGCGGCCACCACCTGGAAGTGGCCCATCTCGAGGGTCCAGGTCAGCAGCTTGCGGATCCGGGCGTCGTCGTCCGCGATCAATACCGTCTGGATTCCCTCAGCGTGAGCCGGCCTGGACATGAGTGTGCAGCACTATGGCCGACCTGGGGCCGGAACCCAAGAACTCGTCGCTCAGGCGACGGATTCGTGCAGATCCAACGTCGAGCCCGTGAGGCTCGGGCGGGGAGTTTCGCGGATTCGAGTGACCCGTCGAAGCTGGTCGACGGTCTCGGCCAGCTCGCGCGCGCCGCTGACGATCTCGCTGACGAGTTCGGCCATACTTGCCGGCAGGCCCGGGTGTTCGGCCAGCATCTCGGCATACCCGAGGACCACGCCCAGGCGATTGTTCAATTCATGCTGCGCCGTCCGCGCCGCGAGCAGCACGCCTTCGAGCCGCGCTCGCTCGATGGCCGCCAGAGCCGCGGCGCACAGCGTGCCCATCGTTTCCAGATTCTCGGTTTCGGCGCGGCCGAAGGTCCGTTGGTCGTCGCGGGTCCCGATCGTCAGCGTCCCGAGCAGGTGGCCCTCGTGGATCAGCGCCACGGCCAGGCTGCTGCCGTCCGTCGCAGGCTGCTGCTGACTGGCGGCGACCGCGGCGACCTCGCGCATCGTGCCCAGCAGCTCCTGGGCCTCGTCGTCGGTCAGACCAACCAACTGCTGGGCGACGATATTGTTCTTGTCGGCTGCCCCGGCGCGGGTCACCATCCCCGCTTCAACGCCGCTCAGCAACAGCGCCTCGTTCAACAAGGTCGCGAACAGCGTCCCCGGGTCGGTTGAAGTGGCCACCAGGCGTGCCAAGCGCAGCAACGCCTCGCGGCGGCGGTGGAGCGTGATGACCCGTTCGGCCGTGACCATCCGAGCGCTGAAGTCTTCCATGTCGAAGGGCTTGGCCAGGTAGTCGTCCGCGCCCGACTTTCGACCAGTGAGATGGTGCTGCTGATCGCCGAGCGCGGTGAGCAAGATGAAATACGCGTACGGGGCGTCATGGTCGCGCACTCGCCGGCACAGCTCCGGGCCCTCCACACGGGGCATGAGCCAGTCGCTGATGATGACGTCGGCGCCAAACTTTTCGAACAGGCCCCAGGCCTCCTCGCCGTCGCGCGCCACGGTCACCGCGTGGCCCTGGCGCTCGATCAGATCGTGCAACAGGTCGCGGATTCCGTCGTCGTCCTCGGCGATAAGCACGCGCATCACCACCAAGAGCCTACCCCGTGTCCCCACCGGCGGCCAGGCGATCGGCCACCTGCCGAAGATCGGCGATCCGATACGGCTTGTTGATCACCTCGTGGACGCCACGCGACTGGGCGTCCTTGAGGTTGATGGCGGCGCCCCAGCCCGTGACCAGCACGAAGTGCGTCTCTGGCCAGCGGGTTCGCACGACGTGAGCCAGATCCCAGCCGTTTTTCCCTGAGCCCAGGCCCAGGTCCGAGACGATCAGCTCGAAGCGCGTCTGCTCGAGTTGATCGAGCGCGTCTTCCCCGCTTGGCGACACCACCACGTCATGCCCGTGCTGAGTAAGGACCAGGCTGGCCATGCGCGCCAGCTGCCGTTCGTCCTCGACGACAAGGATGCGAATGCGGCGCGCGGGCGCGGCCGGCGCCGCCTGGACCACCCTGTCGGTGGACCGCCGGGCGAAGGCTGCAGCCCGCGGGAACTTCAGTCGGAAGGTGGTGCCGTGACGCGGCGTCGAGCGCAGTTCGATCGTGCCGCCGTGGCGCTTGACGATCGCGGTCACCTGCGACAATCCGAGGCCGGTCCCGTGTTCGCCTTTGGTGGTGAAGAACGGATCGAACACCCGCGACTGCACGTCGCGCGAGATCCCGGTGCCAGAGTCGCGTACTTCGATGACAACCTGGTCGCCCTCGACGCAGGCGGTCAGCCGGATGGTCCCGCCACCAGGCAGCGCGTCAACCGCGTTGAAGATCAGGTTGGTGATCGCCTCACGCAACGCTGCCGGCGAGCCGTTCAGCGCACAGCCCGGCTCGACGTCGACTTCGAGCTCGATCGGGTGTCCTTCCGCCTGTGAAGCGTCGCGCCAGCGCGGGGCAGTCAGTCGCGCAGCCTCTTGCAGCACCGCGCCCGCGTCCATCCGTTCGGCTTCGGGCGTGACCTGCTGGGTACTGACAAACGACAGCAAACCTCGGAGCGCCTCGCCGCCTTCCAGCGCCGCCCGAGCGGTGATCTCGACCATCTCACGGACGCGGGTAATATCGGGCACCGGCTGATTCAGCTCCTGATAGGCGATCTCGCTGTACCCAGTGATCAGCGCCAGTGATTGGTTCAGATCATGGGCGATACCGCTGGCCCGCTCGCCGAGAGCGCGAAGTCGCTCGCCATGCCCGAGCGAGTGCTCCCCAGCGGCCGACCCATTGCGCGCCACGATATTTGTTGCGCTGGTCATGTGCCAGCGGTCGCTTGCTCGGACCCCACGCCGGCGCAGCAGCAGCATGTGTGCCGGCTGTGAGACGACGCGTTACAACTCGACCAGAATCCCCTCGCGAACCCCGAACACGCCCAGCGGCTCGAGCAGATCGAGCGCCTGGGTGATTTCCGTGGCCGTCACGCTGCGGTGCAGCTCGAGCGTTCGGATGGTGTCGGGCAGCAGATAGCGCGCCAGCATGCTGAAGTCGGTCGTGCCCTGGCCCGGCGCCAGGTGATCGCGGCCGCCGCGCGTATCGTGAATGTGCATCCCCACGAGCTGCCGGCCGTACCGCCGCAGGAACTCTTCGTGCTCGAGGAACCCGAGATAGTCCAACTTGGCGCCGTGCCCGGCATCGTGCCAGTACCCGACCGGCAGCCCGTCGCACGCTGCCAGGACTTCGGCAAACTCGTCCAGGCCGGGGATTTCAACGTAGTTGTCGCGACACTCCACGCCCAGTCGAACACCCGTCCCGAGGGCGTGCTCGCCCAATGCGCGCATACTCTCCAGGGCTGCCTCGAGATGCGGGCCGCTGGTGGCTTCGCGCTCCCGCCAGGCCGAATCACGCAGCCGAAGATGTTCGTCGGACAACCGACCGAAGCGCGCAATCACATCCAGCATCGCGTTCTGGCGCGACGCTGCGCCGCTGTTGCCCAGGTGCACCACGATGGCTCGCGCGCCCACTTCGACGGCCGCGTCGATCGTCCCACGCAAGGCGTCGACCGACCTGGTGCGCTCGGCCGGGTTGGTGGACGCGAGCCAGTCTCCCAGCGCAGCCGGGTACCCGGTCGGGCCCGACGGCACCGGACACGGCCCGTGCAAGCTCCCGATGTGCATGTCGGTTCGGCTAGCTTCCGCGGCGAGTGCCCGCAAGGCCACATGGGTGTAGTGGGCGTAGGCCTCTACTCGTCGGAAGCCGAGGCCGCGATCTTGTTCGAGGAGGCGTTCGGGGCTGGATCCAGGTCCGTTCCATGAAGTCGACAACCCGATCGGTTCGGTCACGCCGGTCACTGTAACCCGGTTTGCCTTCTCGACAGGACGTTACGATTCGTAACCTCCCCGACGGTAAACCGGCACCAGATTAAGCCCCGACAGTTGCACGCGGGCGATAGGTTCACATCGCCGTTGCTTTAGGATGGATAAATGGTGACGAGCCCGGCCGTCGGCGCGCGCACTGATGGCCGGGTCGTCCTGATCGTCGAGGACGAAGAACCGATCCGCGCCGTCATCACCGACGTACTCCGGGACCGCGGCTTCCAGGCAGTGCCGGCCGCGAACGGCGCCGAGGCCCTGGAATTGCTCGATACCGTCCGACCGGACGTCGTCGTGCTCGACTTGCTGATGCCGGTCATGCACGGCTGGGCCTTCATGGAGAGCTATTTCCAGCGCGTCGACGGTCGGCCCATCCCAATCGTGGTGGTGTCGGTCAATCCCGCCCTCCCACGGTCATTCAATCGCCTCGGGGTGAAGAACATCGTCGCCAAGCCGTTCGACGTCGATGCGCTGCTCGCCGCCGTTGAGCAGGCCGTCGAAACGGCTACGCCCTGAAGCGCAGCGGGTCGAACGGTGCGGGTGAGAGGGGCGGTCCCGCACCGTCGATCAGCGCCATCAGCAGCGCGACCGAGCCGGGGAGCGGCGCGATACCGCTCGGCCCGTGGCCGGTGAGAAAGTAGAGGCCGTCGTATTCGCCGCGGCCGATCAGCGGCCGGCCATCGGCTGAGGCCGGACGGAAGCCCGTCCACAGCTCGGCGATCGGGCAGTCTTTGAGCGCCGGTACGACGTCCAGCGCCCGGTTGAGCAACCAGGCCACGCCGCCCGCGGTCAGGCTTGGATCCCAGCCGGCCTCCTCGCGGGTCGCGCCGATCACCAGTCGGCCGTCGCAGCGCGGCACGAAATAGGGATCGCCAGGTGTCAACAACACGTGGGCGACCCCGACGCTCGACTGGTCGAGGGCGAAGATCTGGCCGCGCTGCGGTGCGATCGGCGGCGTCGGTCGAACGTCACGAATGGTGGCCGACCACGCGCCAGCCGCTAGCACGATCAGGTCGCCCGGGAGCCTTCGATCTGCCGTCGCGACCCCGCTGACCCGTCCGCTCGCGGTCGTAATCGACTGGACCTCCACGCCCGACTCGATGCGGACGCCGGCACGACGCGCGGCGATTTCGAGCGCCCGGCACAACCGCCGATTCTCAACGTTGCCGCCCGGCACCAGCAGCCCGCCCAGTAGGTTCGGCCCGAGCGCTGGTTCGAGCGCGTGAAGTGCCTTGTGGTCGAGGAGCTCGCCGCCCGCGGGCCGCGCAGCCACCCGCCGTAGCTGGGCGAGTTCTCCTGCGTTGCTGGCCAGATGCAGACAGCCCATCTGGCGATACTCCGGGTCCAGGCCCGACTCGGCGTGCACCGCCTCGGCGAACGCCGGCCAGAGCGCGTTGCTCACCCGACGCAGGCTCGAGCTCGGATCAGATTCTTCGCGAGTCGTCGCGCCGATGATGCCGGCGGACGCCCACGACGCCGCGCGGCCTGGCTGGTCCCGCTCGAGCAGCGTGACCACCCGGCCGCGCCGCGCCAACTCGCGCGCCGCCGCCAGCCCCATCACGCCACCGCCAACGACGATCGCGTCCGCCATGCACCTGCTCCTCGAGTACCGATCTTAGCCATGCCGGCGCATAGCGCGATCGGAACCCGTGGCGCAGCCCAGTCCCGCCGAGCCTCAGCGGAGCGGGCTCTCAACCGCGGCCGCGCGCGTGTCGGATCGCCTCCAACAGCTCCGCCTTGCTCATCTTGCTGCGACCACGAATCTTCATTTCTTTCGCGCGGTTGTAGACCTCGTCACGGGTGCGCTCCTCGAGGCCACGGTTCGGGTTGCCCGTGCCTTGTGTGCGTACATTCGGCGTCCGGCCCTCGACGCGCCGCCGCTTGTTCACGACTCGGGCGGCGATTTCCTGAGCCCTGGCCTCGGCAACTCCGCGATCGAGCGAGCTGTCCTTGATGTCCTCGTATTGGCGTCGGTCTTTGTCTGTCCAGCTTGGCATGTGTTCGCCAAGCGCAAATCCCGTGCCCTATGGTGGTGACCCCGGAGAGGCTCGAACTCCCGGCCTGCTGGTTCGAAGCCAGCCGCTCTATCCAACTGAGCTACGGGGCCATGTGTGCGGAGGGTGAGCGACCGGGCTCGAACCGGCGACCTTCGGAGCCACAATCCGACGCTCTAACCAACTGAGCTACGCCCACCATGCGGCGCGGGAATTGTACGCAAAGGCGCACCGCGCTGACGAGGTGACGCGTAGAATGCCAGCCCTGGCCCGCCCGCGTACCGCCAGTTGGAGCGAATCTGAGCCGCTACTCGCACGTGTCGATCGTCATCCGCGCCAGGGACGAGGCGCGGTTCATCGGCCAGACCCTCGCCGCGATCTTTGATTCGGCGGCCCTGGCCCCGCGCCAGGTGGTCGTGGTCGATTCGGGATCGACCGACGGCACGCTGGAGATCGTGCGCCGATTCCCGACGACCGTCATCCAGATCCGACCCGACCAGTTCACCTATGGCTACGCGCTGAATCTGGGTGTCGCCAATGTCGACACCGAGATCGTTGCCACGCTCAGTGCGCACTCCTTGCCGGCTGGCCCCGACTGGCTGCGATGCCTGATCGAGCCGTTTTCCCAGCCGCGGGTGGCCGGGGTGTACGGTCGCCAACTGCCCCGCGCCGATGCGACGCTCCTCGAGCTGGTCGGCATGCGGCTCACCGGCGTGCTCGGCGACACGCCGCGTTTGCTGGATCGGCGACCCCTGTTCTCGAATGCCAATGGCGCGTTTCGCCGGTCGCTGTGGCTCGAGCATGCCTTCGATGAAGAGGTCGGCGGCGCCGAAGATATCGCCTGGGTCCGCACGATGCAGGAGCGCGGCTACCTGATTGCGTACCAGCCAACAGCACCGGTCTACCACTCGCACGGCGAGCCGATCCTGCGCCATCTGCGCCGCGCCAGTCGCGACGTGCCGACCGTGCTCGGCAACTTTCTGCATCTCGGCTCGGGCGGCCGGGTCGTCCGCAAACCCGCCGGCAAAACCGCTACGCGGCCAGCCCCGGACTGACGTCGCGCTCGATCGGCAGCCGCAGCCAGAACGTGGAACCCTCGCCAACCGTGCTGCGAACGCCGATTGTGCCGGCGTGGGCCTCGACCAGTTGCCGGGCGACGGCCAGGCCGAGCCCGGTGCCGCGCACCGCGAGCGTCGCGCCGTGCCGGCCGCGATAGAACTTCTCGAAGATCCGCTCGCAGTCTTCAGGCGCCACACCCATGCCCCGATCGCTCACCTGCACTTCGACCCACTCGTCGTCGACGTCGGCAGTAATTCTGATATCGCTATTTGGAGCGGAGTAGCGCGCGGCGTTTGAAAGCAGGTTGTTCATGACCTGTCCCAGACGGTCGACGTCGGCATTGACGGCTGGGAGCGGTGCGGGCAGGTCGGCGACCACGCGATGCGACGGGTTGGCCTGTCCGAACGCCCCGCCCACGCGCGCCAGCCAGCTGGCGAGATTGATGCGTTCCGGCTTGAGCTCGATGCGACCCGAGTCGAGGCGGGACGTGTCGAGCAGGTCGTCGACCAACCGCAGCATGAGCGCCGAACTGGTGTGAATTTCGTCGGCGCTCTGGCGGACCAGGGTTTCCTCGGTGATCAGACCGTCGACGATGAGCTCGGAGTAGCCATGAATAATCGTCAGCGGGGTACGCAACTCATGTGACACCTGGCCGAGGAACTCGTCCTTGAGACGGGCGATATCACGCAAGGCTTCCACCTCGCGGCGCGCCTCGGCCTGGCCCGCTTCGTGGTGCAGGCGCGCGGCTTCTTGCGCCAGGCGGCTGGTCTCCAGGGTGACCGCGGCGTAGTCGGCCAGCGTCTTGAGGACCAGAATCTCCTCATGGTCGAAGAACGCCCACCGGCCTGCGTGCACCTCGCGCCAGGCGATCAGGCCGCCGATGGGTCGGCCGCTTCCGGCGCCGAAAGGAATGGCGGCCGCGGACAGAAAGGTCCCGCGGATGTCGTCCGGTACCCACCCTGGCATGGTGACACCCGGGCCGGTGCGCAAGACGATCTGACGCGAATCGAGCCCCAGTTCAGTGACCAGCGCCGCGCGCAGGGACGGGCGATCGACGTCGCAGGCAATGTGCGCGGCGAATGTCGCGGAACCAGTCGTCGGCACCAGCGCCAGGCCATCGAGTCTGAGCCCATCGAGGACGGCCCGTTCGGCGATCGCCTCGAATGCGCGGCTCGGGTCGAGGGTGCCGACCACCGCACGGCCGACCGCGCTGGTGACGGCCAGGTTGCGCGACCGGCGGTCGGCGCTATCCATGGACTGCTTGGCGAAGTACAGCATGCCCGCGGGGATGAGCAGCATTGGCGCCCACGTTGGGGCCGACAGCAACATCGCCGCGAGCATTGCCCCCACCACGCCCAGCCCAACCTCGCCGATGGTCTGGACCGTGAGCATGCCGCGCGCCACACTGACAATCGACCGGCGCTGCGAACTGGCGATCGCCACCCCGACCAGGCAGGTCGAGATGGCGCAATACGTCGCGCTCGCCAGCACGGCCACCAGCGGGTCCATCCATGTCCCCCCTGAGGACACGCGATCGGGACCGCCAAAACTGGTCGCGAGATGCGCTGCCCCACCGACGGCCAGGCAAATGCTGGCGACGTTGAAGAAGGCTTTGGCGAGTGGGAGCGGATAGCGGACGGCACGCACCGCGGCACCCAGACCGGCGATCGCCATCGCCAACCCCGGTGGGAGCAGAAACGCGGCCGCGATATGCGCGACGGCGCTGGCGTTGGTGTACCACCCGCGTCGCAGTTCGAACTGCAGCTGTTCGCCGATCACAGTCAGCACGATGAGCGCGACCGTGATTCCCAGTGACCACGAGTGTGGCCAGAGCACAAGTACGCTCAGATCGTGGGCGAGCAGCAGACCCGCTGCGCAGCCAACGAGGGCGACGTACAGCTTGATCAGGGGACGCATGGCAGCCGAAGGCCACGTCGGCCGCCTGCGTACCTGGTGGGTTCGGTGACTAGTCAGGTACGCAGGGGCCGACTGGCGCTCAAGGTATTCGGGGGCTCAGCCCCAGCCCTGGCCGACGAGGCCGAGAATTCCCCTGAAGATGGGAGCCCCGTGGCCGAGAACGCCTGCCACTGCCAGCACCGCGACCAGTGTTGGCGCGACGCCGCGTATCGGGACCCGTTTCGACAAATTCGCAATCAACTGCATTGGCTCTCCCCCTTAGATAACTTTCATTGCCACGTGTTACAGAAACGTGACCATTGCGACTATCGGCCATATCCGGGCGCCCCACAGCCCCCCATTTGGGGCAGTTTTAGCCCACCTCGTCTCAAGGCTCACGCGCCAAGCGTTACGTCTGCGGATGACCTGCACTGATCCACCTGTACCTGGGCGTCGTAGCCGTAACCAAACCCAAACCAACCCGCTACCAGGGAGGCGCGTCCGCTCCGCACGCTGGAGCAAGGTTTTGTCACAAAGAGAGTTACAGTTGCCTGCCAGGGCGCAGGAGGCCAGACCGTGAGTGCGATGATTCTGGTGGTAGAGGACGACCCAGAGACGGCTCGTTCGCTATCCAAGGCCCTCGAAAGTAGCGGCTACAGAGTCACCATCGCTGAAACGGGCAGCGAAGCCCGGTCGATCATCGAGCACGTCCGTCCCGATCTGATCATGCTCGATCTGATGCTGCCGGATACGGACGGTCTGGTCCTGACCACCGCGCTCAAGACGCTGACGAGCGCCCCGATCATCATTTGCAGCGCCCGCCACGAACAGGTCGACCGGGTGCTGGGCCTCAAGTTGGGTGCGGACGACTTCATCGCCAAGCCGTTCGAGCTCGACGAGCTGGAAGCGCGGATCGAGGCCGTCCTGCGTCGCGCGTCGCGCGTGCGCGAGGTGCCGGCGGCGCCCGCCGATCAGATCCGCGTTGACGACCTGCTCATTTCGCAGTCGCGCGGGACGGTGATGCTGGCCGGCCAATCCGTGCACCTGACGCCGACCGAGTACCGGCTGCTCGTGGCCCTGGCCAGTCGACCAGACGAAGTGCTCTCGCGTGAAACGCTTGGCCAGCTGGTCTGGGGCTACCAGGACCTGGGCACTGGCCACCTGATCGACGTGCACATCGGCCGTCTGCGGCAGAAGCTCCGGCGTGCGTCGCAGTCGGGACCGGTGATCGTTACCGTGCGTGGCAAGGGATACACGATCGGCAGCGGGTCGCCGAACGCGGCGCACGAGGCGGAAGGCGACACGTAGCCCGTTGACAAGGCTCTCAACCAGATCTCAACTGAGGCAGAATTCTGTACTGCGGACCGCTCAACGGGCCGGTCTTACGATCCGCCTGGAATGTATGGCGGAGGCGCGCAGAGCACAATGACCGAACTCAGCGGGACATTGGACGGCGTCGGCCTGCCCGCCATCATCCGCTTCCTCACCAGCCTGAAGAAAACGGGTCGCCTGCAGATCGGCCACGACGATTGGCAGGGCGAAATTATCTTTGACGCAGGGAAGCTGACGGGCGCCAGCCTCGGCTCGCGGCACGGGTTGTCCGCGCTTGATGGGCTCGTCGAGTCGCTCCCCGGTGGCACCTTCGCCTTCGATACGAGCAGCCGCCCCAGTGCGACACCCAGTATCGATTTGAGCCCCGAAGCGCTGCAGGCGCATCTCGATACCCTGGTCGCGCGCATTGTCGCCGGGAAACCCAGCCTGCCCTCGGTAGACTCGGTGCCCGAGTTGATCGCGCAAGGAGAGTCCGGCGCGGGCGAAGATCCACTGCCGCTCGATCGCGGCACGCTGCAGACGCTCCTGGCGGTGGACGGCCAGCGGACCGTGCGCGAGATCGTGGCCCACCGCGGGTCGTTGGACGCGCTGTGGCAGCTTGGCAACCTCGCCGCGGTGGGCCTGGTGCGCCTCGAGACAACGCGCGTTGTTGAGCGCCCAACTGAGCCGGATGCTTCAGCTGCGTTGCCCGCTGAGCCGGCGACTCACGCCCCGGCCGAAATCGTTGAGCCACCGCAGGTCGTCGAACGCTGCCCCAAACTTGGCTTCGACGACGATCCGGGCAATTCGTTTGGGCGCCCAACCCGGCTTCACCGCTGCTTCGCCGCCGCCACCCCGTTGCCGCTCTCGCTGGACCACCAGCGCGAGTTGTGTCTGAGCGATCAGTTCGGCACTTGTCCGCGGCTCACCATGATCGGGCGGACCGCCACCCGACCGTCAACGGGCGCTGGCGTCAATGCCGCGCCGTCGGTCGGTGTCAGCCGAAATCTCGCCAGGAACACCGCGGCAGCCATGCATGTCGGCGAGCGCTCAGACGCGGCCGCCGCCCATCCCGAGGCTGAGGATCCGCGGATCGTGCGCCTGCCGGTTGCTGGGCGCCACACCAACTCACCGCGGGGTGGATCGAGTGAGCGCCCAACAGGCGGGTCAACCGAGCCAACGCAACTGCGCTCGCCGTCCGCGAGTTTCTCGCAACGGACCGGCGACTCGGCGCGCCCGACACCGCTGCGCGCCCGAATCGAGCGCGTGGCCAGCGCCGCATCCCCGCCAAAATTCGACGAGCTGACCACGGCGCCGAGTTCCGAGCCGCGCGTGGCTCAGGTAGATCCGGCTCGGGCCCTGCTCGAGGCTCAGTTGACGCCCCGACGCGACGGTGTGCCCGTTCGCTTGATCGCCGTCGGTGCCGTCGTGCTGACCGTGCTGGCGGTGATCGCCTACCTGGTCGCGCCGCACCTCGGCGAATGGTTTGGCGACGACAACTCGGATCTGTCGGCGTTTCCGAATGCCAACGCGGTGGCCCTGGGTACGCCGGTCACTGAGATCGCCCCACGGCCGACGCCCTTCGCACGCGCCACCAGTGCCGCGGCCGCGCCGACTGTCGCGCCGGAGGCCGCGCCCGCCACCGTCGAGCCAACCGCCGTCCCGAAACCGCCGACCACTGTGCCAGCCCCGACCCTGGTTATGGACGAGCGATTCACCAACAACGCCCGCAACTGGCCGTCGAATGCGCAGGGCACCACCTGGTTGACCAGCGGCGGCTACCGTTTGATTACCCGGCAGCCCAACCAGTTCGTGGCCGTCGACGTGCCGATCACCGACGTGTTCCAGGACGTCGTCGTGAGCGCCACGTTCCGCAAGCTCGGTGGCACGCCGGCCGGCGGCGGCTTCGGCATCATCCTGCGCGATGCCAGCCCGACGCCACTCGACGGCGTCACCCAGGGCGGCCAGTACTACGCGCTCGAAGTCGGCGACAAAGGCGAGGTCGGCATCTGGCGACGCGACGTCGACCACTGGGTCGACCTGCTGACCTGGCAGCACGCCGATGCCGTCCGCCCCGGCACCGCGACCAACGACCTGGTCGTCAGCGCGATCGGCAACCGGCTGACCATGGCCGTCAACGGCACCCAGGTCGCCACCCTGACCGACACCACCCTCCCCCAGGGCCGCATCGCCCTCCTCGCCGGTGGCGACGGCAACCAGATCGCCGTCGACCATCTCAGCATTCAGACGCCCTGAAGGGGTCAATTGACTCCGCCTCGGCACAGGGTATTTCGTAATCCGTCGCCCAGCGGATGTTCCTGATCTGCCCGTTGGGCGGCGCTTCGACCCGCAAATATCCGTAATTCGGGGAGGTGAGCTCGCCGATTGGAACGAGGAACGCGCGCTTCACCTCCGGGCAGTAGACGGCGAACGCATCGATCTGGCCCGCGTACCCACCATCGCCAAGCGGCCGTCGCGCGTCGGCGATGCACGTTTTGAACACCACGCAGCCGTTGCGCAGGACGCCTGTTTTGCACTGAATGCGGACCTAATGCCCGCCTTCGTCGACCACCAGGTCGTACCGCTCCTCACCCCATGGGACAAGGACAAGCTTGCCCAGACTGACTGGTGCGGCGAGGAGAATCGCCTCAGACCTTTTGCCCTTGCTCGTCGGGTTGGGTACCATTCCGCTTTCCTCCATTTGCGGAAGTGGCGCAGCGGTAGCGCATCGTCTTGCCGCCCACCTGACGACTGGGCCGGAATGCGTAGCGATGTTGGTCGATCTTGTCGCTTTTGGTATCCTGATCGACGTTCTAGCGGAAGTGGCGCAGCGGTAGCGCACCTGCTTGCCAAGTAGGGGGTCGCGAGTTCGAATCTCGTCTTCCGCTCCAAAAATTGGCTGCCGGCGAGCGGCATGCGACCGGGCTCTAGAACGCAGGGGGTTGCCCACCTGATCCCAAAGGTTTGGCCATTCACGGGCGGATCGATCCGAAGGGCGCCAACTTGTCGCGCTTGCACGTGCTCGATGGGGACGAGGAAACTCGCATCCAGATCGGGACAATAGACCGCAAACGCGTCGATTTGGCCCACATAGGGATCACCTCTGGGTCGCCGCCGATCTGCGTTTGCCATTCGGAAGTAAACGCAGCCGTGACGATACACGCCACTCTTGCACTGCACGCGGGTGACCCGTCCGCCGCCTTCGTCGATCGCGAAGTCGTAGCGTTGGCTGGCGCCCCATCGCATGAGCACAACCCGCCCGGACAATACCAGCGCCTTCAGGATGGCGGCCTCGGCCCGCTCGCCTTTCTGTGACGAGTTACAGAGCGGGATTCTCGCCGCCGCGAGTTCTTTCGAGGACGTTCGGGCGCTCCGGGGCCTTCTGCTGAGGCTGGCAATCGGCTAGGGTGCGCGCAGATTGGAGGTTGGATCTGCGTGCGTTGGCTGTTGATCTGCCTTTTCCTTGTCGCCGCGTCGGTGACGCCGGCCTGGGCGCAGGATGCTGGCTGTGTGCCCGCGCTGCTCGGGATGGACGGGACCGACGTCCAGCCTGTCGATGTGACCTGCCCGAGCGTGACGGTCGACCCGCCGGCGCCGCCCGACGCCGATCCGAGTATCGGCTGGGCGCCCGGGCCGCGTGTCAAGACCTTCGATTGCGTGAGCATCGCGGGCTTGCCGGACGCGGGCTGTACCCCGGGCGCGACCGACCCGCGCGTGTCCCAGGAAACGATCGCTTCGACCATCTGCGTCAGCGGCTACACGACGACCGTCCGACCGTCGACCAGCGTCACCAACCGGATCAAGGTGCAGCAGATGGTGGCCTACGGGTTGCAGGACCTGCCGCTTTCAGCCGTCGAGCTGGACCACCTCATTCCGCTGGAACTGGGCGGCGCGCCGGCCGACGTCGCCAACCTGTGGCCAGAGTCGTGGACCGTCGTGCCGAACGCTCATGAAAAGGACGCTGTCGAGAACTTCCTGCATCGACAGGTGTGCACCGGCGCGCTGAGCCTGCTCGCCGCCCAGCAGGCGATCGCCACGGACTGGTACGCCGTGTACACGACCAACGGCCTGAGGTGACCGGGCCTGGAGAATTTCACAAGTTCTGATACCTATGCCGATCGTGCTCCCTCGCCCGAGTTGCTTGACCGGCCCCGAATTTCCGGGACGGTCCTCTCACGCGTACACTGCGGCACGTCGAGCCCAGACAAAGGGGGAAGAAATATGGAACGCGAACGACTCGGGCTTGCAGTAGTGCCGGTGGCTGCAGTCGGGTGGAGTGCGGAGCACATTCAGAACGTCGCGCGTGAAGCCGAAGCCGCTGGGTTCGAGGCCATCTTCACGACTGAGGTTAACAACGACGCGATGGCAACAGCTCAGCTGATGGGCGCCGCGACGGAGCGGATCCATGTGGGCACCTGGGTGGCCAACGTGTACCTGCGCCACCCCTACGTGTGCGCACAAGGCGCAGCGCTGATAGCCGAATCGACCGGAGGTCGCTTCATCCTGGGTCTCGGGGTGAGCCATCAACCGGTGAACGGCGCGCTCAAGATCGACATGTCGAACGCCGGCGAATACGTGCGGCGCTACACGACCGACGTACAGACGTGGCTGCGAGGCGAAGGACCGGCAACCCACCTGCCCCAGCTGCCGGCGCCGCGAAAAGTGCCGGTCTATGTTGCTGCCATCACGTCAAGAATGGTCGAACAAGCGGCCGAGCTGGCCGACGGCATTATGCCGATCTTCTGGTCCCCGGACCGGGTACGCCAGAGCAAGAAATGGATAGAGCGCGGTCGAGCCAAGGCGCCGGAAAGGGGGAAGTGCGATCTCACCCTTGGTATTCCAACATTCATTGGCGATGACATCGAGGCTCTTCGGCAGACAGCGCGTCAGAACCTGGTGCTGTACACCTACTTTCCGTTCTTCCAGCATCTGTTCCGCGCCAGTGGCTCTATCGCCGAGGCGGAGCAGATGGAGCGCAGCGCAGGCGCCGACTCGCTGAGCAACGAACTGCTGGATTCGATCTGTCTGATCGGACCAGTCGAACGCTGCCAGGAGCGACTGGCGGAATACCGGGCAGCGGGAGTGGACCTGCCGATCCTGATGGCGCCACTTGGCGTCGACGGCGCAAGAACCGTCATTTCGGCCTTGAGCACAGCCGCGGTCGCCGCCTAGAGCGGCTTCGGCGAGAAGACTC
>DATGER010000090.1:0-8482 GCA_035309865.1 Chloroflexota bacterium
CGCATGGGCGTCGACCACGTCGGCTTCGGCGCCGACATGGATGGGGCTCGGATTCCAGACGAGATCCACGACGTAGCCGGTCTACCCCGCGTCGTCGCCGCCCTCCAGGCCGCCGGCTACGACGCCGCCGCGCTCCGCAAACTGACCCATGAGAACTGGCTGCGCGTCCTCACCGCAACCTGGAAGTGACAAGTTCGGCCTGACCCCCGCCGGCGTGCCGCCCGCATCGCTACGCTCGCTCCGTTCCGGCGATTGCTTCCCCACGCTTCTGGAATTCGTGCACTGCAAGGAGCGAGCGCAGCGATGCGGAGAGCAGGGGCCTACGCGGGTTGCGGAGCTACTTGTGCTGCGACGGAGACGTTGAGCTGCCAGAAGAGGAAGCTCCAGATGTCGGTTGCTTCCTCCAGTTGTTTGCTGCGCGGCTTGCCCTGGCCGTGACCGGCGTCAGTTTCGATGCGCAGCAGTACTGGCGCGTCGGAGGCCGTCGCGGCCTGCAGTTGGGCGGCCATCTTGCGCGCGTGCAAGGGGTCCACCCGACTATCGCCTTCCGCGGCGAGAAGAAACGTCGCGGGATAGCGCTCGCCGGACCGAACGCGATGGTACGGCGAGTAGGCATACAACCATCCGAACTGCGTCGGATCCTCGGCGCTGCCGTACTCGGGCACCCACAGCCGCGCGATGCGCGAATGCTGATACCGCAACATGTCCAGCAGCGGTACCTGGCACACCACCGCGCGGAAGAGATCGGGCCGCTGCGTCAGCGCCGCCCCGACGAGCAGTCCGCCATTGCTGCCGCCGTTGATCGCCAGGCGCTCCGGGCGCGTATAGCCGCTGGCAATCAGCCATTCCGCCGCCGCGATGAAGTCGTCAAAGACGTTCTGCTTACGCTCGAGCATCCCCGCCCGGTGCCACGCCTCCCCATATTCGCCGCCGCCGCGCAGATTGGCGACGGCGTACAGGCCCCCCGCGTCCAGCCACAGCGGCAGCGCGGCCACGAAGCTGGGCGTACGACTGACGTTGAACCCGCCGTAGCCGGTCAACAACGTTGGAGTACCGCCGAGTGCCACGCCCCGTCGGTGAATGAGAAACATCGACACCCGCGTCCCGTCCCGCGACGTGTACCAGTCCTGCCGCACCTCGTAGCGCGCCGCGTCGAACCCGGCCGGCAACTCGCCCTGTGCCAGGACCTCCGCGCGACCGGTCGCCGGTTCGACCACGTACGCCATCGGCGGTACGGCGAACGACGTGAAGCCGACGGCCAGCCGGTCGCCGGCCCATTCGCCCCCGACGCCCGTCAGCGTGCCCAGGGACGGCAGCTCGACTGACGTCTGGAGTGTGCCGTCAAGTCCGTGCAAGCGCAGTTGCGAGGACGCGTTCTGCATCTCGCGCGCGACCAGGCGTCCGCACGCCGCACTCACCCCATCCAGGACGCGATCCGATCGCTCCGCGAGCACCAGCCGCCAGTTGGCACGTTCGACACGCGCCAGGTCCACTTCGTACAGGGCGTAGTTCGGCGCAGCCTGGTTGGTGTGGATAAACAGTCGGTCGCCCGCGAAAAACGCGCTGGCCACCGCGTCAACGCCAGCATGAATGGGCACGAACCCCCGTTCGGGTTGCGAGCGATCGAGGACATGGACCTCGCTGCGAACCCAGCCTTGCGAGACCTCCACCACCAACCACCTGCCACTGTGCGAGAGCGTGACGTACGGCCAGTCTTCGCGCGCCCGCCCGGCACCGAAGACCTCTTCATCCAGGCGCCAGTCCTGGCCGAGTGGATGGAAGAAGACGTGGCGGTTGTACATCTCCTCACCGGCCGGCACGCTGCCTGGTGCAGGAATGCGCGTGACGTAGAAGCCACTGTCATCTGGCAGCCAGGCGACGCTTGCCGCGCGCGTGTGCGGGATCACATCGGCGGCGAGGTCCTCGCCCCGGTCGAGGTCCAGTACGCGCAGTGTGCTCAGTTCGGTTCCGCCCTCCGAGAGACCGTAGGCGAGCAGTCGCCCGGAACGGGATGGATACCACCAGTCCAGCGCCACGATGCCACGCGCGCTGCGCGCGTTGGGATCGACGATGACACGCTCCGGCCCACCTGTGCCCTCGCGCAGCACGAGCACCGGTTGGTCCAGTCGACCACTCCGCCGGGTATAGAAAGAGCGCTCGCCGCGGAGGACCGGCGCACCCACCGAACCGGTCGTCAGCAGGCGGTCGAGTGCGGCGTGGATGGCTGCTCGCTCCGGCCGGGCCTCGAGCGTGGACCGGGTGATGGCGTTTTGCGCCGCCACCCACTCGCGGGTCTCGGCGGACTCGCCGTCCTCCAGCCATCGGTACGGGTCGGGCACCGCGATGCCGTGGAGGATGTCCACCACGTCGCCCCGCCGGGTGTCGATGTGAGTGCGCATCTCAGTCTCGCAGTCGTGGCGCGAGATCCGCCGCGATGCGTTCCAGTTGGTCCGCTTCGTCGTACAGGGCGGTCAGCACGAGCATCTCCGCGCCTGACGCGACGACTTTGCGGAGCCGTTCGGCGCACTCGTCTGGCGAGCCCCAGACCGCGACCTGCTCGTGCATGCTGCGGCCGTAGTTAATCGTGAACCACTCCGCGAGTTGGGTGCCGGCGCGGTCTCTATTCGCGTCGATCCCGATGTAGACCCGCTTGCCGATCGGATAGCTGGCTGGGTCACGCCCGGCCGCGTCGAGGTACCGGTGGATGAGCTTGACCTGGTCGGTGAACTGCTCGGAGGAGGTCGAGCCTGCACCGATGAACCCGTCGCCATAGCGTACGGCCCGGCGAAGCGCGTCCGGGTGGCTGGCGCCGAACCAGACCGGCGGATGCGGCTGCTGGACCGGCTTCGGCTCCATGACGGCCTGCTCGAGCTGCCAGAACCGGCCAGCGAACGTTACCTGTGGCGCCGTCCACAGGGCCTTCATCACCTGCAGACCCTCAGTGAATCTCGCCACGCGCGAGCCAGAATCCACGCCGAAGGCGGCATCGTGGCGCGGGGCGCCGAGGCCGACGCCCACGTCCAGGCGGCCCTGACTCAGCTGGTCGAGGGTCGTGAGCATTTTGGCCATGTGGACGGGGCTCCGCAACGTCGTCAGGAAGACCGCGCAGCCCAGCCGCAGGCGCGTGGTACAGGCCGCGGCGTAGTTCATCAGCGCCAGTGGCTCCAACGTGGGCATCCTGCCCAGAATTTGCTCCTGAGTCCACACGCCCTCGAAGCCGAGCGCTTCCGCCCGGACCAGGTAGCGACGAATGTACTCGGGATCGATCGTGCGATTCGGAAAGGACTGGGGGATGCCGACGCCAAGCTTCACCCGGCCATGCTAGCGGTCCAATCAAGCGCGGAGCGTGGGATCGAGCGTATCTCGCACGGCGTCGCCCAACAGATTGAAGCCGATGACCGCGGCGAAGATCGCCAGCGTCGGGTAGACGAACGTGTGGGGTGCCGTGGCGATATACTGCCGCGCCGTGCTCACCATCGCCCCCCACTCGGGGATGGGTGGTTGAATGCCGAGTCCGAGGAAGCTGAGGGTCGCGCCGGCCAGAATGGCGGTCGAGATGCGCAGCGACGCGAAGATGACCAGCGGCGAAACGAGGTTCAACAGCACGTGCCGGCCGAGAATCGACCGGTCCGGCGCGCCCAGTACGCGGGCGGCGACAACGAACTCGCGCTGGCGCAGGGACAGGACGATCGACCGGTTCAGACGTGCAAACCCCGGGATCTCGGTGGTGCCGATGGCGACGATGACGCTGATCAGGCCCGGGCCGAGCGCGCCGACGATCGCGATGGCCAGCAATATCCCCGGAAAGGCGAGCATCACGTCCACGAGCCGCATCAGTGGACCGTCCAACCGCGGGTAGAAGCCGGCCACGATGCCCAGTGCGGTCCCCACGCCGAAGCTGAGCGCGACGGCGCCGAGTCCAATCACCAGCGAGAAGCGCGTGCCATACAGTATCCGGCTGAAGATGTCGCGGCCGAGCTCGTCGGTGCCCAGCCAGTGCTGGGGCGATATCCCACCGAAGCGCGCGAGCACGTCCTGCGCACGCCAGTCGTACGGCGCGATCGCCTCGCCCGCCACGGCCACCACAAGCAAGCAACTGATCACCGCCAGCCCGAACACACCGGCACGCTGTCTGATGAAACGCTGCACCAACCGCCCACCGCGCGGCGATGGCAGCGCTCCAACCCCCGGCCGACGACCAAGCGAACCGGCCGGCGCAGCGACGACGCTCACCCGTAATGAATCCGTGGGTCGACGTAGGCGTACAGCACGTCGACGGCGAGGTTGACCAGGACAAACATCACCGCAATCACGAGCACCGTGCCTTGCACCAGCGGAAAGTCGCGCGCCTGGATCGCGAAGACTGCCAGGCGGCCAACCCCCGGCCAGGCAAACACCGTCTCGGTGACGACCGCCCCGCTGAGCAGGGCCGCCACCTGGAGTCCGACCACGGTGACCACCGGCAGCATGGCGTTGGCGAGGGCGTGGCGCAACAGCACCACCCCCTCTCGCAGACCTTTGGCGCGCGCGCTGCGCACGTAGTCCTGGTTCAACACTTCCAGCATCGCCGAGCGCGTGAGTCGCGCGAGGAGCGCGACCGCGCCGATCGCCAGCGTCAGCGCGGGCAGCGTCACGCTCCGCAGGCCATCCGACGTCCAGATCGGGCCGCCGTAGCCGCTGATCGGAAACAAGCGGAGCTGATACGCGAAGATCCACATGAACCCCAGCGCCAGCGCGAACACCGGCAGCGTGATACCCAGCATCGACACGAGCATCAAGCTGGTATCGACCAGCGTGCCGCGGCGTGCCGCGGCCAGCACGCCGAGCGGAATGGCAAACACCGGGGTGATGGCCGCGGCCACCACCGCGAGCTGCAAGGTGTTGGGGAGCGCGTCCATGACGTCAGCCAGGACCGGGCGCCGACTGCGCAGCGAGCGCCCCAGGTCACCCTGCACCACGCGCCCGATGTACAGCACATACTGTTCGGGCAGGGGCCGGTCCAGGCCCAACTCGCGCTCGATGGCGGCCACGGTTTCGGGCGGCGCGTCTGCACCGGCGATGGCCAGCGCTGGGTTCCCGGGCACCAGGTGCAGCACCAGGAACACCAGCACCGAGACGCCGAAGAGAATTATCGGCAACTGCAGTAACCGCCGGAGGATGTACTGCGTCACCGCAACGCCGCGCCTCCGGTCCCCGCCTCGGGGAGAAGGAAGCTCCAGGTCACCGCGACGCGGCGTCCATTGCGATTGCTTCCGGGTGACAACCAAGCTGGTGAGTGTCGGAAACTTCTGCTTCTGCCTGGCGCCGGCTGGCGGGCCGCTTCAACGCGACTACTTCTTCAGCCAGATATCGGTCGCCCGATACAACCAGCGCGACGGGTGCACTTTGACCCCCTGGACCGCGTCGGTCTTGCCGAGCGTACCGAGCGCATGGATGAGCGGCGCCGCCGGCGCGTCCTCAATCAGCTTCTTCTGGACATTTTCGTAGTCCGTCTGGACGGCCGCCTGGTCCGGATTCGTCCGCGAATCCTCCAGCCACTTGTCGACCTCTGGCACCGAATAGCTGAATCGATTGGGTGACGGTTGTTGTTTGGAGTAGAAGTAGAAGTACAGCAGCCCATCCGGATTCTCGAAGAAGATGCCAATGATGAAGCCGACTTGTTCGCCCGTCCGTGCGGCGGCGAACCAGGCCGTCTGCTCGTACTGCTTCGTGTCGACCTTGATCCCCACTTTGGCCAGCTGTTGCTCGAGGATCTGGGCCTGCAAGACGGTCGTGCTGTCGTTGATGATCCACAGTGGCAGCACGAGCTGCTGGCCAGCTTTTTCCCGAATGCCGCCCGCGCCCGGTTTCCAGCCTGCTGAATCGAGCAGGCTGCCGGCTTTGGCCGCGTCGTAGGTCGGGGCCACCTGGTCGGAGCCCTTCCAGAAGAACGGGGTGTCAGCGGTCAGCATCGTGCGCGCCGCGGTGCCCAGGCCGAAGTTCGCGCCGGTGACAATCTCGTCGCGATTGATCGCGAGATTGATCGCCTGGCGTACCTGGGGATCGTCGAATGGCGCCTTGGCGACATTCAGGCCCAGATATGTCGTTTGCAGCTGGTCGTACTTGATCACTGACACACCGGCGGTTTTGTTCAAGCGCTCCACATCGCCCTGCGGTACGTCCTGTACCAGGTGGACGTTGCCCGCCTGGAATTCGGCCAGACGCGTGGTGTCCTCGGGGATGATGCGGATCTCGATGCCGTCGACGTACGCCGGTCCCGTGTTCTGGAACATCGGCGAGCCCCACGTGTATGCGTCGTTGCGCGCCAGCACGAGCTTCTGGTTGCGCGTCCACGAGACGAACTTGAACGGCCCGGTGCCGTCCGCCGCGCTGACGCCGTAGTCCTTGCCGGCTTTGTCGACCGCCTCCTGATTGAGGATGACCGCCCAGGACCCAGCCAGCTGATCGAGGAAGATGTTGTACGGCTCTTTGAGCGTGAACCGGACGGTCAGCGGATCCGGAGTCTCGATCTTGTCGATGGGTTTGATGGCAAACGACGTCGGCGACTTCTCGGTGGCGAGCCACCGCTCGAAGGTGTACTTGACGTCGGCCGAGGTGAAGTCTTTGCCGGAGTGGAACTTGACACCCTTCTTGAGAGTGAAGGTGTAGACCTTGCCGTCGGGGCTGATGTCCCACTTCTCGGCGAGCCCCGGCTTGAACGACCCGTCGAAGTCGCGGTTGATCAGGTTGTCGTGGATCAGGGCGATCACGCGGGCCGCGAACAGGGCCGTACTGATGTGCGGGTCGAGGGTCTCGGGGTCAGCATTGAAAGCGATCACGAGCGTGCCGCCTTTTTGCGGCGCACCGCTCGGCGCGCTGGCTACGGTCGGCTGGCCGCTGGCCACGGTCGCCTGGCCGCTGGGAACAGTCGGCTGCGGGGCAGGCGGCGCCGCGGGCGCGCAGCCCGCCGCGGCGAATGCCAAACACACCGCGAACGCCTGCACCAAACGTCGCATTGCTCTGGAACTCCTTTCGGTATGGCGAGCCCGCCCGCGAGCGTATCACCGACCCACTGGCCTGCCAACAATTGGCCCGTTGACTGGAATTGATTGACAGTGTCGCGGTCGTGCAACTATGACGCTACGGGTCTGTGGGCAGGCAGCAGGCCCCTGGGCGTGCACCTAAGCGACGCCCGCGACTCGCAACGTTTGGAGGCCAGCGCGTACCGCTCTGCAATCGCGGCCGCTCGCTCCCGCAGAGCGCCGTGATGTTCCGCCACATGCCAGACTGCGTGTCGCCGTTGACCGCTACCTCGCGCCGCGACCGATCCTGTCGCTCGGTCCGGGGCTGGCCAGCATGCTGGTCGGCTTCGCCTTCAACATGGTGGGCGACGGCCTGCCCGATGCGCTCGACCCCAGGCTCAGGAATATCTGATCACTGGTTTCTAAACGCAACATCTGCGTAGCGCGGGCGTGCGTATACTCCCAGCGTGCGAAGGTTGGCAACACCCGAGCCGCCCAGCAGCGAAATCACTCCCGAGTCGCTGTACCTGCGACGGCGCGAGTTCATCAAGAATGCCGCCCTGACGCTGGGTACCGCCGCGGTCTTCGGGAGTGGCCTCGTGTACCTCGTTGGTCAGCGGCCGCCGCCGGACGTACCCGACCAACCACCGCTGCAGCCGGCCGTGGCTGAGCCGACCGGCGCGGGCGGGGCCGCACCCGCCAGCGCGGATGCTGCCGCGCCACCTGGCCCGAGCCCGTACGACACCGACGAGCCCATGACGCCGTTTGCGTCGATCACCACGTACAACAACTTCTACGAGTTTGGCCTCAACAAGGACGAACCGGCCCGCAACGCCCACACGCTCCAGACGCGGCCCTGGACCATCAGCGTCGAAGGCGAGGTTGCGCAGCCGCAGGTCATCGACATTGAGACGTTGCTCCAATGGTTCACGCCTGAGCAGCGGATTTATCGGATGCGGTGTGTCGAGGCCTGGTCGATGGTCATTCCCTGGCTCGGATTCCCACTCGCCGACCTGATCAAACGTCTGGAGCCCACGGGCAACGCGAAGTTCGTGGAGTTCACGACGCTGCTCAATCCCCAGCAGATGCCCGGTCAGCGCGATGACGTGCTGGACT
This sequence comes from Chloroflexota bacterium, assembly GCA_035309865.1. Taxonomy (GTDB): domain Bacteria; phylum Chloroflexota; class UBA6077; order UBA6077; family CF-72; genus CF-72. The sequence goes on from DATGER010000090.1 coordinate 8,118, forward strand.
GGCCCTACGTCGACGGGCTGCGGATGGACGAAGCGATGCACCCGCTCACCCTGATCGCCGTCGGCCTGTACGGCAAGTCCCTCCCGAATCAGAACGGCGCGCCGCTGCGGCTGGTGGTGCCGTGGAAGTACGGCTTCAAAGGCGTCAAGTCCATCGTGAAGATCCGCTTCAGCAAGTCCATGCCACAGACGAGCTGGTCGCTCGCGGCTCCGCGCGAATATGGCTTCTACGCCAACGTGAATCCGGATGTCGATCATCCGCGCTGGAGCCAGGCCACGGAGCGACGCATCGGTGACCTGACGCGGCGGAAAACGCTGCCCTTCAACGGCTACGCGGACCAGGTCGCGAGCCTCTACGCGGGCATG
>DATGER010000091.1:0-14685 GCA_035309865.1 Chloroflexota bacterium
CTGGGGGCCTCGATCGCGGCGCTCGACGAACGCGTCGTCACCGTCGAAGAAGTACCCGAGCTGCAACTGGATCGGCAGTTGCCCGATTGTGTTGCGCTCCAGGTGCGCGGCAAGAACGTCGAGGGTGCCGGCGAGATTAGCATTCGCGACCTGGTCCGCAACTCGCTGCGGATGCGGCCGACGCGCATCGTCGTCGGCGAGGTCCGTGGCGCCGAGGCGCTGGACATGCTGCTGGCCATGAACACCGGGCACGATGGCTCGTTGACTTCGATCCATGGCAACTCACCACGCGACGCGCTGGACCGCCTGGCGACCCTGGCGATGATGGCCGGCGAGCGCCTGGCCGGCGAAGAGCTGGCGCGCATGGTGTCGCGCACGATCGAGCTGGTCGTCCAGCTGCGGGTGACGGTGCGCACCGGCCAGCGCCGGGTGGCCAGCATCTTCGAAGTCACCGGACTCGAGGGCGGCGTGATCAGCGGCCACGAGATCTGGGGCCTGGAGCACGGTCGCCTGCAATGGCGGGGCCGCCCGCCGCGGTGCCTGGAAAAGATGGCCGTCCAGGGCATCGAGTACGTCCCGCCGCTCGGGGTAGCCGCCGAGGGCCTCACGTGACGCTTGGTGGTTCCGCCGTGACGGGTTCCCATCGCCACGTGACGCTTTTGCCGCGCCATGTGACGTTTTTCACCGCTCACGTGACGCTGCCCGTGACGCCCCGTGTGGACAATCGCCGCATGCGACGACGACGACGACAACGCGGCCGCCGTGCGGAGGTGCGATCCTGATCCCGCTGGCTTTGTCGCTGGCGATCGCCGGCGGCGTCTACCTGACGTTCGACGGACTCGTTCGTCCCCGGGAGCGGCGGCTCGCGCCGGTGCAGTTCCACGCGCTGCGCGAATTCCTCGTGCGCGCCGGGTTGCACGAGGTCACGCCGCGGGACTTTCTGCTCTTTTCGATCGCCTCGGGCGGCATGGCGGCGATCGTGGTGCAGCTCTTCCTCGGCTGGGGCGTGGTCAGCGGTCTCGCCGGCGGCCTGGGGCTGCTGGCGCCGTACGCGTACTACATCCGCCGCCACGATCGGCGCCGGTCGGCGATCCAGGACGCACTGGTCGAAGCCATCGAACAGCTGCGGGACGCGATCCGCACCGGTTTGTCGGTGCAGGAGGCCCTCACCGGCCTGGCGCGCACGGGGCCGAGCGCCCTGGCCGCGGAGTTCGCCAGCCTGAACCGAGATGCGCGGCTGATCGGCTTCGAGGCAGCGCTCACGGCGACGCGGGACCGGCTGGCCGATCCGGTGTTTGACGTGGTGGCGTGCGCACTGCTGGTCAACGACCAGCTGGGTGGTCGCCAGGTGACCCAGGTGCTGGATCGGCTCGCGGAGGCCACCCGGGCGCAGTTGCGCGTGCAACAGGAAGTCCGTGCCCAGCAAGGCCGCAGCGTGCTGTCGGCCCGCATCGTGGCGGCCGCGCCGCTGGTCGCCCTAGTCGGTCTGCGCGCCACCAACCCGCGCTATCTGAGCATCTTCGACGGCGTGTGGGGCCAGATGGTCCTGGTCGGGTGCGCGGTCAGCATTGCGCTCGGCTACGCGGCGATGCTGTATCTCACCCGGCTGCCGGGCGAGCGACGGGTCCTGGTCAGGTGACGCCCACCAGCGTCCTGGCGGCCAACATCCAGCTGGCCGCCCTCGATGCGCGCGTGGTGGTCCTGCCGCTGGTGTTCGGCCTCGGGTTGTACCTGGTGCTGACCGCGCTCCCGATCGGTCGACCCAAGCCGGACCTCGGCGAACGCTTGCGGTTGCTCGACGTGGACGAGCGCATTCGGCTGGCGGATCTGGACCGCCACGGCGCGCGGCCGCTCTTTGCGTCACGCATCTTAGAGAACATTCTGCGCCCGGTGGTCGAGGACGCGGGTCGGGCGTTGCGCGCGGTTCTGCTACGCCTCGGCCTGGCGGGTGGTCGCGAGCTCGAAGCCCGGCTGCGCACGCTGCGACCTTCCGTAGAGGTGGTGCAGTTCCTGGGCGAGAAGGTCACGACCGGGCTGATCGTCGCGATCCTGTTCCCGCTGATGAATGTGCTGCGCCTCAACCCGCTCGGCGCCTGGCCGGTGTGGCTGTGGCTGGTCGCCTTCGCGATCGGCTTCGTGTTTCCAGACTGGGATCTGCGGCGCCGCGAGGTCGCGCGGCGCGGACTGGTGTTGATGGAGCTGCCGACGATCCTCGACATGCTGACGCTGGCGACCTCGGCCGGGATGGCGCTGGAACAGGCGCTGGCGGAAGTCGCGCGGCACAGCGAAGGTGTGGTCGCCCGCGAGCTGCGCCTGGTCGTGCGCGAGCTGGCGCTCGGGCAACGCCGCAATCTGCTGGAAGCCCTCGATGGGATGGCCGGCCGACTTGGCACGCCCGAAGTAGAACATGTGCTGGGCCGGGTGAGCGCGGCCTACGAGCAAGGTCTGCCACTCGGCCAGGCGTTGGCTGCGCACGCCCAGGCGCTGCGCGAACGCCAGCGGCTGCACGTCGTGGAGGAAGGCGGCAAGGCGAGCGTCCGCATGCTGCTGCCCATCGCCCTCCTGATCCTGCCGGCCCTGTTTGTGGTGGTGCTGGTACCCGCGGCAGCCGAGCTGACGCGACTCGGCGGTTGAAGCAAAACTCGGTGAGGGAGAGAGGGACCACGATGAGTTGGATGGAGCAGGGAAGCTTAGTGGCGGCGCAACTCCAGGCGGGCTGGCACTCTGGCATCGCCCGGCTGCGGGGCGGACGCGCCGCGCAGTCAACGGTGGAGTACGCGCTGGTGGGCGCGCTGGTGGTGATCGCCGCGGCTGGAGCATTGACGCTCCTGGGCGGCGAGCTGACCAGCGTCTTCACCAACATCAGCAAGACACTGGGGGCGGCTTCCGCCGGCCGCTGAGTTCGTCCCGGTCGTTGAACAATGTCCTGCCCGCGACGCGCCGCCGCGCAGGCTCTGGTTGAGTCTGCTCTCGTGCTGCCCCTGGTGATCATGCTGTCACTCGGGGTCTTGCAAGTCGTGCTCTACGCCCACGCGCGCGATGTGCTCACGAGCGCGGTGCAAGAGGGGGCGCGGCTGGCCGCCGAAGATGGTCGCGGACTCGACCAAGGGTATGCGCGCGCCCAGGCGCTGGTGACCGCTGGCCTCGGCACGAGTGTCGAACCCGTGCGCCTGGACGGCACCCTGGGTGCCGACGTGGTCGCGCTGCGAGTCGACGCCAGGTTGAGGCCGATCCTGCCGTTGCCGCTCATTCAGAACCTGCCGATCCACGCTGAGGGGCGCGTCGCGCGCGAACGCTTTCGACCCGGTGGCGCGGACCGATGACCACGCGTGTCGTCGAGTGCCGCCGGCCGACCGTCGGGCTCGGTCCGGTGCCGGCATCGGCCCGTGAGGCAGGCCCGCGACGGGCGGTGGGCGTCAAGCGGGCGGCGCTCGTGGCAGTGGTGCTGGTCCCGCTGGCTGGAGCGGCCGAACCGCCTCAGGGCTGGGTCCTGGCGGCGTTGACGGCACTCACGATGCTGTTGCTGGTGCCGATCGTCGGCGAACGAGCGCCCTGGGGATGGCTGACCGTTCTGTTCGCCGGGGCGGCGTTCGTCACGCCGCGCAGGCAACTACCAGGGTTAGGCCCGGCCCTCTTTGTCGCCACCGGCGTGTCGCTTGTTCTCTGGCTCGCCGGAGGCGGGGCGCGTGGCCCACGTGATGGCCGGCCGCGCCCCGGTTCGCGCGAGCGCCAGGCCCAATTGTTGATGGGCCTGTCCGGGGAGCGGCATGTTGGCCAGGTGCTGGCGCGCGAGCTCCCCCAGGAGTACGTGCTGATCAACGGGCTGAAGTTGCCGCGTGGCGCCGGCGACATCGATCACCTGGTCGTCGGGCCGAGCGGCGTCTTTTTGCTCGAAACCAAAACGATGGCCGGGCGGATCGCGTGTGACCCAGACGGGCGCTGGCACCGGACCAGGCTGGGCCGGGCAGGGACACCGTACGCGGCCTACATCGGCGATCCCGCCGCTCAGGTCCAGCGCAACATCTTCGCGGTTCGCGACTGCCTCCGCAGCCAGTTGCCGGGCCTGTTTCGACGCCCCCCGCTCTGGATCGAGGGGCTGGTCGTTTTTCCACATCCGCGGACGGAGCTCGACGCCGAACACTGTCGCGTCCCGGCGATGCGGCTCGACCAGGCGACGTCGCATATCTGCCTGCACGTTCCGCAGCGGCCACTCCAACCTCCCGAGGTGGACAGGGTCGTCGACACGCTGCTGGTCGAAGGTCAGGACCGAACGTACCCGGCGGTCCGTCGAAGCCAGAGCGCCCAGGCGCTGGTCGAAGTGGCCCTGGTGCTGCCGATCGTCGTGGGGTTGTTATTCGGCACGCTTGCGATCAGCCGCGTGGTTCAGGCCCAGACGGCGGTCGTGGCGGTTGCACACGAGGCGGCGCGGGCCGCGGCCATGGGGACGAGCCCTGCTGACGCCGTCGTCCGCATGCGCCAGCGGGTTGATCTCGTGGCCCCCGGGTTGGGGCTCGATCCCCGCGCGGTCGCGCTGGATTGGGACGTGTCGGCCTTCGCCGCCGAACGTGGGCAGGTCAGCGCGACCGTGACCTACAGAGTCGATCTGGGCGATTTGCCGGTCGTTGGCTGGGTTCCGGTGCCGACCGTGCGGGCACAGCACGTGGAATGGGTCGACCCGTTCCGCAGCGGGCTCGCCAGACTCGACGGGGTCGTCCCTTGATGGCTCGCCGCTCGTCCGCGCAAGCGCTGGTCTGGTTCACGCTGGCGCTGCCACTCTTCATCTCCATCGCCGGCCTGGCGATCGATGGTGGCGTCTTGCTCGCGTCGCGGCGCCAACTGCAGAGCGTCGCCGATGGCGCGGCGCGAGCCGGCGCGACACGTCTCGATCTGGACCGACTGCGCGGCAGCGGCGGCACCGATGTGCAGCTGGACCCGACGCTTGCCCGCGACGCGACCCGGAGCTACCTCGCCGAGCGTCTGGCACGCGAGCTCGACTGGCAGGTGCTCCCAACCACACGCATCGACGTCGCCACCCGCCGGGTCAGGGTGACGCTTCAAGGCGCGGTGCACACGGCCTTTTTGCGCGTCGTCCACATCGACAGCGTGCCAGTGCAAGCCAGCGCCTTCGCAGACGTCCAGTATGGCATTCACGCCGGCGACGGCGGTTGACGCTGGACATTCAACAGCACGGTCAGGAGGAAGGCGTGAAGCAGACGCACACACAACAATCCAGCACCCTCCGGTCGGACGCGGCGCACGAACGCGTGCGGCTGCTCAGCTTCGGGACGCTCGTGCTCCTCGCGGGAATCGGACTCGGTGTAGTTGGCGGCGCACCCCGGCTGCCCGACGGGCTGCCGCGATTGGACCAGCTGACCGCCGTCCTGAGCGGTTCGACGCTGCCCCTTCAGGCGCTGTCGCTGGTGCTCCTCGATCTGGCGTGGCTGATGTGGGTCTGGATTGTCGCGTCGCTCGGGCTCGAGTTAGCGGTGGTGGCGGCAGCGGCGCTCGCGCACGGCGCAGGCTGGGTGCACGCGCTGCGTCGGCTGGCCGACCGCGTGACGTTCCCGCTGGCCCGCCGCGCCGTAGCCGCCGCATTCGCCGTTCAGATCCTCAGCCGCGGCGTACCGCTCGCGGCCGCTCAAACGCTCACGCCTGGCGATTCAGCCTTCATTGTCGAAACCGACCAGCCGTCGCGTCCGATCGCGGTTGCCGCGGCACCGAATGCCGCTGCCCAGACTGCCGACGCACACTACCTCGTTCGACCTGCCGATACGCTATGGTCGATCGCCGAGCGGGCGTATGGCTCGGGTACGGCGTATCGCCGCCTGGTCGACGCCAACATTGGCCGGCGAATGCCCGATGGCCGGTTGTTCACTGCCACCGGTGTGATTCAGCCAGGTTGGGAGCTGGTGATCCCCGAACCCGAGAGCGCCGCCAACCTGCGCGTCGACGAAGTTGACGGTGAGCGCTGGTACACCGTCGCGGCCGGCGACACCCTCTCGAGTGTGGCCGCGGCACTTCTGGGCGACGACTCTCAATGGCACGTGCTGTTCGATCTGAACGGTGGCGTCGCGACCCCCGATGGCCTGCACACGCTGACCAACCCCAATGTGATCTGGCCTGGCTTGCGGCTGCTGCTACCGCCGGCGCCACCGGCACCACCGGCGCCTGGCGAAGCGTCCGAACCACCGACCTCAGACCTCGTAGCCGCCAGTTCGGTGCAAAGCCTGGCGCGCCCGCCGACCGCCGGCGCGTCGGCGGCGTCAGTGGCGCTGCCACCTGTCGAAGTCGATCCGTTGCCACTCGTCCGCACCCTCCACGTCCTGGACCCGGTTGCCAACGCACCGTCCGACGTGGTCGCTCCCGTCGCCGGCGTGACCGCGCCCGGCGGCACCTCGGCGCCCGCGGATGCCGACGTGGCGGTGCCCGCGGCGCCGCGATCCAGCGGGATGGCCGCTGCACCCCTCGCGCTCGGTGGTGGTCTGGGCCTCGTTGCCCTCGCCGGCGTGGCGCTCGGCGCGCGACGCATGCGACGCTTGCGCCCGCTGTCTCACGAACCCGAAACCGAGATTGTCGTCGAGGGGGGCTTCGCCGAAACGCAACTCGCGCACGACTTCACCCGTGGCCTGCTCGGTGCGGGGTTCGATCCGGTGGCGGCCCTTGTAGCCCAGCTGCGGCGGTTCCTCGACGGATACAACCTTGGGCACGTTGGCATCGTGGCGATCCGGCATGGACGCTCGGCGACCACGCTGACGCTGGCCGCGGGGCTGGCCGAACAGCCGATCCTGGTTGATCTGGCGCCTGAGTTTGCGTCTCAGCTGGACGCGGAGGCCGAAGCCTGGGTATCGGCGGACCAGGACGTGGTGTTGCGGCTGGTCCGGGTACGCAAGACGCGGCTGCTGCCCGCTCCGGACGCCCAGCCCGATGGCCCCTGCCTGGTGCCGCTGGGGGTGCTGTACGACCGTCAGGTGTATGTGGCCACCTGCACCAGCCTCGGGCACGTGCTCATCGCGAGTCTGCCGGGCCACGGCGCCGACACGATTCTCACCAGTCTGGTGGCGACGCTGACCGCGCGTCGCTCACCCGAGCAGTTGCGTGTCTGGATGGTTGGGGGCCCGCGCTCGATCGCCGCGCCGGTGTTTCAGCTGCCACACCTGGCCCGCGCGATTGACCCCGGCGATGAGTCCGCGCTGATGATCGCCGCGGATGATCTGCGCGCCGAGCTCGACCGGCGTGCGCTGGGCGCGCCTGACGCCGATCTGGTGGTAGTCGTCCCGGAGCTGACCAGCCTCGGTGAGCATGCCGCGAGTTTCGAGCTGCTTGCCAGCCGGGCCGCGAGCCTCGGCGTGCGATTCGTGGCCGCGACCAGCTGTCCCGAGGACGCCGCGCTCAGCCCCCTGCTGGGCCACTTCGGAACCCGCATGGTGCTGCGCATGCAGCACGAAGAGGCCAGCGTCGCCCTGCTGGGGGTAGCTGACGCAGCATTCCTCGGCGGGGGTGGCCGTCTCCTGCTGCGCCTGGACGGCCGCGAACCGGTCGAGCTGTATGGCTATCACGTTGCGCCCGAGCACCTCGAGCGCCTGGTGCGAGTGATGCGCTCCGCCTACGCCGCCGCCGGCTCCGGCTCGCCGCCGAATGCGCCGCCGCCGCCACCCGCCGCCGACGAACCACCAACTGCGCCACCAACGCCCGAGGCCGAGCTTTCTCCGCCGCCGACGGCCCCGCCGATCCACGAGACGCCGCACGAGACAGCCACCGCGGGCGCCGCGGTCTCCGAAGGGCCACCGATCCAGGTGTTCTGCTTCGGCGGGCCACGCGTCCTCTGTGCCGGCCAACAGGTCTGGCCGCGCCGGCCGGGTGGCGACGCGAAGCCGTGGGAGTTTTTGTTGTATCTGGCGTGTCAGCCCGCCGAAGGCGTCTCGACCGAAGATGCGGTGGAGGGTCTCTGGCCGGAGGACGAGGCAGCCACCAACCCCGGGCATCGATTTCGACAGCTCCGGTACCGGCTGCGGCACATGCTGGCCGCCGTCGAGGGTGGCCCCGCCACCGACGGCATCTGCCTCGAACGGGGGATCCTCAGCCTGGACGCCGGCGTCATCTACAGCGACGCGCAGGAGTTTCTGGGGCTGGTTCACACCGCGCGGATCAACCCTGGGCTCGCTGTCATCCGGGACCTGGAGCGCGCCCGCGAGCTGTATCAGGGCGACCTGCTCGACGGCCCCGACACGCGCCGGTACGCCTGGGTCGACGAGCGCGACGACAGCGGTGTCACGCTGCGCGAACACTTTCGCCGACTCTTTCAGCACGCCTCGACCAGGCTCGCCGAGTTGTACGTCACGTCTGGTGACCTCGCGGCGTCGATCGACCTGTACCGCGAACTGACCGAGATCGATCCGTTTGACGAGCGGTTGTGGTGCGCGCTCTTCCGGCTGCACGCCGATCGCGGCGACCGACTGGCGCTGGTGCGGGAAGAACGCCGGTTCCGCGCCGCGCTGCGCGAGCTGGCCGCCGAAGTTGACGACGATGGCGGGGTGCCGATCGACGATCCGAGCCGCGACACGCTCCAGGAGTACCAGCGCCTGCTGGCGGGCCTGCAAGCCAACGAGCGCGAAGCCGCGGCCGTCTGAAGCCCGGCTCGCTGCTCGCGCTCGCACGCCATCCGCCCGAACACGGACCTCCAGCTTCCTTTTTTTGTGACGTCCCCATGACGCCCGCGGGACGCTTTTCGGCGTTCGTGTGACGCTTCCCGTGACGCCCTCCGCCACACACTGGCCGCATCCCGATCGCCAGCGGAGGTCGCCATGGAGCTCCCTTTCACCGTCGTCTTCGAGCCGCCGAGCCGAGTCGAGCTACGGGCCGGGCTGCGCATGCGACGCACCTGGGTAGCTGGCGCACTGCTCGCGCTGGCGATCGGGACTCCGGTCCTGATCTCGACGGTCGCCCACACCGACGCCGCCGCCAGCGGCGTGGGCGTCCTGTTGACGGTGACCTCGCGGCCGGCTGGTGCCGGGGTAGCGCTCGATGGCCACGACCGCGGCGTCACCCCGCTGGCATTCCACGTGGAGCCGGGGCCACACCGCGTGCACCTGACCGCGCCCGCCGCCCTCGATGGCCAGTACGTCGTGCAGGTGGGCGACCGACCGGCCGCGCTCGACGCGGTGTTGTGGCGCAGCCAAGCGGTGCTCACGCGCTTGCGACCGGCGCTGCCCGGGGCCACGCTGACGGATGTCCGCCTGCTGGCCGACGGTCAGCTGGGGCTGTCGATCGCGGTGCCGCCCGGCCACCAGATGCAGGCCTGGCGGCTGGATCCGCGGAGCGGCGTGCTGGAGCCGGTGCTGACGGCGGTCACCGCAACGCGGCTGATCGTCTCACCGGACAGTCAGCACGTGGCGTTCGTCGGCTACGCCGCCGGCCCACCCGGTCCGGATGCTGAGGTGGCCGGGTCCGCCGCGGCACACCCCGGTGTGTTGTGGCTGGTCTCCGGCGACCACCTGGAGTCCATGGCTGGCTGGCGCGCGCCTCTGGCCGCGGGCGAACAGCTGCTGGATGCCAGCTGGAGTCCGCGCGCGGAGCGGCTGCTGGCGGTCAGCGGTGAGGCGCTGGCGGGTGGTGCGACGCGCAGTCGCCTGTGGCTCGTCGACGCTGATGGCCACCACGGACGGGAGCTGCTGACCTTGCCCAGCGAGGTCGGCGTCGGGTCCGCGGTGTGGAGTCCGGATGGCCAGCACGTTGCGCTGCTGGCGCACGCCGGGGCGCTGAACGCGCTGTGTCTGGTCGACCTCGACGGTGGGTTCCGGTATGTCGCCGATCTGGACTCCGCGTCCACGGCGCCGCTCGGGTACCTGCCGGCCACGTGGGCCGCCGACAGCCAGCGGTTGGTGTTTGTGGCGCCTCATCAGCACCCGCCGGGCGTCCCGTTTCACTGGCTGCAGCCGGAAACGCAGCACGCGCTCTACGTCGCGAACGCCACGGACCCGACGCCGCTTTCGCTCGGCGACACCGACGTTGATTTCGCCGCGTGGCGCGAAGACGGCCAACTGGTGGGGCTCGGGCGGCAGGGCATCGACCACGCGCTCGCCGTCCGCCTGGTGGATGGCGCCGCGAGCGGCCAACAACCGCTCGAGCTGCCGTTGCGGCCAGCCTCCACGTACGCCGCGCTGTGGGATCTCGCCCGCGCGCGGGTCCTGCTGGCCAGCCCGAGCCCGGCGGGCGGCGTCGACTACTGGCTGGCAACGTTCGGACTGGACGGTGCGTCATGAGACGACACGCCCACGTGTCGCTGATTGGCGTGGCGCTGGCGGTGCTGGGCGTGGCGATGACCGCGTACCCCGTGCACGCGCTGGGGCTGCCCGAGTCACCGGGGCCCGGCACGGGTCTGACTGACCTGCTGGCCGATCCAGGCAAGTGGGCGGCCACGATGTTCAACGCTGCCCTCGTTGGCCTCGGCCAACAGGCCACCGGCGATGTCGTCGGCTTCATGGGCTGGCTCCTCGGCGGAGGCAACGTGATCAGCCAGACACCGGCGGGGTTGTCCTATGACAGTGAGGTCGTCCACCGGCTGTGGGAATCAACGCGGTTCATTGCCAACAGCGCCCTGGCCGCGGTGACCGTGTGGGGAGGCGTCAACGTGATGGTCCACCAGCACATTCGGGCGCCCTATCACGGCGCCCTCGAGCTCGTGCCGCGGGTGCTGCTCAGCGCGATCCTGATCAACACGAGTCTGAACTGGGGCCACTTCGTCATCGAGCTCAACAACGCCCTGGCCCAGATGCTGGGCTCGAGCTCGATCCCCGCCTGGGACACGGCCCTGAAGCCGGCCCAGGGCCCACCGCTCATGAACCTGATGGCGATGGGCATTTACCTGGTCATGGGCCTGTTGCTGCTCGGCCAGATGCTGATGCGACTGGCGCTGGTGGACGCGCTGCTGGTCGTCGCGCCGCTGGCGCTGCTGTGCTGGGTGCTGCCCCAGACGTACAGCTGGGCGCGCTTGTGGTTCAGCACCTTTTTCGCCACGGTCTTCGTGCAGTCCATTCAGGTGCTGGTGCTGCAGCTTGGAACGGAGCTGATCAAGAACCTGCCAACGCTTTTTCCAGGGGATGGGTCCAATCCGGTGGAAAACGGCCGCACGTGGCTGGTGTCGCTGCTGTTCGGGGTGGCGGTCCTGCAACTGGCGCGCAAGGTGCCGCGATTGATGCCCGGGTACCCGGGCGGTGGGGGTGCCGCGGGCGCGACGGGGGTGGGCGGCGTGCGCCAGATCACCTCGCTGATCCGGCTCGCCGCCAGCCGCGGTTCGTCACGCTGACCGCCCATGCTGCACGTGATTGCGGGACTGCTTCTCGACGATGGCGGCCGTCAGCTGGTGCGCGCGTCCGCGATGTTCGCGGTCGCGGTGCTGCTGGCATTGCTGCTGGCGGTGACCATCCCCGTCGCTTTTGTGGCCGGCTCCGCTGGCGGCGTGGTCGGCCGCGGGACTGCGCACCCGGCGCTGCCGGCACCCGGCGGCGACGGCCTCCGGTCACCCCTTCCGAACCTGCCCCCGTCGGCCGGCGCCGCGCCGGTCGAGATTGCCCGACGCTACCTGGGAGTGCCGTATGTCTTCGGAGGCTCCAATCCCGCGACCGGTCTCGATTGCTCTGGGCTGGTGCAGCTGGTCTTCCTTCAGCTGGGGGTCGCGCTGCCGCGGACCGCGCAGCGGCAGTACGACGCGACGGCGCGCGTGCCGCAGGACCAACTCCAGCCGGGCGACCTGGTCTTCTTCGCCCGCACGATTGCCGATCCGCGCGACTTCATCACGCATGTCGGCATCTACGTCGGCGGCGGACTGCAAATCAGCGCGCCGACTGACGGACAGGTCGTCTCCACCCAACCCGTCTTCAGCGGCTACTGGGGCGCGCACTACGCCGGCGCCGGCCGGCCGCGCGCCGCTTGAGCGCCGCCCCGCTCACTTCAACTCGGAAGGACCCTACAGCATGGGCACAGATTCGATCGTCAAGATGCTTGACACGCTGCTCAGCGCGGCGACGTCGATCGGCCTGACGGCCGCGGCGCTCTTCCTCGCCTGGGCCGGTTTCCTGTACATGACCGCTGGCGGTAGCCCGCGGCGGATGGAGAGCGCCAAGGACGCCGCCTTCGCCTCGATTGGTGGGCTGGCGGTGGTGCTGCTCGCCAAGACCATCGCCACCCTTGTTGAAAATGCCATTCCCAAGTAGGTGAAAGATGACCACACGACACCACGAAGTCCCTACCCACCTCAACGTCGAAGACCGGGTCATCTTCGGGCTCACCGCCCGCCAGTTCCTGTATGTGCTGGTTGGCAGCTCGGCCAGCTACGCGCTCTGGGACCAGCCGCTGTGGCTGGGCGACGCCCTTCGGCTGGCGAGCGTCGTCCTGACGCTCGGGACGACGCTCGCGTTTGCTCTCGTACGTCCAGCTGACCGGGCGCTCGAGGAATGGCTGGTGGCCGCGCTCGTGTATGCCGCGTCACCTCGGCGAGCCACCTGGCAGCCCGCGGAGCCAAGCGCGGCGGACTGGCGACCGAAGGGCGCTCGCTGGCAGGAGCTGGCACCCAGCCTCGCCTGGGCCGCGGACGACGGCGAATGAAACACGCCTCGGTGCAGACCGCCCGGCTCGGCATTGCGACCATCCGCGACGGCGTGGTCGGCCTCGTCGGCGGCGACTACCGCGCCGTCCTCGAGGTCAGCGGCACGGCCAGCCCGTCCGAGGACGATGCCCGCCAAGAAGCGCTGCTGGCTGGCTTTGCGACCTTCTTGAATGGCCTGAGCTACCCCATCCAGATCCTGGTCCGGGCTAGCCCGGTCGACCTGACGCGCTACGCGGCCGGCCTTGAAGAGCGGGGTCGACAGGTGCTCGACGGCCAGCTCGCCGCGCTGGCGCACGACCATGCCGCATTCGTGCAGGGCCTCGCCCGCCAGCGCACGCTGCTCGAGCGGCGTTTCTACGTGGTCGTGCCGGCGGAGAGCTGTGCGCGGGCCGGCTGGACCAGGGTGTTCTCGGGCGTCAGGCACGCGAGCGAGCAGCGGACAGAACCACGGCGCGATGCGGCGCGACACCAGCTCACCTTCCGCTGCGACGACCTCGCCCGTCAGTTGACGCGCTGCGGCCTGGCCGTCAGACGCCTGGCTGATCTGGAGCTCGCCCAGCTGTATCTGGCCTGCTGGTCACCCGAACGCGCCCGCGCACAGCGCTTTCGGCAGCAACTGGACGACTACACGACCCTGGCCGTGCGCGCGGCGCCCGCCAGTCCGGCGATGGAGTAACCCGATGCTCCGCTTGCAGCGACGACGACCCTCCGGCGCCACCACCGGACTGTCGCGGGAGGAACGCCGGTTCGCGCTTGGCACGCGCTCGCTGGCCGATCTGCTGGCGCCGGCCGCCGTCGAGGTGGCTCGCGACCACCTGCGTCTGGAGTACCAGTACGCCCGCGTGCTGGTGTTTGTCGGGTATCCACGCACCGTCGCCCCGGGCTGGCTGGCACCGCTGCTCGAGTTTGAGCACCCGATCGAAGTCAGCCTGCACGTGCACCCCCAGGAAACGGCCGGCATCGTCAAGCTGCTCAGCCACAAGCTGGTACAGCTGCAATCGTCGCGACTGGTCGACGAGCGCGGCGGACGTCTGGCCGACCCCGAGCGCGAGGTTGCCTTCGAAGACGCCGAGCGGCTCCGCGATGCCCTGCAACGCGGCGAGCAGCGCGTGTTCTCGGTGAGTCTGTACGTGCTGTTGCGGGCGGCGTCCCAGCGGGCCCTGGACGACCTCACGCGCCGGGTTGAGACCACCCTGGACGGCATGCTGGCGCAGTCGCGGGTGGCGATTCTCGAACAGGAGCGCGCCTTCCGCGCCTGCTTGCCGACGGCCGGCGACGAATTGCTGGCGTACCGCAACCTGGACACCGGCTCGCTGGCGACGACGTTTCCGTTTACGTCGAGCTCGTTGTCGATGGAGCGGGGCGTCCTGTACGGCGTCGCCACGCGGTCACAATCGCCGGTCATCGTCGATCCCTTCGACGCCAGTCTCGAAAACGCCAACCTATTGGCATGCTCACTATCGACAAAAGGGACGCTGGCGGTGGCCTCCCAGCGTGGGTCATGGGTCTTTGGATGCACGGTCACGCGAACGTCGAGTGCAAGCAGCGCCCTTCGCTTGAGTGCGTAGGGCATGTCCTGGGCAGCACCTCGCAACTCGACGAGCCACGCCTCTACGTCGTCGACCCGCCGCTGTGCATCCCGCCAGCCCTGCCGCCGCTCCAGGATGCGAGCGCGCTCGTCCTGGAGTTGTCGCTGGTGGGCCGCCGCGGCGTCGAGTTGCTGCGCCAGAATTCCGCGCGCGTTATCGGTCTGCACGGCAGCGAAGCCTTTCGTTAAGCCGTCGATGCTGCGCGACACCTTAGTCAATGTGCGATCGATCGCTGCAAGATCCGTTTCCGTTGGGTCATTGGCCCGCATCCGTTCGATTTCGGCCGTGAGGTGGTTCGGGTTGTCGAGAAGGTCGACGACGCACCCCCAGACGGCGTTGTCGAGGGTATCAGCGCGGATGACAACCTGCACGCCGTTGCGACGCCGATTCTCGGGTGGCAGATCGCGGCCATGCTTTCGCGAGGTGCACCAATAGCTGGTTCGCTGGCCGTAACCGGGCGATTGTCGGTGGACGTACAGACGGTCGCCGCACTCG
>DATGER010000092.1:0-72739 GCA_035309865.1 Chloroflexota bacterium
TCGGCTGGCTCGGCTGCCCTGGGCGCCGCGGCTGGCCTCAAAGTGCTGATGCGCAAGGGCAAGCTCGCCGACGAACCGATCAACGTCATCGCCTTCTGCGGTGACGGTGGCGGCGCCGATATGGGCTTGAGCGCGATCAGCGCGGCCCTCACCCACGCCGAGTATCGGTTTCTGATCATTCTGTACGACAACGAGTCGTACGCGAACACCGACATCCAGGTGTCGGGCTCATCGCCCTACGGTGCCGTGACGACCTTCTCGCCGACGGGCAAGAAGAAGCGCATCATGCACACGCGCTGGAAGAAGAACACGCCGGGCATGCTCGCGGCTGGGCACCCGGATGCGGCGTACATCGCCACCGCGTGCGCGTCGTACGGCGTCGACTTCATGAACAAGGTCCGCAAGGGCCTGGCGGCCGGCGGGCCGGCGTTCATTCATACGCTGGATCCGTGCCCCAAGGGCTGGCACTACGATCCCCAGCTCAGCCACGAGTTGGGCAAGCTCGCGGTCGAGACGGGCATCTGGTCGCTGTGGGAGATGGAAGACCACACGGTCAAGCTCAACGGCACGACGAAATCGCTCGCCGCGGGGCGCGCCAAGCGGAAGCCGGTTCGGGAGTACCTGTCGAAGCAGGGCCGCTTCGCGCACTTCATCGACGAGGACTACGACCTCTTCCAGCGCCGCGTTGACGAGCAGTGGACCGACTGGCTCATCCCAGGCGTCGTCTCCTTCGGCGTCGAAGCGGGCACGCCACTCAACATCAAGACCGCCGCTACGAGTTAGTACGGGTCGGGGGAGCCGCGTAACTTAGTACGGGTCGGGGGAGCCCTGCGGGCCCCCCGCCGCCAGTCGCTGCTCCGCTCGCAGGCTCGCTGCGCGCTCCTTCCCGCGGCGACCCCCCGCGAGGGGCGCTTCGCGCCTTGTTTCCGCTCGTGCGGGCCGGAGGCGTGCGGTTGCCTGGCTAAAACGCGCTGGTTACCCGCTCGTGCGGGCCGGGGGCATGCGGCTGCCAGGTTAAAACGCGCTTATTTCCTCTTCGGAATAGCCCAGTTCGCGCAGCACTTCGGCGGTGTGCTCGCCCAGCAGCGGGGGCGGGCAGCGCACGGCGGGATTCGTCTCGGAGAGGCGGTACGGGAAGCCTGTCGTCTTCCACTCGGGGACCTTCGGGTGCGGGGTTGGCAACGCCATGCCGAGGTGCTCGCTCTGGGGATCGTTGAAGACCTGGGCCAGGTCGTAGACGGCCCCGACCGGGACCTCTGCTTTTTCGAGGCACGCGATCACCTCGGCCATCGTGAGCGTGGCCAGGCGGCCCTCGATAGCGGCACTCAACGCGGCGCGATTGGTTACACGGTCGGGGTTGGTGGAAAAGCGTGGATCCGACAGCAGCGCTTCAAGGCCGAGCGCCGTACAGAAACGATGCCACATGGGCTCGTTGGCGGCGGCCACGTTCACGTACCCGTCGCTGGCTTTGAACATCTCGTACGGTGCAATGCTGGCGTGGCGATTGCCAATCCGGCCGGGCGCGGTACCCGTCGCAAAGTAGCGTCCGGCCTGGTACGAGAGCAGTGCCACCTGGCCGCCCAGCATCGAGGCGTCCACGAACTGTCCGCGTCGCGCGGGGTCGCGTTCCCGCCAGAACAGCGCCGAGACAACCGCGTACGCCGCGAACATGCCCGCACTGATGTCGGCGATGGGCACGCCGACGCGCGTCGGCCCGCCGTCCTGCTCGCCCGACAGGAACTGGATGCCGCCCATGCCCTGCAGAATGGCGTCGTACGCCGGCTGGCGCGCGCGCGGCCCGGTCTGGCCGAACCCCGAGACGGAGCAAAAGATCAGCGACGGGTTGAGCGCACTGGCCTGCGCGTAGTCCAGACCCAGGCGCTCCATCGTGCCGGGCCGAAAGTTCTCGACCAGAACGTCGGCGGACGCCGTGAGGCGGCGCAGCGCCTCGATGCCCGCGTCGGACTTCAAGTCCAGCGCGACACTGCGCTTATTGCGATTGACGCTCATGAAGTAGCTGCTCTCGCCGGCGATGAACGGCGGCCCCCACTGGCGCGTCTCGTCGCCGGAACCGGGCTGCTCGATCTTGACGACGTCGGCGCCCATATCGCCGAGCAGCAGCGTGCAGTACGGCCCCGCGAGGGCGCGGGTGAGATCGACGACGCGCGTACCGTCAAGCGGGCCCAAGGTTTTCCAAGTGTATGAGGTGTCAGCGCGTGTCGGGCTTTCGTCTCATCGAAGGATGTGGTTGCTGGTGCCTGGCTTCGGGCGAGATCCACCTGCTTGCAAGCGATGCATGTCTCCAGAGATGGAATTCCCTGGCGGGCGCCGTTCAGCATTCCCGGGCGGCTTCCGATCGCTCTGGCTCCGCAGACCGCGTAGCTTGGCTGTTGCGAAGCGCCGGCGACACAGCGTCGCTTCGGGCGGAGATCCTGCTGCGTGCACGCGAGCGATTTTCCAAGGGAGCTGTTATTGCTGCAGCAGCTAAAGAGGATCGCGAAATACTACGCGGCTCCGAAGCACATTTTCGAACTCGATTTTGCCCGCTCCAGGCGCCGGCAATTACAGAAAAGTTTTTTAAGACGCGCTTGGCTACCGGGCCCTGGAATAGCGCGACGTGTCGCTGGCGCAGCGGAATCTCCGACGGGGTGCAGCGCAGCGCTCGGGCGTGCGTCACGATTTCGCCACTCCGCAGCCTGCGTGCGCAACGCTCCGGTAGACTCCGCCTGATGCCCGACTCCCTCGCGGTGATCGGCGCGGACGTGCGCGCGTGTCGGCTGTGCAAGCTGTCTCAGACCCGCACGCTCGGGGTGCCGGGGGAGGGCAGCCCGAACGCCGAGATCATGTTCATCGGCGAGGGGCCGGGGTTCCACGAGGACCAGCAAGGCCGACCATTTGTCGGTGCGGCCGGCCAGCTGCTGACGGAGATGCTGGAGGTCATCGGACTGCGGCGGCAGGACGTCTTCATCACCAACGTCGTGCGCTGCCGCCCGCCGGGCAACCGCGATCCGTTGCCGGACGAGCTCGCAGCGTGCGATACGTATACGCTCCGCCAGGTCGCGGTGCTCACCCCCAAACTCATCGTGACCCTCGGCCGTTTTTCGATGGCTCGTTTCTTTCCGCCCGGGCCGATGCGCGAGCTGCACGGCCGCTCGCGTGACTGGAACGGCATGACGTGCCTGGCGATGTATCACCCAGCGGCGATTCTGCGCACGCCGACAGTGGAGATGCGGCGCATCTACGAAGACGATTTCCGAAAGATCCCGCCACTCCTTGCCGAGGCAACGAAGCGGCGGGAGGCGCAAGCCATGATCGCTACGGCCGCCACCGAGCCGGCAAAGCAACTCGATCAACTCCCGCTGTTTTGACTCTTGGCCTTCCCCCAGACGCCCACCGTATGGGCTGAAGAACGCGAGATTCGCCAGGCACCTCCTCTGGTTGCCTTCACGCTGGCCGCCTTCTTCGCGGTGATGATTTTCCTGCCGCCGGAGGGTCGCATCGGGGTGCCATTGCACGACGGGCTGGGACTGCTGCTCGGCCGGGCGACCTTCATGGTGCCGGTGACCCTGACCCTCGCCGGGGTGCTGTTGGTCGTTCGCGCACTGCGACCGTCGATGCCGTTACCCCGGCGCAGACTGGCTGGCATCGGCCTGCTCGCGCTCGCGGTGCTGCCGAGCGAACACCTGCTCGGCAGCACCGACGACGGTACCGGACTCATTGGCAAGTGGCTCAGCACGTGGCTGCTCGATCTTCTTGGCGGGCCTGGCACGCTGGTCCTGTTGCTGGCCGTGCTTGGGCTCGGCGTACTGCTGGCGTTCGACGTGAAGCTCCTGCGGGTTGGACATGCAGCGAGTTAGGCACATCCCGCCAGCGGGGTTCGCACTGGTGCGCGCGACGACCGCCCGCCACGCGCTCGAGATGTGGCCGACGCTCCTGCTGCTCGCGGTCTACGCCGGCGTCTACGTGCAATTTGCCGTACAGCTCGCCGGCTTCCCGTTCGACCTCGACCAGGGCGAGGGATACGACGCCTGGAGCGCGTGGCTCATCAATCTCGGCCAGCTGCCGTACACGAGCAACGCCGAGTTCCCGTATTACTCGTCGAACTACCCGCCGCTGTGGAGCTATCTCGTCTCGATTCCGATGGCCTGGTCAGGGCCCGGGCTCGCCCCCGCCCGGCTCGTCTCGACCATCTCGGCCATCGCCGCCGCGGGCGTCCTCGGCATCGCCGCCCAGCGTCTGTCGGGGCGCGCGCTGGCGGGCGCGCTCGCCGCCGGCTTCTTCCTCGCCTCGCCGTACGTGTTTCATACCACCCCGCTGGCGCGCGTCAACAGCTTCGCCCTGTTGGCCGCGGTGGTCGGCCTGACCCTGCTCGAGCGACCAACGCGCCGACGTGTGCTGCTCGGCAGCCTGGCGCTGGTGGCGGCCTTGTTTACCAAGCCGACCGCGCTCGACGCTGTGGTGGCGGGTGTGCTGTCGGTGCTCATTCGACAGCCACGCCTGGGTTTGCTGTCGGCGGGCCTTATCGGTGGCGTGGGTCTGGCCGGGCTCGGCACGCTGATCGCGCTCACCCATGGGACGTTCTGGCTGAACGTCGTCGCCGGCAATGCCAATCCCTTCGATCTCGGGCAACTCGAGGCCTACCTGACGAATTTCTCGATGTTGCACTGCGTGCTGCTGGCTCTGGCCGCGGCCGAATGCATCTGGATGCTGCGGCGGCGGTACTGGTCGCCGTGGGCGCTGTACGCGCTCACCGCGAGCCTGGCGACCCTCAGCGTCGCCAAGTGGGGCGCTGGCGAGTCGTACTTCCTGGGGGCGATCGCGTCCATCAGCGTCTTGTCGGCGGTCTGGGTCGCGCGTTTTCTCGATTCCGCCCCCGCCGTGAGCCTGCGCTGGGGGCTCGGGATCGCGCTCTTCATCCAGGCGGTGCTGCTGTCGCACGCTGCCCTGAGCGACGTGCTCCCGTGGCTGCCCGACCGAGGCCCGCAGGGTGCGTATCTCGGGCGGGCGCCAACCGCCGAAGACAACCAGGCGGGACTGGTCCTCGCTGCCCAGATTCGCCAGGCCGCCGGGCCCGTACTCTCCGAAGACCCGAGTTTCGCCGTGGCCGCCGGCCGCCCGCTTCTGGCCAACGCCACGCATTTACGCAACCTCTACCTGTCGGGCCTCTGGGATCCGGCGCCGATGGTGAACGATCTGCAGACGCACAGGTACGCTATGGTGATCCTGGACGCCGAGTTGTATCCGGAACCCGTGCTGGCCGCTATCGGCCACTTCTACTTCCAGGCTGGCGCGGTTCACGTAAATGGCGCCACGTATCACGTCTTCCTCCCCGGCACCCGATGAAGTGAAGTGAGTACCTCGTCACCTCTGCCCCAGTATGGTCCGCCGCCTATCACCCTCCGCGCTTCGGTTGTCATTCCTTGCTTCAACGAGCTCGAGACCGTCGGTAAGCTGATCGACCGCGTCCTGGCCGTGCCGGTCGACAAGGAAGTCATCGTCGTGGACGATTGCTCGACCGACGGCACGCGCGAGCTCCTCGAGAAACGCGTCACGGAGCGGGGCGACATCACCCTCCGACTGCGCGAGCGCAACGGTGGCAAGGGCGCCGCGGTCCAGGAGGGACTCAAGTACGCGAGCGGCGACGTGATCATCATTCAGGACGCTGACCTCGAATACGATCCGGCCGACTACCCGGTGCTGCTGCGCCCGATCCAGACCGGCAAGGCCAGGGTCGTGTATGGCTCGCGCTTTCTCGGGGAGCATCGGGCGATGTACTTCTGGCACACCGTCGGCAACCAGATGCTCACCCTCCTGTGCAACGTGCTCTTCGATACGACGCTGACCGACATGGAGACCTGTTACAAAGTCTTCACCATCGACATTGCCCGACAATTGCGTTTGCGCGAGCACGGCTGGGGGTTCGACCCTGAGATCACCGCCCGCATCTTGAAGATGGGCAATCGGATCTATGAGGTGCCCATCTCATATGCCGGCCGTGAGTTCAATGAAGGCAAGAAGATCTCGTGGCGCGATGGTTTCGTCGTGCTGCTGACCCTGTTGAGATACCGATTTCTGCCGTGAACGGCCGCCAGGAGGGGCGGTTGCGGCCCAGCTTCCGAGTTCCCGACCGCCCCTCCTGGCTAGTCTGGTGGACAGAGTTCGGCAGCACTGCGCTTGTCAAAGCTCGCGGCTCAGCCGAACTCCGGGTGCCGCGGTGAGCGAAATCGAGGTCACGCTGAGCGCGTCGGCAGTGTCAATCGAGGACCAGGCGCACCGACGCGCGCTCTCATTTCGGTGGCCGCTGACCGCCGACGCCTCGGCCGCGGTTGGCCTGTTGGGCGCGGCCCTGGCGTTCTACTACCCGCTCGTGTTCCTGGGCCGCGCGCTCGTCGACTACGACGCGTTTGTGTACTTCTATCCGCAGCGGGCCTTTCTCGCGCAGTCACTGCTCGCCGGCCACGTACCCCTCTGGGACCCGTATCTCTTTCTCGGCGTGCCGTTTCTGGCCAATCCGCAGACCGCTGTCCTCTACCCGCCCTCCTGGCTGTTTGTCCTCGGGCCGGTGCAGGCCGTGTACACGGCGCAGCTCGTGCTGCACACCTTTCTGGCCGCGTTCTTTACGTATCTGCTGGCCAGGCGGGCGTTCGGCGTGCTGCCACTCGCGGCCGCCATTGGCGGGTTGGCGTACGCCTTCGGCGGATTCGCGGTGGGCCAGGTTGGGCACCTGAACCAGATCAGCGCCGCGGCCTGGCTGCCCGCGGCGCTGCTCGCGTACAACCGGTTCGCCACGACGCGCCGCGTCCACTGGGTGGCGCTCGGGGCAGTGGCGCTGGCGCTTCAACTCCTGGCCGGGCATCCCCAGGAAACCTACATGACGCTCATCGTGCTCGGTATCTTCGGCGCGGTCAGCGCGCCGTGGCGGAGCTGGCGTCAACTGGCGTGGTGCGCCGCCGGCGGCGTGGGCCTGTGCGTGCTGGGGGCCGATCTGGCGGCCGCGCAACTATTGCCGACCCTCGAACTGGCGCCACTGTCCATCCGCGGCGAGGGGGTCAACTGGCCCGACGCCGTAGCCGGTTCCCTGCCGTCGTATCTATCGGTGCGGGCTCTGTTACCGCCGTACTGGGTCCAGTCGCCGAACACGGAGTTCCTCGGGTACGTTGGCGTCACGCCGATCGTCCTGGGTCTGCTCGCCGTGATGGCGGGACGTTCACGGCCGGTCCTGTTCGGGGTGGTGATCAGCTTCGTCGGGCTCTTCCTGGCGCTCGGAGAAAACAACGGCTTCTACGCGGTGGTCTTTGGATCGGTGCCCGGCTTCGACACCTTTCGGGTGCCGGCCCGCTGGCTCCTGTTGTGGCAATTCGGCGTCGCGCTGCTGGCTGCGCTGGGGGCAGATTGGCTCGGGCGCGGGGCGGCCGTCTACCTGCGGCGTCCCGAGGTTTGGGCCCGTGCCCTGGTCGTGGTGTGCATTCTGATCGCCGCGCTGGCCTGGCAACGCGACGAAGGCGAGCCATTCGCTCAGCGCCGAACGCCGCTGGTCTTTGTGGGCATCGCCGCGGCAACCCTGGTGATCGGCGCGCTGCCGCATCTGGGTCGGCCGCTCCTGACGCTTGGCCTGCTGGTTAGCATGACGGGGGCTGAAGTCTGGGCCGCCGCGCAAGCATCGCCAGCCCGCCAGGCGCCACCGCCAGCCTATCGCCAGGGCGAAACCCTGGATTGGCTCAAGGCGCACGGCGTGACCGACCAGGAACGCGTGCTGAGCCTGGCGCGGCCAGAGTACGTGCCCGCCTCGGAAAACGCGGTGCGAGCCGAATTGAGCGGCTTGCCGGAACCGGTTGTCCAGTCGGTGCTGGTCGCCCAGAAGTGGAACGACACGCTCACCCCGAATCTCCCGCTGCAGTACGGGCTGAACACGGCCGACGGTTACGACGGCGGGGTGCTCCCACTTTTGCGGTGGGTGAACCTGAGCAGGTTGCTCGTGCCGTCGCCGCGCCCAGATGGCGTCCTGCTGACGCGTCTCGAGGATCTACCGTCCGATCAGCAACTTGACCTGCTGGGCGTCCGCTACCTGATTGGCAACGCGTCGACGTGGACCCGATCTGGCCTCGATATGGTGGACTTCGGAGATCTGCGCATCTTTGCGCGACCGAACCCGGTTCCCCGTTCGCTGGTGGTGTTTGGCGCGACGCCAGCCGAGAGCGACGACGCGGCCCTCGACCGCATGCGACAGACAGATTTCGACTCGAACCGCGAAGTCGTCGTGAGTCCGCAGTCGCCGCGCATCAACCCGCCGTCGGCGCAAGCGGCCGTCGCCGTGCAACCCGACCGTGTCGGACCCGAGGACTGGCATGCGCGCGTCTCGCTGACGCAGCCCGGCTACCTGCTGCAGCGCGAGGCCTGGTACCCCGGCTGGCGCGCGCGCGTGGACGGAGTCGATACCCCGGTCGTACGCGCCGACGTGTTGTTCAGAGCGGTCCCACTTGGGCCAGGCGATCACGACGTGGAGATCTACTTCGAGGCCGCGTCGTTTACGCGTGGCGTGCTGCTGAGCCTGGCCGGTGTGGGTCTCGCGGCAGTCCTGCTGCTGTGGCGATGGCTGCCTACAATGCGCCTGCGTGGCCAGGGCAGTGCATAAACCCGCGCGCGCACACACTGGAGCCGCCGAGGCCTCGACGCTGGTGTTGCTGTACCCGAGCGAAGCGAGCGCGGCGAACGATGCCGCCGATTCCACGCTGGCGGCGCACCTTGTGGCCGTGTTGTTCGCCGCCGCTGGGCCGCTGAGTCCTGAGGACGCTGCACGCATCCTGGACATCTCGCCGGAGCGCCTCGACGAGGTGTGCAGTCTGCTCGATCGCGAGCCGCCGATCGGTCTCGTGCTGCAGCGCCACGACGGTCGCCTGCAGTTGATCACCGCGCCTGCCTCGGCGGCCATCCTCGAGCGTTTCCTCGGCGCACCTCCACCGGTCCGCCTGTCGCGGGCCGCGCTCGAGGCGCTAGCCGTGATCGCGTACCGGCAGCCGGTCACTCGCGGTGAGATTGACGCGGTGCGCGGGGTCAACTCCGACAGCGCGGTGGCCACGCTCCTGGCGCGCGGCCTGGTGACTGAAGTTGGCCGGCGTGAAACGGTCGGCCGCCCAGCGTTGCTGGCCGTAACGCCCGAGTGTCTGCAGTATCTCGGGTTGCGCTCGCTCTCCGAGCTCCCGCCGCTGCCTGACTCGGTCTAAAAACGAAGTTTTGTATACTGTCTCGGCCGCGTGGCTCCGGTGCGCCCGCGGCGTCGCTTTGCATACCGCTTGGTGCAGCCTCGGAGTGGGAGTTCGGAACAAACCATGTACGCCATTGTCGAGACGGGCGGTAAGCAGTACCGCGTCAAGCCCGGAGACACAGTCGCCGTCGAGAAGCTGGCAGGCGAGCCGGGCGAGATGCTGGATCTCGACCGCGTCCTGCTCATCGCCGGCAATACCGAGAGCGAGACTTGGGTTGGCTCACCGGGAGTCGCGGGCGCGGTCGTGCGCGCCGAGGTGCTCGCCCATTTTCGCGGCAACAAGATCATCATTTTTCGCTACAAGTCCAAGGTGCGCTATCGGCGCAAGACAGGCCACCGCCAGTCGCTGACTCGTCTGCGGATCACCGACATTCTCGTCGACGGGGCCTCGAGTATCCGCGCCGAAGAGCCGGTGGTAATCACACCCCCCGAGGGGGAAACCGTCGCGGATGTCGCGGTACCAGACGTTGCGCGTGCCGAACCCGAGGACGCGCCCGCCTCGGGGCACGACGCCACGGAGCCCGTGGCAACCACTACCCCCCAGGGGGAAGAAGTTGGGAAGCCCGCAGCCTGGGACGTCGCGTCCAGCGAACCGCACGAGCCGGCTGGCAAGGCCGAGGCCCTGCCCGCAGAAACCCCAGAAGCCCACGAGGCGTAATAGGAGGCACACCACCCCATGGCCCATAAGAAAGGCGTCGGCAGCTCGCGCAATGGTCGCGACAGCCACGGACAACGACTCGGCGTCAAACGCGGCGACGGATCGGTTGTGCGCGCGGGCTCAATTCTGATGCGTCAGCGCGGCACCGTGATGAAGCCCGGTCGCAACGTCGGAATAGGACGCGATCACACGCTGTTTGCCTTAATCGACGGCCAGGTTCGGTTCGAACAGGCGACGAAAGAGCGCAAGCGTATCAGCGTCTACGCGCTTGTGGCATAGAGGATCAACACGCGCAATGAAAGCGGGCATTCACCCCCAATACAAAATGACCACCATCACGTGTGGTTGCGGCAGTTCCTGGCAGACCCGCTCGACGAAAGAGAACCTGCACGTCGACGTCTGTTCGCAGTGCCATCCGTTCTTCACTGGTGAGCAGCGCCTCGTCGACACCGCGGGCCAGGTCGAGCGGTTCCAGCGGCGCCTCCAACACGCCAAGAAACCGTAGCGCGCGGGCCGAATGACCGCTCCAGCGGTTGTCAAACCACCCGACCGGCCGCCCCGCCAGGCGAAAATATCGTACGGCGGCCAGGCGGTCCTGGAGGGGGTGATGATGCGGGGTCGCACCTGGATGGCGGTGGCCGTGCGCGCCCCCGACAAGTCGATTGTCGTCACCTCGCAGCCGCTGCCCATGCGGCTGTACGGCGGGATCGTGCAGAAGATTCCCCTGGTGCGGGGCATGACCATGTTGTGGGATGCCCTGGGCCTCGGGATGAAAGCGCTCATGTTCTCGGCGGACATCCAGATGGCCGATCAGACCGAAGAAGAAGTCAAACCGGCCGCGGATGCCAAACCCTCAGTGGTGGCGAGCCTGAGCAAGCCGCTGGCCTGGACAACCGTGGCCGTGGCGATGATCTTCGGCGTCGGCGTCTTTTTCGTTACCCCGCTCGCCATCGTCGGGTTCGCCGAGCAGTTCGTCCCGGCGAATTCGTTGTGGAGCAATCTGGCTGAAGGCCTTATCCGGCTGGTGCTGCTCGTCGGCTACGTCGCCCTCATCGGCCTCATGCCCGACGTGAAGCGCGTCTACGCCTACCACGGCGCCGAACACATGACGATCCATGCCCTGGAGCACAACGACCCGCTCGATCCGGCGCATGTGTCCCAATATCCTCCCGCCCACCCGCGCTGTGGGACGGCGTTTCTGCTCGAGGTCGTCGCTATCTCGGTCGTGTTGTTCGCGTTGCTCGGCACGCCCGACCTGTGGATCCGAATCCTCTCGCGCGTCCTGCTCATCCCGGTGATCGCGGGCATTGCCTATGAGCTGCTGCGGCTGGGTGGTAAGTACCCGGACAGCCCGTTCATGAAGGTGATCGTCGCCCCCGGGCTGCTCCTGCAAGCCCTGACCACCCGCTACCCCGACGAATCGCAGATGGAGGTGGCCATCGCCTCCATGGAAGAGCTCCTCAAGCGCGAGGGCGAATCTCCACAGCCGTTAGTCGCGTCGACGGCCGCGTAGCTCTGCCCAGACGTCCTCGGGCGACATGCCCTGCTGCGCGAGCAGGACGAACGTGTGGAACCACAGATCCGCGATCTCGTGCGCCAGTTCGTGCCGGTCGGCATTCTTGGCGGCGATCACCACCTCGGTGGCCTCCTCGCCAATTTTCTTCGCGACGCGATCGACGCCTTCGTGCAGCAAGCGGGCGACATACGACGAACCTGGCTCGGCCCGCGCCTGACGCTGTTTGATCGTCTCGAAGAGCACCGCGGCGGCTTCACCGTCGGTTTCGCCGGCGGGGACGTCGTTCAACGTGTTGAAAAAACAGCTCGGCGCGTCAGTATGGCAGGTCGGTCCGTGCGGCTCGCACAGGTAGATCAGCGTGTCGCCGTCGCAGTCGACGCGAATCGCCTTGAGATCCAGGACATGGCCGCTGGTTTCGCCTTTTTCCCAGAGGCGTTTTCGGCTGCGGCTGAAGAACCACGCGTGCCCCGTCTCGAGCGTCATCTCTACCGCCTCGCGATTGGCGAACCCGACCATCAGGATCTTGCCCGACCGATGATCCTGCACCACCGCGGGTAACAGGCCGTCAGCGGAAAAGCTCAATTCGTCGACGTTCACGCTTCTACTTCCGCGGGCGGGCGGACCCTCACCCCGCGGTCGGCCAGATAGTGCTTGGCCTCGCCAATTGTGAAGTCGCCATAGTGGAAGATGCTGGCTGCCAGGGCCGCGTCAGCCTTGCCCTGCGACAACACCTGGAACATGTGCTCGAGATTGCCCGCTCCGCCGCTGGCGACCACGGGCACGCTGACGGCTTCGGCCACCAGCCGGGTGAGCTTCAACTCATAGCCGTCGCGCGTGCCATCGGCGTCGATGCTGTTGACGACCAGTTCACCGGCGCCGAGCTCGACGCCCCGGCACGCCCATTCCAGGGCGTCCATGCCCGTCCGATGTCGACCGCCGTGGGTGACGACCTCGTAGAAGGCGCGGTCGGCATTCCACAGCACGTCCATCGACAGCACGATGCACTGCGACCCGAAACGGTCCGCGCCCGCGGCGATCAGATCGGGATTGAGCACCGCCTGGCTGTTGATGCTCACTTTGTCGGCGCCGGCGCGCAACAGCGCGCGCATCTCGTCGGTCGTTCGCACGCCACCACCGACCGTGAGTGGAATGAAGACCTGGTCGGCGGTCCGGTGCAGCACGTCGATGATCAGCCCGCGGTCTTGAGCCGACGCGGTGATGTCGTAGAAGACCAGCTCGTCGGCGCCCTGGCGGTTGTACTCGGCGGCCAGCTCGACCGGGTCGCCAACGATTCTGTCCGCCGAGAACTTGACGCCGCGGATGACTTTGCCATTGGCGACGTCGAGACAGGGGATGATACGTCGGGTCAGCACGCTGTTGCCGCCAGGGCCTCGCTGAGCGTCAGCCGGCCTTCGTAGAGCGCGCTGCCGATGATAGCGCCCTCAGCCCCCGCAGCTTTGAGCGCGCGCAGCTGCTCCGCGGACGAAACCCCGCCGCTGGCCAGCACGCCCACGATTTTCGCCACGGCACGGGTGCCGTCGATGTCCGGTCCACCCAGCATGCCGTCACGGCCGACATCCGTATACAGGACGCGTCTGACTCCGGCTTGGACTAATGCTTGACAGAATCCTGGGACATCCAGATCGGTGAGGTTCTGCCAGCCACGGGTCGCGACGCGGGCGTTGCGCGCATCGACGCCGATGATGAGCCGCTCCGCGCCGAGCGCCTCGATCCACGCCGTGAGGACATCGGGGTGTTCGGCGGCCGCGGTGCCGACGACGACACGGTCCGCACCTTGCTCGAGGAGTGCCCGGGCGGTCGCCAGCGAGCGAACGCCACCGCCGACCTGGACCGGGATGTCGACTGACGCGAGGAGCTTCGAGATGGCCGCGGCGTTCCCCCGCACCCCGTCGCGCGCGCCGTCGAGGTCGACCACGTGCAGCCGCTGCGCCCCCTCGGCCTGCCAGTGGCGTGCCATTTCCGCCGGGTCGTCGCCGTACGCCGTTTCCCTGGCGAAATCGCCCTGGACCAGTTGGACACACCGCCCGGCGCGGATGTCAACGGCCGGAATGGGCTGGAAGCCTGTCACGTTCTGCTGCGCGCGCCGCGATGCGACCGAAGTTCCGATAGAGCCGCAGACCCAGGTCGGCACTCTTCTCGGGGTGGAACTGCGTCGCCACCACGTTTTCGCGCGCCACGATGGCGGCGAAGTCGATGCCATAGTCGGCCTGGCCAAGCGTCACTTCGGGTTCGGCTGGTTCGGCGTAGTACGAGTGCACGAAGTAGAAGTAGCTGCCGCCCGGAATGCCGTCGAGGAGCGGATGGTCGTACTTCAGCCAGACCTGGTTCCAACCAATCTGGGGCACCTTCAACTCGCCTGCGGCGTGAAAGAGACGGACGACGCCCGGGAGAATGCCCAGACACTCAACGCCGCCGCCCTCTTCACTCGAGTCGAACAGCAATTGCATGCCCACACAGACCCCCAGGAACGGGCGCCCCGAGGCGGCGTACTCGCGCAGCGGCTCGACCAGCCCGAGTGCGCTGAGCTTGCGCATGCTGTCCTGAGCCGAGCCTACCCCGGGCAGCACCAGCGCTTCGGCGCGCGCCACGTCACGCGGGTCGGTCGTCACGCGGGCCCGCTGCCCGACCGCTTCGAGTGCGCGCTGGACGCTCCGCAGGTTGCCGGCGTCAAAATCGACGACGATGATCTCAGGCGGCGGATTCGGCACGTCCCACGCTCCAGGCCAGATAGGCCTCTACGAACTCGTCAAGATCACCGTCGAGCACGCCGCTCACGTCGCTGGTCTCGTGCTCGGTGCGCAGATCCTTGACCATCGTATAGGGATGCAGCACGTAGCTGCGGATCTGCGTGCCGAAGCTGGCGTCGATGTGGTCGCCGCGCAGGACGGCCATTTCGCCCTCGCGCTTCTCGAGGTCCATCTCGACCAGGCGGCTCTTCAGCAGCCGCATCGCGTTCTCGCGGTTCTGCATCTGGCTGCGCTCGGTCTGGCAGGTGACCACGATGCCGGTCGGTTTGTGGCGCAAGCGCACGGCGGTGCTCACTTTGTTGACGTTCTGTCCCCCGGGCCCGCCAGCGCGGTACGCTTCGAACTCGACGTCCTCGTCGCGCACCTCGACCGGCGCCGCTTCGCCCACGTCGGGCATGACCTCGACGCGCGCAAAGGACGTCTGCCGGCGATGTGCCTGATCGAACGGCGACAGCCGCACCAGGCGGTGGTTGCCACGTTCACCCCTCAGGTAGCCGTAGGCATACAGACCCCGCAGGGTGATCGTGACGCTCTTATAACCGGCCTCCTCGGCTTCGGCCAGGTCCAGGATCTCGACCTGGTACTTGCGGCGTTCACCCCAGCGCATGTACATGCGCATGAGCATCTCGGTCCAATCCTGGGCGTCGACGCCGCCGAGGCCGACGGTGATCGTCATAATCGCGTCGGCGCGATCGTACGGCCCGTTGAGCCGCAGCTTGAATTCCAGTTGATCGACTTCTCTGGTGAGCGCGGGCACCTCGCGTTCGGCATCGCCAAGTATTTCCTGGTCGTTTTCGAGCGCGGCCAACTCGACGAGCTCCAGCGTATCGCGCACCCGTCGCTCGATGGCCTGCCAGGGCTGCAGCTCCTCGCGCAGCGTGGAGAGCTCACGCATCACCGATTGGGCGGACGCCTGGTCAGACCACAGGTCCGGCGCGGTGGCCTCGACCTCGAGCTCGTTCAGCCGAACCTGTTTGCCTGGCGCGTCAAAGACGCACCAGCAGCGACGAGATGCGGGCATGAAGACCCTGGAGCGAAGCGCGCAGCTCATCCGCAGGTTCAGGCATGTGCTCGCAGCCATTCTACCAAACGGGCCGCCGCCGACTGCGCGATCCGTGCCACCCGCTTCGCTTCGCTGCGCTCGCTCGTTGCGATACCCCTGCTCTGCACCAATCGTCGCTGCCGCTGAGCTGCGGGGCCGCTGGCCTGCGAAGCCGTGCTGCCGCTGCGCTGCGAAGCCCGATGGGTTGCGGGCACGCACGGGTTCCCCGAATTTCCACTTCCGAAGGGAGCGAGCGCAGCGATGCGGGCAGCAGAGACCCTCCGCGGAGCGGGCCGCCGCTGCAGCCACGTACCGAGTTTCTGGCTTTTTCCACTCCCGAAGGGAGCGAGCGCAGCGATGCGGGCAGCAGAGACCTTGCCGCGAGCGGGGGCGGCCGGCTAATGTGCGGCACATGATCTACTGGGTTCACGTCGCGGCCACTCTGGTGATGCGCGTGGTGCCTGTCCGAGTCGTGTACCGCGTCGTCGGCTGGGCCACGCCACTGGCGCTGCTGATGTTCGCCCGTGGCCACCTCAATCGCGCCACCGACAACATGCGTCAGGTGCTCGGCCCGCACGTCGATCGACGTGAAGCGCGTCGCGTGACGCGGGCCGCCTTTGCCAATTACGCCCGCTACATGGTCGACCTGGTGCGGATGCCGCACCTCAAACCGCGCGAGTTGCTCGACAGCATCAGCGTCGAGGGCTGGGAGAACGTCGACACCGCCTACGCGTATGGGAAAGGCGTGGTCTTCGCGACCGGCCACATCGGCAACTGGGACATGGCCGGCGCCACCTTCGCCGCCCGCGGCCATCCGGTCAGTGCACTGGTCGAGACGCTCAAACCAGCCCGCTGGAACGAGCGCGTCCAGCGCACGCGAATCGCCGCCGGAGTGAAGGCGATTCCGATCGAATCCGGCGTGCGGGACATGCTCGCCGCGCTGCGCAAACGCGAGGGCCTGGCGGTGCTCGTCGACCGGCCAGTGGCGCAGGACGGCGTGGCAGTGACCTTTTTCGGACGCGCGACGCGCATCCCGGGGGGTGCCGCGACGCTGGCGCTCCGGACCGGTTCGCCCGTGGTCCCCGCGGTGCTGGTGCGCGACCCGCACGGGCCCGGGTATCTTGCCCATATCGGGGTGCCGATCGTGGGCGAACAGGGCGACGACGCGTCGATGATCATGCAGCGGGTCATGAACTGGCTGGAGGGCATCATTCGGCGCTATCCAGACCAGTGGTTCATGTTCCGCCAGATGTGGCCGGCGAGCGAGCCGTCACTCTAAAAACCCGCCTGCAACTCGCGGTTCTGAACTTCGTCGCCGTCGCCGCGGGGGTGCTGCCCCGACATACCGTGGCCGAACCATTGTGTCGACTGGCGGGCGGCCTGTGGTATCTGGGCGCGCCCGCCGCGCGCGCCGCCGTGCAGGCCAACCTGCGCCACATCCTGGGCCGCGAGCCAACCCGACGCCAGGTGGTCGCGGTCTTCGCCAACGGCGTCCTCAACTACTGGGACATCTTCGCGATCCCGCACCTCAGCCGCGACACGCTCCTCGGTCTTATGGACATCCGCGGCCTCGAACACGTCGATGCGGCCCGCGCCGCCGGGCACGGCGTCGTGGCAGCGACGGCGCATCTGGGCAGCGTGTCGCTGGTCGGGCAACTGCTGCCGGCCCTGGGCTACGAAACACTCGGCCTGCTCGAGCCGATTCAGCCGCCCGAGCTCTACGAATTCTTCGCCCGCCAGCGCAATGCCGGGGGTGTGCGCTTGCTGCAAGTTGGCCCGGCCGCGCTGCGCGAGCTCCTCGAGGGACTCAAACGCAACGCCATTCTGGGCATCGTGACCGATCGCGATATCGACGGCCACGGCCCCATGGTGCCCTTTTTCGACGCGCCGACAAGATTTCCGGACGGCGTCGCCGCGCTGTCGCTGCGCACGGGCGCGCCGATCCTGGTCGCAATCCCGACCCGCCTTCCAGACGGCCGCTTTATCGCGCTGTTTGAACCCTTGCCGCCGGTTGCGTTAACAGGCGACCGAAAGGCTGACCTGCGCCTGCTAACTCAGGCTGTGGCCAGACGGCTGGAGTACCATATCGCGAGCCATCCGGAGCAATGGACCGTCTTCCAGAAACGCTGGCCAGACGCGCAGCCCCGGTGAGGAGAGACCCGCGGTGAAACTCGCCCTCGTCTCACCCTACGACTTCGCGTACCCCGGCGGCGTCACCGAACACGTGGCCAACCTGGCCGCGCAGTTCCTCGCGCGCGGGCACGAGGTCCACGTTGTCGCGCCTTCTTCGGACGACGAGACCGAGCCCATCTCGTCGTTCGACGCACCCGTTCACCGGATCGGTCGGGTGGTCTCGATCCCGGCAAACGGCTCGGTGGCGCGGATCACACTGTCGCTCCGGTCGTATCTACAGACCAAGCGACTGTTGCAAGAGCAGCAGTTTGACCTGATCCACCTGCACGAGCCGATGATGCCGGCGCTGCCCCTGACGGTACTGCGGCATTCGAACACGACCAATGTGGGCACGTTCCACGCGTTTCGCAACACACCGCTCACGTACTTCTACGGGAAGCCGATCCTGCGGCCGTTCTTCCGCAAGCTACACGGGCACATCACGGTGTCGAATGCCGCGCAGGAGTTCGTCGGCGAATACTTCCCGGCGGACTACCGCGTTATCCCGAACGGGATCGATTTCGCGCGCTTTTACCGACGCTACACCCCGATGCCGCAGCTGGCGGACAGCCGGCCCACGGTGCTCTTCGTCGGCCGACTGGAAAAGCGCAAGGGGCTCAAGTTTCTGCTGCGGGCCTGGCCGATGGTCCTCGAACGCCAGCCGAATGCCCGGTTGGTGGTCGTCGGGCGCGGACGCCCGCTCGAGGGTTACCGACGGTTCGCGGCCCGCCAGGGCTGGTCGCCCGACGACGTGGTATTCGCGGGCTACGCGTCGAGCGAAGACCTGCCGCGCTACTACCAGAGCTGCGACGTCTTCTGCGCGCCCAACACCGGCCAGGAGAGCTTCGGCATCATCCTGTTGGAAGCCATGGCGGCTGGGGCGCCGATCGTGGCCTCTGACATCCCGGGCTACCGCGACGTGGTGTCGGATGGCGTCGAGGGTCTGCTCGTCGAGCCACGCAACCCGGGCGCGGTCGCCGATGGCCTGTGCCGCCTGCTCGGTAACCCCGAGTTGCGCGCCAGCATGCGGCGCGCTGGTCAGGCCAAGGCTCAGCAGTACGATTGGCCCCGCGTCGCGACCCAGGTACTCGACTACTACTTCGAGGTGCTCGAGCGCCGCGAGGCCGAGCCAGTGCGCGAACGCGTCCGCTTCGCGCGGGTCAAGCGCATGGCTGGCATGCTCATGCGCGTGTGAAAGCCTGGCGGAGTGCCCGCACGCGGGTTCGGGTGTGAAAGCCTGGCGGAGTGCCCGCACGCGGGTCCGGATGTGAAAGCACTTAAGCACTGGACGCGCTCGGTGGCTGAGGCGCCGGCACGGGGCCTGGGCCGGCTTGGTTTCACGCCCAACGGCTTGACGATCCTGGGCGCGGTCCTGACGGCCAGCGTCGGACTGCTCGTCGCCGAGGGCTGGTTCCTCGCCGCGGGGCTCTGCCTGTGGCTGTTCAGCTTGACCGACACCCTCGATGGGGCCCTGGCGCGCGCGACCAATCGGGTCACCGTCTTCGGTGCCTTCCTGGACTCGGTGTGCGACCGCTACGCCGAGGCGGCCGTGTTCTTCGGTCTGGTGTGGTGGTATCAAACGACCGGGAGCGGCCTGGGCGTCGCGCTGGCGTATCTGGCCGTGGTGGGCTCGCTCATGGTGAGCTACGCCCGCGCTCGCGCCGAGGGGGTCGGGCTCCAGGCCGCCGACGTCGGCTGGTTCCAGCGCCCGGAACGCATCATCCTGCTCGGGATCGGCCTGCTGCTCGCCGCCTGGGTGCCACCGGCCCTGCTCGTCAGCCTGGCCCTGCTGGCGGTGCTGACCACGCTCACCGTGCTCCAGCGCGTGCTCCACGTGGCCCGGATCTCGGGGTACAATCACCCGCACACGACTCCGTAGCTCAACGGATAGAGCGCTGCCCTCCGAAGGCAGAGGCTGCGAGTTCGAATCTCGCCGGGGTCACCAGCTGTGAAACTCGGGACGTTCGGC
Organism: Chloroflexota bacterium; assembly: GCA_035309865.1. GTDB lineage: Bacteria > Chloroflexota > UBA6077 > UBA6077 > CF-72 > CF-72. The sequence goes on from DATGER010000092.1 coordinate 19,388, forward strand.
TCTGCGTTGAGCCAATGGCTCGCCAACTCCGGCGCTCGACCGTATTACCGCGGCCCGCCACGACGGGCACCTGAGCTGACGCAGAAATGGCCCCTGGCAACGCCGCCAGGGGCCATTCTGCTACTCCCCCCGGTGCGGACGAGAGATCAGGCCCACCCCACCGCGAGTGGACCGACGCCTACAGTACGTCTGGGCAGCCGGAATCCTGAATGAAGACGCTCACACGCCAGGTGTGAAGGGGATCACACCTGGCGCGTCAGTGGAGTTGGCGCTAGTCGGCCATGATGGTCGGCCCGCGACCGGTGGCCTTCCTGGTCTTCAGGAAGAGCGCCGGGAAAATGGCCAGCAACGTGATGGCCGCGGTCACGCGAAAGACGTCGTCGAAGCCCATGACCGCTGCCGACATGCCGACCTGTTTGGCCGCCAGCATGACGCCCATGGCTTGCGACTGCACGTCGGTCAGGCCCTGAGCGAGGCCCCATTGCCGAGCCATCGACATCAATTGCTGGAGCGGGACGTTCTCGGGTGTGACCATTTGCGACAGGATGGCGGTGTGGAACGTCTGCCGCGACTGCAGGATCGTGACGACCATAGCCGTCCCGAACGAGCCGAAGACCTGGCGCATGACGTTGGTGATCGACGACGCGCGACTCATCTGCGGCAGCGATACGGCGTTCAAGCCCGCGGTCATCGACGGCATCATCACCAGTCCCATCGACGCGCCGCGGGCCAGCAACCACAGCTTGATGGTGGTGTCGCTCGTGTTCAGGTCCAGAGCGCCCATTTGCCACGTGGTCAATGCCAGGAGCGGTAAGCCGATCAGAATCATCGTCCGCGGGCCGAGTTTATCGACGAGCCGGCCCACGACGGGCATCAGAATCGTCATCGGGAGGACCTGGAAGATCAAGATGAGCCCGGTCTCAGCTGCGCCCAGGCCGCGCAGGTTCTGCAGGAACAGTGGCAGGAGCAGCATGCCGCCGAACATGCCGACCGTCAGGACAAAGCTGATCATCGCCGACAAGGCGAAGACCGGAATCTTGAACAGCCGCAGGTCGAGCAGCGGGTGATCGCTCGTGAGCTCGACCCAGACCCAGCCTGAGAGGGCAACGATGCCGATCGCAAACTTCGTCAGGACGCCTGGACTTGTCCAGCCGTCGGTCCCGACGTCAGACAGGCCGAGCAGCATCGCGCTGAAGCCCACTGCCGACAGAATGAAGCCAGGCAAATCGAACTTGAGCCCAGTTACCAGTTTCGACTCGCGCAGCAAGGTGAACCCCAGGAACAGCCCGAGGAGGCCGACCGGGACGTTGAGCGTAAAGATCACTCGCCAGTCGACGTACTCCACGAGGTAGCCACCCAACGTCGGCCCGAGCACGGGGGCGAGCATCAGCGGCAGACCGAAAAAGCCCATGATCGTGTTGCGGCGGTTCGGCGGCACCACCTGGAAGAGCATGGTCATGCCCAGCGGGCTCATCATCCCGCCGCCCAGACCCTGCACAATGCGGAACGCCACCAGGCTGGTGTTGTTCCACGCGAGCCCGCACATCAGCGAGCCACCGGTGAAAAGCACCATGGTGATCAGGTACAGCCGCTTGGTGCCGAACGTATCGGAGAGGTAGCCGGTCGCTGGCATGATCACGGCCAGGGCCAGCATGTAGCTGGTGATGACCAGCTGCGTTTCATGGACACCCACGCCGAACACCGTGGTGATCTTGGGCAGGGCGATATTCACGACTGTCTGGTCGAGCATGACCATGAACGTCCCGACCACGGCGCAGATCAGGACCTGCCACTGATAGTCGAGCCCGTGCAGCAGGGCGCGAGCGCCGAGGCGCGGCAGCGCCGGGACGGCTGAGATGGGAGGACTTGCGGCTGCCATGCGTCGTCCTCAGTCGGCCACGCGGATCTTGACTTCGACGTTGGCGCCCAGCAGCAATGGTTGGTTGCCCAGGTTCACCGAGATCCGTACGGGGACGAGCTGGATGACCTTGGTGAAGTTGCCGGACGCGTTGGAGCTCGGCAGCAGCGAAAACGTATTCGCGGTGGCGGGCGTAAGCGCTTCGACCCGGCCCGGGATGTCGGCGTTGAGCGCATCCACGTGGACAGTGACCGGCTGCCCGACTTTCAGCTTGTTGATGTTCGTCTCCTCGATGTTGGCATTCACCCACAACTGGGTGGGATCGACGATCGACACGATCGCCTGACCCGCCTGGACGGTGGCCCCGATGCCGACCGGCTCGGCGATGACGATGCCGTCGATGGGCGACTGAACGTCCACGCGCGTATCGCCGGCGCCGAGGAAGCCCATCTTGGGCTGACCGTTCTGGCCCATGCCAACCTGCGACGGCAGCGTGACCTGGGCGATCACGTCGCCCTTGTGGACGCTGCTGCCCACGCTGGGCACGATCGACTCCACGCGACCCGCGTTCATCGAGCCGACCTGCACGGGCTGACCCGTGAGCAGCGCGTTCTCAGTGGACACGTAGAGCTGGCCTTCGCGGTACGCGTTGAACCCGAAGACCGCGGCGGCGATCAGCACGACCGCCGCGACCGGCAACAGGACGGTGCGCGAGAAAAACCGTGGACGCGAACGCGCCGCGGGCGCGGCGGCGGCTGCCGCTTCAGAGGCCGCGAAGGCGGCGGCCGCGGGCGTCGCCGAGCCTGGTCCCGTCGTCACCGGGGCGGCCCCAGGCGGCGCGGCTCTGTCCAACTCCTGCTCGGGCGGCGGGGGCGCTACGGTTCGTCCGTTTCCGTCCGCTGACGGCCGAGGAGATTGCGGCCGCTGCTGCGGCTCCTGGACCTGGACACTCATTACTGGACTCCCTGGGAAGCGAGCGCCGTCCGCAGCTGCGGTACGACCACGTCGCCATTGTTCAATCCGCTGGCATTGCCGATCGCTACGACTTGACCATCCGATAAACCGCTGTTCACTTCGACGACCTGGTCGTTCACCAGACCGAGCCGCACCGTCGTCCGCAGCGCGTGGCCCCCATCGAGGGTCACCACGGTCGCCTGGCCATTCGGCGTCGGCGATCCGAGCACGGCCTCGCGGGGCACCAGCAATGCGTTCGTATCGGCACCGGTAATGATGCTGACTGAAGCCAGCATACCTGGGCGAAGTCTGCCGCCGTCGTCTTTTGGCTCGATCCGCACGCTCGTCGTGCGCGTTTTCTGATCGACCCCAGGCGCGATCGCTGCGACGGTGCCCGCGAACGTTTCGCCCGGATAAGCAGGTACCTGCAGTGCGACCGACTCGCCGGTCGAGACCTTGCCGAGTTGCGCCTCGTCGACGTTGACGGCGACCTCGAGCGACGGCGGAATCAGGATCACAATGGGCGAGGTTGGTCCGACGAGGGCGCCCGGCGAGACCTGCCGATCGAAGACGACACCGTCGACCGGCGCGAGGATCTGGGTCTCGTGCACGCCGAGCTGGGCCAGCTGGAGCGCGGCCTGGGCTTGATCCACGCCTGCCTGAGCTGCCTGGACGTCCTGATCCGTATACGGGCTTTGCCGGGCCCGCAACTGCGCCGCAGCCTGCGCCACGACGTGTTGCTGCTGTTGGATGTCGTATTCGGTGTAGGGCTGCTGCGCCTTCTGCAGTTGCTGGCGAGCCTGTTCCACCAGCGCCCGCTGGGCTTCGATGTCCTGGGGGGTGGCTGGCTGGGTGGTGATTGCGAGCTGCTGCTGCGCCTGGGTGATCGTGTCCTGGGCAGCCTGGACTTCTTCGTCCTGCGGGCCCGCGACGACCTGGTCAACCCGCGCCTGGTCCGCCTTGAGTTTTTCCCGCGCGGCATCGACTTGCGCCTGCGCGGCCTTGCGCTGCGCGTCCAGCGTCCCATTCTGGGCGGCCGAGAGGCGCGCCTGCGCGACCGTCAGATTGCCCTGAGCCGCGGTGAGCTGACTCTGGGCTTGATCGTGGAGTGCTTGAAGCTGGGCGCGCTGGGCTTGAACACCGCCATTGCTGAGCGCGTCCAGACGGGCCTTCGTGGCCTTCACGAGCGCTTGCGCGCTGGTCGCCTGAGCCTGGACGGCTGCCTGCGTCGCCGGCGCGCCGCCGCGGCGCAGCAGGTCTAGCTGACCCTGAGCGGACTCCACCGCGGCATTGCCCGCCTGGATGGCTGAATCGGCAGCCGCTTTGGCGACACCACACGCGGTGCTGTTTGGCTGCTGATAGACCTGCCCGTTGACCGGGCTCACCAGCGGCATACACAGGCCGCCGGCTTTCTGCTCGAGCGCGGTCTGGTTGGCTTCCGCGGCCGCCTGCTGTGCCTGCGCCGCGTCGACCGCGGCCTGTGCCTGGGCGATCGACGCTTGCGTCGGATTGTTCGACTGGGTGAGCGCGGCCTGGGCCGCGGTCAGCGACGCCTGCGCCTGGTCAAACGCCGTCTGGGCGGCTTGCAGGTCGGCCGCACTGGCGCCCTTCTGGTTCTCGAGCGCGGCGTCGGCCGACGCGAGCGCGGTCTGCGCGGCGCTGGCCTGGGCCGTGAGCGCGTCGACCTGCGCATTCAAGTTATCGAGATCCGCGGCCGAAGTCCCGCCGAGCGCGGCGTACGCGGCCTCCATGGCGGCGACCTGGGCGGTATCGGCGCTGACCGCACTGGCCGCGGCCTGGCGCACGTCATCCGTGGCGCCCTTCTGGAGGAGGATCAGTTTCTGCTGGGTGGCATCCAGCGCTGCCTGGGCCATGCCGACCGCCTCCGGACGGCCCCCGTTGACCAGAAGGTTGAGTTTGGCGGTCTGCGCGTCCACGCCGGCCTGAGCGGCGGCCACGTCCTCGGCTCGACCCTGGGCGATCATCGCCGTCAGGCGCGATTCCTGTTGCGCGAGCGCTTCCTGGGCCGCGGCCACGTCGTCGGCCTTCGGGCCAGCCTGGATCGTCGACAACTTGGCCTGGGCGGTGGCCAGGTTGGCGCGCGCTTGCAAGACCTGAATTTCGGGTGACTCCTGCTCGAGTTCGGCCAGGACATCGCCCGCGTGGACCGGCGAACCGACGTCGACGAGGACGCGCTGGACGCGACCTGATGCCTTCGGCAGCACGGTGATCTGCTCCTTCGCGCGGACATCGCCGCTGTACGCGAGGGTTTGCTGGATGGATCCGCGCTCGGCGGCCGCGGCGGGCACGGTGACTGCCGGCGCCTGGGCAGACGATCCTCCAGTGTTGGCCAGCGGCCCGCAACCCGCGACGAGCAGGCTCGAGGCCAGGATGCTGCCGAAGACTTTGAGACGGTTCATGCCACGACGGCCTCTTCTTTCTGCAGATCGGCGGCCGACTGGGTAGCGGCCTCGACCAGGTAAATGAAGGCACTCTCCACGGTGTGCAGTTGATCGGCATCCAGCCGCGACAACAGCGCCTGGATCGCCTCGTCGCGGTAGCGCGTCAGTTCGTCGACAAGCGCGCGTCCGCGTGGCGTCGGCCGCACCATGGTGATGCGGCGATCTTCAGGATCTTCCTGGCGGGTGACCAGGTCGTGCTCGGCGAGGCGGTCGACGATGCCGGTGATGGTCGAGAGTCCGACCCCGAGCCGCCGGGCAATGTGGCCGCTTGGCGCGCCATTGTTGTTGGCCACGCACATCAGCGCTTTGAGTTGGGGCATGGTCAGATTGACGGTCAGCCAGGCCTGGTTCTGGGTGGGCCGCATGTTCTGAAAGAGCAGCCCGGAACAGTCCAGGATGCGTTTGATGAGCTGAACGCGATCGTCCATCATGAGAGTCATTGCCTCTTCCCGAGCGTACTATTCGGCTTCGATAAATAGTTCGTGTAGCACGAATAGTACAGTGAAACAGCAGCGTCGCGCAAGTGCAAAGGGTTTTGCGCCACGCGCCAGGGTCGGTCTGTCCGCGTCGCTTCGCTCGCTCCCTTTGCAGGGGCACCCCCAATAAGAGCGAAGAATGGCCAGGCGCCGCGAAGCTCAACGGAGCTCGGCCGCTCGCGACGGGTCGCCTGTCCGCATCGCTACGCTCGCTCCCTGCGGGGCCACTCCGAACCGGATTGCAGAAACCGCCGTCGCTCTGGAGCCGCGAAGCTCAGCGGAGCTCGGCCGCTCGCGATGAGTGGGCTGCCCGCTTCGCTTCGCTTGCTCCCTGCGGGGCCACTCCGAACCGGATTGCAGGAACCCGCCGTCGCCCTGGAGCCGCGAAGCTCAGCGGAGCTCGGCCGCTCGCGACGGGGTGGGCTGCCCGCTTCGCTTGCTCGCTCCCTGCGGGGCCACTCCGAACCGGATTGCAGGAACCGTCCTCGCTCTGGAGCCGCGAAGCTCAGCGGAGCTCGGCCGCTCGCGACGGGGTCGCCTGTCCGCATCGCAACGCTCGCTCCGTGCCGGGGCCAGGCCTGTTGACCGAAGTTGAAGAATCGCTCGGGAGCGAGCGAAGCGATGCGGGCAGCGGGGACTACGTGAGAATCAAGGTCTGGCGCTCGCCGTCGCGGATCACCGTCATACTCGTCGGCTGCCCTGGGGCGCGGCGGGAGGAGATTTGCTCCAGATCGGCGACCGACGCCACGGGGCGGCCAGAGAGCTCGACGATCAGGTCCGCGGGCTTAACGCCCGCCCGTTCGCCTGGCGAGCCTTCGCGCACCGAGCCGACCAGCGCACCAGGTTCGGACTTGCCATCCGTCACCCGTACCCCCAGGCCGGGCGCGCGACGGTGTCGAGCCGCCATGCGCTGCAGTCGCGGCAGATCGAAGCCGACGATGGCTTCCTGTTCGTCGGCGATGACTGGCACGCCCATCTGGCGCGTGCGGCGCACCATCTCCTGGGCCGCGGCGCGATCCGCGGACACGTCCCGTTCAACGTACGCGACACTTTCTTTGCGAAGGAACTCCTTCGCTCGGGAGCACCAGGGTCAAGTGGGCGTGGTGTAGACCGTTACACCTGGAGGCGCCTGCGTCATCCCCGCATTATTCAGCACTCGCGCGGAAGGCCGCGAGGGCGGCCTGCACCGTGGCGTCGACGTCGGCTTCGGTGTGCGCCAGCGAGACGAAGCCGGCCTCGAATTGCGACGGCGCCAGATACACGCCGCGCGCGAGCATGGCGTGGAAGAAGCTGGCGTAACGCCGCGTGTCGGCGCGCTTGGCCGAGACGTAGTCGGTCACGCGCTCACCGCAGAAGAAGCCCGTGAGCATGGAGCCAACGCGATTGGCGGTATACGGCACGCCGCCGCTCGCCGCCGCCGCGCTCAGGCCGTCGGCCAGGCGTGCCGACAGTGCCTCGAGGTGCGCATAGACGCCGGGCTCGGTGAGCAGTCGCAGCGTCGCGATGCCCGCGGCCATCGCCAGCGGGTTTCCAGACAGCGTGCCCGCCTGATAGACCGGTCCCAGCGGCGAGACCTGTTCCATGATGTCGCGCCGACCGCCGTACGCCCCCACCGGTAGACCGCCCCCCAGGATTTTCCCGAGGCAGGTCAGATCAGGCGTGATCCGAAAGCGCTCCTGGGCGCCGCCCTGCGCGACGCGGAAGCCGGTGATCACCTCGTCGAAGATCAGCAGCGCGCCGTGCTCGCGGGTCATCGACCGCAGATGTTCGAGAAAGCCCGGCTCGGCCGGCACGACGCCCATGTTGCCGGCGACCGGTTCGACGATGACCGCCGCGATCTGGCCCGCGTGGGCCTCGAACGCCGCCCGCACGGCCGGCAGATCGTTGTACGCCACCGACAGCGTCTGGCTCGCGGCGGCCGCGGGCACACCGGCCGAATCCGGCTGGCCGAATGTCAGTGGGCCCGAGCCGGCTTGCACCAGCAGGCCGTCGACGTGGCCGTGGTACCCGCCGTCGAACTTGAGGATCATGTCCCGGCCGGTTTTTGCCCGCGCGAGGCGCAGCGCGCTCATGGTGGCTTCGGTCCCCGAGTTGACGAAGCGCACGAGGTCAATACTCGGGAAGGCGCGTTTGACCAGTTCGGCCAATTCGAGCTCGGCTTCGATGGGCGCGCCGTAGCTGGTGCCGCGGGTGGCCGCATCCTGGACGGCGGCGACCACGCCGGGGTGCGCGTGGCCGGCGATCAAGGGCCCCCACGAGGCCAGGTAGTCGATATACCGATTGCCGTCGACGTCCCAGATCGCCGACCCCTTGCCGCGCGCGACAAAACGCGGGGTGCCGCCGACGGCGCGAAAGGCCCGCACCGGCGAGTCCACGCCGCCCGGCAGGAGGTTCTGGGCGCGGGCGAACAGTTCCGCCGAGCGAGTTGTGGCCAGCAGCGTGTCTGCCATCACTTTTCCCGCAGCCAGCGAGCGACGTCCTTGGCAAAGTACGTGATGGTCATGTCGGCGCCCGCGCGGGCGATCGACGTCAGCGCCTCGAGCACCACCCGCCGCTCGTCGAGCCACCCCCGGGCGACCGCGGCCTTGATCATGGCGTACTCGCCGCTGACGTTGTAGGCCGCCAGCGCTACGTCCGGGTAGCTCGTCTTGACCGCGTGCACGACGTCGAGATATGGCAGCGCCGGCTTGACCATCACCAGGTCGGCCCCCTCGGCCAGGTCAAGCCCGACCTCCCGCACCGCCTCGCGACCGTTCGGCGGGTCCATCTGGTAGCCGCGTCGATCGCCGAACTGCGGGGCGGAGTCAGCCGCCTCGCGGAACGGACCGTAGAACGCGCTGGCGTACTTGGCCGCGTATGCGAGGATGGCCGTGTCCACCAGCCCGCGGCTGTCGAGGGCGGACCGAATCGACCGCACGCGGCCGTCGAGCATATCTGATGGCGCGACGATGTCCGCGCCCGCCTCGGCCTGGGCAAGCGCGGCTTTGTTCAACAGCTCGAGCGACCGGTCGTTGTCGATGTACCCCGGCTGATCTTCGGGCCCAGGCAACCCGCAGTGGCCGTGGCTGGTGTACTCGCACAGGCACGTGTCGGCGATCAGCACCAGGTCCGGCGCCGCGCGACGAATCGCGCGCAACGCCTGCTGGACCACGCCGTCCGGCGCCCAGGCCTCGGACCCTTCCCAATCCTTCGTGCGCGGCAGTCCAAACAGGAGCATGGCGGAAATCCCGAGGTCCGCAACCTGACGCGCGTCCTCGACGACCCGGTCGACCGACTGGTGGTAGACGCCGGGCATCGACGGAATCTCTTCTTTCACGTCGGCGCCAGGGACAACGAACACCGGGTAGATCAGACTGTCAACGGCGAGACGCGTCTCACGCACCATTCGCCGCAGCGTCTCGGTACGGCGGAGTCGCCGCGGCCGAAAGTCTGGAAACTGCGCCCGAACTCTCGGGTTCGCGTGCACGTCGGGTTGCATAGCTCTGGTCAGCCCGTCCTTCCTCTGGGTGGGCGCAGGACCCGCAGAATGCGCGTGCGCGAGCGGCCGAGGCCGCCCGGTCGCGCCGCCGCGTCGCGCAGCGCAACGGTGGGTCCGTGCATCAGCTTGTTGACGATGCCCGCGGTCAACGCATCGACCGCGGCACTCTGTTCGGGCGTGAGACCGCGCAATCGCGCGGCCGATCGGCGCAGCTCGGCGGTGCGAATTGTCTCAGCGTAGGTGCGCAGTTCGGTGATCGCCGGGCTGACCGCGCGCAAGCGCAGCCACTCGGCCAGCCGGTCGGTCTCCTTGATGGCCAGCGCTTCGGCGCGATCTTGTTCGGCGTGGCGGGTGTCGACGTTGACCGGGCACTCTCGCTCCAGATCGTCGAGGTCGATGACCGTCACGCCGGCTAGCCCGCGAATCGTCGGGTCGATGTCGCGCGGCAGCGCGATGTCGAGCAGCACGAGCGGCCTCTGGCCGCGCTCGCGGATTGCCTCTTCAACCAGCGGACGCACGACCACCGGCAGCCGGGAGGCCGTCGCGCCGACGACCAGCGTCGCGTCCCGCAGGGCCGCCGGAAGGTCATCCAGCGATCCGATCCGGACCGCCGCGCCGAGGTGAGCGACGATCCGCTCGGCGTTGGTGGGTGTCCGGTTGAGCACCCAGACGCGTGCGCCCTGCGCCACCAGGCTTTCGATGGCGGCCCGCGCCATGACGCCAGCGCCCAGGACGACCGCCAGGCTGCCTTCCAGGTCCCGGCCGAGGGCGCGCTGCGCCACCTTCACGCCGGCGGTGGCGATCGACGGCACTTTGCCAAGGGTGGTCCCACTCCGGATCCGGCGCGCCGCCTCGCCCGCCCGGTCGAAGATGCTCCGCAGCGCGGGCGACACCGCGCCGCCAGATACCGCTGCGCGTACCTGGCCGCGGATCTGTTCCTCGCCGACGACCAGCGAATCCAGGCCGCTCGTTACCCGCACCACGTGCAGCAGCGCGTCGTGACCCGTCAGGACTCTGAGGTGCGGCTGTAGCTCGACCTGATCGACACCCGTGGCGTGGGCTAACGCGCGGCTGAGTGATCGGACCACGCCGGCGGTTCGGCCGTCGACCCACGCGTACACCTCGACGCGATTGCAGGTCGACAGCAGCAGCGTCGCGAGCCCGGTGGGCGCGCTCCGCCGCCAGGCAGGTTCTTCCACCGCGACGCGCTCGCGGACTTCGAGCGGCGTCGCGTGATGGCTGAGACCGACCATGACCAGGCGCGGCATCAGATGGGCATCCCCGTGAGGTCGCCCTCATCGTCGCGACGCATGCCGCCGCGTGCGGACTCTCCGGTCGCACCTTCCCTCGAAGGATCTCCCGTAGGCAGGGGCGATCGGGTCGAAAGAACTTCCGTAGGGTGAGCTCGGGTGTTCGCGGCGCGGACCGCGTCGACCAGTGCGGCTATCGTCGTCCTGGCCGCAATGCCGTCGACCCGCAGGCCCGCCTGGCGAGCGCTGGCGGCCGTGGTCGCACCGAAACAGATCAGCCTGGTTGTCAGGAGCAGCGCATGGCCGAAGGCGGCCAGGAGCGACTGAATCGCCGACGGGCTGCAAGCCGTGACCACCGCGACTTCGCCTCTTTCAAGTCGCCCCCTGGCTTCGGCGAGCGTCGACGGGTCGACCGCGAGCGTCCGGTAGGCGATCGGCGCGTGCACGTCCGCCCCAAGCGCCAGCAGGCCATCCGTGAGCTCGTCGCGGCTCTCGGCCGCGCGCGGAACCAGGATGCGCTGGCCAGCCTGCACCAACGGGCGTAAGGCCTCGAGCGCGGCCGATGCGCTGTATCGGTCGAGGGTCAGCGTCGCCGTCAGCCCGAGCGCCCTGGCGCTCCCTGCGCCGCACACGACACGCGCACCAGTGAGTTCTTCCCGCAGGCGCCGGCCCGCATTCTGGCTCGGCAGGACCACCCACGCATACGCACCGGCGGCGAGGGCCCGCCGAACGGCCGCCAGCTCCGACGGGTCCCAGGCGGGCAGCGGTTCGATCGCCGGCGCCTCGAGCACGTTGAAGCCGGCGAGCCTCAGCAAGCCCGACAACTCGGCGGCCTGCTCGCGTGGTCGAGTGTTCAGGACCAGGAACGGTCGCTGACGGGCGTGTGCACCCGGCACAATGCCACTGGATCGCTCGACCGGCACCCCCGGCACAGCGCTGCCACCGGATTGCTCGGTGCGCATGCCCGGCACGATGCCAACGGGGCGCCTCATGCGTAGGCCACCCGGCGCTGCTCACCGTGACCCGGTGTCCGTAGTCGGCCTGCCAGTCGGTCGGCCAGCTCTTCGGGCGCGTCCAGGCGGCCGACGGCCTCGGCGATGGCCAGACTGCCGTCGTCGCGCGCCAGGCCAGCGAGCAGGTGAAGCTCGGCGTCCGGCCGCGGTGTCCCGAGCGCGCCGACCGGTAGCCGGCAGCCGCCGTCGAGATCGATCATCAATCGCCGTTCGGCGCGGACGGCCGCCGCCGTCGCCGGATCGTGAAGCGGCGCGACGATCTCGGCCAGGGCCCGGTCGCCGGCGCGCACCTGGAGCGCGAGCGCGCCCTGCCCGGGCGCTGGTGGTAGCAACTCCGGGTCGAGCACCACATACGCCGCCCACTGAATATCCAGGCGGCGCAGGCCCGCCCGGGCCAGCACGAGCGCGTCGTACATCCCGTCGCCGAGCTTTCGCAAACGCGTCTCGACGTTGCCGCGGATCGGCGCGAACTCGAGGTCAGGCCGCGGCGCTCGCAGGAACGCGGCGCGACGGCCGCTGCTGGTCCCAATCCGCGCTCCAGGCGGCAGATCGTCCAGGCCCCGCCCGTCGGTGGTGACCAGCACGTCGAGCGGGTCGTCACGGATAGGGATGGCCGCCAGCGTGAGCTCGGCCGACAACTCCGGCGGCAGGTCCTTCAAGCTGTGCACCGCCAGGTCGATGTCCTGGTGCAACAGGGCCAGCTCGATCTCCCTGACGAACACGCCGGAGCCCCAGTCCGCGCTCGGCAAGTTGCTCGCCTGGCTGCGGTCGCCACTCGTCGAGATGGTGACGACCTCGATTTCCAGGCCGGGATGCGCCTCGACTAACGCCGCGGACACCAGCGCGGTCTGCGCCCGCGCCAGGGCGCTCGAGCGGGTACCAATCCGGATGCTGGTCACACTCGCCGGCCCGCGGCCCCCTCAATCACCCTTTCCCGATCCCAGGCCGCGAGCTCAGTCTGCACGATGTCCTTCAGAGCCGCGATGAAGTCCGCCGCCGAATTGGGCGCGTCGATGCGTTTGAAGCTCGAGAAGCCAGCCGCCAGGGCCTGCTCACGGCCGGCAACGTCGACGTCGTACAGCGTCTCGAGGTGGTCAGCCAGGAACTGCACCGGGGCCACGATGACGTCGTGGTGCCCGTCCCCGGCCAGTCTCGGCAACACTTCGAGCATGTCTGGCTTGAGCCATTCTTCTGGTGTGTGCCCGGCACTCTGATAGGCGAACGACCAGCGCGCCGCCGACAGCTCGGCCGCGGCGGCCACCGCGTGCGCCGTCGCCTGCAATTGCTCGACGTACTCTGGCTCCTTGTCGACCACCCGCTGAGGCAGACTGTGCGCCGTCAGCAGCACCGGCACGCGGGCGCGGACTGCTTCGGGATAGCTGGCCAGCGCCGCTCGGATCCGCGCCGCCAGCACGGCGACGAAGGCCGGGTTGAGGTGCCAGGCCTCGACTGTTCGAGCGGGGAGCCCGGCCGCGGCCTCCTGGAGCGCGCGATCATAGCCGCCCATCAGGGTGGCCGAGTACTGCGGCGACAGGATGAGGCCGACCAGCCGCTCCGCGCCCCGGCTGACGAGACCGCCGGCTGTTTCGGCGATGCTTGGATCGGAAAAGCGCATGCCCGCGCCGACGACAAAACCGCCACCCAGCTCGGCTTCCAGCGCCGCGGCCTGCCGCTGGGTAATCTCGATCAGCGGCGACATGCCGATGACCGCGTACCGCCGACGGAACTCGGCGAGCAGCTCCGCGCCTGGCTCACGGCCGCCGCGAACGCGGGTGATGTACGCGCCGACGTCGTCGAGGTCACGGGGTGACCCGTACGTCATCAACACGACGCCCGTGCGCATCAGGCGGCCGTCTCGGTATGGACCGCGTCGACCAGCCGCTTGAGCACGTCTGGATCGGTCTCGGGCATGACTCCATGACCGAGGTTGAAGACGTGCCCAGGTCGGCCACCGGCGCTGGCGAGCACCTCGCGCATCCCCGCCCGGGTGACCTCCCAGCCGGCGACGGTCCGCACTGGGTCCAGGTTGCCCTGGATCCCCCGATCGAAGCCGATCCGCTGCCAGGCCAGATCGAGCCGCACCCGCCAGTCGACGCTGACCAGGTCGCTACCCGCCGAGGCCACGGCTTCGAGCAACGCGGCATTGCCCGTGCCGAAGTGGATGGTGGGCGCCCCCAGCGGACGGAGCGCGTCGAAGATCCGACGCATCCAGGGCAGCACCGAGCGTTCATAGTCGGCCGGCGCCAGCGCGCCAACCCAGCTGTCGAAGACCTGGATGACGTCGGCGCCCGCGGTGATCTGAGCCTGCAGATAGCGGATCATGCCATCGGTCAGGCGATCCATCAGCGCGGCCCACACGGCCGGTTCGCGCAGCATGAGGGTCTTGGCTCGGGCGTAGTCACGCGATGGGCGCCCCTCGATCAGATAGCACGCCAGAGTGAACGGCGCGCCGCAAAAGCCGATGATCGCGGCGCGCCCGTCAACCAACTCACTTTTGAGACGCCGGATGGTCTCGAGGACGAACGGCACACCCTCTTCGGGGTCCAACGGCCGCAGGCGCTCGATCGCGGCCAGATCGCGAATCGGCGAGTGGATGACCGGTCCCAGGTCAGGCTGGATCTCCAACGAAACGCCCATCGGCTCGAGAGGCAGCATGATGTCGGCAAAGAGCACCGCCCCGTCGACGCCCAGTTCTTTGACTGGCATCAGCGTGATCTTGGCGGAGAGCTCGGGAGTTTTGGCCAGCGTCATGATCGGATACTGCTCGCGCAGCTTGCGGTAGTCGGCCAGGCTGCGGCCGGCCTGACGCATGAACCACACCGGCGTGGCATCGGCCGGCTGTCGCCGACAGGTGGCCAGCAGGCGCTCTGCACCCGTCAACGAGCGGCTGGCCACGGTCATCCCAGCAGCTCCAGCACCTCGGCGACACTCCCGGCGACGCAGGTGAAGATCGGCGTCTCGCGTTCCGTGTAGGCACTGGCTTCGCCGCCGCGCAGCTTTTCGACCAGATCCAGGAAATCGGCCGGGTAATCGGTCTCGAACGCCACGACGAACTCCTGGTCGTCCAGCCCGAACGAGTAGCTGGTGTTGATCTTGACCCGCGGAAACTCGTGGCCGACACGGATGTGCTCATCCATCGACCGCTGCCGTTCCTCGAGAGACAGTCGATACCACGGCCGCTTCTTGACCATCGGGTACACGAAGAGGTACTTGCGCCCGGTTGGCCGAATCCGCGTCCTGCGGCCTTCGCTGTCGGCGTGCTCGTGGCGGTCCACGTACTGGGATCGCTTGGTCATGGCCAGGTACGAGAAAGACGTCTCCAGATGGGCGCCCATGCTGGAGCGCAGGACCGCCGACTGGAGCTCCTGGAAGTCTTCGAGCCGCTCGGACACCATCCACAGCAGGAAGTCAGCATCCGCCCGGGTCCCGAGGGTGCTGAATGCCCGCAGCACGGGCAGGCGTTCCGCAAAGTGTTCAAGGGCACCGAGCACGTCCGCGCGGGCCGCGTCGCGCTCCGTGGACGTCAGCTGACGCCAACTGCGGTGGGTCTTGTAAAAGGCGTACCGAATGTACTGGCGCACCGTCGGCGTCGGCGCCACACTCTCCGCGGCGACGCTGGGCACAAGGGTAGTCATAGCAAGCAGCAGTTCTTTCTCAGCGAGGCTACGTGCCCGGTCGAGGTGACGATGAGAGCCATCACCCCTACTTTCGATAGGGACTTGTCCCTATTTTTTCTCTGCCGGTTGAACGTCCCGAACGCGCGCCGAGCCTGGCCGCATCGCTGCGCTCGCTGCCTCGCTGTTAGTTCCCGAAGAAAAGAGAAAATGGATGTCGTGCTGAGGTTCGCCGCACAGCGTCGGGCGTCTGGCCCATGGCCCGCTGGGCTGGGCGTTGTGCCTGTCTGAACGTGCCACGGTCCGTAGTCCTGGGAACCGCGGGGCTTGCAGCCGCGCTCGGCGTCGTCGTCCTCGCGGTGCCGCTGTGGCTGCCGCTGTTGGGGACGGCGCTGGCGGTCGACGACGGACTGGACGTCGGCGACGTGGCGCTCGTGCTCGAGGGCACCGGCACCGACGCCGCCGACGCGGCCGAAAGCTGGCGCCAGCAGGGTGTCGTCCGCGACGTGGTCATCGTCGAGGCGCCCATCAAGACCCACGCGCTGGTCGCCTACTGGAGTGACTTTGTCCGCTGGGGCCTGACGCCGCCCGCCCCGACGCCACCCGAGCATCTGAGCGTCGTACGCGCCCCCTCAACCCAGGCGGCTGAACAGGCGAGTGCCGCGCTGCCGGCCCTGCAGGCGCGGGCGGCCCGGCGCGTGCTGGTCGTCGGCGGCGGCGGCATCGGCTCGCGACTGGTCGAAGGCCAGCTCGTGTCGGTCCTGGGCCAGGCCGGCATCAGTGTCCGCATGGTGCGCTACAGCGCCGCCGGGCGTGATCCCGCGCACTGGTTCCTGAACGCGGACGACCGCCGCGCCGTGCTCGACACGTGGCTGCAGGTGCTGGTGCCCTTTCTCAGCGGGTATCAGCCCGGCTCGTAGATAACGTAGTCGCCAAAGCGAGCCGTCTCCACGAACCCGGACGTGCTCGCTGCACGCGTCAGGAGGTCGGCCACGTACGGTTCGCGTTGCCAGGTCACGAAGGCTTTTACCGGCTCGCCGGCCCAGGTGCCGTCGAAGCCGCGGCCGGTGCTCTGGAAATACACAATCGTGTCCTGGTCGACATAACGCAAGTCGCGACTGCGGATGGCGACCTCCTTGGCGGCGACGTACGTCTGATCCGGCGCGAGGTGCGCATCCACCCAGCGCGCGGCCTCGGCGGTGCCGCTGGTGCCGTACCAGTAGTCGGTCGCATACGCGGCGTTCTGCTGATAGACGTCGGTACCCAGTGACCAGCCCAGCGCCAGGCCAACCAGCCCAGCGCAAGCGGCGGACGGCACGGCGCGCCGTGGTATCCCAACCAGTGCCCCGGCCACGACCAGCCCGAGCAGCCACGCGCCACTGGTCGGCTCGATGGCCCAGGTGCGCTGGAGCGCCCACTCGTCGCGCACGGTGCCCAGCGTGATCGCCGCGGCGCCGATCAGCCCTGCCATGCCCACGCCGGCTGCCAGCCGGGGCCGCTCGGTGCACACCCGCGCCACGACGGGCGCGGCCAGGCACGCCAGCAATGGCGCGAGCGCCACCTGGTACTTGGGAAACCAGCCCGCCGACTTGTTGACGTAACCAAGCACCAGCGCGGCCAGGACGCCGATCAGCAGGTCCTCCTGGCGCACTTGCCAGCGCTGCGCGAGCTGCCCACCGCGCACCGCGACCCCGATCAGGCCGAGCGCGACCAGGCCGGGCCCCAGCCACAGGGTGCTGGGCTGGAGGCCTTCGATGAAGGCGCCCGGGCTGGTGTACGCGCGGCGGGCGACGTCCGCCGAGTCCTGCCACTGGACCAGGTTCACGCCAAACGGCATGTCGAGCGGAAAGTTGAGCCAATGGCCGATCAGCGCCCACGACGCGCCGAACAGCGCCGCGCCACCCAGGCCGATGCCGATCAGGTGCGCGCCCGCGCGGACGAAACGTCGCGGACCGTGCAGGAGCTGCCAGACAACGGCGACGAGCACCACCGCGACCGGGTTGGTCATCTTCGACCACAACAGCAGCGCAAACAGCGGCGCCAGCCAGAGCCAGGCGCGGCGCGTCCCCTCCAGCCGCAGATACCCCAGCACGAACAGTAGCGTGAGCGGGAGCAGGAGCGCGAAGTCGATGTCCAGGACCAGGGTGCTCTGGACGACCAGCGGGCACACGCAGACGAGCGCCGCCGCCAGACCACCCGCCAGGGTCCTGGCCACTGGCGACCCGCGCGTGAGCTCGGCGGCCAGCACGAACGTCAGCAGGCCGGTTGCCAGGCCGCCGACCACCCCGAGCACGCGCAGCACCGGCGGAGTCCAGCCGCCGACGCGCGCCGCCAGCCCGTCCATATAGACGTACAGCGGCGGATGCCAGAGCGCCCATTGCGCGCGCTGGGAGAAATCGCCGCGTTCGCTCATCCAGCCCTGGTTGCCAAAGGGCCGCCCGGTCTCGGCGACTGCCTGCGCCGCCAGGGCGAAGTTCGCGTCGTCGTACATCAATGGCCGCGACAGTTGGCGGCCAACCAGCGCCAGGTACACCATCGCCGCCGCGCACGCGAGGATCACACCCGCGCGGGTCACCGCCCGAAGAGTCGATAGCGCAGAATGAGCCCGATCATCCGCGCGCCGACGCGCAGTGCGGTCTGCATCGATCCGGTGATCTTCGACTCGCCGACGCGATCGCGGTAGTTGACCGGGACCTCCACCAGCCGCTGGCCTTCGAGCAGCGCCAGACAGACCATTTCGGGCAGAAAGTGCGAGCCACCGACGGTGAATCGAGGCAGCAGGCGCTGCGCCGCGGAGCGGCGAACCAGGCGCAGCGTGCAGCCGCAGTCGGACAGTGATGGTCCGCCGAACAGCACCTGCAGGAGCTTGGCGACGACCCAGTTGCCCCAGCGGAGTTGCCAGCCCATGTTGGCGCCGTGCCAGATCAGCTCGCGCGTCGTTCGCGTGCCGAGCACCAGGTCAAAGTCGTCGGCGTAGGTGAGTAGCTTCAGGACGTCCTTGCCCATGAACGTGCCATCCGGCTCGGCCAGAACGATGTACGCGCCCTGAGCTTCGGACAGGCCGCGCCGCAGGGCGTTGCCGTAACCCTGGCGCGGCTCGCGCACAACCCGCGCACCCGCGGCCGCTGCCCGCGCGGCGGTCTGATCGCGCGAGTTGTTGTCGACGACGAGGACTTCGTCGACGGCCTCGATGCCGCCAAAATCGTCGACGGCGGCGGCAATGCCTGCCTCCTCGTTGTACGCGGGGAACACCACGGACACCCGCTGGCCCTGCCACATCGCCCGCCATTATGGACGGACGAGTTGGCCCCGGATGATTCTGGCCGGAGCAAACTGTTAACCCGACTTTTTTTGACACAGCATGACGAAAACGTAACGCTTGACGATGGCCGTTCGACCCGTCGGAGGGTGATGTGCGCGGGCGGTACATGTGTGGAAACAGTGGGAGGGCAAGTATTGTCCATGTGGCCCCTACGACGGCTAGCGCTCTGCGTGCCCCTGGTGGCTCTGGCGGCCATCCTGGTAGGCCTACCGGCAAGTGCCTTTGGTGAAGACGACCGCGGCACCTTCAGTGCCAGATTCCTGGGCGTGAACGAAACGCCGTCAATCAGCACTGACGCGTCAGCGTCGCTGAAAGTGAAGATCGATGGGACCGGCAATACCGCGACGATCACGTACACGTTCATGTTCTCGGGCTTGCGAGCGCCGGTGACTCAGGCGCACATTCACTTTGGGCAGTCGAAGGTTGCCGGCGGCGTGATGGTGTTCCTGTGCGGGACGGCTTCCAACCCGGGCCCGGCGGGTACGCCCGCCTGTGTTTCGGACAAGGTCATTACGCGCACGCTCGTCGCGGCTGATGTCATCGGCCCCGTCCCCCAGGGCATCGCGGCCGGCGAGATGGACCGAGTGACCCGCGCCATTCGCGATGGCGCCGCCTATGGCAACGTTCACAGCACCATGTTCCCAGCCGGCGAGGCCCGCGGCCAGCTCGTCCGGACGGACAACTAGCCCACTCTCGGGACGATCACAGGCCGAGCTCAGCGCGCAGGCGGCCGAGCTCGGCCAGCGCCTGATCCAGGCGCGCCCGATGGGCCGGCTCATTCAGCCAGCGACTCACGCCGCTGGCGTGCGGCAGCGGCACAAACACCGGTGTGCCCTCACCCGGCTGACGCCTGACCGCCGAGGCACGTTCTCTCATCCGGAATACGTGGCCGACTGTTTCGACCAGGGGGTGTCTTCCGAGGAAGGCCTCGATGGCCATCTTGCCGACTAGCAGCACGACGCTGGGCTGAATCAACTGGAACTCGCGCTCGAGAAACGGCCGACACAGCGCGATCTCGGCCCGTGATGGCGGTCGGTCCCCGTTGCCCGACGGCGACTTGCCCGGGAAGCAGCGGGTCAGTGAGGTCAGGTAGACGTGCGCGCGGAAGTAGCCCGGCGGGAAGCCTGCGCGATCGAGCCAGATGTCGAGGAACCGCCCGGCCGGCCCGGCAAAGTGATACCCCTTGCGGTCAGTCACCGGCCCCGGCGCCTGCCCGATCAGCATGACCCGCGGATTGGCGATCAGGGTCGGGCGGATCGGATTCGCATGCGCCAGATACCCCGCGGCGGCACACGCGCGGCACGCGACAACTTCCGACGCCAGCCGTTCCATCGGGGTCGCTTGACGCTGCTGAGAACGCGTACCTATGCTCAAGTCAGGTTGTTGCAAGTCCCCGCACGCCGTGTGTCTGCCATAGTTGCTTGCGCCGTATTGTCGCTGGTTGCCGCGGCGTGCACCGGCGAGACGCCGCAAACAGCGTTCAACCCGCGCTCGGAGTACGCCACCGCCGGTCTCGACCTCTTCGTCCTGATTGTCTGGATGGGGGTGATTATCGGCGTCATCGTCGAAGCGGTGCTCATCTGGGCCGCGATCCACTATCGGCGCCGCCCAGGCGACCGGCTGCCGCCCCAGATCCATGGCAACACGGTCGTCGAGATCGCGTGGACGACCGGGCCGGTCATCGTGGTCGGCTACATCCTGTTCGTGACGCTGCCGGTCATCTTCACCACGCAGGCCCCGGCGCCCAGCACGGCCATGAACGTGAACGTCATCGGACACCAGTTCTGGTGGGAGTTCCAGTACCCGGACGCCAGCGTTGTCACTGCCAACGAGCTGCACCTGCCCATCGGCAAGGCGGCCAACCTGATCCTGCACTCAGACGACGTGATTCACTCGTTCTGGGTCCCGGCGCTGGGCGGCAAGCGAGACGCTTTCCCAGGCCACACCAACTACATCTGGATGACCCCGAACAGCACTGGCGAGTTCCCCGGCCAGTGCTACCAGCTGTGCGGCTATTCGCACGGCAACATGCGTGAGCGCGCGATCATTCAGAGCCAGGCCGACTTTCAGGCCTGGTTGACCGCCCAGCAGCAACCCGCTGTCCAGTCGACCGACCCCGCCGCGGCGGAGGGCGCCCAGCTCTTGCAGACCCGCGGTTGCGCTGCCTGCCACACCATCAACGGCACCGCCGCCCAGGGCAAGGTCGGCCCCAACCTGACCCACTTCGCCAGTCGTGGCACACTGGCCGGCAGTGTCCTCGACAGCACGACCGCCAATATTCGGATGTGGCTGAAAGATCCGCCCGCGGTCAAGCCCGGCTCGATCATGCCGAACCTCGGCCTGAACGACCACGAGCTCGACGTGCTGGTCGCTTATCTACAATCACTGAAATGAGTCGGGCGTATCCAGGAGGGCTCCAGAGCTCATGGCAGTAGTCAGCGCGCCGCTGTCGCGCGTCGGCGGTATGGTCGTCGCGCCGCCGACCATCGCTGAGCCCGCCTACCGCGGTTTGTGGAGCTGGTTCACGACCGTCGACCACAAGCGCATCGGCATCCTGTACGGCGTTTCGGCCGGGACGTTCTTCGTCATTGGCGGGCTCGAAGCCCTGGTCATCCGCCTGCAGCTCTGGATTCCGGGCAACACGCTGGTCAGCGCCGAGATGTTCAACGCGCTGTTCACCATGCACGCCACGACGATGATCTTCCTGGCGATCATGCCGCTCGGCGCCGCCTTCTTCAACTTCATCCTGCCGCTCCAGATCGGCGCTCGCGACGTCGCGTTCCCACGCCTGAACGCGTTCAGCTACTGGGCATTCATCCTCGGTGGGATCATGCTCAACGTCAGTTTTCTGCTGGGCGGCGCGCCTGACGCCGGTTGGTTCGGGTATGCCAACCTCACCACGCGCCAGTTCTCGCCCGGGCCGGGCATCGACTTCTGGATGCTGGGTCTGCAGATTCTTGGCGTGGCGTCGATCGCGGCGGCGCTGAACTTCTTCGTGACCATCCTCAACATGCGCGCGCCCGGCATGAGCCTCATGCGCATGCCCATCTTCACCTGGATGTCGCTGATCACGATGGTGCTGCTCTTGCTGGCATTCCCGTCGATCACGGTCGGCCTCATCCTGTTGATGTTCGATCGCTTCTTCAACACCAACTTCTATAGCGTCCCGCACGGGGGTGACCCGATCCTGTGGCAGCACCTCTTCTGGGTCTTCGGCCACCCCGAGGTGTACATCCTCATCTTGCCTGGAATGGGAATCGTCTCCGAGATCATCCCGGTCTTTTCCCGCAAGCCGCTGTTCGGTTACGCGGTAATGGTGTACTCGGGCATCGCCATCGGATTCCTGGCCTTTGGCGTCTGGGCGCACCACATGTTTGCCGTCGGCCTGGGGGCGATCGCCGATGCCGTCTTCGCCTCGAGCACGATGCTCATCGCCGTACCGACGGGCGTGAAGATCTTCAACTGGATCGGCACGATGTTCAAGGGCTCGGTGAATTTCAAGACGCCGATGCTCTGGGCCGTTGGCTTCATCAGCATGTTTATCATTGGCGGCCTGTCGGGCATCATGCACGCGTCGCCACCCGCCGACCTCATCCAGCACGACACCTATTTCATCGTGGCGCACATCCACTACGTGCTCATCGGCGGCAGCATCATGGCCCTCATGGCGGGGATCTACTACTGGTTCCCCAAGATGAGCGGGCGCATGCTGAACGAAACCCTGGGCAAGTGGAACTTCTGGACGTTCGTCATCTTCTTCAACGTCACGTTCATGCCGATGCACTGGACCGGACTGCTGGGCATGCCGCGACGCGTCTACACCTACGGCATCGAGCTCGGCGTGACCGAGTTGAATCAACTCTCGACCATCGGGGCGATCGGCCTTGGCTTCTCGGTATTGCTGTTCGTGATCAACCTGTTCACGAGCCTGCGCTACGGCGAGATCGCCTCGGACGATCCCTGGGACGGCGCGACCCTGGAGTGGTCGATTCCGTCGCCACCGCCGGTCTACAACTTCGCGCGCATCCCCACGGTCCTGTCGCGTGACGCGTGGTGGGCGACGAAACATCCCGAGCGGATGCACCTCGACCCCATCGAAGTCACGCCGTTGGCGGGCGGCCCGGCGCACGGCGCCCAACTGGCGCACGACGTGGTGGCCACCGCCGCGCCGGACGCCGCTCCGCCGGTGATCCACATGCCTTCGCCGTCGTACTGGCCGTTGCTCGCTGCCGTCGGTTTATCGATGATGGCCACCGGCTTGCTCGCCGCGGACTCGTTTGGGCCGGTCACCATCCCGATCTTCGCCGTCGCCGGGCTGCTGCTCCTCATCGGCAGCATCTACGGCTGGTCCTTCGAGGCGCCGTAGATGGCCCACGCCCCGGTGGTCGTCGACGTCGCCGCCAGTCCACCCCTCGAAGCGCTCGGGGCGCCGCCGCCGCCGCTGGTCCTCGAGCATCCGCATACCAGCACCGGCCTCGACAGTCGCAAGCTGCTGATGTGGGCGTTCCTGGCTTCAGACTGCATGTTCTTCGGAATGCTGATCGCGACCTACATGGTCTACAAGAACCGCAGTCTCGACGGCCCGCTGCCGCGCGAGACGTTCGACGTGCCCTACACGTCGGTCAGTGCGTTCGTGTTGCTGCTCAGCAGCCTGACCATGGTGCTGGCCCTGGCGGCGATCCAGCACGGCCACGAGCGCCGCATGCGCGTCTGGCTCTCGGCTACCGCGCTGTTGGGGTGCGTCTTTCTCGGCGGCCAGTTCTACGAGTTCACGACCTTCTACAAGGACGGGCTCACGCTCAGCCGCAACCTGTTCGGGTCGACGTTTTTCACGCTCACCGGCTTCCACGGCACCCACGTCTTCATCGGCGTGTTCTGGCTGCTGTCGCTGGTGGCCCAGTCCGTACGAGGTCGACTCCACCAGGAGCATTCCCTGTGGGTTGAGATCGCCGGTCTGTACTGGCACTTTGTCGACATCGTGTGGATTTTGATCTTCACGCTCGTGTACCTGATCCCTGACTGAGCGATGAGTACCGAACACCACGTGGCACACGACGCGGGCGGGCACGAGCTCGAACATGCCCATCCCGGTCCCAGGACATACACGATCATCGGCGTCATCCTGGCGGTCATCACCCTCATCGAGGTCTGGGCCTACAACCAGGCGTTCCTGCGCCCGGCGCTGGTACCCATTCTGCTGTCGCTGTCCGCCGTCAAGTTTGCGACCGTTGTCGGCTTCTACATGCACCTGCGGTTCGACAACCCGCTGTTCCTGGCGGTCTTTGGCTTCGGGCTGGCGGTGGCCGGGTCGGTCATCACCGCGTTCATGTTCTTGTTCGGCCAGTATCCGCAGCCGCCGCACGGGTAGGGGTCGACAACGGGCGTGGACTGGCTCGCGTACCGGCCGCCGCTGAGCGTTGTCGTCGGGCTGGTCGGCCTGGAGGTGGCGTATCTGCTGTGCGTGAGTACCTACCGGGATCGCATTGCCGGTTCTCGCGTTGTGCCGGCTGCACGCCGCGGCGCGTTCTCCAGCGGCGTGTTGGTGATGCTCCTTGCGCTGGCTACGCCGCTGGATACGATCGGCGACACGTTCCTGTTTACGGCGCACATGATTCAGCATCTGCTGTTGACGCTGTTCGCCGCGCCGTTGCTGCTCATAGGTACTCCCGGCTGGCTGGCGCGGCTCGTCTTGAGCCGGACGCGGCTCACCCGCTTCGTCCGCTGGGCGCGCCACCCGCTGCTCGCCTTCTTCGGCTTCAACGTCGTGTTCGCGCTGGCGCACGTGCCGGCCTTCTACGAGCTGACGCTGGTCAATGAGCCGCTGCACGCCCTCGAACACCTGGTGTTTCTCGGCACGGCTATGCTGATGTGGATGCCTGTCCTGAGCCCGGTGCCCGAGATCTCAGCGCCCTATCCACCGCTGGGCCAGGTGCTGTACCTGTTTCTGCAGACCGTGCCCGCGTCGTTGCTGGGTGCGCTGCTGGCGGCGACGAGCAGTCCCTACTATTCGACGTACGTACTCGCGCCGCGGATCGTTGGGCTGAGTCCGCTGGAAGACCAGCAACTGGGCGGGCTGTTGATGTGGGTGGGCGGCGGTCTGTTTTTCTTGTTGGCAACCGGTGTGGTCTTCTTCGCGTGGGCCAGCCGTGAGGAGGCCGCGAATCGGCGGCCCCTCGGGGCATAATTTGCAAAGGAACCAGATGGAGTCATCAGTTTCGGGCGTGCCACTCGAGCGCGGCCGCGGCGTGCGCCGACGCTGGCTCTCAGACGCCATCATCGCGGGCTTCGTCGCCATCGGGACCTCGACCGGGGCGCTCATGGTCTTTTTCGTGCTGGCCAATGGGCTCGCCGATTCACAGGCTGACTTCTTCCGCGGCTGGCTGTGGCAGCTGACCCACAACCAGGTCGTCGCATTCAGCAGTGGTCGCCCGGCAGTTGCGCTGGCGCTGCACGTTTTGCTTGGCCTGGTCTGGGCCATTGTGTATGCGCGGTTCGTTGAGTTTCGACTCACCGGCCCGGGTTGGCGGCGAGGGATGCTGTTCGCGCTTGTGCCGTGGATCTTTTCCTTGCTGATCCTGCTGCCAGCGGCGGTCGTGAATCTGCTCGACTGGGCGTTTTCGGCGGGACCGCTGGTGCCGGTCGGCAACCTGGTGCTGCATCTGATCTATGGGTTCACGCTCGGTCAGTTGTACGACGCGTCAGCCGACGAGCCGGCGCTCGCCGCCGACACCGTGTACGACGAGCCGCTGGTGCGTCGGGCGGTCGAGCACTCCGAGGACTTTGGCGCCGCGGGGATTCTGCTGGGCGGCATCGCTGGCGCCGCGGTGGGCATCGCCCTGGCGGTCATCCTGCCGCCAACGTTGCCGAGTGTGGACTTCGGTGGTTGGTCGGTGGCCCTGGCGGTCGGCGGCATCCTGGCTGGCGGAGCCGTGGGCGCGATCGTTGGCTCGTTCGCGGGGCTGCCTCAGACGCCGCCAGCGCCCGCGGACATTCAAGAAGGGCCGGACCCGTTCACCCACAACGTGCTGCCGTTTCTGATCCCACCGTTCCTGCTGATCGTGGCGATCGTCATCGTGTCGACGTTTGGCACCGGCCTGTTGCAGTTGGGCAAGAGCCAACTGGAGATTGGACCGCTCACCATCGGCGCCGCCGTCGTCGCGGCCATCATCGGCACGTTTGCGATCGGGATCGGGGCCTACCTGTTGTCGTCGCGCACCGAGGAGCCGCCCTCGAGTCGCGAGACCGTCTCCCACAGGGCAGAGCACTGAGCGGGGCTTTCGGCCTGAGCGGCGACCATGAACTCCGAGCGCCGGAGCTGCTCGCGGCGCGCGCGCGCCCGCAACAGTCGCAACGTCGCCACGCCGGGGTAGATCAGCAGCCCAATGACAATGACCAGCGGCCAGTGGGTGGCCGCGATCCACACCATTCCATCCCGAGTGGGCGCATACGTCAGGAGGAGGATGGCGAACCACACCTTGCAGACGATCAGCGGAATCGCCACTGTCAGAAGCGCGCCCTTGGATTCCATGGGCTCAAGAGAGTCTACTACTCGGCGGGCGCGCTAGCGTGAGCCCGGTCGCTATCATCAACGGTAGCCATTAATGCGTCGCGTGCTGCTCGCCGCACCGCTGGCCGTCGCATTCTTCGCCAGCCCGTCGCCCGCCGCTGCTCAGCCGTGGGTCGTCGCGCCCGCTTCGGATGGGGCGGAGACCATC
This sequence comes from Chloroflexota bacterium, assembly GCA_035309865.1. Lineage (GTDB taxonomy): Bacteria > Chloroflexota > UBA6077 > UBA6077 > CF-72 > CF-72. The sequence goes on from DATGER010000092.1 coordinate 45,530, forward strand.
AGCCAGTTGTTCTGGTTCACGCTGGTTCTGGCCACGATTGTCTTTGTGCTGATCGAGGGCCTGCTCATCTACTCGAGCCTGCGATTCCGACGCCGCGCGCCGCTGCCGTTTCACGAGCCGCCGCAGATGCACGGCAACACCCGCCTCGAGGTGATGTGGGCGACGGTCCCCGCGCTCATCCTGGTGGGCCTGTTCGGTATCACGGTGTCGCGCATGGGCGACTTGAGCCAGCTGCCGACCGATCCCAGCACCCTGCACATCGGCGTCACTGGGCGCCAGTTCCAGTGGGACTTCGCCTACGGAACCTCGGGTGTGAAGTCGACGAATGACTTGCATATTCCGGTCGGCACCCCGCTCATCTTCGACGTGACCTCGATCGACGTGATCCACAGCTTCTGGGTGCCCGACCTGTACGGCAAGATCGATGCGAACCCCGGCCGCATCAACCACATCACCTTCAAGGCGACCCAGCCGGGCACCTATCGGGGCGTGTGCGCCGAGTTGTGCGGCCCGGGCCACGCCGGTATGCAGTTCCGCGTCGAGGCCGTCTCGCTGACCGACTTTCAGCAGTGGCTCGAACAGCAGCAACCGGGCGCGAGCGCCGCACTGGCGGCCCCGCCCGTGGGAGCTCCAGCTCCCGGCGCGGTCGCCAAGCCAGGCGCCCCGGCCGCCGCGCCCGGCGGCAACGCGGGCGCGGGGGCAGCGCTGATGGCCCAGAAGGGCTGCGGCGGTTGCCACACGGTCCCTGGCGTCCCGGGCGCCACCGGCAGCGTCGGCCCCAACCTGGCCGGGGTGGCCTCACGCACCCGGATCGCTGGTGGCGTCGTGGCCAACAACGGTCCGGACGATCTGAAGAAGTGGATCATGAACCCGTCGGCGCTCAAGCCGGGCACCGCCATGCCCACCCTTGGCCTGAGCGACGACGAGGCGACCACGATCGTCGCCTTCCTCGAGACGCTGAAGTAGACAGGAGTACAAAGAGAACTGTCGATGGCGATCACCGCAGCCCCACCAGTCGTCGCGAGTCCCGAACTCAGGCCGTCGAGCCACACCATCGCGGCCATCGAACGGCGCGGTATCGGCGCCTGGCTGACCACACCTGACCACAAAAAGATCGGGCTCCTGTACATGGTCTCGACCCTGATCTTTTTCGCGCTCGGCGGCCTCGCCGCGCTTCTCGTCCGAACGCAGCTGGCGCTGCCCGAGTCACCGCCCTTCGAGCCAGAGCTCTACAACCAGATTTTCACCATGCACGCCACGGTGATGATCTTCCTGTTCATCATCCCGTTCGGCGTCGGCGGTCTCGGCAATTACTTTGTCCCGCTGATGATCGGCGCCCGCGATATGGCGTTTCCGAAGATCAACGCGCTGTCGTTCTGGATGATCCTGCCAGCCGGCCTGCTGATCTTGTCCGGCTTCTTCTTTCCCGACCCAACTGGCAAGTTCCCGACGGGCGGCGCCGAGGCAGGCTGGGTGTCTTACCCGCCGCTCAGCGAACGCGGACCGTTCGGCCAGAGCCTGTGGCTCGTCGGCGTGATCATCCTCGGGAGCTCTTCCATCCTGGGCTCGATGAACTTCATCGTGACCATCCTGAACATGCGCACGCCCGGCATGACGATGCACCGGTTGCCGCTGTTTGTGTGGGCGATGTTGACCACCTCGGTGATCCAGCTCATCGCGACTCCAGCGCTCGCGGCGGTACTGCTGATGGTGCTCGCGGACCGCCATCTCGGCACCCACTTCTTCGATCCCGGTGGCGGCGGCGACGTGCTGGGCTATCAGCATGGCTTCTGGTTCTACTCCCACCCCGCCGTGTACATCATGATCCTGCCGTATTTCGGCATCATCTCCGAGGTCCTGCAGGTCTTCAGCCGCAAGCCCATCTTTGGCTACAAGGCGGTCGCCTATTCCACGGCCGCGATTGGCGTGATGGGCTTCCTGGTCTGGGCGCACCACATGTTCACGGTCGGCCTGCCGGTCATCAGCCAGACCTTCTTCATGTTCATGACCATGCTCATTGCCGTGCCGACGGGGATCAAAATCTTCAACTGGGCGGGCACGCTGTGGGGCGGCCACCTGCAGTTCAAAGCGCCACTGCTGTTTGCGGTCGGGTTTCTGACGATGTTCGTGATCGGCGGCCTCAGCGGCGTCTACTCGGCCATCGTGCCCGTGGACTACCAGCTGCACGATACCTACTTCATCGTCGGCCACATTCATTACGTGCTCTTCGGCGGGAGCGTCTTCGCGCTGTTCTCGGGTGTGTACTACTGGTTCCCCAAGGTCACTGGCCGCCTGTACAGCGAAAGTCTCGGCGCCTGGCACTTCTGGTTGATGCTCATCGGCTTCAACCTGACGTTCTTCCCGATGCACATTCTCGGCGTCATGGGCATGCAGCGTCGCATCGCGACCTATCCGATCGAGACCGGCTTCCTACCGTGGAATCTGGTCGAGACCGCGGGCGCCTTCCTGCTCGGCTTCTCCATGCTGATCTTCTTCTGGAACGCGATTGTCTCGTGGGCGCGCGGCGCCCCGGCGGGCAACGATCCGTGGCTGGGCAACACCCTCGAATGGGTCACCACCTCGCCACCGCCGGCCTACAACTTCACGAGCTTGCCGCGGATTCGATCGGAGCGGCCGTTGCGCGACCTGCGCCTGGCGGCCCTCGGCGCTGACGGTCTGCAAGCGCAGCCGGCTCTCGAGAGTGGCCAGCCGCCCGCGACCGCTCCGCACTGAGCAGGCACATGGCGCTCGTTGTCTCCGCGCGATCCACGCTCGAGGCCCAGTCTGGCCCGAGTCCAACCAGCTTCGCGCCGCACTCGCGCCTGAGTCGTCTGCAGGCGTGTCTCCCGTTCTTGGCGGTCGGCGCCGCCGTCTGGTACGGCGTTGCGTTGGTGGCAGACAACTTCGTGCGAATCGCACTCCCGATTGGGCTCGGGCTAGCCGCGGACCAGCTGCCGCTCGTCGGGCCGACTGGCGTACTCGCGTTCCCGAGCGGTCTTGATCAGCTTACGCCCTCGTCGTTGCCGCCGGACCTCGGCGTCCTGCGGGGTCAACTGCTGCTCGTCCTGGCGCTGGGTGCGCAGCTCGTGAGTCTGGGCGGCATGGCGCTGCCGCTGGGCGTGTGCGTCCTCGCCTGGCTCGCCCGACGCGACGCGACGGGCTTGCTCGTGGCCGCCACCCTGGCGCCGGTCCTCGTCGCAGTGCGCGCCCTCTCGACGGGGCTGCTGGTCACACTCGAGCTGCCGACGCTGGCCGACGTCGCCGACGTTGGTCTCGGCCTGCTCGCCCTGGGCTGCCTGGTCGGGGTTGCCTCGGCCTCGCGCGTCGCCCCGCTGGCGGCGCGACGCGTGCCGTCGGCGGAGACGGCCCTGTTCCGACGTGTCGTCGACGTCACCGTATTCATCGTCTTCGCCGCCGGGCTCACGGGCGTGACGGTACGCGCCGTCGGCGCCAGCTGGGCTTGTCGGGGCGACTTCCCCGATTGCAATGGCCTGGGCCTGCTGCCATTCGGACGCGATCCGCTAGCGGACATCCAGCTGTACCACCGTTTGCTGGCGTATGCGGCGCTGACGCTGGTGGCATGGGTGGCCGTGGAAGCGGTCCGCACTCAACGCGGCCTGCGCGGCGTCGGCCGGGCCAGTCTGGTTTTGCTCGGCAGCACCGTTGGCCAGGGTGCGCTTGGGGCAGTGTCGGTCTCAGCCGGCAATCCACTGCTCATGCAAGCGCTGCACCTGGCGGGCGCAGCCGCAAGCTGGTCGGCGGCCGTTGTGCTGGCTGTCCTGGCCCGCAGCGCGACCCCCGCCCTCTCCCAGCGGCCGCGCGAGTCGCGCCGCGTGGCGCCCATCCCCCTGGGAATGCCCACCGCGGCACTCAGCATGGGTGAGGGCAGGTCTTGGGCCCGCATCCTCGCTGCGTATGTTCAACTCACCAAACCCCGGGTCATGTCCTTGCTCCTCGCGACCACAGCCACGGCGATGATCATTGCCGCGCGGGGCATGCCACCCCTTGGCATTTTCGTGTGGACGCTGATCGGCGGCGCCCTCATGTCCGGCGGCGCGGGCGCGATCAATCACTACGTCGATCGCGACATCGACCCGCTGATGGGCCGCACCGCGTGGCGCCCCATTCCCTCGGGGGTCATCGCGCCCCGCCGAGCCCTCTGGTTCGGCATCGCGCTCGGCTTGCTCGCTACCGCGGTGTTCGTTGCCTTCGTGAACGTCGTTGCCTGCGTCCTGGCCATCATCGGCCTGCTCGGGTACGTCTTCATCTATACCTTGTGGCTCAAGCGCTCGACGCCCAGCAACATCGTCATTGGCGGCGCCGCGGGCGCCATTCCGCCGCTGGTTGGCTGGGCCGCGGTGACCAACGAAATCAGCAGCCTGACCGCGTGGTATCTGTTCGCGATCATCTTCTTCTGGACGCCACCCCACTTCTGGGCGCTTTCGCTGTTGATCCGCAAGCACTACGAACGCGCCGGCGTGCCGATGCTGCCGGTCGTCCGCGGCGAAGACGAAACGCGCCGGCAGATCGTGCTGTACTCGGTGTTGCTGGTCGTGCTCACGCTGGTGCTGTCGCCGTTCGGCATGATGGGCGGCTTCTACTTCGCCGTCGCCGTCGTCCTCGGCGCGGTGTTCATTCGGGGAGCCGTACGGCTGTGGCGTCAGGCGACTCCGCAGGCCGCCCGCGCGTTGTATCTGTACTCGATGCTGTATCTGTTCGCCCTGTTCGCCGCGATGGCCGTCGATCGCGTGTTCGCGTCTCAGTAAAGAGTGGAGGTCAAGACTTAACTCCGATGGTGCTCGACGCTAAGGCGCTGACCTGGGCCGCCAAAAACGATATCGACACCGCCAAACTCAAGAAGGCCAGAGTGCCGATCTACGGCAAGTGGTACTTCCCCGAGATTCCGGCCGGGGTGCCACTGGTCAATCTGGAGACCGGCGAACAGCAGGTGTTCCCCGACCGCATGGTGGCGGGCGAGGTCATCTTCGTCCCAGCGGCGGACCTGAGCCGGGTCGGACTGGCGCCCGAGGGTTTTTCAGTGATGCCCATTCCGGCCTCGGGGGTCGTCGAGGCGGCACCGGGCCCGCTTGTGACGCTCGCGCCTGAGCCATTACTGGCCATGGCCCGCCCGCCTGGCCTCGCGTTCGGCACCGGCATGGTCCTGGTGCCCGTCGATGAGCAACACACGCTGGTTTCCCAGGACACCTCAGATCTGGTCGGCATCCACATGCCGAGCCCCAGCATTGCACCGTTCGTGCTGGGGGTTGGGTTCGCCATCTTCTTGCTGGGCGTGATCAGTAATGTGATCATCCTGGTTGTCGGCCTGGTGTGGATGCTCGCGGGCTGCGTGGCGTGGATCCGCGTCGGTCTGCTCGAAGCACGCGCCGCGGCCGCCCACGCTGCCGAGGCGGACCACTGACGCATGGCAGCTCGGCTCGCGCTCGCTCTGCTCGCGGCGCTCAGTATTGTCGGCTGCCAGGCGCAACCGCAGATGGACGTATTCGGTCCCGCGCCGGAATTTCAGCTCACCGAGCAGACCGGGGCGCAGTTCTCCTCGGCGAGCCTCGCGGGGCATGTCACCCTGCTCGATTTCGTCTATACGCACTGCACTGACGCGTGCCCGCTTCTCAGCGCTACGTTCCAGCAGGCGCAACGCAAGCTGTCCGACGAAAAGCTGCTCGGCTCGCGCGTCATGCTCGTGTCGCTGAGCGTCGATCCGCAGCACGACACGCCCGCCGTGCTCGCTGAGTATGGCCAGCAATTCAAGGCCGATGCGGACGGCTGGAAGCTGCTGACGGGTGATTGGGATCAGGTGTACGACGTGGTCACCGGTTTCAAAGTGGCCACGCGCCCGCCGCACCCCGCGGCCGATGCCCCCGCCCCCGGCGGCACCGAGCTGACCCACAGCACGCGCATCATCCTGATCGACGCCCAGCGTCAGGTCCGCGCCTATCTAGAAGGCCAGGACGCCACCGCGGACGACCTCGTCAGCGCGGTCAAACGAGTGTTGAAATGAACGCAGAGTCAGTCCTGTCTCCGCTGACGCGGTCCCCGTCTCCGCCGACGCAGCCCGTGTGCTCGCCGACGCATCTGTCGTCCCAACCGGCATGGTTCTCCAGCCGCGGAAGGCCGACATATATTTTGCGAGCGTCCGGATGCCCGCCGCTTCGTTGCGCGCGTCCCTCACGGAGCCAAATCAACATGTCGCATGTAGCGAGCGAAGCGATGCGGACGCGCCGGACCGCGGCACAACGGACGCCAGCACGAGGATCTCGTTCGATCGAAGTCGATGCGGAGCGAGCGCAGCGAAGCGGGCTGCTGAAACCATGAGCCGCGAAGGGAGTACGTAACCACTGTGAGCGCTACCGCCAGCGCGCTCAGCGGCGGGTCGACCGCCCATCCCGAGATCGTCGCGGAGACCGAACCGGGTCCGACCAACGAGTCACTCGGCATCTTGCTCTTCATCATCTCCGAGGCGGTGATGTTCGGGGCATTCTTCGCCCAGTACTTCTACAACCGGATCCTCTCTGACGTCTGGCCCCCGGTCGGCTTCGAGCGCGTCCCCGCCTTCCCGCTGCCGGTCATCCTGACTGTCCTGCTCGTCAGCAGTGGCTTTACGGCCCACTTCGCCCAGACTGCGATTCGTCGAGACGATCGGGACGCCTTCCAGGGTTGGCTGATCGTCACCATCCTGCTCGGCATGGGTTTCCTCGGTGGCCAGGCCTTCGAGTACACCAACCTGATCCTCAACGTCGGCTTCAGCATCACCTCGGGTATTTACGGCACCGTCTTCTTCAGTCTGACGGGACTCCACGGCCTGCACGTCACCGTTGGCGTCCTCGTGCTGATCGGCGTGCTCATTCGGGCGTTCATGGGCCACTTCTCCTCACGCAGCCACTTCGGTGTTGAGGGGACCGTGCTGTACTGGCACTTCGTGGACGCCGTCTGGTTGGCGCTCTACGTCGCTCTCTACGCTCTTTGAGTTCCAGACCGACCCGCTGCTGCTGATCCCGCTGATCGGCGGCGGGTTGCTGTACGCCGTCGGCTATCAGCGGTTTTCACGGCGGCGGCATTTCGATGTCGGCTATCGAGCCCGAGCCGGCCTGTTCGCTGTCGGCTACACCGCGCTGCTGCTGGCGCTGCTGTCGCCGCTGCACGCCGTCGGCGAGCAGTACTTCGCCGTCCACATGGTGCAGCACCTGCTGCTGAGCCTGGTAGCCGCGCCGCTGCTGCTGCTCTCCAACTCCATGCCGATCTTTCTCTGGGCGTTGCCGCCGCGCCAGCGCGCCGCCCTTGGCAGGTTGGCCGGCCAGGCCGGCCCGGTCCGTTCGAGCCTGCGCTGGCTGACCCTGCCGATGGTCGCGTGGTGGCTCTTCGTGCTGACGCAGTGGCTGTGGCACGTACCGGCGGCGTACGAGTGGGCGCTCCAGAGCCGCTGGGCGCATTACGTCGAGCATCTCACCTTCTTCGCGACGGCGGTCCTCTTCTGGTGGCCCGTCATCGGCGCGCCGCCGCTGCCCAGTCCCCTGGGCTATCCGGCCCGCATGGCGTACACCTTCCTGGCCTGGCTGCCGAACAGCTTCCTCGGCGCCGGCATCACACTGTCGCGCGGCCCGCTGTATCCCCACTACGTCACGGCAGCTCAGCAAAACGGCGCCGACCCGCTCGTCGACCAGCAGCTAGCGGGCCTGATCATGTGGATCCCAGGTGACGTCCTGTTCGCCATCATCCTGCTGCTCCTGTTCGTGGCGTACATGCAAGCCGAGGAACGCAAAGAGGAGCGCATCGACCGCGAGCTAGACGCCCGCGAAGCCGCCGCTCGGCCTAACTGAACCAGTACAGCATCATGTAGACGGCCCAGCCGCTCAGGGCAACATAGATCCACAGGGGCACGGTGATCCGGGCGATCTGGCGATGTTTGGCGAAGCGTCCGCTCAGGGCTCGGCGGATGGTTATATAGGCGAGCGGGGCGACCGCGATAGCGATGATGACGTGCGGAATCAGGATGGCGAAGTAGACGATTCGCGAGACACCGTCGCCGGGATAGATCTTCGACCCGAACAACGCGTAGCGCGTGACATACACGACCAGGAACAGCGCCGCGAACACCGCGGCCGTGAGCATGCTGCGGCGGTGCCAGACGATTCGGTGTGTCCGAATGCAGGCGTAGCCGACAATGAGGAACACGCCGCTGATGACGATCAAGGCCGCATTGACGGCGGGCAGCCACTCGGGAGGATCAGAGCCAAGCACGATGCACCCTCATTGTGACTGAAGACCCCGCCTCGGCGAGCGCAGCGAGCGCAGCGCGGGCAGCGCCCGCGGTCGAGGTGCGCAACCTTGTCAAGGCGTACCACGGGCGGGCGGTCGTCGATGGGCTGACGTTTTCCGTTCAGCCTGGCGAGGTATTCGCCCTCCTCGGCCCCAATGGCGCGGGCAAGACCACGACGGTCGAGATCCTCGAGGGGTATCGGAAACCTGACAGTGGCTCCGCGCGAGTGCTCAACCTCGACCCGGCCCGTCAGGGGGCCGAGCTCAAACCGCGAATCGGCCTGATGCTGCAACAGGGCGGATTGTTCCCGCAGATCACGGCACGCGAGGCGCTGCGGCTGTTCGCGGCCTTCTATCCAGACGCCGAGGATCCAGACAAACTGATCGATCTGCTCGAGCTGCGTGAGGTCGCGAGCACGCGCTTCCGTCAGCTCTCGGGCGGCCAGAAACAACGCCTGAGCCTCGGTCTGGCCCTGGTCGGCCGCCCGCGGCTGGTGTTTCTAGATGAGCCGACGGCGGCCATGGACCCGCAGGGCCGCCGCAGCACCTGGAACATCATTCGGTCCCTGCGCGAGAGCGGCACCACCGTGCTGCTCACGACCCACTTCATGGATGAGGCCGAACAGCTCGCCAACCGAGTCGCGATCGTCAATCGCGGGCGGCTAGTCGCCCTCGACTCACCCGCCGGCCTGCGCCACGCCGTCGCGAATGAAGTGCGCTTCAGCACCCGGCCAGCCGTTCGCGAAGATGAGGTGGCGAGCGCCCTCAGCCTGCCGCGCCACACCGTCGAATCTGAGAACGACGGCACGCTGGTGTTGCACGTCGAACCCAGTCCGGCCCGAATCGCCGAGCTGACCACCTGGCTGGCGAGCCAGCAGGTCCTGCTCACAGAGCTCCGCGCTGGCAGTCGCAGCCTGGAACAGGCCTTCCTCGCCATCACCGCCTCCAGCGATGACAGCTCGCCGCTGGTCACTCAACCGAAACCACACTCCACCGTTTGAGTTGGGGTGGTGGTTCTCACGATGCTCGGGGTAGGCTGGACTATCTGATGCAGTTAGTCCGATCCTGGCTCGGTGCGGTCCTGTGCGCCACCCTCCTCGCGGCTCCGGCGAGCGCGCAGAGCACCACCGCGCCGGATATCGGTGTTCTGCGCTCGATCGAGACGCAGGTCGAACAGATTCGCGGCCTCCAGCCGCTCGCCGAACCCGATCTGCGGCTGCTCGATCAGGCTGCGCTCCACGATTACCTCGCCGATCAGTTCCAGCAGGACTACCTGCCTGGTGAACGCGAGTCGGATCAGAAAGAGCTGGTTGCGCTGGGCCTGATCAAGCCAACCGACGACCTGGTCCAGATGCAACTCGATCTCTTGAGCGCCCAGGTCGTCGGCGTGTATGACTCCGAGTCCAAGTTGATGTTCTTGCTCGCGGACCAGGGTCCTCACGCCTTTGGCCCGGCGGCGCGCATGACCTACGCCCACGAGTTCAACCACGCGCTGCAGGACCAGCACTTCGACCTGAACAAGATCGCGCCAAAGCATCCGGACAGCAACGATCACTCGCTCGCGGTCCATGCGGTGATCGAAGGCGACGCGGTGATGCTGCAGACGCTCTGGGCTCAGGCGAATCTCACGCCGGACGATCTGATGCAGGTGGCCCGCGGCGATGGCAGCTCCGGCGACAGCCTGGCCAGGGTTCCGCTGGTCGTTCGCACCGAGCTGCTCTTTCCGTACGTGGACGGCTACGCCTTCGTGCGTCAGGCGTACCGGCAGGCCGGCAGCTACTCCGGGGTCGACGATCTCCTGCGGAATCCGCCGGAATCGACGGCGCAAATTCTGCACCCCGACAAGTACCTGAATCAGGTGCATCCGGTGGCTATCTCGCTGCCAGGCCTGGCCGCCGAGCTCGGGCCCGATTGGCGGCAGGTCGGCAGCGGCGTACTCGGCGAGCTCGACACCCGCACGTTGTTGGAACAGTGGGGTACCAGCCACAGCGACGCCGTGCGGGTGGCGTCCGGTTGGAGCGGCGATCAGTGGCAGCTCGCCGAGAAGGACGGCCGCTCGGCGATCGTCCTCAAGTCGACCTGGGCGAGCCCGGCCGCGGCCAGCGACTTCTTCAGCGCGTATGCTCGCGGCCTGCGCTATCGCTTCGACTCGGCCACGCTCGAGGAGTCGTCGGCGAGCCGCCAGGCGCTCACCACGCCAGTGGCCGCCACCGACCTGCGGCTTGAGGGCAGCGACGTGCTCGCGGTCATCGCGTTCGACCGTGACACGGCCAACGCAATCGTCGCCGCGGTCAGCGCTTCCGCTCTCTGACCAGCATCAGCTCGGGGCTGCACGAGACCACTTCGTCGGGGTGAACCCGGCCGTGGCGCCGCCACGCGCCCTGCGCGTTGCGCAGCAGATACGCCTTGACCGCCAGGGTCTGCTCGTCCAGATCAGCATCGACGATGTGACCGACCCGGTCGCCGCCGTCGGTCAGCACCTCGAGGCCGAGGAGCGACTGGATCGGGAACAGGCGCTGCTCGGCCGATGGGGGACCGAGATCGACGGCCACCGTGTCGGACACCATCACGGTGTGCGGCCCGAGGCGATACACGTATTCGGCGGGGATGCGCTGGACGAGCCAACCGTCGGCGTGATTGACGTTGAGCACCGCGACTCGGCCGGCCTGCATGTCGAGCAGGACGTCGGAGACAACGCCAGCCTGGCGGGCCACGTGCGTATCGACGACGGGCAGGCCGGTGACCTTCGTGATGCGCACTACTCTTCCTCGATAGCGTAGTCGAACAACAGCACGCTCAGACCGAGGAACAGGGCATCAAACGCGACCAGCAGCCCGAGCCACTGGCCGATCTCGGGCGGATCGAGCCCGGGCACGCGAATCGCGGCCCCGGTCGACTTCACGGTTGCCAGGATCACGGGGACCTGGATCGGGAACAGGAGCAGCGGCAACAGGACTTCGCGAGCCCGCGTGTGCGCGGCGATGGCGGCAAACAGCGTCCCCACGCCGGCCAGGCCGATCGTGCCCAGCACGAGTGCCAGCACCAGCAGCGGCAGGTCGACGGATAGATTGAACAAGCCGACGAAGACCGGCAGGGCCACGACCTCGACCACCAGCATCGAGGCGATGCTGGTGAAGACCTTCGCCAGATACAGCGCCGACCGGTCGATGGGCGCAAGCAGCAGCCCGTCCAGGGTGCGGCGGTCGCGTTCGCGAGCGAACGCGCGCCCGAGGCTGAGCACCCCGACGAACGTGATGGTCACCCACAGGATGCCCGGCGCGACGGCGGCTGCGTTTTCGACCCGCAGATCGAAGGCGAAGTTGAAGATCACCAGGACCAGCAGCGCGAACACTGCCCCGGCCAGCACGGTCTCACGTCCGCGGGCTTCGACCAGCAGGTCCTTCCAGATCAGCGTGCGCACCTGGCTCAGGAAGCGCGTCATGCCCTGACTAGATCCGACCCAGGCGTTCCAGCAGCTCGGTGAGGGCTGGGGCGTCTGCGGGTGAGGCGCTGGTCTGCTGGTGGACCAGCCGACCTCTGGCCAGGACGCCGACCCGGGTGCCCAATCGCAGCCCGGTGGCCAGGTTGTGGGTGGTCAGGATCACCGTGCGCTGGTGCCGGGTGGTGAGCTCCTCGACGAGCGCGAACGCGGCGAGATCGAGGCCCGTATCGGGCTCGTCCAGCAGCAAGACCGGCGGATCGTGGAGCAGCGCCCGCGCAAACGTGACGCGCTGTTGCTGGCCGCGTGACAGGCGCCCAACCGGCTCATTGGCCAGCCGCGGCAGCCCAACTTCTTCCAGGAGTGCGACGGCGCGCTCGTATGGAGATTTCACGCCGTACAGCTCCGCATAAAAACGCAGGTTCTCGAGCGCGGTCAGTTCGTCGTACAGATAGGTCGCGTGACTGACCACCCCGACCAGATTGCGCGCCGATCGAGCGGGTCGGCCGCGAACCAGCGCCTGCCCGTGGGACGCGCGCATGAGCCCGGCAAACACGCGGATGAATGTCGACTTGCCGGCGCCGTTCGGTCCGAGCAGGAGCAGCCGTTCGCCGGCTTCGACCTCGAGATCGACGTCGATCAGCGCCGAATTGGACGTCGGCTGTCCAGGATAGCGGGCGGTCAGGCCTTCCGCGCGAAGCGCCGTCACACTCCCGTCGGGAGCGTGTGGCGGCGGGCGAGGGTTAGCTCGCGCAGGCGCTGTTTGCCGCGCTCCCGCTCTGCGTCGTACTCGGCCTGGCCAAGCTCGCCGGCCGCGAAGCGCTCGTCCAGCGCGGCCAGGCGCACGACCAGCTCGAGGCGCTCCTGTTCGGAATCCGGCCCGCGCGGTGGGCCGTCGGCGGCAACGGCGGCCGGGCGTAACCGCGCGCCGAACAGCAGCACCCCGCCGCCGAGCACGAACAAGACCACTCCCAGACTGATCAAGGCCACCTGGTTCGTGCCGGGGATGCCGGTCGAGCCGAGGCCGGAGAGCTGTCCGCCAACCATCGTTGCCTTCGAGAGGTTGTTGGCGGAGTACAGCGCATACGACTGGCCGCCTAACTGGGCAGGCCCGCCAGGCGTCAGGCCGCTGGCGTCGAGCTTGATGCCGGTATCGGGGAGATAGACGCTATACGTCCCCGTGGGATAGGGCATCTGCATCGACACGTCCGCGTTCGAGCCGGAATAGGGCAACTGGAAGGAAAACGCGAACTGGTGGCTGCCGGGCGGCACGGGCGTGGTGACCTGCACGCCGCCGACGCCGGGAATCACGTCGCGGTCATCGAAGCCGGTCTGCATCTGGACGCCGAGCGCACCCTGCGGCAGCGCGAATTTTAAAGCACGCGCGAGTTGCTGGTCCTGGGGGTTGGCGGTGACAAAGGTGCGATCACCGCTGTTGACGACCGAGCCCATCTCCATGAACTGCACGACGCCCTGGTCGGCCCCGACAACCAGCAGGTTCAGCCGCTCCAGCTTGATGGCGTCGTCGGCGGTGGTGGCATCGTACACCGTGATGTCGGCCTGCTGATTCGGTTGGTCCTGCAGCTGGAATGGCTGATCGGTCGGGTAGTTCACGTTCTGGAACCGCGCCAACAGGATGTAGACGAGGTTCGGGTCCCGGTTCACGCCAGTGAAGGCGAAGCGGCCGTCCGCGGCTGCCTGGACGGTGAGCTGACCGACGGGCGCCTGCTCCTTGCGGCCGAAGGACACCAGCACGACGTCGGTCCCGCCCGTCGCAGCACCCCCAGCGGTCTTGTTGACCACCGTGCCGGTGACGGTCCCGTCGTTCGACTGAGCCGCGACCGGTACCACGCCGAGCACCGCCAGCAGCAGCACCGCGCAGACTGCTCTCCCGACGCTGAACCACCACTGCCCGCTCGCTGCGCTCGCTCCCATGCGAAGCAATTTCTCTCTGAGAGAGAGGGCTCCGGGCCTGCCGAGGATCGCTGCGCTCGCTCCCGTGCGGAGCATTTTCTCCCAGGGCAAGGACCTATCGCCGAAGCGGGGTTGACGCGTCCGGCGGGACGCCCTCGCTTCGATGCGAAGCCTTTTCTCCCTCGGAGAGGACCTTTCGCCGAAGCGGGGTTGACGGGCCGGGCGGGTTGCCGTACCAGGCATGACCGCGCGGAGATGCGCGCGGCGCAACCAGGCTCTCACGACGGCGTGCCCGCGGTCCTTTCCGTCCCCTGCCACTGCCGCGCGGCGGCGAAGGCGGCGCGCGCCGCGGCGATCTCGCGCTCGATCTCGGCGTCGAGCTCGCCGAGCGTGCCGCGTTCCTCGCGCAGCGCCTGCCCGGCCTCCGCCAGGAGCTCGCGCGACTGGTGCTCGAGGTCCTCGGCCGAGAGTTTGCCGAGTTGATGATCGAATTCCAGCTCCAGAACCTGGCGGTACAGGACAAACCGGTCGGGCGCGCCCGGCTCGGCGCTCAGGCCGTCAGCCCGCGCGCCCCGGGCGAACGGCACGAGCGCAAACGCCGCGGCCGCGGCCACCAGGAAGATCCCCAGGATGGTCGGCAGGACGTCGCCGCTCACGTCACGCTCACCGCCCGAACTCTTCGCGGAACCGTCCGAGCTCTTCCGTTGCATCGGGATCGAGCGTCCCGTCTGCTGTCGCGGGTGCTGGACGGCCCGGCATGCGTCGCCACGTCGAGAGCAGCACGCCGACCAGCAGTGCGCCGAGCGCGACGCCGATCACCGGGCCGAGCCACACCCCCAGGGAGATGCCTCGTTTGGGCGGCTCGGTCAGGATGCCGTCACCGTAGCTGGCCACGAATTCGTCGAGGATTTGCTGATCGGGTTCGCCAGCGATCAATTTGGTCCGGATCACCGACCGCATATCCCCAGCGAGGCCGGACGGCGAATCGGCAACGGTCTCGCCCTCACACACCGGACACTGCAATTGCAGGGCAATGCGCCGCACGCTGGTGTCGAGCGCGTCCGCGCGCGCCAGCGAAGGCATCAGCAGCACCGCGATCAAGCCCAGAGCGGCCGCAACGCGCAGGATCATGAGGTCGCGCCCACGGCGCCGCGCGAGATGGGCGCTGTGACCCGCCGACCCGACACTACCGTGGCTGGCCACAGCGAGACGACTGTTCCAAACAGCAGCAGGACGCCGCCGGTCCAGATCCAACTCACGAGTGGGTTCACAAAGATCGCCACGCTCACGCTGGCGGTGGGCCCATCGCCCTGCCAGTTGCCCAGCACGATGTACAGGTCCTCGAACGGCGTGGACCTCAGACCGACCCGAGTGCTCGGCTGCTGCGGGAAATTGTCGAAGAATTGGCGCGCCGGCCGAATCTCTTCGCTGCCGTTCACGCTCAAAACGCCCTCGGTGACCTTCACTCCAGGCAATTGGGTCGTTTCGATCCCGTGCGCCGTGACCGTGTAGCCCGCCAGGGTGACGCTCTCGCCAGGCGCCAGGGTGGCCTGCGTCTGCTGCTGGTAGATCTGTGAGCCAACCGCACCTGCGCCGATCAGCAGGATGGCGAGGTGAACGATGTAGCCGCCGTAGCGCCGATTGTTGCGGCGGATCAAGCTGCCCAGGGCCACCAGATAGTTTTCGCCAGTCGCGCGGTGTCGGGCAAGCGCCCCCCGAACGAACTCCTGCAAAATCGTTCCCAGCACGAACAGGCAGAGCCCGAAGCCGATCCCAGCGAATGGATCGCGGATGCCCTCCGCGAGCAGCAGGGCCAGGCCGATCACCGCCCCGGCCACCGGGATAAGGAAGTTATTCAGCAGGTGCTCTCGCGACGCGCGCCGCCAGGGCATCAGGGGCCCGATGCCCATCAGCAAGATCAGTGCGCCGAGCAGTGGGCCAGCCACCTGCTTGAAGTAGGGCGGGCCGACGCTCACTTTCGCGTTGGCAACCGCCTCGGCGACCAGCGGGTAGATGGTTCCCCAGAAGATCGCGAAGACGATGCCGAGGAAGAGCAGATTGTTGATGAGGAAGCTCGCCTCGCGGGACAACAGCGAGTCGAGCTGATTGTCAGACCGCAGGTGAGGGAGCCGCCAGAAGAACAACCAGAGGGAGCCGCCGATGATCAGCGCCAGGAACGTCAGAAAGTAGGGCCCGATCGCCGACAGGGCGAAGGCATGCACGGACGCCAGAATCCCGCTGCGCACGACGAAGGTCCCGAAAATGCTCAGAAAGAACGCCACCATGATGAGCGCCAGGTTCCACGCCTTGAGCATCCCGCGGCGTTCCTGCATCTGGATGCTGTGGATGAATGCCGTCCCGACCAGCCAGGGCATCAGCGCCACGTTCTCGACGGGATCCCAGCCCCAGTAACCGCCCCAGCCCAGGACGTGGTACGCCCACCAGGCGCCGAGGACGTTCCCCAGGCCAAGAATGACCCACGCGACCATCGCGTAGCGCCGCGACACCGCGATCCAGAGGTTGTCGAGCTGGCCGGTCGCCAGCGCGGCGATGGCAAAGGCGAACGGCACGCTCCAGCTCATCAAACCCGCGAGCAACATGGGCGGATGAATGCGCATGCCCGGGTCGTACAGCAGCGGGTTGAGCCCGACGCCGTCGGCGGGTGGGCGCGGAAGCGCTTCGAACGGCGAGGCGATGAAGCCGAGCAACAGCGTCATAAACGCCTCGACGACCATCAGCACCGCGACTACGTATGGCATCAACACCCGGTGCGGGCCTGGCCGACGCTGTTGCCACAGCACGATGGCCGAGAAGATCGACAACGTCCACGCCCAGTAGAGCAGCGACCCCTGCTGGCCGCTGTAGAAAGCCGCCAGGACCAGGTCCATCGACATCGCGCGACTCGAATGCTCCCAGACATAGCGCAGCGAGAAATCGTGGACCGCGAGCGCGACCAGCAGCGTCACCGACGCGGCGGTGATCAACCCCGTGACCGCCCAGGCGGCATGCTGCCCGCTGAGGGTCAACTCCCGATTTCGGACGCGCACGCCCGCGATCGAACAGACGATCGCGTACAGCGCGAGCCCGAACGCGCCGACGATGCAGATCTGGCCCAACGTCGCCATCAGCCGTCAGCCGTCAGCTTGTCTTGCCCGAACACTGTGCTCACCTTTCGAAACGTAGCCTCCCAGATCAGCTGAATGCTGACTGCTGACAGCTATGAATAATCGTGCTCTTCGGGCGGTGCGTTCTCGAGTCGCGACGGACACTTCGCCAGGACGTTGTTGGCGGTAAACGTGCCCTGCGCGTCCAGCTTGCCTTCGGCAACGATCTCGATGTTGTCGCCGATGATGTCGGGCACCTGGCCGCCGTGGTACTCGACCGACAGCGGAGTCGAGGTCGCGGCCGCGAGTGGGTCGGCAATCAGGAAATGAATCCCCAGGCCGTTGGCGTCCTTCTCCAGCGTGCCTGGCACCAGGTTGCCCGAGACGCGGAATAGTTGATTCTGGGCCGCTGGACCCTTCGCCTGCAGCTCGCCGACGGTCAGAAAGTAGACGGTCGCACCTTGCACGCCCATCAACACGAGATAGGCGACCGCCAGGACGATGACGCCACCAGCGATGATGAACTTGAGATTGCGGCCCCCAAGCGGCGACCTGGATGGGGCGGGCTCAGATTGGACTATGGACGCCACTGTCGTATACCCCCTTGAGCACAGCGGCCAACAATACGGTCACCGCGCCAGAGATCAGGACGATGCGCCCGTCCAGCGAGCCAACCGGTAGACCCACCCGCCGCCACCGGAATGCATACTGGTAGGCCACAACTCCGCAGACTACTTTGAGTGCGAGTAACCCAGCATATACGCCTCCCGCGCCGCGCGAAAGGCGGTCGAAGCTCAGCACGGCACCCGTCGCCAGGAAGACCAGGAGCGTCAACTCGATGACTTCCTTGAACCGCTGGCGCCCCGCGAGCGCGTCTGCGCGCGGCGGCCCGTCGAGCCAAAGGACGAGGCTCCAGCCGAGAAAGATGATCGCCGCTACGGCGTGCAGCCATCGCAGAATGACCAGCAGGGCCTCAGCGAGCCAGGGCGCTGCTGGCACGCTGCAGCTCAGCCAGGAACTGCTCGAGGTCGGCGGTGGTCAGGGTATTCCACTTGCGGACCAGCCTCCCGTCGGGCGCAATGAAGTATGTCTCGGGGACTCCCCGCATGCCGTATTGGATCGAGATTGGGCCGGCATTCCCGGATCCGTTCGGATAGGTCACCCCGTACTTTTTCAAAAACGTGGCGGCATCGGCATCGAGATCCTGGACGTCGATACCGACGAACGTGAAGCTGTCGGCGTTGCGGCGGGCGGCGTCCTGGAGCAGCGGCGCCTCGTCGGCGCACGGGCCACACCACGAAGCCCAGAAGTTTACGACCACGGGTTTGCCCGTCCTCAAGGCGTTGGACAACGTGAACGTCGAGCCGTCGAACAGGCCCAACGAAAACTCCGGCGCGATCGTGAACGGCACGTCGACGACTTTGCTGCCCGCGATCTCCTTCTGCTGCAGGCCGAACCACAGCAGGCCCAGCAGACCGACCACCACCGCTCCCGAGATCGCCGCCATCGCCGCGGGCATCCACGGGCGCCGACCTGTTTGTGCAAGTGTGTCCTGCTGGATCGCCATACGCACTCTCCAGTCTAGTGATGGCTTACAGTCACTAGCAACGGACTGGAGATTGGAGCATTCGTGGCCACGACTCTAGAGGCTGCCGCCAGGGCCAGGGTGGATTCTCGCAAATTTCCACCCCAGCGCATTCTTATGGCGCCGGGCCCCAGCAACCTGCACCCACGCGTGCGCCAGGCGCTCATCGCGCCGCTGACCGGCCACAAGGACCCGTATTTCCTGGCCGTCATGGAGGAAACCGCGGAGTTGCTGCGGCAGGTCTTCAAAACCACCAATCGCGCGACGCTGGCACTGCCGGCGACCGGTGGAATGGGGATGGAGGCCGCGCTGATCAATTTGCTCGAGCCTGGCGACACCGTCGTCATCGGCTGCGCTGGGTTCTTCGCGCACCGCATGGTGGATATTTGCGAACGGCTGCAGGGTGTCAAGAGTGTGGTCGTCGACGGCGCCTGGGGAACGCCGGTCGCCAACGATCTGCTCGTCGAGGCGGTCCGCACGCACCGACCGCGCGTGCTGGCGATGGTGCACGGCGAGACCTCGACGGGTGTCGAGCAGCCGTTCGACGGTCTGGCCGCGGTGTGCCGTGAGGTCGGCGCGCTGCTGGTCGTCGACGCGGTGGCCTCCCTGGGCGGGGTGTCGCTGCCGGTGGACGACCTCGGCATCGATATCTGCTACAGCGGCTCCCAGAAGTGCCTCTCGGCGCCACCCGGTCTGGCGCCCATCACGCTTTCGGACCGCGCCATCGCGGCGATCGAGGGGCGTCGGGTACCCGTGCAGAGCTGGTATATGGACCTTGGCCTCCACGCCCGATTCTGGGACACCGAACATATCTACCACCACACTGCGCCGATCCTGAATGTGTATGCGTTACGGGAAGCGTTGCGCATCATCGTCGAAGAGGGCGTCGACCAGCGAATTAAGACTCATCAGCTGCATTCGGCGGCGCTGCTGGCGGGCCTCGAAGCGCTCGGGTTACGACTGTTCGCCGAGCCGCCGCATCGCCTGACTTCGGTGGCGACGGTCCTGGCCCCGCCCGGCGTCTCGTCCTCGGTCGTCCGCGAGATGCTGCTCGAAGAGTTCAACCTGGAGATCAGCGGCGGCCTGGGCGACTACGGCGACCGCATGTGGCGCATCGGCGTCATGGGCCACTCGGCTCAGCAAGCCAACGTCATGCTCCTGCTAGTCGCGCTCGAGCAAGCGTTGGTCCGCCAGGGATTCTCACCCAAAGCATCAGGCACTAGCGCCGCCGGAGCAGTTTACGGGCGTGCATCGACGTAGACCGCTTCATCAATAAGCTCGCGAATGCGCGCTGGCGAGAGCGGCATCTCGTTGATCCGCACGCCGAACGGCGCGAGCGCGTCCTCGATGGCTTCGGCGACGAGGGCGGCGACCGGAATCGTGCCGGCTTCGCCGACGCCTTTGACGCCGAGCGGGTTCAGCGGGCTCGGCGTCTCGATGTGCGCTACCTCGATCTCGGGCACTTCGACCGCCGTGGGCATCAGGAAATCCATGAAGCTGGCGTTGACAAGCTGGCCGCTGTCGTCGAAGTACAGCCGCTCGTAGAAGGCGCCGCCGATCCCCTGCGCCACGCCACCGTGGATCTGCCCTTCGACGATGGTCGGGTTGATCAGCACGCCACAATCGTGGACCACGACGTAGCGGACGAACGTCAGGTTGCCCGTTCCAGGGTCGACCTCGACGATCGCGGCGTGCTGCCCGCTGGCCCACGTCGCCCGGTCGGGGGCGAAGAACCCGCGCGCCTCGAGCCCGGGCTCCTCGCCAGCCCGTAGCACCGCCCCGGCTCGCGGCTTGACCAGCTGCAGCGCCGCCTGACTCGCCGCTTTGCCGTACGCGTAGCGAATCGGATTCGCCGCGGTCGCCAGCGCGCCCAGCGTCAACGCGCGCCCCGGCGCGCCCTTGACGCGTACCGTTCCATCGCGCAGCTCGAGGTCATCGCGGCTGGCCTCGAGCAGTTCGGCGCCAAGCGTGAGCACCTTCTCGCGCACGGCCCGGGCGGCCACCCCGAGCGCGTTGCCGGCCGTGACCAGCGCTCGACTCGCATACGTCCCCGCCCCCCAGTTGAAGCGACTCGTGTCCCCGGTGATGACGCTCACGTCGGCCACGTCGCACCCCAGCTCGTTGGCCACGATCTGGGCAAAGCTGGTGTAGTGCCCCTGCCCCTGGCTGGTGACGGCCGTCACCGCGAGCACCCGCCCGCTTGGCTCGATGCGGACGTGGCCCCCCTCATACGGCCCGATCCCGGTGCCTTCCACGTAGGCCGCGAAGCCGATGCCCAGGTAGCGGCCGTGTTGACGCGCCGCGGACTGTTCGGCGCGGAACGCCGGCACGTCGATCATCTCCTCGGCGAGTTGCAGGCCGGCCGGGTAATTACCGCTGTCGTACTTTGTCGGCGCGCCATCCTGAAAGGTCAGGCCGACGTCCCACGGGTAGTCGGTGGGCTGGACAAAATTGCGCCGACGGACTTCGTTGGCGTCGAGGCCAAGCTCGCGCGCAATCCGGTCGATCAGCCGCTCCATGACGAAACACGCTTGCGGTCGACCTGCCCCACGGTACGGGCTGACGCACGGCGTGTTGGTGTAGACGACGGTGAACTCGGAGCGGTAGTTGGGGACCTTGTATGGCCCGGGCATCTGGGTGACGGTGATGATCGGCACGACGATGCCGTACGGCGTGTACGCACCCGTATCGTGTAGGAAAACGCTTTCCATGCCGAGAATGCGGCCCTCGGCGTCGACCGCGACGCGCGCCGTGTGCTGCTGGCCGCGCTCCTGGTTGGCCGAGATGAAGTGCTCGCGGCGGTCCTCGGTCCACTTGACCGGCTGCCGCAGCTGGATCGCCGCCCACGGCACCAGGACTTCTTCGGCGAAGAACAACATGATCTTGGTCCCGAAGCCACCGCCCACGTCGGGTGCGATCACCTCGACCTTGAACTCGGGCAGGCCCAGCATGTTGGCCAGGCCGTTCTTGATCGTCAGCGGCGCCTGGGTCGCATCCCAGACGAGCAGCGACTCCAGCCGCGGGTCATAGACCGCCACCACGCCGCGCGCCTCGATCGGGCTGCCGCACGAGCGTTCGACGTACAGTTGCTCCTCAAAGACGTGCGCGGCGTTGCGGAAAGCGCTTTCCGGATCGCCGACCACCTGGATCAAGTGCGCCGCGACGTTGTTCGGGACGTCGGCGTGGACCAGCGGCTGGCCAGCTTGGTCGGCAACCCGAAAGTCGATCATGGCTGGCAGCGGCTGCCAGTCCACCTCGATGAGCCCAACGGCATCCTCGGCAATGTACCGATCGGTGGCCACGACCATCGCCACGGCTTCGCCGATGAAGCACACCTTGTCGGTGGCCAGCGGCCGCTGGGTGCGACCGTGGGTCAAGCTCGGGTGCGGGATCACCAGCGGAGCCGGCTGGTTGAAGTCGCCCAGGTCCGCGGCGGTGTAGACGGCGCAGACGCCCGGATACGCCCGCGCCGCCGAGACGTCGATGCCGGCGATCCGAGCGTGGCCATACGGGCTGCGCAGGATCGCCGCGTGGAGCACGCCGGGCGGGTCGATGTCATCGACATATGACCCCAGCCCGCGCAGCAGCCGCGGGTCCTCAGTTCTACGAACTGGCCCTGCAACCCCGCTCATGCCGAGTCTGGTCGGGTCGCGACAGCTGCCCTGTCGGATGCCAGCCGCACGGCCTTGACGATGTTCTGATAGCCCGTGCAGCGGCACAGGTTACCGCTCAGCGCGACGCGGATCTCGTCGACTGATGGCCGCGGGTTGTCGCGTAAGAACGCGACGGTGGTGATGAGCATGCCCGACGTGCAGAAGCCGCACTGCAACCCGTGGGCTTCCCAGAACGCCTCCTGGACGGAGCTCAGCGCATCGGCCCCGGTTTCGGTCAGGCCTTCGACGGTTGTGATCGCGGCGCCGTCGGCCTGGACGGCCAGCATCAAGCACGCGCGGGTGGGCTGGCCATCGACCAGCACCGTGCACGCGCCGCAGACGCCGTGCTCGCAGCCCACATGCGTGCCGGTGAGGTGCAAGTGATGCCGCAGGAAGTCGCTCAGCAGCAGGCGCGGTTCGACACTGCGCTCAAAGGTCCGTCCGTTGACCACGACGCGCACCGCGCGCGGCTCAGGCATGCCGACCCAGGGATTCCAGGGTGCGTCGGACGTCGAGCGCGCTGGGCGCCAGCGCCAGTGCTCGGTCGTGGGCCAGATGAATCGCGCGCTCGGTCAGCACACCCGCCAGATGAGCGCGGTACTCCTTGGTGGCGTGGATGTCCGCGTCAGGATCGATGGCCGAACGGATAGCCTCAGCCGCGGCCGCGGCGCGCTCTGACACCCGCCCGCCCATGAGCAGCGTTTCGGCCTCGCGTGCTCGCGCCGGCTTCCCACCGACGCCAGTAAGCACGATTCGGGCGTCGCACACGGCGTCGCGTTCGAGCGACAACGAGACCGCGACCCCGGCCAGGGCAAAGTCGCCGTGACGGCGGGCAAACTCGAGCCAGGCCTGGCCGGTGCTGGGCAGGAGCGGCGGTAGCCATGTCTCGACGAGGATTTCATCAGGCTCCAGAACGGTCGTCAGATACCCCACAAAGAAATCCTCGGCCGCGACCGTTCGCCGCCCGCGGGGGCTGGCGATGCTGAGCTGCGCGTCCAGACAGACCGCCACCGCGGGCAATTCAGCGGCGGGGTCGGCGTGGGCCAGACTGCCACCGATCGTCCCGCGCGACCGGATCGCAGGATGGCCGACCCAACCGATCGCCTCGAACAGGAGCGGCTGCGCCTGCCGCATCTGGGCGTCGCGCTCGATGGTCGCCTGGCGGGTCATCGCGCCGATGGCCACGCCCCGGTCGCGCGAGCTGACGTACGCCAGCTCCGCGACGCGGTTCAAGTCGACGAGCAGGCTCGGGCGTGCCAGCCGGAAGTTCAGAAGCGGGATCAAGCTCTGGCCGCCCGCCAGCAGCTTGGCATCTGCGCCGCCGTCGGCGAGCGCCCCCAGCGCTTCGTCCAGCGACCGTGGCGCGACGTACTCGAAGGGCGCAGGCTTCATCTCAAACGCACGGAGTTACGGACGGGATTCGAGAGGATACACCGCGGACAACGACTCGACTACACCCGGCCCGTCTATCTGGACCACCTGGCGGCCGCAGCCTACGAGCCCTCAGCCACTTGCCCGACTCCGCGCGCCCGCATCGCGTCGGTCGCTCCGTTGCGTGTTCAGGACTACTCGTCAGGAATGTGCTCTGCCTCGCTGCGTACGATTGGAAACCGATACCGTTACGCAGGTGGCTCCCGGTCCAGAACCCGCACGGCAAGCGTCTGTTCCGCTCGACGACGGATTGTCTTTGAGTTTCGTCGAACTCGCACAGGAGCAAGCGAAGCGAGGCGGGCAGCTGCGATCGCCTCAGGCGGTGAGACCGTCCATTTGCTTCAGCGCGATGCGGTTATCCGGCTCGATCGCCAGCGTGCGTTCGAATGCATGGCGCGCGCCGTCTTTGTCGCCCAGCTGCAGTAACGCGCGGCCGAGCATATTCGTCCCGCGCGGTCCCAGCGGCTCGCCGCTGTGCAGGACGTCGGCCGCGGCCTGCCAGAGCTGTTTTTCGATCAGGCTGGCGGCCTGCGCCTCGACTTCTTCGGCCCGCACGACCGCGCGCGCCGGCGCCGCCCGCGCGGAGGGCGGGGCCCACGCGATCCCTGCCTTCTGGCAAAGCTCTATCAGAATGCGCTCGGAATCGGCCGCCTTGGCCTGCCCCAGGTTGGCGATGTACTTACTGTGCAGCTTGCGGATGCCTCCGGCCAGGGGCACTTCGCCGAGCAACTCGCGGCCCAGATCGTGTCCAAGCACTACGACTGCTCGTGGCTGCGAGCGCTGCATTGCCACGCCAATGGCAGCTCGCGCGGCGTTGCTGTCGAGCGCTTTGTTGAGCACCAGCACGCCGAGGGCGAGGCGTGTGAGCAGCGGGGCAACCTGTGGGCCGTGGGGTAGTTTCGGAAGCAACTGCCGCGCGTCGGCCGGATCGCTGATCTCGCGCATGGTCGGCGCGAGATCCGGGGCTTCGCGGGCCACCATCAACAGGTCCATGCGCACCATGATTGTCGCCGTTGGCAGCATGCGACAATACACCGCGTGCGCAAGCTCGCTGGGCGGTTGCCGGTTGTGACATGCTGGCTGGCGGTCGGACACGCCAGCGCCCAACCGGTGGTCCAGGAAATACGCGGTGCCGGCGGGCTCGCATTCGCACGACGTTGCCCCCGCCGCCGACGGTGGCATCTGGTTTACGGCCCAGAACACTGCCGCCCGGGCAAGGTCTGGGGCGCCGAATCAGATCAGGACCGTATCGTTGTCATTCGACATTGATCGCTGCACCAGGGATGAGGTGACACCTGAATGGCCGTAGATGCCCAGCCGATTGAAGTGAAGAGCGTTCGCGAGGAGGAGCGTTTATTCGGCGGCGACCTCGTCTGGTGGGTTTTCCTGCTGGCGGTCAGCGTGCCAGGCGTCCTGTTTGGGCTGGCGCTGGCACCGCAGATCATCGGCTTTCTGGTCCTGTCGGTGACCAGCGTGGCGGCGAGCGTCGCCTTCGCGCAGATCGCCCTGCGCTTGCCGTTTTTCACCCGCCGCTTCCTGTTCAGCATGCTCCTGGTCGTCCTCGCATCGGCGGTCATCGGCGGCATTGCCGAGATCTATATTCTGACGCTGCCTGTGGCCCAGGCCCCGCTGGACGTGATGTACAAACCCCCGATTTCGGGCGGCTAGATCAGGTCAACCTCGGCGTAGTCGCGACCGCTCAACTGGCGATAGCCTGGACCTCGATCGAAGAACGGCACGAACCCGCGCCGCCGTCGCAGCTCTTCGCGCTGCGTCTCTGTTGACGCGGTGTCGACGTCAAAAGCGCCGGCGTCGTTCTGCATCACCACCACGCCGTAGTCGTCGCGCGCAGACTCGACGCTGACCTTGCCCTGAGTGACGTCGAAGGCGACCAGTTCGGGCTCGCGTTCGAGCGGATCGCCCCAGCCACCGCCGCCCGTCGTGTCGATGCGCACCAGGGTGCCCGCGGGAATCGGCTCATCGTCCACCAACCCCTCCAGGTGCCGCTCATTGGGGCCGCCCGGATCGACCGTGACGCGGAACGGCTTACCGGCCCGGCCGCCCTTCAAGCCCCAGCAGCCCAGGATCGACCGATCCGCCACCGACAGGAACGCGCAGTCCTGGAGCACGCGGATGTCCTTGCGGTAGCCGAGTCCGCCACGCCGTTTGCCGGGACCACCGGAGTCGGTCGCCAGCGCCAGCGACTCAACGCGCAGCGGAAACCGGGTCTCGGTGAACTCAACCGGCAAGTTCTTGGAATCGGGAACGACGTGGATGGTGTCCGAGCCATCGGCCCATGGCCGGCCGCCCGAGCCCCCGCCGAGCACCTCACGCATGAGGTACGGTTGCCCGTCGGCGTCGAGGCCATGGAAGCCCGTGTACCGGATGGTTTCCTGATCGGCGGGCATGTTGCCACCCGTCGCCTTGGCGAGCACGCCGGCCAGGATCCCGAGCAGACGCAAGATCACAAAAGTGCGCGCGTTGACCGGCGCCGGGAAGATCGGCGTGAGCAAGGTGCCGGGCGGCGGGAAACGCAGCTCGATCAGCGGCACGACCCCCTCGTTGACGTCGAGCTCGGCCATGCGCTCGGGCGTATCGGCCAGGTTCCGCAGGATCGGCGCGATCCACTTCTTGAGGAAGACGCCGTCAGCGTAGTTGCCGGCGTGGTTGATCGGTCCTTTGGCCTGCGGGCTCGTGCCCGAAAAGTCGATGAGGAGCCGTCCGCCGGAGGTGGTCAGGGTCATGCGCTGGGTGTGTAGTCGCGGCGGATCGACGCCGTCGTGTTCGGCGTAGTCTTCCCACACGTAGGTTCCGGGCGGGATCTTGCTCAGCAGCTCCGTTTGAAATGTGGCCGTGGTCCGCGCCAGAATCGCCTCGAAGCAGGCCTCGACGGTCTGGCGGCCGTACCGCCGAAACAGCTCTGTCACGCGCTGCGCGCCCATCCGACAGGCGGCTACTTCGGCGTCGAGGTCGCCGCGCAGGCTCTCGGGCAGGCGTGAATTGCGCACCATCACGCGCAGCAGGTCAGTATTCGGCTGCCCGCGGTCGTAGAGGCGCACCGGCGGCACGATCAGGCCTTCCTGGTAGTAGGACGTGCCATGGCTCGGCATCGAACCAGGCACACAGCCGCCGATGTCGTCGTGGTGGCCGAAGGCCTGCACGAAGGCGACGACGTGTCCATCGTCGTGGTGGACGGGCACCGTGACGCACAGATCCGGCAGGTGGCCGATGCCGCCCTCGGACTGATACACATCGTTGTGGAAGAACACGTCGCCGGGCAGCATCGTCTCGATCGGAAAATCGCGCACGATCGGCTGCACCAGCGCCGAGTAGGAGCGCCCGGTCAACTTGCGGCAGTGGCGATCGTGAATGCCGCCCCGAAAATCGCGCGCCTCGCGGATCATGGGCGAGCGCGCGGTGCGCTCGATGGCCGCCTCGACTTCGGCTTCGGCTGAGGCAAGCGTCCCCTGGACGATCTCCAGGACGATCGGATCCACGCGCGAAGGGCCTGCGGCCGCGGGCCGCGGCTCGGTGGTCACGGGTCAGGCCGGCCCCCGGTCTCGAGTTTGGTCAGGATGAGGTTCGCGAAGTCGTCAACCCTGGCCTCCAGGCTCGGGTCTACCACGGTGGTTGACCCGAACTCCTCCACGATGGCCGGGCCGCGAACGCAATCGCCAGGCTGCAGAAGCTGGCGGCTGAAAATTGGTGTATCGACGAACGCGTTGTCGAAGAAGACGCGGCGACGACCCGTGCAGGCCCGCTCGACGCCGCCGTCCAGCATGTGCGCACGGGGCTGGATCGCGGGTCGCTGGA